>JANYJZ010000014.1 GCA_025358305.1 Ignavibacteriota bacterium
CGACGCGGGACGGAACCCGGCGCCCTGCTCCACGACGAAGTTCGCGTTGCGCTCCTCCTGGCCCGGTATCGGGTCGAGGACGAGCATGGGGAGGCCTTTCGAAAGTGCTTCGGCCGTCGTGAGACCTCCGGATTTTGTGACGATCACGTCCGCACAGTCCATGAGTCTGTCGACGAACGGCACGAACGGAAAAAGCTTCATGCGCACGTTCGCCGGCATGGCCACCTGCGCGAGGCGCGCGTGGAGAGCGGCGTTCTTCCCGCAGACGACAAGGAGGCAGAACTCCCGATCCTGGTAGCGCGCGAGGAAGTTCGCGATGCCCGGAACGAGGCCGTCCGCGAAGTTGACGCCATAGCCGCCCGACATCAGGAGAATGGTAAACGCCTTCGGAGGAACTCCGAATTCGGTGCGGGCGCTCCGCCGGGCCGAGTGCGCAAACGCCGGCATCACCGGAATGCCGGTGACGCGGATACGCTCCTCGGCAATTCCGTGCGACTGGAGCGTCCAGGAGGTCTCCTCGTTTGCGACATAGTATCGGCGGACCGACGGATCGACCCAGAGGGCGTGCGCATCGAAGTCCGTGGGGACGGAGAAGAACGGGATGCGCCACTCGGGCGCACGGAGCCGGTCGGTGATAGCGGCGTAGGGAAGAAAATGCGTGCACAGGACGGCGTCGGGCCGGAGCCGGCGAAGGGCCTCGCTGTAGCGCCGGTAGTTGAAATGATCGAACGCCCGGACGAGCCGGGAGCGCTTGCGCCCCGCCCCGCCGGATTCCGTCTTCCTGTAGAAATAGCCCCAGAGCTCCGGCGAGCGGTCGACGACCGCGAAGTAGGCCTCGCTGTAGATCTTCCGGTAGAGGGGAGAAGTGTACTCGAGGATGTCGTGATGCTCCGCGGTGATCCGGTGTCCCATCGCTTCGGCGGCCGCCATGAGCGCCTCGGCGGCACGGGTGTGGCCGGCGCCGGCGGTCGCGGAAAGGAGAAGAACGCGGGCGGGAGACGCCGGCCGCGCTTTCACGGGACCTTCCGGAGGAATGCGACGAGGAACTCGTTGAACATCGCGGGGTTCTCCATATTGCTCAGGTGTCCCGATTTTGAGAGGACGTGGATCTCCGCGTGGGGGATCTTTTCCTTCATCGCCTGAGACGCGGAAGGAGGCGTGAGCACGTCGTGCTGGCCCACGAGAATGAGCGTCGGGACCTTGAGCGTGAAGAGCGCGGGGGTGGAGTCGGTCCTCGCCGCAAGCGCGAGGAGCGTGCCGGCGACTGCGACGGGCGAGGTCTGGAGGATCATCGCGCGGACGATCTCGACGGTGGCGGGGTCGGCCTCGAAGGTCCGTGCGCAGAAGACCCCCTGGAGGAACGGTTCGGCGAACTTCTTCATCCCGGAAGAGCGCACAAGCAGCGCCTGCTGCGCGCGCTTGATCTTTCCTTCGTTTCCGTCGGCCTCACTCCGGGTGTCCGCCAGGACGAGCCCGCGCACCCGATCGGGGTGGCGCTCCGCCGCGCGCAGGGCGATGTATCCCCCCATGGAGAGACCGACGAGGACCGCCGCGGAAATCCTCAGGTGGTCGAGGAGGCCGATGAGGTCGTCGACAAAGTACTCAACGCTGTACTGGCCGTCGCCGACGTCGCTCTTGCCGTGGCCGCGGACATCGTAGGTGATGACGTAGCAGGTCTGCTTCAGTGCCTCCGTCTGGGGGCGCCACATCTCCTGGTGGAACGGGAAGCCGTGGATGAAAACGACGGGGAGCCCGGTCCGGGGGCCCTCGACGGCGTACTCCATCCCGAGTCCGTTGATGACGGCCCTCATGAGGGGACTCCGCGGCCTGGTCCGAGGGCGCGCCCGATGCGTTCAAGCTCGGCGCTCGGCAGATGCTCCTCGCACGCCGGAAAAAAGACCCGCTCCTCGCTCCGGATGTGGTGCTCGAGGAGCTGCCCAAAGCGCATGAGAGAGCATTCCAGGTGCTTCTCGTCGGCCGCGGGGAGGGAGTCTGCAAGAGCCCGGAGCTCCGCGTGCTCGGCCAGGAGCTCCTTGGCGGCGGCCTTCAAGCCCGGGTTGGCGGCGGCGGCGGCGGGGAAGAGGTGCTCCTCTTCCGCAGCAAAATGATCCGTGAGGTGCTCGGCGAAGAACCGCGTCACGAATGCCGCCTGTGCGCGAAGGTCGTGCGACCAGAGCCGCGGAAGCGCTGCGCGCCCCTGCTGCAGCCGGACGGCGAGAAGGAGTCCGTCATGGTGCTCCTGCGAAAGCGGTACGAGGCTCGTGTGGCGCTTCATGATGCTTTCTCCTTCTCGCCGGGCGATGCGACCGAGGCGAGGATCGCGGCCGTAATGGAGAGAAAGATCGTGAGGAGCGATGCAACGATCGAAATCTTGAACCAGGGCTCGATGATCATCTTCACGCCGATGAACCCCAGGACGGCGGAGAGCCCGTACTTGAGAAACCGGAACTCCTTCAAGTATCCCGCGACGACGAAGTAGAGGGCGCGCAGGCCCAGGACAGCGAAGATGTTCGAGGTGAAGATGATGAACGTGTCGCGGGTGATGGCGAAGATAGCGGGTATGGAGTCGGTCGCAAACGCGATGTCCGTCGTCTCGATCATGAGGAGGACGATAAGGAGGGGGGTCATGGAGATCCCGCCATCCCGGCGGACGACGAATGCGGACCCGTGGTAGTCACGTGTGATCGGCAGGATCTTCCGCGCAAGCCGAATGAACGGGTTCTTGTCCGGATGCACCGCTTCGTTGTCCTGGACCGCAAGGCGCACGGCGGTGTAGATGAGGAACGCCCCGAGGACGTAGAGGATCCAGTGGATCGCGCTCACGAGCGCCGCCCCGGCGACGATGAAGATTGCGCGAAAGACGATGGCGCTCAGGACCCCCCAGAAGAGGACCTTGTGCTGCGCCTCCTTCGGGACCGCGAAGTAGTTGAAGATGAGGATGAAGACGAACACGTTGTCGACGGAGAGCGCCTCTTCGACGATGTAGCCCGTGAAGAACTCGAGGGCTCTCGTCGTGCCGTACTCATGCCAGAGAAAGGCGCCAAAGCAGAGGGCGAGGCTGATCCAGACGATCGACCAGCCGATCGCTTCCTTCATGGTGGGAAAATGCGCCTTGCGCTGGATAACGCCGAAATCCAGCACGAGCATGGCGACGATGAAGATATTGAACAGGACGAGAACGGCTGTTTCGCTCACCGGACTTTTGATGTCATAGGGATGTCGTTCACCGCCCTCGCCCTGTTCACACGATGGCTACGCTTCGGACTTCGGCTTCTTTTCCTGGGGCCGCTTTCCCATCATGGTGTATTCCCGCGCGTCGCGGCCGAGATAGATCTGGCGCGGCCGCGCGATCTTCTGCTCGGAATCGAGGAGCATCTCCTCCCACTGCGCGACCCAGCCCGGGGTGCGGCCGATGGCGAAGAGGACCGGGAACATTTCGACCGGGAACCCCATGGCCTGGTAGATCAGGCCGGAGTAGAAGTCGACGTTCGGATAGAGCTTTCGCTTCACGAAATAGTCGTCCTCGAGGGCGATGCGCTCAAGTTCGAGGGCGATGTCGAGCTTCGGATTGCGCCCCGTGACTTCGAAGACTTCGTCGGCGAGCTTCTTGATGACCTTCGCCCGGGGATCGTAGTTCTTGTAGACGCGGTGCCCGAATCCCATGAGCTTTCCCTTGCCCTCCTTCACGGCCTTCACGAACGCCGGGATGTTGCTCTTCGAGCCGATCTCGTCGAGCATCTGGAGCACCGCTTCGTTCGCCCCGCCGTGGAGCGGGCCGTAGAGAGCGGAGGCGGCGCCGGCCGTCGCGCTGTACGGGTCGACGTGCGAGCTGGCGATGTTGCGCATGGCGCTCGTGCTGCAGTTCTGCTCGTGGTCCGCATGGAGGATGAAGAGGACGTCGAGGGCGTGCTCGAGGACCGGGTTGATCCGGTACTTCAGCTCCGTCATCTTGAAGAGCATGCTGAGGAAATTGCCGGCGTAGCTCAGGTCGTTGTCGGGATAGACGTACGGCCGGCCGACGCTGTGCCGGAAGGCGAACGCGGCAAGGGTCGGCATCTTCCCGACGAGCCGGTAGATCTGGAGCGCGCGGGACTCGGGGTTGCTGATGTTCTTCGCGTCCGTGTAGAACGTCGAGAGCGCCGCGACGGTGCTGATGAGCATGCCCATCGGGTGTGCGTCGTAGTGGAACCCGTCGACGAACTTCTTCACGTTCTCATGGATGAGGGTGTGCATCATGACGTTGTTCGCCCACTCCTCGTACTGGACCTTGTTCGGGAGCTCCCCGTAGATGAGGAGATACGCGGTCTCGAGGAAATTGCTCTTCTCGGCGAGCTGCTCGATCGGGTATCCGCGGTACCTGAGGATCCCCTTGTCGCCGTCGATGTAGGTGATCCGGCTGATGCACGACGCAGTGTTCATGAACGCCGGGTCGTACGTCATGAGGCCGAAGTCGTCGTCGCGGACTTTGATCTGGCGCAGGTCCATCGCGCGGATGGTCTCGTTCTCGATCTTGACGTCGTACTGCTTGCCGGTACGATTGTCCGTGATGGTGAGTGAGTTCTTCCCGTTCAGGGATGCTGTAGTCTTTTGCGAAAGGTCTTCTCCGATGGCAGGCTTATTATTGGGCATGACGATCTCCGTGACGAGTGGAAAGGTGGAACAGCTTGGTGGTGAAATGTACGAAATATCCTCCGCAATTGCATCCTTCGCGGGAGCGGAATCTCCGATTTCTTCGGCGGCGCGCGGCCGATTTCGGGAGTCCCCGGTCCGGGATCGGCGCGGGGAGGCTACCTCAGGCCGGCGCGCAGGTATGTCTCGATGCGGCCGGCGACCGCGTACGCGCTCATGAGGCAGTCCCCCACGGCGATGCCCCCGCGGGCATTGCTGCAGAAGAACGAGCCCTGAAAGTTCTGTTCAAACCGGTCCATCGCTCTCAGGACCGAACGGTACCCGAGCCGGTACTGCGGAATGGCCTTCTCCCACCGGATAACGCTGACGATCGAGGGCTTCCCCTCGAGCCCCAGGAGATCCCGGAGCTCTCCCAGGACGAGCTCGGCGAGCTCCGCATCGCTCCGGCCGGCGAGTTCGGGCTGGCGCGAGCCCCCGACGAATGAGGTGAGCGCGGCATGGCCGGCCGGCGCCCTTCCCGGGAAGAGGGAGGAGGACCAGATGCAGCCGAGGATCTTGCGGTTTTCCAGCTCCGGGACGAGGAACCCGAACCCGTCGAGGGGCTTGCGGATCTGGCCCGCCGGGATGCCGACGAACACCTCGGCGACCGGCGGATAATAGACCGAATCGAGCGTTTCCGCCATGGCAGGGTCGATCGGCCGGACGATCCTGGCCGAGGCGGCGGCCGGCGTTGCGTAGACGACGACTCCTGCTTCGCGCTGCGATCTGGCGCCGTTTTCCTTCGTCGTGACCGTATAGACAGGGCGCCTACCGGCGCGCATCGGGATGACCTGCTCGACGCCCGCTCCCAGACGGAGCGCGCTGCCGAGCGAGGCGGCCAAGCTCCTGGGGAGAGTCTGCATGCCATCGCGGAAGGAGAGCATCCGGGCGGTGTTCTTCGCGGTCTCTTTTCTTGCGCGGCGTTCCCTCGCCGAGAGGAGGGCGCCCTTGAGGATGCCGCCGTATTTCGCTTCGAGCGCGTAGAGCTTTGGAAACGCCTCCTGGACGGAGAGATCGCTGGGATTGCCTGCGTAGACGCCGGCGACGAACGGGTTGATGGCATAGTCGAGGAACTCGCGGCCCAGCCTCCGCTCGACGAACTCCGCGATCGATTCCTCGCGCGCCGCCCGTCCGATGAAGGGCTCGCCCAAAAGGCGGAGCTTTCCCCGCCATGACCAGAGGGGCGAGGCGAGGAACGCCCCCGCGCCCGTCGGGAGGGGATGCAAGATGCCGTTCCGGACGATGTACCGGTTCGTGGAGACATCGCTTGCGTAGAGGACGTCGGTTTCGAGACCGAGCTCCCGGAAGAGCTCTCCGAACAGGGGCGTCGTGTCGAGCGCGCTGTTCGGCCCCGTTTCGATGAGCCACTCGCCGCTGCGGGACGACTTCATTGTTCCGCCCGCCTCGGCGCCGGCCTCGAGCACCGTCACGCTGATATTCTTCTTCCGGAGCCAGTACGCGAGGCAGAGGCCGGAGATGCCGGCGCCGATCACGACGACGGATTCCGCCGCGGCGGGGAGGTAGGCGTCCGGGGAGAGGTCGGCCGCCGTCATCTCGCCTGGCCGGAGTTCCAGAACGGGCAGAGGACGGGCGTGCGGGTGGCCAGCGGCGTCCCGGGGAGCGCCTGACACGACCGGAGGCCCGTGGGCGTTCCGGAGGCGGACTTCCGGACGAGGTCGGCGAGGCACGCGATGAACTTCGGGTGGTCGTTGAGGGCGGGCATCATCTCGAACTGCTCGATCCCGAGCTCGAGGGCCTCTTGGCGCGTCTCGATGTTGATCTCGTGGAGCGTCTCGATATGCTCGGTGACGAACGCCACGGGGATGATGAGGAGGTGCTTCCGTCCCTGCGCGGCGAGTTCGTGGATCGTGTCGTCGAGGGACGGCTTGAGCCACTGCGCCGGGCCGACCTTGCTCTGGAAGCAGAGCCGGTGCGGGGACTTCCATGCCCCCTTTTCGACGGTGAGCCGCACGGTCTCCTCGATGTGGAGCTTGTAGGGATCGCCAGCGGCGATGAGGCTCACGGGCACGCCGTGCGCGCTGAAGACGAGCTCGACCTCGAGAGGATCGAGGTGGGAGAACTTCGCGTACGCTGTGTTGATGTTGTCGACGATCCCCTCGATGTAGAGCGGATGGTTGTGGTAACAGCAGATGGTCGAGGTGGGCGCGTCTTGGAACCCCAAGAGGGCAGATTGCTTCTGCCACTCCTTCATGCTCGAGATGGTCGTCGCCTTCGAGAACTGCGGATAGAGGGGGAGAAGGACGATCTTCTCGTAGCGGCCGCGCTTGAGCTCCGCGATGACATCCTCGGTGAACGGGCGCCAGTAGCGCATCGCGACGAACACCCGGGCGTCCGGGCCGAGCTCGCGCTCGAGAGCCCGAGCTTGGGCGCCTGTCAGGTCGACGATGGGGGACTTGCCGCCGATCTCCGCATAGTGGGCGGCGACCTTCTTTGACCGGCGCGTCGAGATGAACCGGGCGAGCCCTTTTCGGGCGAGGAAGGCTCCCGGGAAGTTGATGATGTCAGGATCGCAGAAGAGATTGTAGAGGAAGGGCTCCACCGCTTCGAGCGAATCGGGGCCGCCGAGCTGAAAGAGTACGACGGCGATCTTCTTGTCTGGTGTCATATCCAAGTTTGTGATTGTCGCAGTACGGTAATGAGCGCCGCCTCGCGGCTCCCGGCCGGCGGTTCGTGATCGTACTCCCAGGCCGCTTCCGGGGGAAGCGACATGAGGATGGACTCCGTCCGGCCGTTCGTCTCGAGGCCGAAGAGGGTGCCGCGGTCGTAGACGAGGTTGAATTCAACGTACCGGCCCCGGCGGATGCGCTGCCAGCGTTTTTCCTCCGGACCCCACGGCTCACTCCTCCGGCGCTCGAGGATCGGGAGGTAGGCGGGGAGAAAGGCGTCGCCGAGAGCGCGGACGAACGCGAACGTCCGGTCCGGCTCACCGCGCACGTAATCGAAGAAGACGCCGCCCACGCCCCGGGTCTCCCCGCGGTGTCGGATGAAGAAATATTCGTCGCACCAGTGCTTGAATTTCGCGTACGAAGATGGGTCGTGGGTATCGCATGCGGCCTTGAGCGTCCTGTGGAAATGCCGCGCATCCTCCTCGAACAGGTACCAGGGAGTGAGGTCCGTGCCGCCGCCGAACCAGGCGTCGCCGCTCTCGAGTCTGAGGTAGCGCGCGTTCATGTGGACCGTCGGGGCCATCGGACTCGCCGGGTGGAGGACGAGCGAGATACCTGTCGCAACGATCTCTTGGGCCGGGACATGCATCTTCGCCGCAAGGGCACTCGAGAGCTGGCTCGTGACCGAAGAGAAGTTCACTCCTCCCTTTTCGATGAGCGTCCCGCGCTCCATGACGCGCGTCGCGCCGCCCCCGCCGCTCGGGTGCTGCCAAAGGTCTTCCCGGAACGTGGCGGTGCCGTCGGCGAGTTCCAGCGCGCGGCAGATCGTGTTCTGGAGCTCCCGGAAGTACCGTTCGACGCTCTCGTGAAACGGTGGTGATGGTGCGTTGGCCATGGATGGGGTGATTGGGTGAATGCCGCTGTGATGCCCTGGCCTCAGAGCGGGAGCGTCATGCCCCCGCTCTGAAGGAAGGAGAGATTGATGACGTCGTGCTACATGCCCCGCAAGATGCGCTCGAGCTTCTCGGCGTGGCCGGTCTCATCCATGATGATCTCCTCGAGCTTGATCTTGAGACCGAGCTCGCCCGCCTCTTCGGCCTGGATGGAGCGCTGGCGGTATCCCTCGACCGCTTCGCGTTCGAGCTTCAGGTCGAACTTCAGCATCGCTTTCACGTCCTTCGGGGACGCATGCTGACGCGGCACGGTCGTCGGCTTGCCGCCCAAGGCGGCGATCTTGTCGGCGAGGAAGATGGCATGGCCCATCTCGTCGGTGATCTCTGGCGTCAGGAGTTCGCGGAGTTCCTCGCCCGCCCAACCGGTGGCCGTGGAGGTCTGATACATGTAGAGGATCGATGCGCCGAGTTCGTTCGCGAGGTCCTCGTTGAGTCCGTCGATGAGTGCTTTTTTGTTCATGGTGTTGTTCTCCTATGATGAATGATACTGCGTGCTTTCTTCGCGTACAGCCTGGATGAACGCTTTGACATGGTCGACCGGTATGTCCGGTAGGATGCCGTGCCCGAGATTGAAGATGTGGCCCGGCCCCCGGCCGAACTTCTTGAGGATGGAGCGCACCTCGCGCCGGATCGTCTCGGGCGAGGCGTACAGGATCGTCGGATCGAGGTTGCCCTGGAGGGCGACCTTCGCGCCGATGCGCGCGCGCGCATCGTCGATGTCGATGGACCAGTCGAGTCCGACGACGCTGCACCCGGTCGCCGCGATCGCCTCAAGCGAGTGGGCACAATCCTTCGCGAACACGATGACCGGCGTCTTCGTCGGTGCGATCTCCCGGACGATCCGTTCGATATACGGAAGGGAGAACTCCCTAAACGCGTCGATCGTGAGGATGCCCCCCCAGGTGTCGAAGATCTGCACGGCCTGTGCGCCCGCTTCGATCTGCGCCTTCAGGTAGAGCGTGACCGCTCGTGTGAGCTTGTCGAGGAGCGTGTGGGTGAGTTTCGGGTTGTTGTACATCATTTCTTTGATGTACCGGAAATTTCGGGAGCCGTGCCCCTCGACCATGTACGAGGCGAGCGTCCACGGGGCGCCCGAAAATCCGATGAGCGGGACCCGGCCGCCGAGTTCCTTGCGCACGAGCCTCAGGGCGTCCATGACGTACCGGAGCTTGTCGTCCGGGTCGGGGACCGCGAGCGCCTCTACGGCCGCTTCGGTCCGGAGCGGCGTGGGGAACTGGGGACCGCCTTTCCCCTCCTCGATGATGAGAGGCATGCCCATCGCCTCCGGGATGACGAGGATGTCCGAGAAGATGATCGCGGCGTCCACGCCAAGGATGTCGACCGGCTGGAGCGTCACCTTCGCGGCGAGTTCTGGTGTCTTACAGAGCGTGAGGAAGTCGACGGTCGAGCGCACCTCCCGGTATTCGGGGAGAAATCGGCCCGCCTGGCGCATGATCCAGACGGGCGTCCGGGTGACCGGCTCCCGGCGGCATGCTTGGAGAAAGAGTGTGTTGGACATGAGTTCTGTGCGTGTTAGGGTTGTACGTTCGCTTTCTGGAAATACCCGACGATCGCCTCCAGGAGGGCTTCCATCGTTGAATGCGGTGCGACGACCTGCGCCGGAACGCCGGCGGCCTCGAGCGCCGAAGCCGTCACCGGCCCGATCGCCGCGAACGCGGTCCGGCGTGCGATGGACCGCATGGTTTCGTCGGGGAAGAGGGCGGCGAAGTGGCGCACCGCGCTCGGGCTCGCGAACGTCACGAGATCGACACCCCCGGTCTTGAGCATTGCCGATATCGTCTCGACGTCCGCCGGCGCGGGCTGGATCGTCCGGTAGACCTCTGCGCATTCGACGAGCGCCCCCCGAGAACGCAGGCCTTGGGCGAGGACCTCGGTGCCGAGATTGCCGCGCGGAAAGAGGAACCGCTTCCCCGCGAGCTCCTCGGCAGCGATGGCCACCACGAGATCGGCGGCGGTGTACTGTTCCGGGATGCAATGAACGGTGAGGCCGTGGCGTTCGAGTGCTTCCTTCGTTCTCGGTCCCACGGCGTAGACGGTCATTTGGGCGAGGATCTCCGGTTTGGTCCCGCGCGCCCCCGTCCTGTGGAAGAATCCTTCTGCTCCGTTCGCGCTCGCGAAGAGGAGCCCCTGGTAGCGTTCGATCGAATCAAGCGCCTTGTCCAGAGCCTCCCACGAGTGGGGAGGGGCGATCTCGATCATGGGGAAGAGGACCGCGCGTCCGTTCCTCTCGACGATCGCGCGGACGAACTCCTCCGCCTGGCTGGCGGCGCGCGTCACGAGGATCGTCCTGCCGGTGAGGTCCGGTGTCATTGCGGGGCCGCCGCGCTGCGGATCTCGTCGAGGATGGCCTTGCCGCCGCTCGCGATAAGGGTGCGGGCGAGCTGCTCGCCCAGGGTGCGTGCGTCCTCGGGCGCGCCTTTGATCGAGCCGCGCACGATCCGCTTGCCGTCGAGGCTGCCGATGATCGCGTCAAGCGAAAGTTCATTGTTCTCGATCCTTCCGTAGGCGCCCAAGGGGATCTGACAGCCCCCCTCGAGGACCCGAAGGAGCGCGCGTTCGCTCTCGGTGGCCCGAAAGGTGGCCTCGCTGTGTATCGGCTTGAGGAGCGCAAGGACGTCTCGGTCCTCTTCGCGCAGTTCGAGCCCGAGGGCCCCCTGGCCGACCGCCGGGAGCATATGTTCGAGGGAGATCGTCTCGCTGATCCGCTGGGCCATCTCGAGGCGTACGACCCCCGCACGGGCGAGGATCATGCCGTCCCAGGAGGAGGCTTCGAGCTTCGCAAAACGGGTGTTGAGATTGCCCCGGAGGTCGATGATCGAGAGATCGGGCCGGCGGTGGAGGAGCTGCGAGCGCCTCCGGAGGCTCCCGGTCGCGATCGTCCCTCCCTTGGGGACCTCGTCGATCGTCTTGTGGCGCTTGTGCGGATGGGCGATGAAGACGTCTCGGACGTCTTCCCGGCGGCTGATCGCGCCGATCGTGAGGCCCGGTGGCAGCGCCGTCGGGACGTCCTTGAGGCTGTGGACGGCGAGGTCGATGCTTTTGTCGAGAAGGGCGTGCTCGATCTCCTTCGTGAAGAGGCCCTTGTCGCCGATCTGGGAGAGCGGGGAATCAAGGATCGCGTCGCAGGTCGTCTTGATGATCTCCAAGCGCACCTCGAGGTGCGGGTGGTGTTCTTCGAGGGTCTTCTTCACCCAGTGCGCCTGCCACAGGGCGAGCTGGCTGCCCCGAGAGCCGATCGTGACGCTAGTCCTTGTTCTCATGATGTGTGCGTTTGTCGAGTCCGAAAAGATGGCGGATGAAGTAGACCTTCGTGCGGGTATCATCCGACGCGTGTTCCCCCGTGCCGTTCTTCAGATTTGACATGGGGGCGTGGAGGATCTTGTTGATGATGCGTTTTGTCAGCATGTCGACGGCTTCGCTGGTCACCGGGTCGAAGTGGTGGCTGTGTTTGCCGACTTCCTCGCTCCGGATCGCCTCGAACGCTTCCCGAAGCTCGACGATGGTGGGGCTCACGTCCAGGGACGCGTGCCACTGTTCGAATACGGCCGCTTCCTCGTTGATGATCCGTTCCACTTTCGGCGTCTGGGCCCGGCGGTGGGAGAGGTTACCGTCGATGATCTGGTTCAGTCCGTCGATATCATGGAGGAAGACGTTGTCGATCGTGTTCGCCGCGGGGTCGATGTTTCTGGGGACGCCGATGTCGATGATGAACAGCGGGCTGTTCCCCCTGCTCTTCATGGCCTGGCGCAGAGCCGGGGCGGTCAGGACGTGGGTGTTGCTGTTCACGGAGCTGATGAGGATGTCGACGCCCTGGAGTTCCAAGGCAAACCGCTCGAAGTCGACGACGACGCCGCCGAGGATCTCCGCAAGATGTTCTGCGTGCGCCCGAGTCCGATTGGCGAAGATCATCTTCCCGAGGTTCCTCCCCTTGAGGTGCTTCGCGGTGAGCTTGCCTGTCTCGCCCGCGCCGATGAGCATCGCGGTGCGCCGCGAGAGGTCTTCGAAGATTTTCGAGGCGAGCTCCGCAGCCGCGTAGCTCACGGACACGGCCCCCTCGCCGATCTCGGTCTCCGAGCGCGACCGTTTGCCGACATGGAGCGCCGTGTTGTAGAGCCGGTTCAGGAGGATGCCCGTGCAGTGGTTCGCCTGGGCGCACGCAAAGGCTTCCTTCACCTGGTTGATGATCTGGACGTCGCCGAGGACCATGGAGTCGATGCCGGAAACGACGCGGTAAAGCTGCCGGACGGCATCCATGCCCGAGTAGGAGTAGAAATGCTCGTCGCGGAACGCCTCGGCGGCGTTCTTTTTCGCCGCGAGCGTCGGCCAGAGCGGCGACCCGTTCGTCACGCCGGGTGCGGGGACGTAGTAGAGCTCGGTCCTGTTGCAGGTGGAGACGAGGGCGCATTCGGCCATCCGGCCCTCCTTCAGGGAGGCGAGGACCCCGGGCAGCTCCGCGTCGGAGAACCAGAGCTTTTCCCGGACCTCGATCGGAGCGGTGCGGTGGTTGATGCCGAGGCAGTGGATGTTCATGCGGGGTCGGACCCCTTGCAGTCGCGGTTTGGCATCAATAGAACTTATGGAAGCCGGTGAAGAACATGTTCACGATGCTCATGGAAAAAAGCGCGATGGCGAACCCCGCGACGGAAAGAACCATGATCCGCCTTCCCTGCCAGCCGGCGATCTGCTTCGCGCCGAGCCCGACGGCGTAGATGCACCAGATCGCGACCGTGCCGAGGAGCTTCGGATCGGTGTAGGAATAATCGACGATCGCGCGCGGGAGCCAGATGAGGCCGACGATGATCGCGACCGTCAGAAGGAGGAAACCCGAGAGCGTTGCGGTGAAGCTCATCCGTTCGAGCATCTCCAAATTCGGGAGGCGCTTGTAGATGACACTGAAATGGCTCGATTTGATATCATGGTAGAGCATGAGATAGAGAAAACCGTAGACGGCCGAGATCGTGATGGCGGCATAGCCAAAAAGGGCGCTGAACACGTGAAAACCGAGGAGGTTGCTCCGGAGGATCGGGGGTATCTCCCCCAGTTCCCTGATGAAGAGCGAAGAGAGGAGCTGGAAGAAGAAGGGAAAGATGAGGATGAAGTACCCCGTCGCGGTGTTCTTCGTCTTGAGCTCGATGAGGGCGTAGACCAAGGCCACCGTCAAGGACATGAGGGACAGGATCTCGAAGATGGAGGTGATCGGCGGATGACCGTACTCGACGGACCGGAGAACGATATAGAGGATGTGGCAGGCGATCGTGCCGAACAGGAGAGGCGTCTTGATTGCTTCCGCCTCTTTGACGCTGCTGAAAAATGCACGGGCATAGGCCCAAATAGTTCCGAAGTAGAGTATCGGAAGCAGAATTTGCAGAGCGGCAGTCAGAAGATGCATGTCGGTTCCGTAGGTATGCTTCTCAGAAGATACTCAAATCGACGGCCATTTTCAAACGCCGAACGACGTTGGGTCGTGGGAACTACAACGCTGGTATGCACGAGATTGATGTCCCTTCCGACATTACGTCGACCTTGACCGCTCCCTGCTTCGTGATCGCACATGCTCTTTCGCACCGCAGTGATGAGATGTATCAGGGGAAGAAGTCTGTACCACATGCAATCGTTCCAGTATTCGTACAAGAAGTCCTCGCGACATCGATCGATGTCGGAGGCCCTCAAGGGTGCGGAACGTACACATGCATACTTCAGGTTCTCTCATAATGGCTGGAAGACGTGAAAGAGGGTAACATAGAAGTGCAAGATATTGCACTATATGTCTTTACCTTCGACACTTTTGTCGAATTTAGGTTCGTGCTCACTACTCGTACATAACATTCTGCAAATAAGTGCAATATAGTGCACAATAGACTTGACTTTTCACGTAAAGTCTCCTATGTTGGCTTAGAAGTGCATTATATGACACTATTGTGAATTGTTATGTCAGAATTGGATGAAATAGTAACCGTCATCAAGGAGCGAAGGAAACTCCTCGGTGTCAACCAAGAAGATCTTGCCCACATCGCGGGGATCTCCGTTCGACGATTGAAAGCCGTAGAGTCCGGCGTCGCTAATCCAAGTTTCGCGCTTCTTCTCAAGATCCTTGGTGCGCTTGGGATGACGCTCAGGGTGGGCACGAAGCCATGATGGAACGACGCGGAAAGGTGTATTACGACGGCACGCTTGCCGGCACCATCATCAAGCGCGGAGATGAGTACATCTTCCGGTATGAGCCAACATATCTCGCAGATGCCTCCTTGCCGGCGATCAGCCTCACGCTTCCCAGGACGCAGGCCGAGTACCGGTCAGCGGCGCTCTTCCCCTTCTTTTTTGGCCTCCTCTCCGAAGGTGAGAACATGACGCTCCAATGCCGAACTCTGAAGATCGACGAGACGGATCACTTTACCCGTCTCTTGAAGACGGCGGCGACAGATACGATCGGCGCGGTGACGGTAGTCGAAGAATGAACGCGCTCACCGTCTGCCCAGGTTGTCTCCGGGACCAGCATACGAGCTACTGCCCAGCCTGCCGCAGGAACCTTTTCGGCGGGGTCCCTGTCAGTCACGTTCTGCCCTTTACCCGGCCCGAATACAACGCGCGCAAAGCGCAGAGTGCCGGTGAACGAATGTCTATTTCCGGCGTCCAGACGAAACACTCCCTGCGGCTCGCGTCGGGTAGCTTGGTGCTCACGGAGCGAGGAGGAGAGTACATTCTCAAGCCGGTCCCGCATGGGTCGTTCGAGCGGCTCGATCTCCTGCCTGCCAATGAACACGTGACGATGCAGATCGCCTCTCAGGTCTTCGGTATCTCGACCGCGATCAACGGGCTTGTCTTTTTTCCGGACGGGACGCCCGCCTACCTCACGCGCAGGTTTGACGTGCTTGCCGATGGGAAGAAGCGGGGCCAGGAGGATTTTGCACAGTTCGCTGGCCGGACGGCGGAATCAGCTGGGAAAAACTATAAGTACGACTTCTCCTATGAGGAGATCGGTGAACTCCTTAAGCGGTATGTCGGCGCATATCAAGTGGAAGTGGAAAAGCTCTTTACCCAGATCCTCTTCAGCTACGTTGTGCAGAACGGGGACGCGCACCTGAAGAACTTCTCGCTTTTCCGGTCAGAAAAGTTTGGCGACCACCTCATGGCGCCCGCCTACGACCTCCTCAACACGCGGATCCACGTGCCGGTGGAGCCGGATACCGCGCTGAACCTCTTTAAAGGGGATTTCACCACCGACAGCTCTGCGGTGAACGGGAAGTACTGCCAGGACGACTTTACTGAACTCGGCCGCAGATTCGGGATGCAGGAGGAGCGTGTCAAACGGATCATGGGGAGGTTCGCCATGCCTGCTCTCCCGGGCGTCCAGCGGCTGCTCGACAGGTCGTTCCTCCCTCCTGATGTTCGGGAAACCTACCTGGCGCATGTTCGGCAGCGGATCGGACGTCTGGAGTACTCAGACAAATCTGAATTTCCACCATCATCAGGATGATTCGGTCCCACGGCCGCAGGATTGCAACTCGAAACCCCCTTTAGTATATTGGATTGCATTCGCAGGGTGTATGCTCCTATGACCACGTAAAGGCTATCTCATGCAAGATGTGCTCCAATTTATCGAAGCGAACAAAGCGCGCTATCTCGACGAGCTCACAGAGCTCATCGCCATCCCGAGCGTCAGCACGAATCCGGAGAACGTGCCCGATATCCGGCGCTGTGCCGAGTGGATGAAGGCGCATCTCACCCGGATCGGCATGGAGAAGGCCCAGATCTTCCCGACGGCGGGCCATCCCATCGTCTACGCCGAGTGGCTCGGCGCCCCCGGCAAGCCGACGATCCTCCTCTACGGCCATTACGACGTCCAGCCGGTCGACCCGGTCGCTCTCTGGACCACGCCGCCCTTCAAAGCGACGATCCGGAATGGCAATCTCTACGCCCGCGGCACGGCGGACGACAAGGGCCAGGTCTTCATCCACCTGAAGAGCATCGAAGCGTTCATGAAGAAGTCCGGCGCTCTTCCCATCAACATCAAGGTGCTCATCGAGGGGGAGGAGGAGATCGGGAGCGAACATCTTGACCCGTTCGTCCGGAGCCACAAGGAGCTCCTCAAGGCCGATCTCGTGCTCATCTCCGACACGTCGATGTTCGCGCGCGGTGTTCCGTCGGTCTGTTACGGCTTGCGCGGCCTTTCCTACATGGAGATCGAGGTCATCGGCCCGAACAAAGACCTCCATTCCGGTTCGTACGGCGGATCCGTGCACAACCCGATCCAGGCCTTGGCGGAGATCATCGCGGAGCTCCACGACAAGAACGGCCGGATCACGATCCCGGGGTTCTACGACGACGTCCGCACCCTGACGAAGAAGGAGAAGGACGCGTTCAAGAAGCTTCCCTGGAGCGACGCGAAGTACGCCAAGGAGCTCGGCGTCCTCGCCCTCTACGGCGAGAAGGGCTATACGACGCTCGAGCGCCTCTGGGCGCGGCCGACGCTCGAATGCAACGGCATCTGGGGGGGATTCACGGAAGAAGGGGCGAAGACGGTCCTCCCCTCGACGGCGTCGGCGAAGATCTCCATGCGACTCGTCCCCGATCAGAAGGCGGACACGATCGCGGCGCTCTTTCTCAAGCACGTGAAGAAGCTCGCACCCCGGACCGTCACCGTGAAGGCCCGGTACGTCCACGGCGGCGAGGCGGCCATTACCCCGATCGAGAGCCCCGGCGTCCAGGCCGCGGTGAAGGCCCTCGAAAAAGGCTTCGGCAAGAAGCCCCTCTACCAGCGCGAAGGGGGGTCGATCCCCATCGTCGTCCAGTTCAAGAAGATCCTTGGCCTCGACACCGTCTTGTTGGGGTTCGGCCTCCCGGACGAGAACGCCCACGCGCCCGACGAGTTCCTGAACCTCGACAACTTCTACGGCGGCATTCGGACGGCGGCGCACTTCTACAACGAACTCCCCGCGTTCATGAAGCGAGGGAAGCGATAGGAATGGGCATGCAGATGAACGGACGGCGCACGCGATGAAGATCTACACCAAGACCGGCGACGCCGGCAAGACGTCGTTGTTCGGCGGGACGCGCGTCGAGAAGGATGCCTTGCGGATCGAAGCGTACGGCACCGTCGATGAACTCAACAGCGTCATCGGCGTCTGCCGGTCCATGAACACCGTCCGGGAGATCGACCGCATCCTCGGCCAGATCCAGAACGACCTCTTCACGCTCGGCGCGGATCTCGCGACGCCGCGCAAGACACGCCGGAAGATCCGGCGCGTCACGGCCGCCGACGCGCGCCGGCTCGAGCGGCACATCGACGTTTTGCAGCCGATGCTCGCGCCCTTGAAACACTTCATCCTTCCCGGCGGCGGCCGTACCGCCGCCATGGTGCAGTTCGCCCGCACCGTCTGCCGCCGGGCCGAACGGCTCGTCGTGCACCTGGCGCGCACCGAACCCGTCGGCGCCCATCCGGTCGTCTACCTCAACAGACTTTCAGACCTTCTGTTCGTCCTTGCACGGCGCGTCAACGCCCTAGGCAATACGCCCGAGACGATCTGGCGCCCGTAACACCTGAAACCACATAGTGTTGCGTACGCGTTGACTTTCGGGGAAACGATGGACCGGGAGTGGGTGCGACGGATCGGAGTGGACAAAAAAAATGAGCAGCGGGGAAGTTTGGCATTCTAACTTGGGAGGCGAAGTCAGAAACCGTGGGTCTTGCCCTGCTGCTCGCCCGTAAGATACGACACTCTTTTTAGAAAGTCAAGCGCATTTTGCACCGGACACGACTCCCGTGCATTTTTCTCCGCACCCGCCTTTTGGGCCTCCGCCAGGCGTTTTGACTTTCAGACAAAATCTTTCTATATTCCTGCGCTTAAATTTTAACGCTTCAGCCCTTTTCGCAAGACTTGAACAAGAATTCTTCGCCTCGTCCATGATCACTGAATTCGGCCGCGTTTTTATCTTCTTCATCGTCGGAGTGGTCTTCACCGCGGGAGGTTTGATCTTTGCATGGCTCATTCGTCCGAGCCGCGCGTATCCCGGCAAGCTCACCACGTACGAATGCGGCGAAGATCCCGTCGGTTCTCCCTGGGTCAAATTCAACATTCGCTTCTATGTCATCGCGCTCATCTTCCTCGTCTTCGAGGTGGAGACGGTCTTCCTCTTCCCATGGGCGCTCGCATTTCAAAAACTCGGCATGTTCGCGTTCGTGGAGATGCTCATCTTCCTCGCGATCCTCTTCGTCGGCTACGGCTACGTCTGGATGAAGGGCGATCTGGACTGGGACATGCCCGCTCCGACCATCCCCGTCGTGCGCTCGAGCGCCGTTGCGGCCGCGGCGAGGGAAGAGGCGCGGGTCTAAAGGAATACACATGGGACTTCTCGACAAACAGTTCAACAATAGCAACGTCATCATCACCTCGATCGACGGCCTCCTCAACTGGGCGAGGCTCTCGTCGCTCTGGCAGATGCAGTTCGGCCTCGCCTGCTGCGCCATCGAGATGATGGCCGCGGCGGCCTCGCATTACGATTTCGACCGTTTCGGCGTCATCCCCCGCGCGACCCCGCGCCAATCCGACGTCATGATCGTCGCCGGCACGGTGACCCTGAAGATGGCGAGCCGCGTGAAGCGCCTCTACGACCAGATGTCCGAGCCGCGCTACGTCATCTCCATGGGAAGCTGCTCGAACTGCGGCGGTCCCTACTGGGAACACGGCTACCACGTCCTCAAGGGCGTCGATCGGGTGATCCCGGTCGACGTATACGTCCCGGGCTGCCCCCCGCGCCCCGAGGCGCTCATGGAGGGACTCATCAAGCTTCAGGAAAAGATCCGCAACGAAAGCCTCGTCAGGAAGACCGCCTAAATGACCCCCCTGGAGATCACCGACCGTCTCAAAGCAAAGCTCGGCGACAAGGTCGTCGATGCGAAGATCGACGGCGTTCCCGATCCGTTCGTGAAGATCGCACCCGGGGCCATTTTGGACGCGGCGCTCCTGCTGCGGAACGATGCGGAGATGGAGTTTGATTTTCTCATGTGCCTCAGCGGAGTCGACAACGGGAAGGGGATCCTCGGCGTCGTCTACCACCTCTATTCCATGACGAACCGGCATAAGATCACCGTCAAGATCGATATTCCCGTCGCCGAGCCGGCCGTTCCGTCGGTCTCCTCGGTCTGGGCCGGCGCCGACTGGCACGAGCGCGAGGCGTTCGACATGTTCGGCATGACCTTCACGGGCCATCCCGACCACCGCCGGATCCTCCTGCCGGAAGATTACCCGGGCCACCCCTTGCGCAAGGACTTCAAGGTCCCTGAGTTCTACCAGGGCATGAAAGTTCCCTACTAAGCCTCTGACTCCAGAACTCATGAACGACCTTCTTACCCATCCCTTGAAGACCTCCACCGGCAGGACCATCCGCTCGGAGGAGATGATCATCAATATGGGTCCGCAGCACCCGTCGACGCACGGCGTGTTGCGCCTCGAGATCGTCGTCGACGGCGAGATCGTCGTCGACGTCATCCCGCACGTCGGGTATCTCCACCGCTGTTTCGAGAAGCACTGCGAGTCGATGACGAACTACCAGCAGGTGATCCCGTACTGCGACCGGCTCGACTACATCGCCTCGATGAACATGGACTGGGCGTACTGCCTGGCGGCGGAAAAGCTCCTCGCCATCCAGGTCCCGGAGCGCGTCCAGTATATCCGCGTGATCATGGCCGAACTCCAGCGCATCGCCTCGCATCTCATCGCTTTGGGGACCTACGGCCTGGACGTCGGCGCGTTCACCCCGTTCCTCTTCATGTTTAGGGACCGCGAGCGGATCCTCGACCTCTTCGAGATGACCTGCGGCGCGCGCCTCCTCTATAATTACATATGGATCGGCGGCGTCTCGCACGACCTGCCCCCCGGGTTCGTCGACAAGGCGAAGGCGTTCTGCAAGTATTTCCGGCCGAACATCAAGGAATTCAACGACCTGCTGACGTACAACGAGATCTTCATCAAACGCACCGCGAACGTCGGCGTCCTCCCCAAGGATGTCGCGATCGCCTACGCCTGTTCGGGGCCGATGCTCCGGGGTTCGGGCGTTTCGTTCGACTTACGGAAGGACGACCCCTATTCGATCTACGACCGCTTCGAGTGGTCCGTCCCGGTGGGCAAGGGCGAGGTCGGCACGATCGGTGACTGCTGGGACCGGTACATGGTCCGGATGCGCGAGATGACGGAGAGCCTCAATATCCTCGAGCAGGCGCTCGCACAGATCCCGGACGGCGACGTCGCCTCCGCGATCCCGAAGCGCATACGGCCGAATGCAGGCGACGCCTACGTCCGGTCCGAAAGCCCCCGCGGCGAGATCGGATTCTACATCGTGTCGGACGGGTCCGGAACGCCGTACCGCGTGAAGGCGCGCTCCCCGGCCTTCGTCAACTTGAGCGTCACGCCAGAGATCTGCCGCGGATCGATGATCGCGGACCTCGTGGCCATCGTCGGCAGCGTCGACATCGTCTTAGGCGAGGTGGACAGATAATATGGAACCACTCCTCAAAGGCCTCCTCGGCAACGACATCATCACGTATGTCATCATGGCGTTCGTGCCGCTCCTCTGGGTCGTTCCGTACGCCTTGTTCGCGGTCTGGCTCGAACGCAAGGTCTCCGCGCACATGCAGGACCGGCTCGGCCCGATGCGGGTCGGCGGGTGGCACGGGTGGGCCCAGACGATCGCGGATATCCTGAAGCTCATCCAAAAGGAGGACATCGTCCCGGCGGCGGCCGACAAGAAGCTTCATTTCCTGGCGCCGTTCGTCGTCTTCATCGGTTCGTACGCTGCGTTCGCGACGATCCCGTTCTCGAGCGCGTACGTCGGGAGTAACCTCAACATCGGACTGTTCTACATCGTCGCGGTCTCCTCGCTCGTCGTCGTCGGCATCCTGATGGCCGGGTGGGGATCGAACAACAAGTGGTCGCTCTTTGGGGCGATCCGGTCCGCGGCGCAGATCATCAGCTATGAGATCCCGACCGCGCTCGCGCTCCTGGTGGCGGTCATGCTCACCGGCTCGCTGAGCCTCCAGGAGATCACGAAGTACCAGGACGGGGGGATGCAGAACTGGATCCTCTTCGGCGGCCCTGCGTCGCTCCCCGGTAAGTTCCTCCTCATGCCCTTCACGTTCGTCTCGTTCATCATCCTGTTCGTCGCCTCCCTGGCGGAGACGAACCGGACGCCGTTCGACATCCCTGAGGCGGAATCCGAGCTCGTCGCGGGGTACCATACGGAGTATAGCGGCATGAAGTTCGCGCTTTTCTTCCTGGCGGAGTACGCCAACATGTTCGCCGTCTCGGCGATCGCCGCAACGCTCTTCCTCGGGGGCTGGACGAGCCCGTTCGGGAGCTTCCTCGGCGGGCCCATCTGGGGCGTCTTCTGGTTCCTGTCGAAGGGGATGTTCTTCGTGTTCGTCCAGATGTGGCTGCGCTGGACCCTGCCCCGGATGCGCGTCGATCAGCTGATGTACATCTCCTGGAAAGTGCTCACCCCGTGGGCGTTCGCCTGCGTCCTCGGCGTCGGCTTCTATCTCGTGATGTAACGGATCATAGGAACGTATGACACAGTATTTTCACCAAATATTCACGTCGGTCTGGTCGGTGCTCATCGGGATGAAGATCACCTTCCGGCACATGTTCACGCCCGCCGTCACGATCCAGTACCCGGACGTCCGGCTGAAGCTGCCGGAACGGGCCCGGAACCGTCTCTACGTGAACATGGACGACTGCATCGGCTGCGACCAGTGCTCCATGGCATGCCCGGTCTCCTGCATCGACATCGTGACGGCGAAGGCGATGCCGACCGAGGACCTCGGGATGACCTCCACCGGCCAGAAGAAGCGTCTGTGGGTGACGACGTTCGACATCGACATCGCAAAGTGCTGCTACTGCGGCCTCTGCGTCTACCCGTGCCCGACCGAATGCATCAAGATGACCGACGTCTACGAGTTCTCGGAATTCAACCGCGGGAATCTTATCTATAATTACGTCACCGTCACCGAAGCGGAAGTGGCGGTCATCAAGCAGAACGCGGCGGCGATGGAAAAGGAAGCCGCAGCGAAGAAGGCAGCCGCAGCGGCGGCTGCTGCCGCGGCAAAGGCCGCAGCGCCACCGGCCGCTCCCGCAGCCCCGGTCGCGGTGAAACCCGCCGTTCCGCCGGCACCGCCCACGACGCCACCAGCACAATCGTAAGCGCATGAGCCTGTTCGATATCGCTTTTTACTTCTTTGCCCTGATCACCGTCGCATCGGCGGCCCTCGTGGTCTTTTCCCGGAACATCATCTACTCCGCGTTCGCGCTCCTGTTCACGTTCTTCGGCGTCGCAGGGCTCTATGCGCTCCTGGGCGCCGACTTCGTTGCGGTCGCCCAGCTTCTCATCTACGTCGGCGGCATCCTCGTCCTCCTCCTGTTCGGCGTCATGCTCACGACGAAGCTCGTGAGCGTCGACATGAAGACCGGCACGCTTCAGGCCCTGCCTGCGACGCTCTTGTTCGCGGCGGTCGCCGGGGCGCTCTCGGGCGTGTACATCATCACCGACTGGAACGTCTTGGCCGGCGCGCCCGATGCGGCCACGACCGCGGTGACGATCGGCGACATGTTCCTTACTACCTGGCTCCTCCCGTTCGAGATCGCCTCGGTCGTCCTCTTGGTCGCTCTCGTCGGCGCCGCGATGATCGCCCGGAGGGACGCCCGTTCAAAACCAACACAACAGGCCGCGCTATGATGCTCGAGGTCGGACTGACACATTTTCTCCTTGTGAGCGCTCTGCTCTTTTCCCTCGGGCTCTACTGCGTCATGACCCGGAGGAACGCGATCATCGTCCTCATGGGGATCGAGCTCATCCTGAACTCCGCGAACCTCAATTTCATCGCCTTTTCCCGGTTCGGCGGGGCGAAGCTCGACGGACAGATGGCGGCCATCTTCGTCATCATCCTCGCGGCGGCCGAGGCGGCCATCGCGTTGGCGATCGTCCTCAATATCTACGCCCGGTTCGCCACCGTGAATGTCGACGAAATCAATCAACTGAAGGAGTGATCGCGTGACGCCCGCAACGATCATACAGCTGTCGCTCGCCATACTTCTCCTTCCGCTCTTCAGCTTCGTCACGCTCATCTTCCTCGGGAAGCGCATGCCCCGGCAAGGGGACTGGTTCGGGCTCGGGATGCTCATGATCTGCCTCGCCATGGCCGTGGCCGTCCTGGCGAGCTCGCTTGGGAGCGAGGAAGCGGCCGTGCTCAACATTCCCTGGGTGAACTTCGGCACGCTTCCGGTGATCGGCCCCTTGCAGATGCAGATCGGGATCAGTGTCGACCACCTCACGGCGATCATGCTCGTCGTCGTGACGCTCGTCAGCACGCTCGTGCATCTCTTTTCCATCGGCTACATGCAGGGCGACATCCGGTACTCGCGCTACTTCGCCTACCTGGGGATCTTCACCTTCTCGATGCTCCTCATCGTCCTGACGAACAACTTCTTCCTCATCTACGTCGGCTGGGAGCTCGTCGGATTGAGTTCATACCTCCTCATCGGCCACTGGTACGAGAAGAAGTCGGCCTCGGACGCCGCGAAGAAGGCGTTCATCGTCAACCGGGTCGGCGACATCGGCATGTTCACCGGCATCATGATCCTGTACTATAACTTCCGCACGTTCGGATTTACCGAGATCTTCCATGCGATCGGCTCCGGCCAGATCCCCATGGGAAGCGAAGCGTGGCTGACGGCCGCCGGCATCCTCATCTTCTGCGGCGCCGTCGGGAAATCGGCCCAGTTCCCCCTGCACGTCTGGCTCCCGGACGCGATGGAAGGCCCGACGCCCGTGAGCGCCTTGATCCACGCGGCCACGATGGTCGCGGCCGGCGTCTACCTCGTCGCCCGGACGTTCCCCATGATGACGGCGGACGCGCTGATGGTCATCGCGTACACCGGCGCCATCACGGCGTTCATCTCCGCGACGATCGCGATCGCCCAAAACGACATCAAGAAGGTCCTTGCCTACTCGACGATCTCCCAGCTTGGGTACATGGTCATGGGCCTCGGCGTCGGCGCGTACACGGCCGGGTTCTTCCACCTTGTCACGCACGCCATGTTCAAGGCGGGCCTCTTCCTCGGGTCCGGGTCCATCATCCACGCGATGCACCATGCGATGCACCACGAGAACGATCACCACTCCGATCCCCAGGATATCCGCAATATGGGCGGTCTGAGGAAGAAGATGCCGATCACGTTCCTGGCGTTCCTTATGTACACGCTCGCGATCTGCGGCGTGCCGTTCACTTCCGGGTTCCTCTCCAAGGACGAGATCCTTGCCGGTACGCTCGCCTACGGGAACCTCACCGGGCATCTCCTCATCCCGATCGTCGGGTTCCTCGTCGCCGGGATGACGGCATTCTACATGTTCCGGATCGTCATCCTCGCGTTCCTGGGGCACCATGCCGATGAGAAGCGCTACGCCCACATCCATGAGTCGCCCGCGACGATGACCATCCCCCTGGTCATCTTCGCGGCCTTGAGCTTCTTCGCGTTCTATTCGTTCAACCCGTTCGGCGCAAGCGACGGTTGGTTCTTCCACGCCGTCGAACGGCCGCAATCGGTCGTTCCAGCTTCCGTCCAGGCCGCCGGCATCGAGGCGTTCGAAGAAGCGGCCCACCACGCCCACATCCCGGCGATGGGGCTCTCGCTCCTGGTCGCGGCCATCGGCATCCTCACCGCGTTCGCCACCTATCAGTGGAAGAAGATCAGCGCGGACGCCTGGGCGACACGCATGAAGGGCGTCCACACGTTCCTCGTCAATAAGTGGTATTTCGACGAACTCTACGGGGCAGTGGTGGTCGGAGGGACGCTCGCTATCACGCAGTTCCTCCGGTGGATCGACGAGAACATCGTCGATGGTCTCGTCAACGGCACGGCAAGCTGGACGCTCGCGGTGGTCTTCGGCTACTCGGACCACGCCAAGGGGAAGAACCTCTCGGCGAAGATGTTCCTTCTCGTCGGGTTCGCCTCGGCCGTCCTGGCCGGGCTCTGGATGGGGCAGTGGTTCTGGCCCTACCACAGCGCCGCGGGCTCGGTCGCAGTGGGGGTCCTCGCGGGGCTCCTCACGCTGTTCTTCTTCTGGTCCGGGGCCGGCGGGTTCGACAAGTATATCGTCGACGGGATCGTCAACGGCGCGGCGTACACCTCCGGGTTCTTCGGGATCCTGTTCAAGAAATTTCAAACCGGCAAAGTACAGAGCTATCTTGTCCTGGTCATCCTGGGCGTGATGCTCTTCTTCTTCTGGTTCAAATGACGCGCATTTTTCCAAACCTAAAGGACCGATAACCGATGCAGCTTCTCGGAATAGGCATACTCTCGTGGATCACGTTCCTCCCGGTCGCAGGGATGATCTTGATCCTGCTGCTCCCGAAAGACAACAAGAACCTGGTCCGGTGGTCCGCCGCCGCGATCACGGGACTGCAGCTCCTCCTGGCGGTCGTGATCTTCATGAAGTTCGATCGGTCGCTCACGGGCATCAACACGGAAGCGGGGTTCCAGTTCCTCGAGAAGGCCCGGTGGATCGACATTCCGGCGCTCTCCTGGTTCGGCCGCATCCAGATCGACTACTTCCTCGGGATCGACGGCATTTCCGTTCTCATGGTCATCCTGACGGCGCTCATCTCGTTCATCGCCGTCTTTTCCTCATGGGGCATTGAGAAGTCCTTGAAGGGGTATTTCGCACTCCTTCTGCTCCTTGACGCCGGCATGATGGGCGTCTTCGTCTCGCTCGATTTCTTCCTGTTCTACGTCTTCTGGGAGGTGATGCTTCTCCCGATGTACTTCCTCATCGGCATCTGGGGCGGTCCGCGCCGAGAATACGCCGCGATCAAGTTCTTCCTCTATACCCTTTTCGGGAGCGTCTTGATGCTCTTGGCCGTTATCGCGCTGTATTTCAGCGTCTCGATCGCCGATCCGTCCACCGGCGAGCACGTCCATACGTTCAACATGCTCGCGATGATGAACCCGTCGAACTACGCCGCGGATTCCATCCTCGGCGGGATCAACACGTCGATGCGGTACCTCGCGTTCGTCGCGCTGTTCATCGGGTTCGCCATCAAGGTGCCGATCTTCCCGTTCCATACGTGGCTCCCCGACGCCCACGTCGAGGCCCCGACCGCCATCAGCGTCGTCCTGGCCGGCGTCCTTTTGAAGATGGGCACGTATGGCATCTTGAGGGTCTGTTACTCGATGTTCCCCGACGCCTCGGCCCACTACCAGATCCCGATCGCCATTCTCGGGTTCATCAGCATCGTGTACGGGGCCCTTGTCGCCATGGCGCAGACGGATTTCAAGAAGCTCATCGCCTACTCGAGCATCAGCCACATGGGCGTCGTCGTCCTGGGGATCGCGGCCCAAAATACACAAGGGATCATCGGCGGCGTCATGCAGATGTTCAATCACGGCACGATCACCGCGATGCTCTTCCTCATCGTCGGCGTCATTTACGACCGCGCTCACACGCGCGGATTGAACGACTTCGGCGGCCTCATGAATCAGATGCCGAAATACGCCGGCATCATGACCATCGCTTTTTTCGCGGCCTTGGGCCTGCCGGGCTTGAGCGGCTTCATCAGCGAGATGTTCTCATTCCTCGGCGCGTTCCAGGCCTTCCGCGGAATCGCGATCGCCGCCACGATCGGCATCGTCCTGACGGCGGCGTACATGCTCTGGACGCTCCAGCGTTTGTTCCTCGGGACGCTCCCCGACAAATGGAAGACGCTCCCTGACATCAACGGCCGTGAGCTCTTCATGCTCGTGCCGCTGGCCGTGATCGTCATCTTCCTGGGCCTCTATCCGGCGCCCATGATCGATCTCATGTCCTCGTCGGTGAACACGCTCGTCGGCGTATTCAAGCCGGAACTCGGTGCCGGCCTCATCGGCCATTGATGAATCGTTTCATAAGGTAACCGCACACATGCTCCAGCATATCATCGATAGCTCTCACCTCTTTCGCCCGGAGACGGCCCTCACGGCGACATTCTGCGTCGTTCTCCTGGTCGATCTCTTCCTCAGGAAACGGACCTCCATGCCGGCGTACGTCGCAGTGCTGGGACTTGTTGTGACCGGCTGGTTCATCGCGGCCCAGTACGGCGGCGCACCGGCGACGCTCTTTTCGAACATGCTCGCCGTCGACCCGTTCTCGATCTTCTTCAAGAGTCTGACCTTGGCAAGCACGCTCGTGATCGTGCTTTTTTCGCTCCAATCGAACGAACTCCGGGACTCGAAGCGGATGATGGGGGAGTATTACGCGCTCCTGGTCTCGCTCACGCTTGGGATGTTCCTCATGGCCGGGGCGACGAACCTCATCATGATGTACCTCTCGATCGAACTGACGAGCATGTCATCCTACATCCTGTCGGCGTTCACGAAGGAAGCGGATGATTCGAGCGAGGCGTCATTGAAGTACGTCATCTTCGGAGCGGTCTCTTCCGGGCTCATGCTCTACGGCATGTCGATCCTCTACGGGCTCACCGGGTCGTTGGACATCTACGGCATCAATCGCGCCCTGATCGCCGGGAACGTCAACAACGTGACGCTCCTCATCTCCGTCGTCCTCATGACCGCCGGGTTCGGGTACAAGATCTCCGCTGTACCGTTCCATTTCTGGACGCCCGACGTGTACGAAGGCGCCCCGCTTCCGGTCACCGCGTTCCTCTCCGTCGCTTCGAAGGCGGCGGGGTTCGCGATGATGATGCGGTTCTTCAAGGTCACGTTCATCGACGCTGCGGTCGGCGGCTCGTACTTGGGCTCGTGGATCTCCGTGCCGGGATTCGAGTGGAACCACCTCCTGGCGATCCTAGCGGTCCTTTCGATGACCATCGGAAACCTCATCGCGGTCTGGCAGACGAACCTCAAACGCCTCTTGGCCTATTCGAGCATCGCGCACGCGGGCTATCTGTTGTTGGGCGTCGTCGTCTTGTCGAACGAGGGATACGCCGCCGTGCTCATCTATCTCGCCGTCTACTTCTTCATGAACTTGGGGGCGTTCTTCGCGGTCATGATGGTCGCGAACAAGATCGGGAGCGAGCACATCGACGACTACAAGGGGCTCGGGTACCGTTCCCCCTTGCTGGGGGTCTGCTTCACGATACTCTTGTTATCGCTCACGGGGATACCGCCCACGGCCGGGTTCGTCGGAAAACTATACCTCTTCTCGGCGCTCCTGAACGCGAAGTGGATCTGGCTCGCGGTCGTCGCAGCCTTGAACAGCGTCATCTCGCTCTACTACTACCTGCGGATCCTCAGGAACATGTTCCTCACACAGCCT
The DNA here is from genome assembly GCA_025358305.1 of Ignavibacteriota bacterium. Classification (GTDB taxonomy): domain Bacteria; phylum Bacteroidota; class Ignavibacteria; order UBA10030; family SZUA-254; genus JANYJZ01. The sequence goes on from JANYJZ010000014.1 coordinate 28,568, forward strand.
GACCCGGCCGGCGCGCCGATCCGGTTTGGCGCCGTCCAGATCGTCATTCTTCTCATGTTCGTGATCCCGACGATTCTCCTGGGCGTCTACTTCGGACCGCTCGTCCAGTACGCCCAGGCCTCCATCACGATGTTCACGAACCGGTAGTCCGCTCGGGCAAACGTCCGCTTTGAGATTTTGAGCATCCCCCTCTCCGAGTGAGGGGGATGCTTTTTTCTTCTCTCCCTCCCCCCGTGCGGGTTACGGCGGGCGGCGGGAAAGGCGTTGACCTTCTACCGGATTTTTTGTAGTATGGCTGTACAGAAGAGACCCCCCGATGACAAAAAAAGCACACACTGAAGAAAAAGCTCCCCTGCCCCGTCCGGGCCGGGAGGTCTTCATCCTCGTCGTCGAAGATGAACGCCACTTGGCAGACTCGGTCGCCCGGCGGCTCCAAGAAGAAGGCTATACCGTCGATGTCTGCCACGACGGGGAGGATGGGTATCAGCTCGCCTCCTCGAAGAAGTACCACGTCCTCATTCTCGATCTCCTCCTTCCGCGCAAGGACGGCATGCAGGTCCTCCGAGATCTCCGACGGAACAAGGTCCAGAGCATGGTGCTCATACTGACGGCGAAAAGCACGGTCGAGGACCGCGTCGACGGCCTCCGTGCCGGTGCGGACGACTACCTCCTGAAACCCTTCGCCTTCGCCGAGCTCCTCGCGCGCGTCGAGACGCTCCTCAGACGCCAGGGCGTCGAGCCAAAGACACTCATGCAGGTCGCGGACCTGGAGCTCGACGTCGAGTCGCGCAATGTCCGCCGGGCCGGCCGCAACATCCACTTGACGGCGAAGGAGTTCATGCTCCTGGAGCTCCTCATGCGGAACAAGAACCGGATTCTTACCCGTCGCGCGATCGCCGAGCAGGTGTGGGGGTACACCTTCGACACGGGGACGAACGTGGTGGACGTCTACGTGAACTACCTCCGGAAGGCGATCGACGAGGGGTTCCCGAAGCGTCTCGTTCACACGGTCCGCGGCGTCGGGTTCATCCTGAAGGACGAATAGATGCTTCGGTCCATCCGGTTCAAGCTCACCTTGTGGTATTCCACGATCGTCGCGGTCACGTTCTTCGTCGTCGGGTTCGCCACCTACCAGTTCGTCAGCCGGATGCTCAACGCCTCCCTGGACCAGTCGGTCACGAACGAGGTGCAGTGGATCGCCGCGCACATGGAGAAGCAGGACGAGCGCCAGGAATCGGCGGCCAACATGCGCGATGAGATCCAGGAACACTCCCGGTTCTCGCCCCTGAAGGAATATGTGGAGATCTGGGATACGGCCGGCCACATCTTCTACCAGTCCCGAAACCTCACCGGGGACACGCTCGCGCATTATCTCATCGCGCCGCCCGATCACCGATGGCTCCTCGAGACCCCGACAAACTTCCGCGACCACGACATCCGCCTCGCGTTCAATAAGACGAGCCGGGCGTCGATCTATCTCGCCATGCCGACCACTATCGTCACCAGTGCGCTCAGCGAGCTCCTGAACATCCTCGGCTGGATGGGACCGGCGGTACTCGTCCTCGCCGTTCTCGGGGGGTTCTTCCTCGCACGGAAGTCCCTCTCGAAGGTGACGAAGGTGACCGAGGCCGCCAAGCGGATCACGGCCGACAGGCTCCACGACCGCATTCCCGAGACGGCCGTCGACGACGAGCTCGGGAACCTCATCCTCACGTTCAACGAGATGATCTCGCGCCTCGACGCATCGTTCGAGCAGATGAAGCAGTTCTCCGGCGACGCCTCCCACGAGCTCCGTACTCCCTTGACGGTCATTCGGACCCAGCTCGAGACCGCCCTCAACAGCAAGGTCTCACCGGCGGAGACGAAGATGATCATCGCCCGGTGCCTCGACGAGGCGATCCGGATGAGCGGCACGATCGAGAACCTCCTCCTCCTGGCGAGGTCCGATGCGGGTCAGGTCGCGATGAAGGCGGACAGGGTCGACGTGAAGGAGCTCATGGTCCAGACCTACGAGGAGAGCGTCATTCTTGCGTCGCAGAAATCGATCACCGTGACGCTCCAGAAGGCAGATCCGGTGACGGTCCAGGGGGACGAATACCGGCTCCGGCAGATGCTCCTCAACCTCATCGACAATGCGATCAAGTACAGCCGCCAGAAAGGCGCGATCAACCTCCGGCTCGTGCGTGAGCAGAACGCAGCGAGGATCATCGTCTCCGATAACGGCATCGGCATACCGGAAGCGGACCTTCCGCGGATCTTCGATCGGTTCTACCGCGTGGACCGGGCTCGGTCCCGGGAGATGGGGGGCGCCGGGCTGGGTCTCTCCATCACGCGCTGGATCGTGGAGGCGCACGGAGGCACGCTCTCGGTGAAGAGCGATCTGAGCGTCGGGAGCGAGTTCACGGTGACGTTGCCCGTTTCGGGCTGAGGACGCTGGGGGGGGGAGGGAACAGGGATGGATGTGTAGTGTGAAGGGGTAAGCGCCGGGCGCTTACCCCTTCGCCGTCTTGCGGGCGCGCCGAGCCCGGCGATGCTCATAGAGAATGCGCGCACCCACCAGGACGAGCGCTGGTTCGACGATCCGAATGAACTTCGAGTGCCGACGGAGGAACTCTGCATGCCCGCCGGTGGCGACGACGGTCGTTCCCGCTCCGGTGACCTTCCGGATCCGGCGTATCATCCCGTCGACCGCGTCGATCGCCCCGTAGATGACGCCCGACTGCATGCACTCGATCGTCGACCTGCCGACGACGGCAGGGGGGAGTTCCAGCTTCACCTCCGGTAAGGCTGCGGTGCTTCTCGTGAGCGCCCGGGCCGCCGCCGCGATGCCGGGGGAGATCGCGCCGCCGGCGTACGCGCCCGACCTCAGGAGGACATCAAAGGTGATCGCGGTGCCCGCATCGATGACGATCGCCGGGGCGCCGTAGAGATGTCGTGCGGCGGCGGCGTTGCAGAGACGGTCGGGGCCGAGTGTCCCCGGCGTGCGGTACCGAACGCGAAATCCGGCCGGATCGCTTCCCGCGATAGAGTAGGCGTTGATCCGGAACCGCTTCCGGATCACGCGGACGAGCATTGCCGATGCGCCGGGATGGACTGACGAGATGACGGCGCCCCCGAGCTTTCCGCCGCCTGATTCCTGAAGGAGGAGCGCGATCGTCTGGCCGGTGCGCGGGGCGCTTCGCAGGGAGGAGGTCGGCGTGCGCCATTCTGCGGCGAGGGTCTCGCCGCAGAAGATCCCGAAGACCGTGTCCGTGTTGCCGATATCTGCAGCGAGAAGGAGGCCGTTCATCGCAGTGTGACGTCCCCGGCGCGGATGGTCATGATCCCGGCAGACGTTTCAAGAAGGAGACCGCCGTCGGGAGCGATGCCCCTGGCCGTCCCTTCGTGGAGTGTGCTCCCGTCGGTCACGCGCAACGGCTTGCCGATGATGGGAGAGACCGCCGTCCACCGGGCGATGATCGTGTCGGCCCCGCCCGATTGGAGGATCTCATAGAGCGCTTCCATGCGGCCGAGGAGGCGCGTGAGGAGGAGCGTGCGGTCATGTTCTCGGCCGGAGGAGAGGTACAAGGACGTCGCTCGGTCGCCGAGTCCGACAGGAAAGGAGGCCTGGTTGACGTTGATGCCGATACCGACGATGACAGCGCTCGACATGTCACCCTGGTGGACCGCCTCCGAGAGGATGCCTGAGATCTTCTTCGTGCCGATGAGGACGTCGTTCGGCCACTTGCATTCCGAGGGTACGTGGTACTCTTCCCGCAAGGTCTCGCAGACCGCCGTGCCGGCCAGAAGGGGGAGGAGCCCAAGAAGTATGTGCGTGAGATGCGGGCGAAGGATGATCGAAAACGTTAGGTTCTTTCCCTTCTCCGACTCCCAGGAACGGCCAAGCCGACCCTTGCCCGCACGCTGGTCCTCCGCGGTGACCACCGTCCCTTCGAGGGCCCCTTCCTGGGCAAGTTCTTTCGCCGTGCTGTTCGTCGAATCGATCGTCTCGAAGGAACGGGTGATAGCTCCAAAGGTGGTTGGCGGGAGGCGGGGAATGGTCGTCCGGAGTGTCATGGTGTTAAAATGTTAGCAAAAATGGGCGCAAAAGTCAAGGTGATACTTTTGTCAGATGGGATTGACGAACTGTCATATTTTAGAGCTCCACTGACACTGTGACCGCATAACGGGGGTTTTCAAGAGACGGAGTGAATATGGGATAGCCCATTTTTGCAAATTTAGGGGCATCTCCGGGGTCCCTCACTTGGCATACCTCTTGCGATAACAGGGAGAGAACATTGGCTTTGTAACGCTCCACAACTACGAATGACAACGGACGACTATACCTTTTATGAAGGAGGGTTTTGAGAATGGCAGGTAAAATCATCGGAATCGATCTAGGAACCACCAACTCTGTGGTTGCTGTGATGGAAGGAAACGACCCAGTCGTCATCGCGAACTCCGAAGGCGCGCGGACGACCCCGTCGATCGTCGCCTTTACGAAATCGGGCGAACGGCTTGTCGGCCAGGCTGCGAAACGCCAGTCGGTGACGAACTCCCAAAATACGGTCTTCTCGATCAAGCGCTTCATGGGAAGGTTCCAGAACGAGGTGACGGAAGAGATGCGCCTCGTCCCCTACAAGGTCGTCCAGGGCGAAGGCAACACCGCTCGGGTCCAGATCGGGGACCGCGTCTATTCCCCGCCCGAGATCAGCGCCATGGTGCTCCAGAAGATGAAGCAGACCGCCGAGGACTATCTCGGTACGAAGATCACCGACGCCGTCATCACGGTGCCGGCCTACTTCAACGACGCGCAGCGTCAGGCGACGAAGGATGCCGGCGAGATCGCCGGGCTCAACGTCCGCCGGATCATCAACGAGCCGACGGCCGCGGCGCTCGCCTACGGCCTCGACAAGAAGCATAAGGACATGAAGGTCGCCGTGTTCGATCTCGGCGGCGGCACGTTCGACATTTCCGTCCTGGAGCTCGGCGAAGGGGTCTTCGAAGTGAAGTCCACCAACGGCGATACGCACCTCGGCGGCGACAATTTCGATCAGCGTCTCCTCGAGTTCATCGCCGACGAGTTCAAGAAGCAGGAAGGCGTCGACCTCCGGAAGGATCCGATGGCCCTCCAGCGCATCCGCGAGGCGGCCGAAAAGGCGAAGATGGAGCTCTCGCAGCTTCTCCAGACGGAAGTGAACCTTCCGTTCATCACGGCCACCGCGGACGGTCCGAAGCATTTGAATCTCACCATCACGCGCGCGAAGCTCGAACAGCTTTGCGAGGACCTCATCCAGCGGTGCGTACCGCCGGTCGAGAAGGCCATGAAGGACTCCGGCCTCAACCCAAGCCAGATCGACGAGGTCATCCTCGTCGGCGGCATGACGAGGATGCCTCGGGTCCAGACGCTCGTCCGGGAGATCTTCGGCAAGGAAGGGCATAAAGGGGTCAACCCCGACGAGGTCGTCGCGGTCGGCGCTGCCATCCAGGGCGGTGTCCTCTCCGGCGACGTGTCGGATGTGCTCCTGTTGGACGTCACGCCGCTCACCTTGGGCATCGAGACCCTCGGCGGCGTCATGACGCCGATGATCCAGTCAAATACGACGATCCCGACGAAGAAGAGCGAGATCTTCTCCACGGCATCGGACAGCCAGCCTTCGGTGGAGATCCATATCCTCCAGGGAGAGCGGCCGATGGCCACGGACAACCGGACACTCGGACGGTTCCACCTCGACGGCATCCCGCCCGCTCCGCGCGGCGTCCCCCAGGTCGAAGTGATCTTCGACATCGACGCGAACGGCATGCTCCACGTCCTGGCGAAGGACAAGGCGACGAGCAAGGAACAGAGCATCCGTATCACGTCCTCGAGCGGCCTGTCGAAGGAAGAGGTCGAGAAGATGAAGCACGACGCCCAGGCTCACGCCTCCGAGGACAAGAAGCGCAAGGACGAGATCGATTCGAAGAACCAGGCGGACAACCTCGTCTTCCAGACCCGAAAGCAGCTGAAGGAATTCGGGGAGAAGATGCCCGCGAACCTCAAGGCGAAGGTCGAAACAGCGGCCGACGAACTCGACGCGGCGATCAAGGGGGGCAACAGCACCGAGATCAAGGCGAAGATGGAATCGCTCAACACGGCGTGGAACGATGCCTCGGGCGCGATGTACCAGTCGGCGACGGCCGGTGCCCAAGCCGGGACACCTCCTCCTTCTGCCGACGGCGGCCCCGAGTCGGCCGGAACCGAGCCGAAGACAGAGGACAAGGCGGTCGAGGACGCGTCATTCGAAGTGGTCGACGACAAGGACAAGAAGTAACCGAACATCACACCGTCCCCGCCCGGAATGTTCGCGGCGGGGACGGCCACAACATACGAAGCCGCCGTTTCCCCCCGGAAGAGAGTAGAGCTCTCTTCTTGTGAGGTTCGAGCGGCTTCTTTATTGAGGGACATATGAACTTCCAGAAATTTACGATCAAATCACAGGAGGCGGTCCAGAACGCACAGGAGATCGCCGCCAGCTATGGGAACCAGGCGATCGAGCCGGAACATCTCCTGGCGGCGCTCGTCCAAGACAGCGACGGGCTCGTCGTCCCGCTTCTCCAGAAGGTCGGCGCGAACCTCGACTACATCAAGATCAAGGTGAACGACGCCGTGGGCCGCATCCCGAAGGTCACCGGCGCCGGCGCCGGGAACCAGCACCTCTCTCCGGCGCTCGCACAGCTCTTTGACGCGGCCCTGAAGGAGGCCCAGGCGCTCAAGGACGAGTATGTGAGCACGGAGCACCTCTTGCTGGCGCTCATGGCAGGAAAGTCATCCGCCGGCGCCCTCCTCGCGGACCAGGGCGTGACGAAGGACCAGGTGTACAAGGCCCTCAAGGAGATCCGCGGCACGCAACGGGTCACCGACCAGAGTCCCGAGGAGAAGTACCAGTCGCTCGAGCGCTTCGGCCGCGACCTCAACGAGCTCGCGCGCCAGGGAAAACTCGACCCGGTCATCGGACGCGACGAAGAGATCCGCCGGGTGCTCCAGGTCCTCTCCCGGAGGACGAAGAACAACCCCGTCCTCATCGGGGAACCGGGCGTGGGGAAGACCGCCATCGCAGAGGGTCTCGCCCACCGGATCGTCCAGGGGGACGTCCCCGAGAACCTGAAGACGAAGCGCATCATCGCCCTCGACATGGGATCGCTCGTGGCAGGGACGAGCTTTCGCGGCCAGTTCGAGGAGCGGCTCAAAGCGCTCCTGAAGGAGGTCACCGAGAGCCAGGGGGAGATCATCCTCTTCATCGACGAGCTCCACACGCTCGTCGGCGCCGGGGCCGCCCAAGGCTCGGTCGACGCTGCGAATATGCTGAAGCCCGCCCTGGCGAAGGGCGAACTCCGGGCCATCGGGGCGACGACGATCGACGAGTACCGGAAATACATCGAGAAGGACCCCGCACTCGAGCGGCGGTTCCAGCCCGTGATGATCAACGAGCCCGACGTGGACGACACGATCTCCATCCTCAGAGGCCTCAAGGAGCGGTACGAACTCCACCACGGGGTCCGGATCACCGACGGCGCGATCGTCGCCGCGGCGCAGCTCTCGTACCGCTATATCAGCGACCGGTTCCTCCCCGACAAGGCGATCGACCTCGTCGACGAGGCGGCCTCCAAGCTTCGGATCGAGATCGATTCCATGCCGGAGGAGCTCGACGAGATCGAGCGGAGGATCAAGCAGCTCGAGATCGAGCGCGAGGCGGTCCGGCGCGAAGAGGACAGGGCGGGGCACGCGCGTCTCGACATCATCAACAAGGAACTCGCCGACCTGAACCAGAAGCGCTCGGGGCTCCGGGCGCACTGGCAGAACGAGAAGCAGCTCATCCAGTCGCTCAGGAAGTCGAAGGAAGATGTGGAACAGGCGAAGACGGAGGCGGACGCGTTCGAGCGCCAGGGCGAGCTCGCGAAGGTCGCTGAACTCCGCTACGGCGTCATCGCCGGACTGGAGAAGAAGCGCGCCGCGGAGTCCCTGAAGCTCGCTGAGGTCCAAAAGGATAAGAAGATGCTGAAAGAGGAGGTGGACGCCGAGGACATCGCGGAGATCGTCGCACGGTGGACCGGCATTCCGGTCTCGCGGATGCTCGAAAGCGAGCGCACGAAGCTCCTCCATCTTGAGGACCGGCTGCACGAGCGTCTCGTGGACCAGGTCGAGGCCGTCCATGCGATCAGCGACGCGATCCGACGCTCGAGGGCGGGGATGCAGGACGAGAAGCGCCCCATCGGCTCGTTCATCTTCCTCGGCACGACCGGCGTCGGGAAGACGGAACTCGCACGGGCGCTCGCGGAGTTCCTCTTCAACGACGAGAATGCCCTCGTTCGGATCGATATGAGCGAGTACATGGAGAAGTTCAGCGTCTCACGGCTCATCGGCGCGCCGCCGGGCTACGTCGGGTACGATGAGGGGGGACAGCTCACCGAGGCGGTGCGGCGCAAGCCCTACTCCGTCGTGCTCCTCGACGAGATCGAAAAGGCCCATCCGGAGGTGCTCAACCTCCTCCTCCAGCTCTTGGACGAGGGGAGGCTCACCGACAACAAGGGCCGCACGGTGAACTTCAAGAATACGATCGTCATCATGACGTCGAACCTCGGGTCGCACCGGATCCAGGAAAAGCTCTCAGGCGCGCGGGCCGAGGACGAGGACGTCGAGAAGCTCTACGAGGAGCTCCGCGTCGAGCTCTACGAGATGCTCCGGCAGTCCATTCGACCGGAGTTCCTCAACCGGATCGACGAGTTCATCCTGTTCAAACTCCTGTCCCAAAAGGACATCCGACAGATCGTGGAGCTCCAGCTGCGCCGGGTCGAAGCGAGCCTCAAGCAGAAGGGAATCATCATCACCTTTACCGACGAGGCGAAGGACTGGCTCGGCAAGCTCGGGTACGACCCGACCTTGGGCGCGAGGCCACTCAAGCGGGTCATCCAGAAGCAGGTCGTGAACCGGCTCTCGGAGAAGCTCCTCTCCGGGGATGTCGCCCCGGGCGATACGGTGAACGTCCGTTTGGACACGCAAGGCCTCATCGAGTTCGCGCGCGGGTAAGATACACGATCACGATCGGGCGCCTTCCGGATGCAAGCGGAAGGCGCCCGTTTTCCATGCGGTGTTTTGTAAATCCTCCCGCTTTTTCGTACCTTCTCCAAACGCGCATCCAGAGCAACTCGAGGCCAATCCGAGAATGATCTCACTCATCGTACATGGCGGGGCATGGAACATCCCTGATGATACACTCGAGGCGCACCGTACGGGCGTCGCGCAGGCTCTCCAGATCGGCTGGGAGGTCCTGCGGACCGGCGGCACGTCCGTCGACGCCGTGGAGCAGTCATTGCGGTGCCTGGAAGACGACGGCACATTCGACGCGGGATGCGGGTCCCATTTCAACGCTCAGGGGGTCGTGGAGCTCGACGCGAGCATCATGGATGGCAAGACGTTCCGTTGCGGCGCCGTCGGCGCCGTCCGCCGAGTGAAGAACCCCATCACGCTTGCCCGCAAGATCATGGAAGATAGCGAGCACATCCTCCTCGTCGGGGAAGGCGCGGAGTTGTTCGCCTCCCGGAACGGCGTCCCGACATGCGATCCGTCGGCGCTTCGTTCCCCTCGGGAGGTGAAGCGGTGGGAATCGATCCGCGCGACCGAAGGCTTTACGACAAAGATGGCGTTTGGCGACCACGCGTCGGATACGGTGGGGGTCGTCGCACTCGATGAGCGCGGAAACCTCTGCGCCGGCACATCGACCGGCGGGACGCTCAATAAGCACCCGGGCCGCATCGGCGATTCCCCCTTGATCGGCTGCGGCACCTACTGCGACAATGCGGTCGGCGGCGTATCGACGACCGGCTGGGGCGAGGGTATGATCAAGGTTGTCATGGCGAAGACCGTCGTCGACTACATGGACCAGAACGGCGGCGACGCCCAGGACGCGGCCGAGCGGGGGGTGGCGCATCTGAAACGGAAGGTCGACGGTCTTGGCGGGGTCATCGCCTTGAACGTCCTCGGAACGTTCGGCGTCGCGTTCAATACACCGCGCATGGCACGTGCGTACATGAGTTCTGCGATGCACGACCCGTTTGTCGCCGTATGAACCTCGGCTCTCTCGTCGGGCACGTCACAGAACTCCTTCTCCACACCCAAGGATCGGCCAAGCCGGTCGATCGGCTTGTGTCCGCCTTCTTCCACGCACGGACGTATCTCGGTTCCCGGGACCGGCGGTTCATCTCCGATGAGGTTTACCGCGTCATCCGGAACCGGCGCTACCTTGAAGCGCTCCTCGAAGAATACCTCGAAGAATTTCCCGATGCGGCCGAACTTGATCTCCCGGAAAAACGCTTTCTCGCCGTCTATGCGGTCTCCGCGCTGACCCTGGGGGCCAGAACGGGCGACGACGCCGTTCCCCCTTCGCTCTGGACGACCTCCTTCCCCGCGGTGAAATTCGGCGACTTCGCCGCGTGGGTAACTGATCACAAGGATCTCCCGTTCATCGACCCGAAGACGCTTCTCGGCGTCCGTGAGTCGTTCCAGGACTGGATGGTCGAGAGATGGAAGGCGCAGGTGGGGAAGGAGCTCCCTGAACTTCTCGCCGCGCTCAACATCCCTGGGGGAGTGACGCTCCGTGTCAACGCGATCCGGTCCTCGCCCGAGGAATGCGCGGCACGGCTCGCCCTCGAGGGGGTCGTCACGGGACCAGCACGCTACTGCCCGCAGGGGCTCATCGCAGAAAAGCGGTTCAACGCGCAGGCGTCGAAGACCTTTTCGGAAGGATGCTACGAGATCCAGGATGAGGGAAGCCAGATCGTCTCGATCCTGGCCGCACCGCGTCCCGGGGAAGTGGTGATCGACGGGTGCGCCGGTGCGGGTGGAAAGACGCTCCACATGGCGGCGCTCATGGTGAACACCGGCGAGATCGTCGCGATCGACAACGAGCCGAAGCGTCTCCGAGAACTTGAAAAACGCTCGCGCCGGGCGGGCGTCCGGATCGTCCGGGCCCTCCTCAAGTCCGAGATGCTCCCCGACGACCTCCTTGGTACGGCGGACCTCGTCCTGGTCGACGCGCCCTGCAGCGGCTCAGGAACGATCCGGAGGAACCCTTCGTTCAAATGGACGCTTTCGGAGTCGCTTGTCGGACATTACCAGGAGCAGCAGGCGGAGATACTCGCGTTCAATGCACGGTTCGTGAAGCCGGGGGGAAGGCTCGTCTATGCCACCTGTTCGCTCTTCCGCGAGGAGAACGATGAGGTTATTGAGGCGTTCCTGGCCAAGGAGAAGGGGTTCCGGCTCGTATCGTTGAAGGAACCAGCCGCGAAGCTGGGCATCACGTCCGAATCTGAGACGCTCACCCTTTATCCGCACCGTTCACACACCGACGGGTTCTTTCTGGCTCTCCTGACCAGAACCGTCCGGTAGGCCCCAGGTTCCGGAAGCCGATCGTTGCGATTGTCGGTTATCGTTCCAGACACAGCCAAGCGACGTCCCCCATTCTAAAGAATCGTGATTCCACTCTCACATAAAGGCCGAGCGCCGTGCATCTCGATGCTTTGGCGCTCGGCCTGTTTAGGCATACGTGCGACTGTTAACGAGCGATGTCAATAGGTCGGCGGCGGCGGAGGGGGCGGTGGCGGCCCGCTGCCCGGATCTTGGCTTGTAACGACGGTGCTGTCCGAGGGGCTTGTCCCACTCGTTGCGGATGTCGTCGTATTGGTTGCAGAGGTGAGGAATGAGGTGATCGACTGGATCATCGATGTGAGCGGATCCGTGCCGGAGGTCGTGGTCGCCGATGCGATGGACTCGATGAGGAGCGTCGAGAACACGATCGCGCAGACCGCCCGGAAAAGAAGAGAGGTGCGCCCAGAAGTGTGTCGTGGATATTGCATGATGGTTCCTTTCTTGTGATGGTGGTTGTGGGGTACAGGGTGATCGCTACGAGAGCCAGAGTAAGGGTGTCCTCCCGCGAGCGAATGTAGTAGAAATATGGGAATTGCCGACGAAAAAGTCAATCCGTTACGAACTCACGTAAATATTTAATTTTCGATTCAGCGTCACCCTGGGGTATCCAGTGAAGGTCGTTGAAAAAGTGCGAAAATGAGCAATTCCGGGACATGTTGCCGCATCCTGCCGATTGAGACGAATGGTGTAGTGAGCGCTCGCCGTATGAAATAAGTTGTATCTGTTCGCCAAAACCGTTATCTTTTCCGAAGCACCGGGTGCAGTGTTGTGTGGAAGAGGGCCGGCCACACGCGAATGTATGACCTCCGTATTGCTGTTGAAGTAGGTTCTCGTCGTTCATCTCCCTTCATCTGCAAATGATATGAAGCAGGAACTGAAGATCGTCATCGGATATGCGGTGCTCCTTGTACTCCTTGGAGCAGCTGCGTTTCTGTTTCCTCACCGGGAGTTCGACACCGTGGGTGTGGTGAACGTCTCGCTTCAACTCTTGCTCGCCTTCCTTTCCATCCTCATCATGAAGAATAGTGACGATGCGTCCCAGCAGGGCATTTTCTTCTTTTCTTCTCTCTTATTCGGCTCAGGGCTCCTCCTTCTCCTGAGTTTGTTCGCAGGTTCCTCGTTCCTCAAAGGAAGCACGTATGGTCCATTCCTCTACTACCTCTACGTCAATAAGGCCGGTCTCGCGCTCGTATCGAGCCTCGCAGTCCTGAGCGTCGCGGTCGATTACGTCTTTCATCGGTTCTCAGCGATGCGGAAGCTCCTCTTGACACTCGTCCTGGCGGGCACGCTCGTCTATTCATTATTTTCGTCCTTTGTGGTGCACCCCTTCAATCTGTTCAAGGAATGGGATTACCTCGTGCTGTACGGCATGACACAGGCGCAGTCCACGCTTCAACCGGGAAACGTCGCTCGATTGAGCGATGCAGATCTTGCAGCCACGATAAGCCGTCAGGCTCCCAAGACAAGCCCTCTTTCTGTGGCCAGGACCAACTCAGAGGAGTTGACTGCTGACGTGGGCCGGCTCCGGGAATATCTCCAGGGAGACGGTCTGACCAAGGTGTTTTGGAGGCCGCTTGATCTCGCGCTGATTTATCTCCGCGTCGCGCTTCTCGCCGTCATTGCTCTGCTACTGGCAATGTTCTATCGCACGAACGCCCATCTGGGGGCGTATGTCGACAAGATCTTGATCCTCTTCTTTCTTTTCTTCTCGATGGAGATTTTCCATACGGCGGGGTTCCTTCTAACGTCGAACCCGGAGGCGTTCCACACGGTGTTCCGGGTGGGACAGTACTTTACGATCTTTTGCCTCCTCCTCATGGTGTACGCATATGACCTGAAACTGCGGTTTGTTCTTTCCGTCGCCGGAAAGTACTATGAGTTTGCGGTGCAGCGGACTCCTGAGAAGGTCACGCGGTGGAGGGATGAACTCGATCAGCTGATCCTGCGCGCGTTTCTCAAGCGAAATCACGGTTATAACAAACTCGGCACATTCTCACAAACTGAAGACTGAAACTGATCAAAGGAGGCTCGAAGAGATGGAAACGACACTTATTGGCAATTCATCGGCAGTCAAGAAACTACGTAAGGAGCTCGCGAAGCACGCTGCCGGCAAGAAACACCTCGTTCTCATAGGCGAACGGGGGACAGGGAAGTCGACATTTACACGGCTGCTCCACCAAGAGGCGAGGTCGGGCGAGTTGTACATGCTCCATCCTGCGACGATCAAGGAATTGAAGATCGAAGGTGCGTGGACCGGACCGCTCGCCAAGACGACGACCCTCCTCATTCAAGGGTTCGACGAGTTCACCTACCTTGACCAGGCGGCGATCCTGAACCTCATTCAGGCCCTTCCGGTGCGACCTTTCCGTCGCGTCGTCATCACGTTAAGGGAACCTCTGGAGTCATTGCTGAAGAAGAATACCATCGTCCGGGCGGCCAAAGAGGTGCTGAAGCCGTTCGACGAGATCGGTTTTCCGAATCTCAAGGAGCGGGCCGAGGATATACCCCATTTCATCGAGCATTTTGTCGCCGAGACCTCCCGTGAGCTCGGGAAGGAAGTTCGAGCGATCGATATCAACGCGATGGACTTTCTTTCGAGACGCCTCTGGGCTGACAATATCCGGGAGCTCAAGTCGGTCATCGAACAGTCCGTCTACATGTCCGGCGAGTCCGCGATAGAGCTGCCGGCGCACCTCGTGGACGAGTATTCGCAGCTCGAAGGGATGATCGCCAAGTTGAAGGAGAAGAAATCATTCCTCTTTGACGAATCCCTCTCCAACCTGGAAAAGACGCTCATTGAACGCACTTTGGAAATCGCAGGTTTCAATCAATCGAGAGCCGCCGAGCTCTTGAACCTCTCGGAAGCGAATCTCCGGTACAGGCTCAAGAAGTTCCACATCAAAGGCGCTCAATCCTGACGATCTCCGCCCGTCTGCGCGCCGAACGGGCACGTCCGGTGCGTTTGGGCACAGGACAGATCATGTTCTAGGCCTCGCCGCCCCAAAAACGGGGCGGTGAGCGCATCGACATTGTACTGCCTTTCGGTGCGCCCCATGCCGAGAGACGGGATCATTGGATCTCATCGGTCTTCTCCGCCGTTCCTCCCGCACCATCCCCCCTTGCGCCCCCCTCCCGAAGAGAAAAAGAATAAAAGATATTTCTACATCTCGAAAGTAATTCTTGACAATGACCGCCAAAAGGCCTATACTCAAGTGGCGGGCCGTACGGCCAACGGCCGTCCCGTTCGCCTGCGGCTCGAGTGGTACGTGAGTAAGTGGACACCGGCGTCTTCACGAGTGTCGTCGGAGATGCGTTGCACTCCTATCCTACTGGGAGGCGTGCACCTGCCGTTCGGCGATACCTGTAGCGGCAGGATCCGGCCCTGCGAGACCGATCGCGACCCCGTGGATGGTCGTTTCGGTTTCCGAGTTTTCCGGCTCCTGCCCGCCCCGGTGGCGTTTTGCACCGACCGGTCCGTGTCCGATCCCACGACCAGAGCGCCAGATGCGCACGCGTGTGAAGTGTTTGAGTTACAATTTCGCCGCAACCCCTATCACCAGGAACGACGCGATGAGTCATACTGATTCCGGGGTGTACGAGGCATTCGCCGAGTATGCCCGAACGATCCGGGAGAGCATCGAGCAGATCGAGTCCGACCGCGTGCTCCTGCGGTCTGGGCATCAGCTGCTCTTCGCCGTCGATTTCGCGGAGATCAGACAATGCCTTCAGCCGCGCACGGACGTCGACGGCAGCCTCATGACGGCCGCGATCCCCGGCGAGTCGACAGAGAACCGATATGCCAGGCAGCAGCTGGCCTATTCGTCCATCTTTGGCCAGCTCGGCCACGACCTCCTCATCCTTCCTCCTCACCAGATCGAGATGAGCGACCACTTCCATCTCCGGCGTTCCCTCTACCAGCAGCAAGGGGTACGCGATCCTCATCGGATCGAAGAATATCTGGCGAGACATCTCACCGATCACAGGGGTTTTCGGGCCATTGCCGCCATGCTTGAGAAAGATCCCGACTCCGAGGCGTTGACGTCCGAGAAGATGAAAAGGATCTCCCTGTATGTCCGAGAGAACTTCAAAGAACTGATGTTCCTGACACTTCCACACCCGTACGGCCGGGTGGAGGAGGACGAGCCGGTCAGGCATATGCTCCAACACCTGGGGATCAGACCGTATGCGGACTTCTTCAAGGACTCTGAACTGCAATTCGACGCCTTGTTCCCGGGTTCCGCGGCGTGGTTCGACATCCTGAACGATGGGAAGCATCCTGAAGGGGAGTGCGCTGCCTACACCGACAGTCTCGCTTGCGCGTACCTGGAACAGACGAACGGGATGATCAATCCAAGGAATGAGTCGCTCTTGTTCATTACAAGTTCTCGTACCGTCGCCGCGGCCCTTCGCGAAAAGGAGCTGGGCCGAAGCGGTTCAACCATGCACCGCGCCTCTCTGACGAGGGACGTGAACTACTTCTCGACGCTCTTCCACCACCGCCGGAACGACCCTCGGGAGATGGACGAAGAACTGGCCCGGACGATGCGCCACTGTGAAGAGTTGTGCCGCATCTTGGGCGAAGCGGTTCAACCGAGGGCCGAAGAGCTTCCGGCATCGTTTGAAAAGGCGTCCGCCGGCGCGTGTGACGCTCTGCTTCGAGCGTTCACAGCGAAAGAGAACCTCGGTCTGGCGATCGCCGGCGTGGGAGGATCCCTCGATGAAGGTGAGGGACGCTCCATCGGCCATCTTTCCCCGCGGAATTCGAACAGCATACGAAAGATCGTTCGGCTCGTCGCCACGAACGAGGATGTGCGCGGAGTGCTTCGGGAGGACTTTGCCCGCGTGGCGACCGGGATCGCACGACATCTATCGGACATGGACCTGCTGCTCAATTCCCGCAGGCGCGGGGTGCGACAATTCCACCAATCACGCGCATACATATCCGCCGCGGATTCGAAGCTTATACTTGAATCGCTCGCATCCGAGATGCCGGCAGAGGTGTATGTCCATAACCCCCACGTCCACCGGATCGCGTTCAGCGTGTTGTCTCGATACGGCAAGCAATTCACGAACAAGGCGTGGCATGCCGGGATCCTCACCCTTGCGAGCGTCCAGGCAGGTGTTCCGGAGCTCCATACGTTGCGGGCGTACCACTTCGCGACGATCGAGAACTGGTCGTCGGCGCTCTCGGAGGTCCGCATGGGTCTACGTGACAGGCCGTTGAGCGACGACGCGAGGCGTGAACTGCTCCATATCAAAACGGTCGTTCACCGCATGCAGGATCAGACCGCAGATGGGCTGATCGCCTGTACCGACGGTCTGAAGCTGAGCGCGTCGGACCCGCGCCTGAGTCACGAACTCGCGATCCTCCTCTGGCAGGTGCTCCAGAGCAAGCATCCGGCGGAACGGAAGAGCTTAACGGATCTCGTGAAGAGGCTCATCGGACAGGAGACGGACTATGTCATGGCGCTCGACGCCGTCGGACGTGCGCTCGAAGCCCTCGGGAGTTCCGCGACCGGGCTCGACGGCGACCAAAGGCTGCCCCTCTACTCACACGCATTAAACACGTCCGCATTCCTCGCGCTCGAGATCTTCCGCGTTCGCCGGGACGTCATGTATCTCAAGCTCGCAGAGCAGCGCATGGCGGAGCTTCGCGCCGTACTGCCGGAAAAGAAGTGGGTGAAAAAGTTCTTTCACACGATGGGCTGCATTCTCTTCGAACGCTGGGATCTTTCGAGAGAACATGTCGACGAGCTGAGGGCTGCGAAGAAGTATCTGAAAGAGACGGTAGGCGACGTGCTCATGCCCGCGTCCTAAAAGCGCGCCTACGAACAGGACCTCGAGCAGATCTCCGCGCTCTTGCGGCGGCTCGGTTACAGTGATCATACGGAGCTCCGCCCGGTCTTAGGCGAACACTTCGCCTGACGAAGACTCGGCCCTTGGCGCACGAGTCTCGCGTTTGTGTTCGCACCGAAAGCTCCATCGCGCATCAAAGATCCATGAGCCGACCCAATTGGAATTCCCCGCCCCCCCCCGCGCGCGCGGCAGAATCTGAACCGTCCGTTTCTCCCCTCACAGCGAACACCGCTCGTCATGTAGTAACTCGATAGATATGTCAGGTATCTTAACTCGATAGAAGTGTCAGGTTCGAGCAGGAGTTGAAGATACTACTTTTCCTTCTGTGGTGTTAGC
>JANYJZ010000008.1 GCA_025358305.1 Ignavibacteriota bacterium
CAGCGTCGAGGTGATGACCTCGCTCCATTCGACATAGAGCTCGTCGGCCGTCGCACCGCCTGTATTGGCGAACGTGAAGCAGCCTTCGCTGCCGACCGCTTTGCGCTTCTCTGCCGCCGCCTTGCCTTTCGAATCGACCGCGCCGGTGAGGTTCGCACGCGTGAACGTGCGAAACTCGCGTCCGTCGCCCACGACGATGAAGACCGAGGATCCGGCCAGGGTGTTGAACGTGGCATGGGTGAAGCTCGTCTGGCCCGTCATGTCGACGTTCGGGAAGATGAGCTGGAGGCCGTTGGTCACGTCCATCATGTACCAGCCGCCGCCGCCGACAGAGCCGAGGCCGGAAGGCCACGACAGCGTGATCACCGAACCCTCGGGATCGCTGCGGCGGAAGGTAAGCTTGTAGACGTCACGCTGGAAATTGGAGGTGAGCAACCGAAGGTCCTTCGAAAGGCCCTGTCCCGTCGCATTGCCGCCGGTCGGGTCGACCGAGCGGAAATCAGGCGCCTGGTTCGCGCCCTGCGGAGGAACCGGCGGAAGTTCGAGTTCGCCGAGTCCCGCATCGATGCCGAAGGTCGCGCCCGTGTTCTTGCCGATGGTCACAGAGTCCTTCCAGCCCGATCCGTCGGTTGCGTAGATCTTGACGCTGAAATTCGTTTGGCTCCAGAGTGACGGGACGACCGAGAGCATCAGTCCCATCAGGAGGAAAACCAGTAACATCCTGTTCCTTTTCATGTTGGCCTCGTTCAAAGGTGAAAGTGAGTGAAGCGTGAGTGCGAGATCAGACTCCGAGCCGTCGTTGCAAAGAACTCCGGCCCGGAGTCGCCTCGCTCGATTATTTCATCAACATCATCTTCCGCACGGCGGAGAACTTATCGCTGCTCATGCGGATCATGTACAGACCGCTCGGCGCAGCCGAGCCGAGATCGTTCGTTCCGTTCCACTCGACCGTTGCGTAGCCGGCCGCCACTTCGCCGGAGATAAGCGTACGGACCTTCTGTCCGAGGATGTTGAAGACCGAAATGTCGACAACCGCATCCTGCGGAACGGCGATGTCGATCCTCGTGGAAGGATTGAAGGGGTTCGGATAATTCTGTCCCAGTGCGAACTCGGTCGGAAGCATGCCGCCGTGGGCCAGGATCGAGAGCGAATGCCCCGCGTTGAGCGTGATCGACTTCCCGGCGGCAAGAGGATGCGTCGCAACAATGCGGTCCCCTACCCGTTCGACGAGCTCGAGCTTGGAGCCGGAGGAGATCTTCACATCCGCGCTGATCGTCACGGGATACGAGACGCCCGCAAGCACGATCGGATACTCGACCGGGCCGGATTGCGCCGTCGGAACGGCCTCGAGCATGCGCTGCGAACTGAATCGGACATCGAACGCCCCGGCGGGTGGCGCCGGCGGGAGCTCATACTGGCTCAGTTCGTCGTTGCCGATCGTTCCGGTGCCGAGATAGAGCGTCTGCGAATGTTCTCTGCTGTCCTTAAGCGTCAGCGAGCTGTAATTCGCCGGCGCCACGAAGGTGACCGATTTTGGCATCGTGGCGGAGGTGAACCCGTTGAAATACAAGGACCCCGCCCCCGTCGTCTTCACCCAGTAGGCCTGACCCGGTACGAGCGTCGTGACGGGCGAGTACCCTCCGTTGTAACTGAAGTAGCTCGACGTCACGTTTGCGGGAGGATTCTGGATGATATTGGCAACGCTCACGGGGAGCGCAACGGAGCCGATGATGTTCCACTTCGGGTTGACCGCGATGGTATCGACGATCGACCGGAACCCGTTCAGCGTCACCGCCTGGGCGCCGCTGAACTTCAGCCAGTAGCCGATGCCATGCGAGAGCGTCGCCGCGGTCGTGTAGCCGGTGTTATACTGATAGGCCGCCGATGTCGAAGTCGGAAAGACCCCGAGAACGGTCGGGTCCGCAAGCGACTTCATCGGAACAGAGACGAGGTTCCAGCCATCGATGACGTTCGATGCCACCGTGTAGACCGCTTCCGGATCGTAGTTATTCGGATCGTAGTTCGTCCAGCCCCAGTCCCACTGCTGATTGCGCGGGAGCGACGGATCGAATGCACCGCGGTAGCTGACAGAATCGAACCATGCGTCTCCGGCGAGACGGCCTTGATACGACGTTCCTGCCGTCGCCGCTTCGGACGAGGGGGACGGGACGGGATTGTTGGAATTGTCAAGATTGAAAAGCGCAGCCGGATAACCCATATCGGAGACGTTTCGCGCAGTGTCGCCCTTGTTGCCGGTCGGGGTATAGGGCGCATCGCCGCGGAACCAGCCCTTGATGTCAAATCCGGCAATATTGCCGGTGGCAGGGCTGCTCGAGTTGACCAGCAGGTTCGTCGACATGGACTGAAGGCTCGTATTGCGGATCTCCAAGCGGTTGTCGATGGCCGCCCGCTGGGTGAGCGTATCTCTGAGCGTGATGCCATTCTTCCAGCCCATGAGAATCGAGTTGTAGATGCTGAATTCGGTAGCCCGGCGCAGCATCGCGGTGTACCCCCAATGGGAGTTGATGACATCAGCCGTATCGTGCTGCGGCCCGACGATGGTCATGTTGGACACCCGGACGCTCGTTCTCGGCGTGGAAGCGAACGGAGAATTAGCCTCATTGTCGGATTCGAAGCCGTTGGAGGATCCCGCAGGGGAAGCGTCGAAGATGTTCGGGTCCCGCTTGGTGTAGCAGAACTGCAGGCGCCCGGAAAAGCCGTTGTCCGTGTCGTAGGTATCATCGATGCTTCTCCAGCCGATAAGATACTTCGCGTTCAGCGTACCGCCGAAGAACTCCATGTCGTCGTCGTTCGCAAAGCTCACCTGGATGTGGTCGATCGTCGTGCCGGCGCCGACGCCGCCGAACGTGAGGCCGTTGATCTCATTGTCCTGGGAGAACGCGATACCCGCGAATTCAATGCGGATGTACTCGAGAATGCCGCTATTGTCATTCGGATCGGACCCGCCGAACTGCGCTTGGGTGTTCGGGATCGTCCCAAAACCGCCTTCGATCGTCTTCGTATTGGGCTGATTCGTCGGCGCTGCGCCGAGGATGATCACGCCGCCCCAGTCGCCCGGGACGCGCGTCCCCGCGACCTTGTTGCTCGTAAATACGATCGGCCATTCTTTCGTGCCGGTGGCGAAGATCTTCGCGCCGCGGCAGACGATGAGTGTTCCGCCCGACGCGCTATCCCCGCGGATGAGCGTTCCGGCAGGGATCGTGATGCTCCAGGTGGAGTCGATGAAGTACCAGCCGGTCAAGATGTACGTCGTATCACGGGAAAGCACCCTATTGGCGGTTTCACGGTACGGTACACGGAAGTTCGCACCGCCCATCCCGGGCCCGAGGATGGCCGTGGGGCGGGAGGCCAATGCGACTGTCCCGAACAGCAGAACAGCACAAATGAGTAGTAACGCAGATCGTTTCATGAGATGCTCCTTCGAGATGATGATAGTGGATTGTGGACAGCAACATCGTGCGCAATCGTTCATATTGTGCCGCGTAGGCCCTTTCGGATGGTACGGGTTGGGGTATTTACTTTTTCGAATTTCATTCGTATATTAAAAATGCAAATAGCGGAATCTGGACGGTCCACGTTCATATATTTCGTATATTTGTGCTATTCGATGGACGGTGCGCTAACACCGTCCATCGTTTTTTTTGATCGCTGCGGAACTACGTCAAGGCAACCGTTCGTCAGGTGGCGAGGCGAAACAACGATGGCTCAAGATACGATTGAAATGTTGCCTTCTGATAACGCTTGTATTACGGATTGATGAACATCCCGCTAGAGTCCGACCGAGAAAGATAATGCATACGTGGATCCCGCACCGGTGCTATAGTACAGCACACCGTCGCGCGTCAGGATACGGTTCTTCCCGTTAAGATTCTTGATCGACACCTTCGCCTCGAATCGCTCGAAGAGAGGCTGCGTGAGCGACAGATCCACAAGGTCCCGGGGCTCCTCGTACACGTCGGACGTTTCGAAGCCCACCGCATCGAGCCTTCTCCCGAACTTGTTGTAGAGAATGCTCACGGAGGTGCCCACTTTCGGCTCTGTGAAGAGCAGGGAAAGATTGATCATATAGGGGGACTGTCCCTGAAGCGGCCGGGTCGTCACATAGGTCCGCGTGGCAGACGAATTCCCGACAGTGGTCAGGACCTCCACGGACGACCGAATGCGCGTATAATTCGCCATGACCGAGAAGTTGCCCATGTAGTCGGACACGAACTTCAGCGACTTCCGAACCTCAAATTCCCATCCGTCATTCGACGCGCTCGGAGAATTGAACCAGGTTCGCGTTCGCGTTGACGTCTCGATGAGCTGCTCTTCGATCGCGTTGGAGATCGACTTGCGGAAGTAGCTGACCGCAAACAGCTCGCCGATATCCGGAAACAGCTCCAAGCGTACATCGTAGTTATGAATGAAGGAGCGCTTCAGGGCCGGATTGCCCCCCTCGAGCTCGTACTTCACAAAATCATAGAACCCCGTCGAGGCAAGCTCCCGGAATTCCGGCCTATTCACCGAATGAGAGTATGCGAAACGCAGGTTTGCATTTTGCAGGACGCTGAACGTCAGGTTGAACGATGGGAGGAGGTCGACCTTCTTCAGCAATGTGCTGTCCTCCGGTCCGTTGACGGTGAGCGTTCTCGGCACGCGGACGTCGATCCGAGCGTTCTCCGCACGGACCCCGCCGACGAGCCGCCCCGGCGTGCCGAGGAGCATGAACGGCACATCGGTCATGATGTAGCCCGCGTAGATCTTCTGCTCCCCGATATACGAGTCCGAGGCGTGGGAGGACTCGGTAAACAAGAACTTTCCAGGGCCGAAATTTTGCGGCGAGTAGATGACGTCGAGAGGGAGCTGCGCAAGGCTGTCGGCCTGGCTGTTCGGGTAGTTGTACTGAGGCGTCACGTTGAAGTACCGCACGCCGTAATTCGTGGCGCGGGACTCGAGGAACGACCCGAAACGGACCTTGAAGGAGCTCAATGGCAGTGTAAAGTCGTTCCCGAGCGTATAGATCCGGTCGTTCATGTGCGACCACGACCGCCGGTTGATCGCGGCGTAGAACGGCGACGTCGGGTCATCCATGCTTTGGTAATACGTCACTTCCTTCTTGTCGGGGTCCTGGCTCCTGGACGCGGAGACCGATGCCCGCCACTGCACGCCGAGCCCGCCAAGCGAGGCGATGCTGTGTTCGCCCGTCAATTGACCGGTATAGGAGGAGCGCTGCGACCAATCCACAATCGTATATTGATTTAAGAGGTTGACCGCATTGTCCTGAGAATTGAACCGTGTGATCTCGTCGCTCGCGGACTGATTGAAGCTATTCTTGAAGCTCACTTTGTTCTTGCCGCCGAACTTGTAACTGAGATTCGCGATGCCGCCCCACAGGATCGACATGTTGTCCTTCGCCCCGGTGTTGTACCTGCTCAGGTCCCGGTCGTCAACAAGGATCTCGTTGTGCTGGAACGCGTTCTTGTAGGAGAGAGCGGCGATATAACCCAGTTGTCCGTCGGAGGGGTCGTCACCAAGGTTCACGTAATCGCCAAGCGAGAGTGAGAGCGAGGCGTTCGCGGGAGCCGTGTGCTGCTGCGGAGCCCAATTGTTCGCGCTCGCCTTCGCGATATCGTTCGGGTTCGGACTGTCTCCCGGATACTTCCGGGAACCGTCATCGAATCCAAGCCAGTCGTTGCTCCCTCCCTGCGACCGCAGAAAGCCCTTCGAGGTCGTAAGCGAATTATACGAAGAGCCAAGGTTCAGCTTCATGACACGCGTGCTCGGAAAATCGAGGGTGTTGAGCTGCACGAGTCCACCAGAGAAGTCCCCCGGCAGGTCGGGCGTGGCGCTCTTGATGACCGACGTATTCTCGAGGAGGTTTGCGGGGATCATATCGAAAGAGAAGCTCTTTTTGCCCGCTTCGGTGCTTGTGACGGAAGCGCCGTCGAGCGTCGTGCTGTTGTAGCGGTCGGTGATCCCGCGGACGTAGACGAACTTGTTCTCCACAATCGAGAGGCCCGTTACGCGCTTCAGCGCATCACCAGAGGTCGCATCGGGGGCCCGCTTGATCTGCTCTGCACTGACGCCGTCGCTGATCGACACGTTGCGTTTCCGGTCCGAGAGGATCGCGCTTTCGCTCGAATGTACCGCATTCGCTTCAACAACGACCTCGTTGACCGAGACAGCCGCTTCCGCCACTTGAAGGTTCAGTTCGAGAGCGCTGCCTTCCGCGACATTCACCGCCCGGACGGTCTTTGGGGCGTAGCCGACGCCGGACACCCGGACATCGTACGTCCCCGCGGGGATCTTCACTATATTGTACTTGCCGTCGATGTCCGTCGAGGCGCCGAACGTCGTGCCCACGACGAGTACGTTGATACCGATAATGTGCTCGCCGTTCGATTCATCGGAGACGACACCGTAGAGACGGCCGGTGGTCTGCGCGAAGGCGGATGGTGCAGAGAAAAGAGTCAGTATTGCAAGACAGGCAACAAGAGGGCGACAGAAAGCGTTCGTCACAATCAACATACTTTTGGCCAGGATATGATAGGGGTGATCTCAATCGTCGTCGTGCGTCTGAGAATCAGCACGGGGCAAATATAGCCCTGGTGTGTGAGAGAACGATGAAGTTGGTGTTATCGAATTGTGAACAATAAATGAGGCTGGCGCTTCAATAACGGGGATATATCATTCTCTCTGAGGCGAAAGCGCCTAGGAGTGCACCCTCCCCCTCCCTTGTCCTTAGTTGCTCCTGATGACCCTGAGCCGGGCGATTGGATCACTCGTCTGGAGGAGCATCTTTTCTATCTCGACGGCGTGCTCCTGCGATGGGAAGACGAAAAAGGTGAGGTAGCACTGGAAGCGCTCGACATATTCCCTGATCGCATATGGAAAGTCGGCGTCCTCACCCCGCAAGACCATCTGGAGCGATGCTTGGAGGTTTGCAGTCTCGCCGTTATGGAAGGTATAGTGCGCTCCGCTGGCCAAGCGGACTGACAGCGTGTATGAACCGGGCGCCGCGGGGATGTACGCATCGACATGCCGGCGCGTAAGCGGGTAGTATCCATTTCCCTGAAGTTCGTGCATAGGTATCCTCGTTTTTGTTCATAAGGTACGCAATGCACATTAGGGAATGATTGAGGCGAGATGAAGAAATCATTATGGAGAGGACAGTTGAGGCGGGAGGATGCGGCGTGACACCGTATTGCGGTAATCGACGAAGAGATCAGCCCTCCCCTTTCGGCCCCCGGGTCATGAGCGATGAGGTGGCGGCGATGGCGTCCTTGTCGTTGAAGAGGACCTCATAGACCTCGTTGACGATCGGCAGTTCCACATTGTGCTTCCTGGCAAGGTCGTAGACCGAGAGGGTGGTCGCGACCCCCTCCGCCACCATGACCATGCCCGCGAGGATGTCCTTCAACTTCCTCCCCTTTCCGATCTCCTCGCCGACATGACGGTTGCGGCTGTGTCTGCTCATACAGGTGACGATCAAGTCCCCGATGCCCGAAAGGCCGGCGAAGGTCTGCTGTTGCGCCCCAAAGACGTTCCCGAGCCGGGAAAGTTCAGCGGTCGCCCGGGTCATGATCGCCGCCTTCGTATTGTCGCCGAAGCCGGCGCCGTCGGCGATCCCGGCTCCGATCGCGATGATGTTCTTGATCGAACCGGCGAGCTCGACGCCGCGGATGTCCGAGCTCGAATAGACGCGGAACGTCGGCGACATGAAGACGCCCTGGGCAAGCTTCGAGGTTTCGAGACGGGACGAGGCGACGACCACCGCCGTCGGGACCTTGCGCGCGACCTCCTCGGCAAAACTCGGGCCCGAGAGCGTCGCAATATTCTCCGCCTTGACCAGCGGCAGGACGTCCAAGAGCACGTCGGACATCGTCATGAGGGAGCCGTTCTCGATCCCCTTGGCAACGTTCACGATGATCGTGCGGCTGAAATCGACCTGGCGGAGATTCAACGCGGTATGTCGGAGGAACTGAGCAGGGATCGCGACGACGATCATCTCCGCACGATCGACCGCGCGGTCCAGGTCGTGCGTGATCGCGACGTCTGACGGTATCGGGACGCCGGGAAGGAGGGCCGTGTTCTCGCGAAGGTCGTGGAGGCTCTGCGCGTGATCGGCGCGATGCCCCCAAAGTGTGACGTGGTGGTGATTCTGGCTGAGGAGGATAGCGAGAGTCGTGCCCCAACTTCCCGCACCTAACACCGCTATGCGCATATCGAACAGAGAATGAGAAGAGAGCCTACGCCCCGGGGCCTTTCCGGTCGGGGCGCTTATAGGAACCTACGAGATGCGAGCCGGTGAGCCGGTGTTCCGTCCCGGCGCGCAGGCGTTTGATGTTCTCACGGTGCGTGTAGAGCAGGAGGAGCATGATGCCGATGCTGAAAAAAATGAGGGTATGGTAACCCTGCAATTCGCCGTGGAAGATGTTATGCCGCAAGAGCATGCTCAGCGGAAAGGTGATGGCCGCCGCGATCGATCCCAAGGAGACGTACCGAGAAAGGTAGAAAACGAGCATGAAGACGGCGACGGAGATGAGGAGCTCGACCGTCGCAACGCCG
Organism: Ignavibacteriota bacterium; assembly: GCA_025358305.1. Taxonomy (GTDB): domain Bacteria; phylum Bacteroidota; class Ignavibacteria; order UBA10030; family SZUA-254; genus JANYJZ01. Next base: position 8,572 of record JANYJZ010000008.1, read on the forward strand.
ACGAGCGCTCCGACCGCAGTGGCGATGCCTTTTCCGCCCCGGAATCCTCCGAAGGCAGTAAAGATATGGCCGAGGATCGCCGCGCAGCCTGCGATGATCTGGATGACGGTAAAATCTTCGAACGGGGTGCGGTTATTGAAGGGAATGGGGCCGTACATGAGCTTCGTCACGATCATCGTGGCGATATAGCCCTTGAGAATATCAAGCGCGACGACAATGGCACCCGACTTCCAGCCGAGGGTCCGGGCGACGTTCGTACCGCCCGCGTTGCCGCTTCCGTGGTGCCGAATATCGATGCCGTGGCTCAGTTTTGAAAGAATGACGCTTGTCGGGATCGATCCGACAAGATAACTGAGCACGACAATTATGCCCAATGGCAGCATGAGAGAGCCCTTTCTTGGACAAAAAGTTCAAATACAAGATACAAAAAAACAATCAAAAAACAAGATGTGACGATTCCCCCGTCACACGGGCCAAAATGCGCTCCGCCAGCTCGACGTCTTCGGGGGTCGTGATCTTGATATTATCATAGCTTCCTTGGACGAGCGAGACCTTGGCCCCGAGGCGCTCCACGAGCGAAGCGTCGTCGGTGCCGTAATATCCCTCTTTTTGAGCCTGTCGGTGCGCCTCCACGAGAAGGGAGTAGGCGAAGCCCTGCGGCGTCTGCGCGACCCAGAGATGCGCCCGGTCCGGGGTCGACAGGACGATGCCGGAGCCGTCGGAGATCTTGATGGTTTCCTTCGGCGCTACGGCCGCAACGGCCGCACCGGACCTCGCCGCCTCGGCGGCCACTGCGCTCATGAGGTGATGGCTCACGAACGGCCGAACCGCGTCGTGCACCAGGACGATGTCGCACGCGGCCGCCTCGAGAGCGTTCCAGACGGAATCCTGTCGCTCCTTCCCTCCCGGAACCACCGAGCGCACCTTCCGCAGACCGTGTACGCGGACGAGCGCACGCACAACATCGACCTCGTCGGCCGCCGCGGCGATGACGATCTCATCGATCTCCGGGGAGGAATCGAATCGTTCGAGCGTCAGGAGGAGAATGGGCCTGCCCTGGAGTTCCAGGAACTGCTTCGCCCGGGGACCCCCCATCCGCCTACCCGCGCCGGCGGCAGGGATGACAACGGAGACTTTTTTGTCGTCGATCATTACCGGATCAGCATTCCGTCGCCGTAGCTGTAGAAACGCCACTTCTCCTTGATCGCCTTCTTGTACGACTTCATGATGAAGTCCCGTCCACCGAAGGCGCAGGAAAGCATGAGAAGCGTCGATTCCGGCATATGGAAGTTCGTAATGAGCTGGTCTACGATCTTGAAATCGTACGGCGGGAAGATAAACTTGTCGGTCCATCCCCGGTTCGCCTTGAGGTGACCCGTCGTCATGACGCTCGATTCCAAGGCCCGCGTCGTGCTCGTCCCCACGACGAACACGCGGCCCTTGCTATCGATGGTCTTGTTGACGATGTCCGCCGTGGACTGCGGGATCTCGTAATACTCCGAGTCCATCTTGTGCTTCGAGAGGTCTTCGACCTCCACGGCGCGGAACGAGCCAAGGCCGAGGTGAAGCGTCACGGGCGCGATCTTGACGCCCTTCTTCTCGATGGCGCTCAGGAGCCGCTTCGTGAAATGCAGCCCCGCCGTCGGCGCCGCGACCGAGCCGATGTTCTTCGCGTACACCGTCTGGTACGATTCCTTGTCGTCCTCCACCGCCTCGCGCTTAATGTAGTACGGGAGCGGCGTCATACCGATCTTCTCGATGATCTTGAACAGGTCGTTCTTGTAGTTGAACCGGACGGTCCGGCCGCGCGAGGTCGTATTGTCGATCACCTCGCACCAGATCTTCCCGTCGTCGAAGTAGATCTTGTTCCCGATGCGCACCTTGCGCGCCGGGTCGACGATGACGTCCCAGATGCTCTCATCGTGGTTGAGCTCCCGAAGAAGGAAGACCTCGATCTTCGCGTTCGTCTTCTCCTTCTTCCCGAAGAGTCTGGCCGAGAACACCTTTGTCTCGTTCACCACGAGGCAGTCCCCCTTGGTGAAGAAGTCGGGGAGTTCGCTGAACCTCTTTTCGGAGATCGACTCGTCCGCCCGGTTCAGGACCATAAGCCGCGCAGCGTCGCGCGGCTTCGCCGGGTGCTTCGCGATGAGGTTGCGTGGAAGCGGGTACTTGAAATCAGAGAGTTTCATGTAGGTTCTGCCCTTCTGTAATGAGTATGTGTACAACGAACGCCGGCGCGCTTTCAGCGCTTCCGGCGTTTCGCGTTGCTGCTATTCTTGACTGCGGGCCGCGTCCCGGCCGTGATGGCGGCTTGGGCCGCGGCGAGCCGGGCGATCGGGAGCCGGTACGGCGAACAGCTGACGTAGTCCACGCCGAGCTCGGAGCAGAAGGCGACGGATTTCGGTTCGCCCCCGTGCTCCCCGCAGATGCCGATCTTCAACGTCTTCCGGACCGAACGGCCCTTCTGGACGGCGATCTCCATCAGCACGCCAACGCCCTTACGGTCAATGGTCTGGAACGGGTCCTGCTCGAAGATGCCGTGGTCGAGGTACTGCGGGAGGAACGTCGCGGAATCGTCCCGGGACAACCCCAGGGTCGTCTGGGTGAGGTCGTTTGTCCCGAACGAGAAGAACTCGGCGATCGTCGCGATCTCGTCGGCGGTGACCGCCGCCCGGGGGAGTTCGATCATCGTCCCGACGAGATACTTCACCTTGATCTGGTTGGCCTGAAAGACCTCCGCGGCGACACGCCGGACGATCTGCTCCTCTTCCTTGAACTCGTTCACGAAGCCGACGAGCGGGATCATGACCTCGGGATGGACGTCGATCCCCTCCTTCTTCACTTGGCACGCCGCCTCGAAAATGGCCCGGGACTGCATCTCGGTGATCTCTGGGAACACGATGCCGAGCCGGCAGCCGCGGTTGCCCAGCATGGGGTTGAACTCCTTCATCTGCGCCATGCGCATGTTCACCTGTTCGCGGGAGACCCCGATCTTGCTGGCAAGCAGGTCGATCTCGCGTTCGGTATGCGGCAGGAACTCGTGGAGAGGCGGATCCAGGGTCCGGATCGTGACGGGCCGGTCCTTCATGACCCGGAAGATCTCGACGAAGTCCTGGCGCTGCATCGGGAGGAGCTTCGCCAGGGCGCGCCGGCGGCCGGATTCGTCGGCGGCGAGGATCATCTCGCGGACGGCGTCGATGCGGTCGCCGCCGAAGAACATGTGCTCCGTCCTGCAGAGCCCGATCCCTTCCGCCCCGAACGCGATGGCCACCAGGCTCTGGTCGGGCTGGTCCGCGTTCGCCCGAACCCGCAAGGACCGAAACTGATCGGACCAGAGCATGAGCTTCCGAAACGTCTCATAGACTTCCGAGGCGCCGGGATCGAGTTCCTTCTGGATGAGGACACGCACGACGTCGGACGGCCGTGTCATGAGCTCGCCCAGGATGACCTCTCCGGTCGTGCCGTCGATGGAGATGGCGTCCCCCTGGCGGATAATGTTGTTCTTTACCATCATCCTGCGCATTGCGTAGTCGATCTCGAGCGATCCACACCCCGCGACGCAGACCTTCCCCATCTGCCGCGCGACGAGCGCCGCATGGGAGGTCATACCGCCGCGCGCCGTGAGGATCCCCTCGGCGGCGTCCATCCCCTTGATGTCCTCCGGGGAGGTCTCGATCCGAACGAGGATGACACGTTCGCCCCGCTCCTTCCACTCCTCGGCGTCCGCCGCGGTGAAGACCACCTTCCCTGTCGCGGCGCCGGGGCCCGCGTTGAGCCCTTTCGCCAGGAGGCGGCCGTTCTCCACGGCCTGGCGCTTTTGGTCGAGATCGAAGACCGGCCGCAGGAGTTGGTTCAGCTGCTCCGGCTCGACGCGCATCAGGGCCTCCTTGGGCGTGATGAGACGCTCTTTCACCATGTCGACCGCGATGCGGATGGCCGCAAACCCCGTCCGTTTCCCGGTGCGGGTCTGAAGCATGTAGAGTGTCCCTTTTTCGATCGTGAACTCAATGTCCTGCATGTCCCGAAAATGCCGCTCGAGCGTCCGGCGGACCTTGAGGAGTTGCGTATGGATCTTTGGATACCGGTCGGCGAGGAGAGCCACCGGAAGGGGTGTCCTGACCCCGGCGACGACGTCCTCCCCCTGCGCATCGAGGAGGTACTCGCCGTAGAACTCGTTCTCCCCTGTCGAAGGATTGCGCGTGAAAGCCACGCCCGTGCCGCAGTTCTCCCCCATGTTCCCGAAGACCATCGCCTGGACGTTCACGGCGGTCCCCCACTCGGCGGGGATGTGATTGAGCCGGCGGTACGCGATTGCCCGGTCGTTCATCCACGAACTGAAGACCGCTCCGATGGCGCCAAAGAGCTGCTCCCAGGGATCCTGGGGGAACTTCTTCCCGAGCTTCGTGGCGATGGCGTGCTGGAAGAGCTTCACGAGATCGGCGAGGTCCTCCGCCGTGAGATCGGTATCGTGCTCGACGCCGCGCTGGCGCTTCTTCTCCTCAATGATGAGCTCGAAGGGGTCCCGTTCGTTCTCGGACTCGGGCTTGAGCCCCATGACGACGTCGCCGTACATCTGGACGAGGCGGCGGTATGAATCGTAGGCGAAACGCGCGTTCCCGGTCTTCCGGATGAGGGCCTTCACCGTCTCGTCGTTCAGGCCGAGGTTGAGGATGGTGTCCATCATGCCGGGCATGGAGGCCCGAGCCCCCGACCGGACCGAGAGGAGAAGCGGGTTCTCGAGGTCGCCGAAGGTCTTTCCGACGCGCGACTCGACCGTTCCGAGCGACGTACGGATCGCGCCGTTGAGACCCGCCGGGAATCGGCGTGCGTGGGAGTAGTAATACGTACAGGCCTCCGTTGAGATCGTGAACCCAGCCGGGACAGGGAGTCCGATGTTTGTCATTTCGGCAAGGTTCGCCCCTTTCCCTCCGAGGAGGGCCTTCATGTCGGCCTTTCCTTCGGCCTTCTTCCCTCCGAAGGAGTAGATGTATTTATGTTGCTTCATGGTCGTCTCCAGATTTAAGGTAGAGTAGGATACTGCTTCAGGTAGTTAGATAGTTCCTCGAGGAATAACTTGGCGATGTTGCCGGCGCAGGGGCTTGACTGATCCGCCATGCGTTCGGGGTGCCACTGCACGAGGAGGAAAAAGTGTTCCGCCGCGCCCATTTCGAGCGCTTCGACGATCCCGTCGGCGGCCGCCGCGGCGACGCGCAGTCCGGGCGCAATCTTCTCCACCGCCTGGTGGTGATGGGTGTTCACGCCCGCGCGGGGGGATACACCCGCGGCCTGGCTGAGAGGTCCTGTTCCCGCGATGACGACCGGATGGAATGCCGGCGCATCTGCCGGGGACCGATGCGATGGATATCCCGACTCCTCAATGTCCACCATGAGCGTGCCGCCGAGAATGACGTTCGTGAACTGCATCCCCCGGCAGATGCCGAGGAACGGCCTCGGACGGGCGAGAACGCCATCCAAGACCTGCCGTTCGAACCGGTCGCGTTCCGGATCGACCCCGCTGAGCGCCGGATGGCGGACGGGGCCGCCGTAGAGCGAAGGATCGACATCTCCCCCGCCCGTGAGAATGATCCCGGAGCAGCCGTCGGCAGCCGGAGCGTTGCCGAGACGGTACGACAAACGCACGATCTCCGCGTCCGGGGCGTACAGGTTGATCCACCGCGCATAATTCTGGTACCGCTCGTCCGCACCCATCGGGTCTGTGATGCCGATCTTCATGCGGCTCGCCTCCGGCTGGTCGTGCGGATGAGCTCCCGGAACTTCTCTTCGCCTCGGATCATCCGGCAGGCGATCTCGACGTACGAGGTGTTCGGCGGCAGAAGCCGGACGAGGCCGCTATCGCCGATGAGCCGGACGGCGTCCTTTTCCGTCGTGAGGACGTGGACAGGGCGCGCTGCCTCGACGCTCCGCCGAATGGCCCCGAGATCCGACTCATTGAATGCATGGTGGTCCGGATACGTGTGGAGTTTCAGGACCGTGCAGCCCGCGTCCTCGAGCGTTCTCAGAAATGATCCGGGATCGCCGATGGCGCAAAAGGCGACCGCCGTCGCCCCGGAGAGCGCCGACAGGGGGAGCTCCTCGGCGCCGGTCAAGGGCACGCACCGCCGAGGCTCGGATCGCACGCAGCAGACGAGCGCGGAGGCGGCTTCGCCGAACGTTTCGTGATTGTGCGCGTCATCCTCGCAGCGCGAATAGACGAGAACGCCGGCCCTGGCAAGGGAGCGCATGACATCCCTCCGGAGTCCCGACGGGAGCAGCGGCATCGTGCGGAGGGATTTCGTGCTGTCCACCGTCACGATATCGAGAGCGCGGCCGAGCGCACGGTGTTGAAATCCGTCGTCGACGATGACGACGTCCGCACCGAACTCGCGGACGGCCGTTGCGGCGGCGCGGGATTTTTCCTCGTCCACGATGACGACCGCCCGAGGGAACTTCCGCGCGACCTGGTACGGCTCGTCGCCGGACTCCCGAGCGCTCCCGAACAGACGGGAGCCGTCGGAGACGACGAACGGGCCGCTCGTTGCACGGGCGTATCCCCGGCTCACGACGGCGACGCGCAAGTGCTCCTCCAGAAGCAGGCTGACGAGGTATTCCACCAAGGGGGTCTTTCCTGTGCCACCCGCGGTCATATTCCCGACCGAGATCACGGGGACGGACATCGCTGCCGAGCCAAGCACCCCCAGGTCATAGCACCGGCCCCGGATCCACACGGCAGCGCCGTAGAGCCAGGAGACGGGACGCAGGAGGAGTGCGAGTGAGTTCAAGGAGTCTGTTGCATGGCTGTTTCGAGAATGACCTTTGCGACCCGGCCCGACGCCCCGGGCGTCCCCAGGCGGTCGCGCACGATGGAGAGCTCGCCGGACATCCGGCGGCGGGCATCCGGGTCGGAGAAGAGCTTTCCCGCTTCGCCGGCGAGCCGCTGCGGCGTGACGCTCCACTGGAGGATCTCAGGGACGACCGCCCGCCCCGCGACGATGTTCACCAGGCCGATGTTCTTGATCCGGACCAGGAGCCTGCCGATGGCGTAGGTCAGCGACGACGTCTTGTAGACGACGATCATCGGGGTCCGGAAGCACCCCGTCTCCAGCGTCGCCGTCCCGGAGGTCACGATCGCGACATCGGCGTTCTTCATGCAGTCGTACGTGGCGTGCTGAATGAGTTGCACAGGGAAGTCGTCTCTGAGAAACGACCTCATAAATTCGTGTTCGAGGATCGAGGAGACGCCGACCACCGTCTGGACGCCCATCGTCCGCGCGAGGAGGCGCGCGGCTCCGATCATGACGGGAAAGAGGCGTTCGACCTCTTGGCGGCGGCTTCCGGGGAAGAGCCCGAGCACCGGCTTCTCCGGATCGAGGCCGTAGCGCACGCAGAACTCCTTGCGGCCCTGGGGCTCGGTGAGTTCCTCGAGGAGCGGATGGCCCACAAAGTCGACGGGGATGCCCTCCTTCTGATAGATCTCCACTTCGAACGGGAACACGACGAGCATCCTGTCGATGAGCCCCTTCATTTTCTTCACGCGGCCCCGGTTCCACGCCCAGACCTGCGGGCTGATGTAGTAGACGACCTTGATGCCGGCTTTACGGACGGCGCGGGCGAACCGGAGGTTGAACCCCGGATAATCGATGAGAAGGACGAGGTCGGGGCGCCGGACCTTCAGGAGCACCTTGAGCGTCCGCTCGACCGACCGGATGAGCGGCAGATGCTGGAGCACCTCCAGAAAGCCCATGAACGCGAGCTCCCGGATGTTATAGATAAGCTCCATCCCCTCCGCCTGCATTTTTTCGCCGCCGATGCCGTAGATCATGCATTCCGGATCGGCCGCCTTGAGCTCCCGAACGACCCCGGCGCCGTGGAGATCCCCTGAAGCTTCCCCCGCGATGATCATGACGCGCACGGGGCTATTTCCTCCAGATCCAGAAGGCCGCCAGGACGATCGCGATCAATCCGATCGCCTGTAACGTGCGCCGTTCCGACCTCCATCCCCTCTTCCAGTCGATCTCCGGCTGTTCGTGCGTCCCGCCGGAGAACGGCTGAAGGGCGGGGAAGAACCTCGGGACTTTGGCGCAGTAACCTTTAAAATCCTCGCCGAACGTCGCTCGGAGATACTCCTCTTCGAGGCTGACGATGCTGGAATACTGAAATGCAAAGTAGGCGACCGCTCCCAGCGTCAGCCACGGAAAAAGCGCGTTCGACATGACGCCGACCCCCGCGTATAAGAGCATGTTGCCGACGTAGAGCGGGTTTCGGACGTAGGCGAACGGCCCCCGGGTGATGAGATACGTCCCGCCGACCGAGCCGGTCGTCCTGGTTTCGCTCCCGGCGATCGCGACGCCCCAGAGACGCAGGAACTCGCCGCCCGCAACGAGAATGAGGCCCGTGGCGAGGCTTGCCGCCGTCGGCGCCGCAAAGAGCACCATGAGAACGAGAAAGGGGATCGGCGTGTAGCTTCGATAGCGGAAGAGCATCTGGCGGATGTCCATACGATCGCCCCTCATCCGCCGAGAAATACGTCGCACCGGGCCTGCACGGCCTGGCGGCGCTTTCGCAGCGCGAGCGGGGAGCCCGCGGGCTCCCGGAGAAGGGATTCAAGCCGCAGGACGATCTCGCCGCACGACTCATAGGCAACATAGGAGATGTTCTCGCGCTGGCAGAACTTCAGGAGGTCATCCTTCGCGAAGACGAGGTCGGCATAGCGCGCCGGACAGCGGTCGGAATAGCCTTCGCCGATGTAGACGACGATGTCGTCGTCCGCCGACTGGGTCAGGATGTGGTTCCTCTTGCAGCAGGCGCACCGGTCGCACACTTCGTCCCGGTACGGAAATGCCGGCGAGAAACGGACCATCCCGGGGTCGACTGCAGGAACGAGGTTGAGGGTGTTGGCGTAGAACGCAACGTCCCCGAGGCCGTGGCGCTCCAGGATCCGCCGGATGTAGTAGTCCATGCCGTCGCTCAAGATCGTGACGGGGTACCCCCCTTGTGCCCCGAATCGGACGAGGTCCGCGAACGTGCCGTCGATCTCCTGTGCGTCGAGGAAGGAGTCCATGTCGCTTTTCCGCACGAGGCCGCAGGCGTCGCACTCCGCTCGGAAGCAGTCCGCCGCCGACAGGAGTCCCTCGCGGTACCGTTCCACCGCCCCGACGGATCGTTCGCCGCCGAGCCGCTCGAACAGCGCGTCGCCGACGTCCTGCCGTGTGATCGTGCCGTCAAAATCTATGAAGAGCCTGAGCATGGAACGAAAGAGTTGAGGAAAAGCGGTTGAACTCTTAATTCGTGACGGCGGCGGAGCGGAGTCTCGCTTCGTCGTTGAACCGGACGGTGACGATCTTGGAAATGCCCTCTTCTTCCATCGTGATGCCGTACATCGCGCTCGCCGCTTCCATCGTCCGCTTGTTATGCGTGACGACGATAAACTGGGTGTTCGTGGAGAACTTCTTCAGGATCCGCGTGAACCGATCAACGTTGGAATCGTCCAAGGGAGCGTCGACCTCGTCAAGGATGCAGAACGGGCTCGGCTTGACGAGATAGATGGCGAACAGGAGCGCGATCGCCGTGAGCGTCTTCTCTCCGCCGGAGAGCAGGTCGATGGACGTCGGGCGCTTGCCGCGCGGCTTCGCGATGATCTCGATCTTCGCCTCGAGCGGGTCGACATCCTCCTCGAGCTTCAGGTCGCATTCGTCCCCTTCCAGGAAGAGCTCCTTGAAGATCGTGATGAAGTTCTCGCGGATCTTCGCGAACGTCTCGGAGAAGATGCGCTGGGCGGTGTTGTTGATCTCATCGATGGTCGACAGGAGGGTCTTCTCGGCCTCGATGAGGTCGTCCCGCTGCTGCGTCAAGAACGTCAATCGTTCGCTTTCGGTCGTGAACTCGTCGAAGGCGGCGAAGTTGATGGCCCCAAGGATGCGGATCCGGTCCTTGAGGTTCTTCACCTCCTCGCGCAGGTGGGCGAAATCGACGAACTCGTCGTCGGGGTACGCCTTGAGTTCGAGGTCGAGGTCGAACTCCTCCTTCGCGCGCAATTTGACATGCTCGATGTTCGAACGGAGCTCGGAGATCTTCATCTCGAGGTCGTGCGCGGCGGCGGTCGAGTCGTCGTGGAGCCGCCGTTCGTCCTTGATCTTCAGTTCGCGCGCATGGAGATCGTTCCGCTTCGTGCCGTAGCGCTCATCGACGGCCTGCTTCTCCTCTTCAAGGACCCGCAAGCCCTCCCTGAGCACCTCGAGCTCGCTCGCGTGCGCCTCGACGTCCGCCGTGAGGACCCTGGACTCCTCCCCGGCGCGCGCGATCTCGGTGTCGCGGCGGATGAGGGTCACCCGGATGTCGTCCATGCGCGCGTCCGCGCGCTCGATGTCGCGGTCGATGTTCCTCAGGTCGCTCTGGAGCGTCACGACCTTGATCTCAAACTCGTTCACCGCTTTCGTCTTCTCGTTCCACCGGAGTTCGAGCGTCTCGAACTCCCGTCCGGCGGTCTGCGCGACCGATTCCCGGTCCGTCTTCTGGTGCTGGAGGTCGGTGAGTTCCGACCCCATGGCTTCGTGCTGGCCCTGGAGCTGGACGATCTCGGTCTTGAGGAGCGAGATCTCGCCGGCGTTGCGCTCCACGCCGTCGCTCGCCCGCTTCTTCTCGAACTCGAGCTGCGCGATGCGCATCTCGATGGCCGTCATTTCCTTCTCGATCGCCTTCACCCGGTCGGTGAAGGGCTTCATCTCCATCTGTTCGTACCGCTCGGTCGAAGCGGCGAGCTCCGCCTCGGCGGCTCGGAGCGAGAGTTCCGCTGCTTCCACGTCGCGCTGGAGTTCGGCGATCATGGCGGTCTTCCCGATGCTGCCACCCTCGTCAAGGCGGCGGCTGCCGCCGCGGAACAGCCCCGTGCTGCCGACGATGTGGCCGTCGAGCGTGATGCAGCGGACGCCGGTCACCTTCCGAAAGACATCCTCGGCGACGCCGAGGGTCTCCACGAGGATCACGTCGTCGAGGAGAAAGTTCATGAGAGGCCGCAGCCGCTCTTCGCAGTCGATGACGTCGGTGGCCCAGACGTAGGGGATATTGAGCTTCTTCCTCCCCCTGCGCCGCACGACGGGGATCCATTCGAGACTCACGATGGAGGCTTTCCCCGAATCGCTCTTGCGCAGCTCGTCGACCGCGGCGTAGCCGTCCTGGATCGTGTCGACGACAAGGTAGTGCGCCGCCTCGCCCAAGGCCGCTTCGATCGCCACGCGGTACTTCTCCTGGGCGTGGACGCTGTCGGCGATCGCGACGATCTTCTTCTGTTTCCACGTCGCATGTCCCAAGAGGTGCTTCGCGCCGTCCGAGTACCCTTCGTTGCTTTCGAGCATCTTGCGTATAAAATCGATCTTCGACATCTTTCGTTCGATGTCGTTCTTCACTTCGAGGACCTTCTTCTGGAGGCCGTCGACCCCGCCCTTGAGCGTCTTTTTCGACTTCTCGCGGTCGTAGAGTTCCATCTCCGCCTCGACGAACTGCCGCCGAAGCTCCTTGTCCTTCGCCGTGAGATCGGCGACGAGGCTCTCATTCGTCCTGATGTCCGAGTGGTAGAGGTTCGCGTCCTCCTGGGAGCGGTCGATGCGTCCGGTGAGGTTGTCCATCCGGGCCTTGATCCGCTCCTGCTCGCCCCGTTTCTGCACGAGGGCGTGCGCGAGCGCGAGGATGGCGTCCTTGAGGGACACCACGTCCGCCTTCTTCGCGTCGAGAGTCCGGCCGAGCTCTTCGTACTCCGCCTTCATCGAGGCGAACATCTGCGCGGAGCGGTCGTATTCCCCCTGGAGGTGCCCCCGGCGCGCGCCGTGGGCGATCTTCTCGTTTGCGATCGTCTCTTGCTGCGCCTGAAGATCGGTCTTCTCTCCTTCGTAGCGCCCGATGTTCTCCGCCAGGGCGCTCAGGCGTTCGCTTGCCACCAAGACCTTCTCTTCCACGCGGTGGATGCTCGCGAGTTCCGCCGACACGGTCTGCTGCGCCTGGCGAAGCTGCGTCTCGGTCTCGGCGAGCCCGGAGCGCAAGAGGTCGATCTGGTCCTCCTGGGCTCTGAGGGACGCGTCGATGGTGCTCTTGTCGGTACGGGCGAGCGTGAAGCGCTCCTCGATCGGCTTCAATTTGGCGTGGAGGTAAGCGTACTCGCGCTCCTGCAGGTCGATCTCGAGGGCCTTGAGGCGCGCGCTGACCTCGTTGTACTGCTCCGCCTTCTTCGCCTGGCGTTCGAGGGAGCTCACCGTCTTCTGGACCTCTTTGACGATGTCGTTGACGCGCGACAAATCGACCTGGACGCTCTCGAGCTTGCGCATGGCCGCCTTCCGGCGGTGCTTGTACTTCGTGACGCCGGCCGCTTCTTCGAAAAGCTTACGGCGTTCGTCTGTCTTGTCCGAGAGGATGGTCTCGACCATCTTCAGTTCGATGACGGAGTAGGCGTCGCTTCCCATGCCCGTGTCCATGAACAGGTCGAGGATGTCCTTCAGGCGGCAGGGGACCTTGTTGAGAAGGTATTCGCTCTCCCCTGACCGGAAAACGCGCCGGGTGATCGTCACCTCGGAATACTCCGTCGGGAGGATGCCTTTCGTGTTCTCGATCGAGAGGGAGACCTCGGCGAGGCCCAAGGGCTTCCGGTTCTTCGTCCCGTTGAAAATGACGTCCTCCATCTTGTCGCTCCGGAGCGTGCTGTAGCGCTGCTCGCCGAGGGCCCATCGGATCGCGTCGACGATGTTCGTCTTGCCGCAACCGTTCGGGCCGACGATGGCCGTCACGCCGGTGTCAAAGTTGACGTTGATCCGCTGCGCGAACGACTTGAAGCCGATGATCTCTATTTTCGAGAGATACATTCTTTACGCCGGGTTCTTCATGGAATGGAGGAGGTACTTGACGTAGACAGAGGTCGAGCGCGTATAGTCGACATAGCCGTAGAGCGCGGCCGCCGACAACACGATGATGAGGATGCCCGCGATGTACACCTTGAACGGATAGACGTCATAGATGATGGAGATCCCCTTGAACAGCCGGATGATCACCCACACCGTCACGACGCCGATGAGGATGAACGTCGGCATCGTGTAGACCTCGGCCTCCATGAGCCGGTAGAGGATCATGGCGACGGGGATAAAGATGATGTACGGGAGCATCGACCAGACCGTGATGGAGAACGCGTGGTAGAAATAGACATGCGTCCGGACGAGCATCGAGAAGATCCGCACGAGAATGCTCAACAGGAGGATCTTCACCAGGATGATCCCCGACACGACGAGGATGAACCGGGACGGGCTCCAGATGAGGAAGATAAGGTACTCCTTCACGCCATCGGACACGATATGGGACAGCATGTTGTCGAGGAGGACGCTGTCGCGGTAATGCGACAGGATGCTCGACAGAAGCGTCGCCCAGGTCACCGAGACGATGACCGCAAGGAAGATCGAGTGGCCGTACGTGAGGATCCGCTGGTCGCGCACGTCGGCGAAGAAATTGTACGTCCTGACGAGCGACCGGTTGACGCAGTCCCGGAACCGGCGGTTGCCGTTGTAGAAGAACGCGAACGAGATCAGCACGATGAGCCCCGCGATGACGTACATGACCGGCGTGCTCGAGGAATAGTTCCCGACAGGGAGCGCCTGGACCTTTTCCCCGTTGAACATCGCTCGGGCGACGTCGAACGCGGTGCGCTTCTCCCGGTCCTGGCTGACGAGGCCCATGGCCTGGAGGTACGGATCGCCGGAGTGCGTCGAGAGCGTCGGGCGGTCGGTGCGCCAGTCGTTGAACGACCAGAGGACGCTTCCGCCGAGCTTCGCTTCCTTCGCCGCCTCGTAGATCTGCAGGAGGTAGCGCGCTTGGGCTTCCAACGAGAGAGGATCGCTGTAGCCGTTCTTGTTCCCCGGCTCCACTTCCTGGCCGAACCTGGAGAGGATGAGCGGCTTTCCGGCCGAGCCGGCCTTCCAGTTCTTCAAGGACTCGCGCAGGGCCCGGACGTCGGTCTGGTACGTGTTCACCGCGATGAGGTCCACGTAGGCGAGGCACGGGTCGTCGGGCGTGCGCGTCGCGTAGTACACGGGGCGGTGGTCGAGCGACTGCACGGTGTTCCGCATGCCGTTGACAAAATCACACATCGCCGGGACGCTGGTCTCGAACTCGCTCCCGATGCCCCAGGCGAGTATCGAGGCATGATGGCGGTCGCGCAAGACCATTTCCTTGAGATAGGTCGAGGCGAGGTCCTGGTAGTAGTCCTCGGCGAGGATTGTCGCCGGGACGTCCTCCAGGGGGATCTCTTCCATGACGAAGAGGCCGTAGCGGTCGCAGAGGTTCAGCATGTACGGGTGCGGCGGGTAGAGGAACCGGACGAGGTTCGCGCCGAGCGTCTTAATGGTCGCGACGTCCCGTTCGAGCGTCTCGTACGTCAGCGCCGAGCCGGTGAGCGCATGGTCCTCCTGCCAGAGCACGCCCTTCAAGGGGGTCGCCGTCCCGTTGACGAAGAGGCGGCCGTCCTTCCACTGGAGGTCGCGGAACCCGTAGTCGAGCGCGAACTCGTCGAGGATGGTCACTTCCTTGTTGACGAGCCGGACGATCTGGCACTTCAGGACGTAGAGATCGGGCGTCTCCGGCGACCAGACCTTCGCGCCCGGGATGACGAGCTCCGCATGGACTTGGACCGACTTGTTCATCTGCGGCGTGAGCGGGGAGATCCCGCTCCTGCCGACGATCTCGCCGGAGAGCTTGTCGTACGCCTCGACCTGGTACCCGAGGAGCGAGCCCTGTTCGGGCACGATACCGGATGCCGCATCCACGATCATGGACCGAACCTGCACCTTTGCGGTCTTCGTATCGGTCTTCATCTCGAAGGTGACGCTTGAGGAGATCTCCGTCTCGTCGACGTAGAGCTTCGGCGTGGCGAGGATGTAGATGTCGCGGAAGATCCCGCCGTACGTCCTCCAGCCCCCCACCGGTTGGCGCAAGGGGAGCGTCGTCTTCGGCGTCAGCTCGTTGTCCACCATGACCTTGATGGCGTTCTCCGTCCCGACCTGGAGCGTGTTCGCCGGGATCTGGACGACGAACGAGGAGTACCCGCCGGAATGCCTGCCGACGAAGTTTCCGTTGATCGTGATCTCGCTCTGGTAGTTGATGCCGTAGACGACAAGGGAGAACGTGTACTTGTCGAGCATCTCCGGCTTGATGTCGAACGTCCGGAGGAACGTCACCTTTCCGGTGAAGTCGTACGCGCTCGGGACGGCGACCGCGGCCCACTGCTTGCCGTCGCGGGAATAGCGCCAGGGTCCTGCGAGGTCGATCTTCATGCGCGACGGAGAATCGGCGAACATACCGACGTCCGACCCGGTGCGGGTCGGCTTTCCGTTCTCAAAAAATACCGGATGCGAGAGGGGAGTCTGGGTGGATCCTGGGAGGACGAAGAGCACAGAGAGCACTGCCAAGGCGAGCAGGCGCTTCGCGGAGGTGTAATCTGGAGTCTTAATGTCTATTGGCCTGTTAAGTATGAGTGACTCAGCGACTCAAAGAACGGTCAAATCAGCGAAAAATACGCGAAATGGGGTGACCGCCTCAATATAATAAAAAAGGGAGGCGAAAGCAATGAAAATGTGTAGTTTTTAGGGCTTTCGCTGACAAAACCCTTGAGGCGGGAGTCGCAGGGTGCAACAAGCGGGGGGAGAGAGACGTTCGGCGTCCCTCCCCCCCTCACCCCCCCCCCCGACGCCTCTGGTCAAGCGGCGGATGCTGCGATCTTCATTGTGGCTCTCGTAGGGTCATGCATCGAGAGAGAGCTTCCCCACTGTCGTGATCAGCGTCGACGACGCAGCCCCGGACGCGCTCCGACGAGCGCCAACAAGAGAAGAGCCAGGCCTGTCACAACGAACGCCCAGACATTATGTATCCGTGAAGATGCCCGCATGACATAGGTGCCGACATGGACCTGATCGGGGGAAAATTTCCACGAAGCGGTACTCCCTTCCACGACATCGCTGTTCGTGTTAAGGAGCAATCCGGGCAATTGGACGGCATAGGCCCATCTGTCAGGAAGCTTCATGGCTTCCTCCTTTCGTTCGATCTCTTCCAGCGCCGCCGCCGCAGCGGGCTCGAGCCCGAGCACCGCATCGGAACCGAGCACATCCGCGAACAACCGTAGGAGATCGTGTGCCGACTGGATACCGGTGCCAGAGGGTCGTTTCCCTGATCCAGCGACCGCGTGATTCAACGAGTCCGTCAGGACGAGAGTGCCGAAGCACTCGTCGCGCTTCTCGAGCAGCAGCTTTTCGGAAAGCGCTGGGTCGGCCCGTCGGCGCGCTTCTGCAACGAGTCGTCCGTAGACGAACTCGAACTGGGTCCGGAGATACCAGCGTTGCGCTTTGTCTTTGAGCGTCTCATCCTCGGCATCGCGCTGGAATCGCTCGATCTCCTCGCTCGTCAGATAGCGGGACACCGGGACGTCCGGAAAAGGATTGCGGTACGTGTAGGATTCCTCGTAGTCGAAATACGTGAAGAACCAGGCAAACCGCCGTTCAAGGGAGACTGACAGGCCCATCACGCCACTGTCGGGGCTCGCGGAACGCTCACGCTCCAGTTCTTCCGGGGTTCGAAAGGCCTTGCGGGCGACAAATTCGTACTTTGCGTCTTTTTCGACAAGTTCCTTCCACTCAACCGACCAGGTCGAATCGGTTGGCGCCGGGAACAACTTCTCCGGAACATGTCGCGTCGGAAGTTTTGCCGAAATCGTCCGCACGCTCGACCCGTCCGGAGCGACCGTCGTCCGGACCACTTCATCGAGACACCCGGAGAATGAAAGGAACATCGGTATCAACAGGAGGGTCAGCATCGCCTTGGTTGTCGTCATTGTCGTATCTCCCCTTCACGGATCATGCGTTCGAGCTCGTTGATCAATGATTTGCCTTCGGTCGCGAGTATGGTCCGCTCTCGCTCATCGATGCCGTCATCCGGATTGACGGTCGAGAGGTTCGGATAGCGGCGAGAGAGTTCTTCAAACAGCCCGCGGCGATGCCCGAACAGGTCGCCCAGTCCCAAGCCGTACGCCGCGAGGAGATCGCCCCCCGGAGCCGCGCTTGCGATCCGGGGAGGAGTCCAGGGCATCCTTACGGACTGATCCCCGATGAAAAGGAGGGATCGGGCACCCATTGGCGGCAGGAACGTCGGGCCCGACGGACGTTGCGCGCCGCGTTCCCGAAGCCGCGCGTCTAGCTCGGAGAGCTGCGCAGCGTCGCGGGACTGTTGGACAAGGAAGAGCACCGCCAGCACGACCACTGCGAAGGAGAGCCCGGGTCGCAGCCATCGCACCAGCAGCTCAAGAGACGGCATGCGGGAAGGTGCCCGGTATCCGTTTTCCCGTTCGAGCTCGATCCGGCGTATCGTCTCTTTCGCCGTTCCGGCATCGATCGAAAACGCCGGCACGCGCTCCCTCGCCGGGCGCAATGCGGCCTCCATCGCAAGAAGCTCCCCCTGTAGCTCCCTGCACCGGGAACACGAAGCGAGATGTTCAAGGAGTCTGCTGCGTTCCTCCGGGGTCAATTCGCCTTCGCGGTAGAGATACACCAGCATTTCGACTGACGCACAGTTCTTCATGCTTGCCCGCCTTCCTGAAGTGACGCCATGGCAGCGCGGATCCGTTTGCGCGCGTAGCACAAGTTCGTCTTCACCGACCCGACCGAGATCCCCGTGAGACCGGCGACCTCCTCACTTGTAAAATCCTCAACATCGCGGAGATGGAACACGAGCTTTTCCATGGGAGGGAGCTCCTGCGCTTTCGCAAGGATCTGATCGCACAGATCGGCCCGCTCGGTCTTCTCTTGAAGATCCGACGCGTCGGCGACTTCGCTGTGCCGGAAGAACGTCGCGCCGTAGCCGAAGATCCTGCCTTTTCGAGACCTTTTCTTGAGTGTATCGTAAGAGAGATGCACGACGATGGTGTAGAGCCAGGTGGTAAATTTCACATCCGCGCTATACGCTGCAAGATTTCTCCATACCCTGACAAAGGCTTCCTGAACGACATCGTTCGCATCCTCCGCGTCGCGGAGCAACCGAACGGCGAGTATGTATGCGTATCGCTGCTGCGAGTCCATGAGCCTTCGAAATGCGGACAGATCACCCTCCAGGCTTTTTCTGACGAGCTCTTGCAGTTCGATATTGTGTTGCTCAGATGCTGAGAAAGTCACAATGTGTCCTGCCGATGGAGGTCTTTTGAGATGATACGACGCATGTGTGCGATGGTTAAAACCCTTGACACGGCGCCGGGAGAGGCATCCCCTCGAATCACGCTGAACGTGCGCTTCAAGGAGTAACGTGTCTCACTTTCGCGGTCCGTACAGGAGCATCGCATAGGGGGGGCACGTTCGGGAAGATGATGCTCTCAACGGGTGGATCGAGCGGGGAGCACGATCTCCGGGTACGGTTCTCCCGTGGTCTGAACGGAATCCTCGTCTTGTACGGCGTCGGAGCTTTTCTCCGGAACAGCGGACCGGACGCTCGGAAACCCGTCCCGGCCTTTGGGGGATCAAAAGGCCGGGATCATCATGTTGCTCCGTGTTCGGCTACTGGGATACCGCCTCCGCGGCGGCCTGGATGATGGTCATGAACGCATCCGACTTCAGACTGGCGCCTCCGATGAGCCCGCCGTCGATATCGGGCTGGGCCAGGAGCACTGCGGCGTTCTGCGCGTTCATGCTCCCGCCGTACTGGATCACGAGCTTCTCCGCGACGTTCCAGGAGGTCATCTGGCTGACGAGCTTCCGGATGTGGCGGTGGACGTCGTTCGCCTGTTCGGGCGTCGCGTTCTTCCCCGTGCCGATCGCCCACACCGGCTCGTAGGCAAGGATGACCTTCTCGATCTCGCCCGAGGAGAGCTCGTGGAGGACGCCCCTGACCTGCGTCGTGATGATCGCGTCGGTGACGCCCGACTCCCGCTCTTCGAGAGTCTCGCCGACGCAGATGATCGGCGTGAGGCCCGCCGCGAGCGCCTTCTTCACTTTGGCGTTCACGAGCTCGTTCGTCTCCTTGAAGTACTGGCGCCGCTCGGAGTGCCCGAGGATGACACAGGTGCAGCCGACCGCCGCAAGCATCGAGGCCGACACCTCTCCGGTGTAGGCGCCGTCATCCTGATGGGACATGTTTTGCGCGCCCAAACGGATCGGCGCATCGCCGATAATCGTCTTGGCGACGACCAAGGACGGGAACGGCGGGCAGACGACGATCTCGGCGCCTCCCCGGAAATCCTTGAGCCGGTCCCGGAGCTCCTGGATGAGCGTCGCGGTCCCGTGAATGTCCTTGTTCATCTTCCAGTTGCCGGCAATGATCTTCTTACGCATGGGGGTTCCTTGTCTGTGTGGGAATCTAGGTCAGTCGCTGCTTGAGGAGGGCGTTGACGACCTGCGGGTTCGCCTTCCCCTTCGTCTGTTTCATCACCTCGCCGACGAAGAAGCCGAGGAGCTGGGCGTTGCCGGAGCGGTACGTTGCCAAAGGACCGGGGTTTCGGGCGATAACGTCATCGACGACTTTCCCGATCGCCGTCTCGTCGGAGAGCTGGAGGAGCCCGCGCTCGTCGATGATACGTTCGGGCCGCTCGCCGGTCTCGAGCATCGCGGAAAAGACCTCTTTCGCGATCTTTCCGCTGATCGTGCCGTTCCCGATGAGGCGGATCATCCCGGCGAGGGACGATGGGGGCACGGAAAATTCGGCAATGTCAATCCTGCGTTCGCCGACGACCCGGAGGACGTCGGTCATCACCCAGTTGCTCGCCGCTTTGGCGGAGTCGGCGCCCAAGGCTCCGAGTTCGCGCACGACCGATTCAAAGTAGTCGGCAGTCCCCCGCTCCGCGGTAAGGACGTCCGCGTCGTAGCGCGGAAGCCCGTACGTCTTCTCGAAGCGGTCTCGGCGTAGGGTGGGATGTTCCGGCAACTCGGACCTGAGCTGCGCCACCCACGCTTCCGCGGCCGTGACCGGAACAAGGTCAGGTTCGGGGAAATACCGGTAGTCGTCGGCCTCCTCTTTGCTCCGCATAGGATGGGCGGTGTTGCTCTCCGCATCCCAGAGGAGGGTCTCTTGAAGGACGGTCCCGCCGGAGCGCAGGAGCGCGATCTGGCGGTTGAGCTCGAACTCGATCGCCCGTTCGACGTTACGGAAGGAGTTCATGTTCTTCACTTCCGTCTTCGTCCCCAGGGCGGCCGTACCCGCCGGTCGGACCGAGACGTTCGCATCGCACCGCAGGCTCCCCTCTTCCATGTTGCCGTCGCAAATGCCCAAGTACGTCACGATCTGCCGTATCTTTTGGACGTAGAGCGCGGCCTCCCGCGGGCTCCGCACGTCGGGCTCGCTCACGATCTCGATCAACGGGACGCCGGAGCGGTTCACGTCCACAAGCGTGCCGTCGCCGGCATCGTGGATAGACTTCCCGGCATCTTCTTCCATGTGAATGCGTGTCAACCGCACCTGACGGCGCGCGCCGCCGTCGAGGTCGATCTCGACGGTGCCCCCGCGGCATATCGGTTCGTCATACTGGGAGATCTGATAACCTTTGGGAAGGTCGGGGTAGAAGTAGTTCTTTCTCGCAAAAATGGAGGTGGGGGCGATCGACGAACCGACCGCGAGGCCCATCCGGACCGCCGACTCGACGACGCCCCGGTTGAGGACCGGGAGCGCGCCGGGGAGCCCGAGACAGACCGGGCACACGTTCGTGTTGGGCTCGTCGCCGAATCGTGTGGAGCAGCCACAGAACGCCTTCGACGCCGTCCGGAGCTGCGCGTGCACCTCCAGTCCGATGACTGCCTCAAACCCGGACGGCGCGGTCATGCCCTTCCCTTCTTCAGTGCGGCCGCCCGCAACTCGGCGATCTGACGGCGGTGGTTGAGATCGTGTCCCGAGAGCATCTGCATCATCCGTTCCACCGTCTCTTTCCCGCGCTCCGCGTGGACGCCGAACCGGCGCCATTCGCCGGGAGTGAGGCGCGAGAGCATCGCAATGTGGTCCGAGCGCAGCGCGGCGAACAGCGCAAGCTTCGACCGGGGGTCCGAGCCGGCGTACCGGAGATGCCGAGCCCAGAGCTTCTCGTCGAACGGCTGGAGATCGGTGCCCGACTCGGCCAAGGCCTTGCGGTACCGGTACCCCATGACGATCTCGGAATCGGCGAGGTGGTGGAGAATCTGCGCGATGGACCAGGCGCGCTCTGGCGTCGTCACCCGGAGCTGACGCGCGGAGAGGCCGCGGGTGAGCCGGGCAAGCGCGGCGGGCGTCGTGCGGTAGACCCGGAACGGGTCCATCCCGAGGAGGTTCGACAGGATCCGCTTCGCGTACGGGTCGCGGATGCCGGCAACACTCGTCAATGGACGCATCGTCGTCGGGCTCAGTGCCGGATGGCCTTGGTGACTTTTTCGGCGGCGTCCTCGAGGCTCGAGGCGACGGCGAAGTTCAGCCCGGAGTTCGCGAGGATCTCTCTCGCCTCCTTGGCGTTGGTCCCTTCGAGACGGACCACCACGGGAACGGTCACATGGACGTTCTTCGCCGCTTCGACGACCCCGTTGGCGACGCGGTCGCAGCGGACGATGCCGCCGAAGATGTTGATGAGGACGGCCTTGACGTTCTTGTCGGACAGAATGATCTTGAAACCGTTGGAGACCGTCGTGACGTTCGCCCCGCCGCCGACGTCGAGGAAGTTCGCCGGCTCGCCGCCCGCGAGCTTGATGATGTCCATCGTCCCCATCGCGAGGCCGGCGCCGTTGACCATGCAGCCGACGTTGCCGTCGAGCTTGATGTAATTGAGGTTGTACTTCGACGCCTCGATCTCGAGGGGTTCCTCTTCGTCGAGGTCGCGCATTGCGAGAATATCGGGATGCCGGAAGAGCGCGTTGTCGTCAAAGTTCATCTTTGCGTCAAGCGCGATGACCTGGCCTTCGGTCGTGATGACCAGGGGATTGATCTCCGCCAAGGACGCATCGGTCTCCTCGTACGCCCGGTAGAGGGCTTGGAGGAACTTCACGGCGTTCTTCAAGGCGTCGCCCGAGAGGCCCAGGCCGAAGGCGAGCTTGCGCGCCTGGAAATCCCTCAGCCCGATCGTGGGGTTGACCGCTTCTTTCAGTATCTTTTCGGGGGATTCCGCGGCGATCTTTTCGATCTCCACGCCGCCCTCGCTCGAGGCCATGACGACGTTCTGGCTCCGGACGCGGTCAAGCGTGATGCCGAGATAGAGTTCGCGCGCGATGGAGATCCCCTGTTCGATGAGGAGACGCTTGACGATCTTCCCTTCGGGTCCGGTCTGGTGCGTCACAAGCCGCATGCCGAGTATCTGCGTCGCATACTGGCGCACTTCCTCGATGCTCTTGGCCACCTTCACGCCGCCCCCCTTGCCCCTGCCGCCGGCGTGGATCTGGGCCTTCACGACCCAGACGCTGCCGCCGAGGCTTTTGGCCGCCGCGACGGCCTCGTCGACGGAGAACGCCACGCTGCCCTGGGGCACCGGGACGCCGAATTTCCTGAGGATCTCTTTACCCTGGTATTCATGTATTTTCATGGGATCTCCGAATTGTCATACGTTCATGGTCACAATGGATGGTTATTTCAGTTTTGTCGCGATCGATTTCGCTTGGAGGAAGAGCTGGAGATAATCCTGGCCGCCGGCCTTGGAGTCCGTCCCGCTCATATTGAACCCGCCGAACGGGTGGGCGCCCACCATGGCGCCAGTGCACTTCCGGTTGAGGTACAGGTTGCCGCAGAAAAACTCCTCGCGCGCCTTATCGAGCTTCTTCTTGTTGTTCGTGAAGACCCCGCCGGTCAAGCCGAACTCGGTGTTGTTGGCGATTCGGAGCCCGTCGTCGAAATCTTTCGACTTGATGACGGCCAGGACGGGACCGAAGATCTCCTCCTGGGCGATGGTATCGGTCGGCTTCACGTTCGCGATGATCGTCGGACGCAAGAAATACCCCTTGCCCGGGCCGGAAGACGCGCCGCCGGTGACGAGCGTACCCCCTTCGGCGAGCGCTTTCGCGATGTATTTCTCGATGCTTTCCTTCGACCGCTTGTTCACCACGGGACCCATGTAGTTGGCCATCTCCTGCGCCGGTCCGACGGTGATCGTTTCGGTCCGTTTTTTGAGGAGCTCGACGAACTTGTCGTGGATCTTCGCGTCGACGATGACGCGCGAGCAGGCGGAGCACTTTTGGCCCTGGAACCCGAACGCCGACACGACGACGGCCGCAGCCGCTTCGTCGAGATTCGTGTCCTCGTCCACGACGATGGCATCCTTGCCCCCCATCTCCGCGATGACACGCTTGAGCCAGATCTGGCCGGGCTGGACCTTCGCCGCCTCTGCGTAGATGTGGATGCCCACCTCCTTCGATCCGGTGAAGGCGACGAACCGCGTCTTGGCGTGCTTCACGAGCGTGTCGCCGACGGCGGCGCCGGGACCCGCCACGAAATTGATGACGCCGGGTGGAAGTCCCGCTTCGTCCATGATCTCCATGAAGGTCGCGCCGATGAACGGCGAATCGCTCGAGGGCTTCAGGACGATGGCGTTGCCGGCGACGACCGCGGCGACGGACATGCCGACCATGATGGCGAGCGGGAAGTTCCACGGGGGAACGACCACGCCGACCCCCAGGGGGAGGTAGACGATCTCGTCCTTCTCGCCCGGGAGCTGGATCGCCGGTTTGAGCGCGGCGTACCGGAGCATCTCGCGGCCGTAGAACTCGCAGAAGTCGATCGCCTCGGCGATGTCGCCGTCGGCCTCCGGCCAGGTCTTTCCAACCTCGAGCATGAGGATGGCGTTGAGCTCGAACTTTTGCTTCCGCATGATGGCCGCAGCCTTGAAGAGCACCTGCGCGCGCTTCTCGGCCGGGACACGCTTCCATGACTCAAAGGCCGTCCAGGCGGCGTCAAGGGCCTTCAGTGCGTCGTCCGCTGTCCCCTGCTGGAAGATCCCGACGATCTGGTCAGGATTGGACGGGTTGAGCGACGAGAACTTCTGCGCGCTCGTCACCTTCTTGCCGCCGATGATGTTCGGATACTCGCGGCCGAGCCGGGCGGTGACGGCGTCGATAGCCTGCTGCTGGTGTTTGCGGTTCTCGGGTTTGGACCAATCGATGAACGGTTCGTTCTTGAACTTGGGGGTCTGCATGAATGGCTCCTTGCGAACTCTTCTTTCGTGGCATATCGATGAGTTAAGACTGGGGCACGTGCGCTCTCGGGGGAAGCGGGGAACTCCGAGCGCGCCTACTTCAGTGCGCGAATCACGCTGTCGTGGACCATCGGCCGGACTTTGGCGATTTTCGTGTTATTTCGGGTCGGATAGACGCGATTCGTCAACAATATAACAAAAATTTTCCTTTCAGGATCGGCCCAAACCGATGTCCCGGTGAAGCCAGTGTGGCCGAAGGTCGCCGGGCCGAAGAGGCTCCCGGCGGAGCTGTAGCCGGCGAGGGATTTCGTGTCCCACCCGAGCCCGCGGCTGCTCCCCGCGTGCTGTTTCGTGGTGAACATCTTCACGGTCTCGCTCTTGATATACTCCCGCCCGCCGTAGGAGCCGCCGTTCATGATCATCGCCATGAAGACCGAGAGGTCCTGGCTCGTCGAGAAGAGGCCTGCATGTCCGGAGACGCCTCCGAGGACGAACGCGTTCTCGTCGTGCACCGTTCCCTGGTCGAGCGCGTGCCGGACGACGCTGTCGAACTCCGTCGGCGCGACCGAGGGCCGCATCGCGGAATCGGGACGGAAAAGTGTATGACTCATCCCGAGAGGCCGGAAGAAGAGCGAGTCCGCCAGGACGTCCAAGGGCCTGCCGGTGATTCGTTCGGCGACCTTGCCGAGAACGATGAAGTCAAAATCGCTGTACACCGTGGAATCACCTGTCCGATAGACCATCTCGGTCTGGTAGACCGAATCAAGGGCCTCCTCCGGCGAGCGCACGGTGAGGTAGAGCCGTTTGAAAGGCGGCAGACCGCCATTATGAAGAAGAAGGTTCCGGATCGTGATGCGCCCTTTGCCTCGCGCACCGAACTCGGGAATGTACTCGACGACGGGATCGTCGAGCCTCAGACGAGATTCATCGTAGAGCTTCATGATGACCGACGTGGTCGCGACAACCTTCGTCATCGAGGCGAGATCGAAGAGCGTCGTCGAGGTCACGCGCGGGCTCCCCGCGTCGTAGGTGAACGAGCCGAAGGATCTCTGGTAGACGACCGCCCCGTCCTTCGCGACGAGGACTTGCGCGCCGGGGAATGCGGAATCCCGGACCGCACGGACCATGACGGAGTCGAGACGGGCGAGCGAGTCGGACGAGAAACCGACGCTCTCCGGCGCGTCTCTGCGCAGGAGCGACTGCTGGAGATCGATGCCTGCGCCGTAGGCGAACATGCCGGGGATCGTGACGGGGAGCCTGCCTCGTGCGGGCACTTCCCCGAAGAGAACCTCGACCATGGCTTCGGTCGCCGGCTCCGAGTCGGAGTACGAGCAGAGATAGGCCTGCGCGTCATGAACCGCCGCGACGACATACGGGCTGCCGAACGAGGCGACGATCACGGGTTTTCCGTAGCTCGGGAGCGAGTCGATGAACTGCGCGACCGGCTCGGGGAGGCCGAAGCTTCCCGAACCGGACCGGGCCTTTGCGAAGACGGGGCAGAAGATGATTCCGGCGTCCCGGACCTTCTTCCGAATGAGATCGAAGTCCGAAGCGTTCGCCGACGGGTCGAGGCGGACCGCTTCGACGTTGTTGCCGTACCGCTTCCGGAAGAGCGCAAGTAGATAGTCGCCCACCGGCTCGTTCGGCCAGGGCGAGGTCGAACGGTGGATCTCGGTGCGGTAGTTCTCCGCGTCGCTCGTGACGACGACAAGGACCTTGCGCTTTCCATTTCGGTCCAGGGGGAGGACGCCGTCATTCCGGAGGACCGTCACGGCGTCACGCGCGATCTCCTTCGCCAGGAGGAGGTGCTCGGGCGTCGCGACGCGCTCCGCAAGCGTCGCCACCGGGACCATGCGGTCCTGGACGAGCCCGAGGTCCCACTTGTATCCGAGGATCTTGCGCACGGACCGGTCGATGCGCGCCACAGGGATGCGTCCCGAGAGGACCGCCTGCTTCAGGGCCTCGACGGCGCCGTCCTCGTCCGGGAGGATGAGGAGGATATCGACGCCCGCCTCGACGGCCCGAACCGCGGCCGAATCGGAACCGAACGACTTCACGAGCGCGCCCATGTCCATCGCATCGGTCACGATGAGGCCGCCGAACCCGAGGTCGCGCGTGAGCAGGTCTTGGACGACCGCTCCCGAAAGGGTCGACGGGAGTATCCCGGTCAGGTCAACGGCGGGGAGCTCCAGGTGGGCGATCATCACTGAGGCGATGCCGCTGCGGATAAGGGCCCGGAACGGCACGAGCTCCACAGTGTCGAGCCGGGCGCGCGACGCGGTCACTCTGGGAAGATCGAGGTGCGAATCGACGTCGGTGTCGCCGTGGCCGGGAAAATGCTTTGCCGTCGCCAGGACGCCGGCGGACTGGAGGCCCGATGCGACGGCGACCGCCATCGCGGCGACGAGATGCGGGTCCTCCCCGAAGGACCGAACATTGATGACGGGGTTTAAAGGGTTGATGTTGACGTCGGCGACCGGTGCGAACACCTGGCGTATCCCGAGGGCCCGGGATTCCTCGCCCAAGGCGGCACCCATGCGGTAGGCGAGCGTCGTGTCGCGCGTCGCGGCCAAGGCCATCGCTTCGGGGAACCTTGTCGTCCTCCGGATGCGCATGGCGGCGCCCCATTCGAGGTCGGAGCCGACAAGGAGCGGGAGATCGGACATGCCTTGGAGCCGATTGACGAGTTCTGCGGTCTCGAGGACCTCCCCCTGCATCATGATGAGTCCGCCGAACCTGTGGTCCCGGACGATGTGCTCGAGTCTGCGGTATTCGTCGCTCGCGCTGCTGTAGTAGTAGCCGTAGGCTCGCGACATGATCATCTGGCCGATCTTTTCTTCGAGCGTCAGGCGCGAGAGGGTTTGATCGATCCAGGGCTGCCTGTCGCGCGGTACGGGGCGATTCTCGGCGGATGGAGGCCTGGAGGCGCAGCCGCTGAGGAAGAGAATGGCTGCAAGAACGAGCGCTAGGGTGAGGGCGTGGTGTCGGTCAGCGGAACGCATTTAAACCGAGGATGGCGGCGCCGAATGCTGCGGGAAATTTCGGTTTGAGGACAAGCACCTGGGGAAGGGACGCGACGATCTTCTCCTTCACCATCTTCGCATAGATGTTCTCCGACGCGAGCAGCCCTCCCATGAGGCTCACGGAAAGCTTGTGCTTCGGCCGCGAGAGCATCGTGAGCACACGGACATGGTCGGCGAGGTCCGCGGCGTTCTTGACGAGGATGAGATGGGCGATCCGGTCGCGCTCGACGGCGGCCTCAAAGACGAGCGGCGCAAAGGATGCGACATCCGCATGCTCCTGGTAGATCTTGGGAATGAGATCGTCGACAGCGGTGATGCCGTAGTGGTCAAGCGCCTTCTTCATCAGGAGGGTCTTCTCCCCGCGGCCGTCGAACTGGCGCAAGGCGGCCATAAGGCCGTCCCGGCCGATCGCGAAACCGCTTCCCTCGTCGCCGAGGATGCTCCCCCATCCGCCGGAGCGCATGTATTTGCCGTCCTCCGTGTGGTAGAGCGCGATGGAACCCGTACCGGCGATGAGCGCGATCCCGGGCCCGCCCGCGAACGCGGCCTCGAGCGCGATGCGCGCGTCGGTCTCAACGGTGATATGCTTGATCGGGAACTTCTTCTTCGTGCTCAAGGCGATGAGCTTATCGGAGAGGTCCGCCCTGGCTTGGGGCCGGCCTGCGCCGGCGAGCCCGAGGACGACGCTCTGGAGCGCCGGGGACTCTACTTGGGCCGTCTGGCAGCATTCCAGGATGAGTTCGAGAATCGTCTGCGCAGCCTTGGCGATGCCGACGGTCTGGAGGTTCGTCGGGCCGCCGGATGCTTCGGCTATGACCGTACCGTCCAGGGCGACGAGGATCGCGCTCGTCTTGGTCCCGCCCCCGTCCACCCCGATGACAAATCGTTTTTCTTCAGGCACGCTGTTCTCTCGCAAACACGGTCATATTCGTTGAATTTCGTGCCATTATAGTATTGAAAAAGGGGGTAAGAAGCAAGGGGTGTGTGAGCCGGCGTCACATGGTTAGCAGGGACCATTGCCCGAGTGCCGGCCGGCCGGGGAGAAGGTCAGAGGTAGATGGTTCCTTGCGCGGCGCGAAGAGTGTTCTTCATGAGGAGCGCGATGGTCATCGGGCCAACTCCGCCGGGGACGGGCGTGATGGCGCCTGCGACGGTCGACGCGGAGACAAAATCGACGTCGCCGACGAGCCGGTAGCCGTTCTTCGCCGTCGGGTCGTCGACGCGGTTGATGCCGACGTCGATGACGACCGCCCCGGTGCGGATCATCGCGCCGGTGATCGCCCCGGGCTTGCCGATCGCCGCGATGAGGATGTCCGCCTGGCGCGTGAAGATCGAGATGTCCGGCGCGCCCGTGTGCGCGATCGTGACGACCGCGTTCGCCCCCTTCTGCTTCTGGAGGAGGATGTTCATGACCGGCTTACCGACGATGTTGCTCCGGCCGACGACGACGACGTGCTTTCCGGACGGGTCGTGGCCGCTCCGGACAAGGAGCTCCTGGATGCCCGCCGGCGTGCAGGGCTTGAGGCAGTCCTGACCGACGACGAGCCGGCCGACGTTCACGGGGTGGAACCCGTCGACGTCCTTGCGGTAGTCGACGGCGGAGAGGATCTGATCCTCCCGGATGTGCTTCGGCAGGGGGAGCTGGACGAGGATGCCGTGGATGCGCGGGTCCATATTGAACCGACGGATGAGCCGGAGCAGGAACTCTTCGGTCGTGTCGGCGGGGAGTTTCTCCGTCACCGAATAGAACCCCATCTCCTCGCACGCCTTGCCCTTCATCCGGACGTAGGCCTGTGAGGCGGGGTCCTCGCCGACGAGGATGAACGCGAGCCCCGGAAGGATCCCGGAGGAGGCCTTCAATTCGTCCGTCTCGCGGCGGACCTCCTGTCGGATGTCGTCCGCGATCTTCTTGCCGTCAATGATGGTCGCTGCCATGGATCGTGTCCTTCGCGCCGAGGTTCAGAACGCCGGGTACATGAAACTCTCGAACTTCAGGGCCTTGCCCGTTTCCGCGTCGACCTGAAGATAGACGCCCGACATTCGGGCGTCGAACGAGGCGATCTCGTACTTGTACGGGGTCTGATGGAGGAACCGCCGGATCGCGATCTCCTTCTTCAGGCCGATGACGGAATCGTACGGTCCCGTCATGCCGACGTCGGTGATGTAGGCCGTCCCGCGCGGCAGTATCCGCGCGTCGGCCGTCTGGATGTGCGTGTGCGTGCCGACCATCGCCGAGATCCTGCCGTCCAAGTGCCACCCGAGCGCGATCTTCTCGGCGGTCGCCTCGGCGTGCATGTCGAGGAAGATCACCTTCGTCTGCTCGAGCATCTTCGTCACGGCCCAGTCCGCCTTCTTGAACGGACAGTCGATCGCCTGCATGTAGACGCGCCCCTGGAGGTTGAGGACGCCCACCTTCCCCTTCTCCCCCAGGTCGTAGATGATGAATCCGTTCCCGGGGTTCTCCGACGGGTAGTTCAAGGGCCGAAGGACGTTCCGGTTCGAAGAGAGGAGCTTCCGAGCGCCCCAGTTGTCCCAGAGGTGGTTCCCGCCGGTGATGACGTGCACCCCCATGGCGAAGACCCGCGCGGCCATCTCGTCGTTGATCCCTTTGCCGTCGACGAGGTTCTCGCCGTTCGCGATGCAGAAATCGATACTGTACTTCTGAATATAGCTCTTCAGAAGGGTCTCTGCGAGCTCGAGACCTGGCTTGCCGACGATGTCGCCGATGAAGAGAATGTTAAGGATACGCTGAGACATAGGTTGTGCACAATGAACGGGAAGTGAGTGGGTCGTGCGCGCCGGTCGGGAGGTGCGTGTTTGCCTGCCGAATATGGCGGAGAACGGATGAATGTGGTCGAATATAGCAATAATTTGTTGTAACAAAAAATTTTGATATCTTATCCTATGCATCGATCGATCGCTCATTTACAGGATACTCATGGCGCGTAAAGAAGTCCAGAACCCTGCACCGGCGCAAAAACCGGCCCTTGAGCCCCTGGCCGACATGGGCGTTTCCGTCCAAACCGAAACCTTGCGGCGCTGGTATCAGCTCATCCACCTCGGCCGGCTCCTCGACGCGAAGGCCGCCAATTACGTCCGGCAGTCGAAGGGCTGGTCGTACCAGTCCTCCTGCGCCGGACACGACGCGATCCAGCTCATCCTGGGACTCTCGTTCCGTCAGGGGAAAGACTTCCTCTTCTCCTACTACCGCGACCTCATGACCTGCCTCGCCGCCGGCCTCACGATCGAGGAGATCATCCGGAACGGCCTCTCAAAGGCGACTGACGTCGGCTCCGGCGGACGGCACATGAGCAACCATTTCTCGAAGCCCTCGATCCGGATACAGAACGTCTCCTCCGCCACCGGAAACCACGCGCTCCACGCCGCGGGCGTCGCGCGCGCGATCAAAAAGTATGACAGCGACGAGATCGCCTTTGCGAGCTTCGGCGAATCCGCCGCCTCGGAAGGGTTCGTCTACGAGGCCGTGAGCGGGGCCGCCCGCGAGGCGCTCCCGGTCATCTTCGTCATCCAAAACAACCTTTACGGCATCTCGGTGCCGAACGTCGAGCAGGCCGCGAACCCCATCGTCGCGGACAACTTCACCGGCTTCAAGAACGTGAAGATCGTCCGGGTCGACGGCACGAACGTCTTCGATTCGTGGCGCGGCATGCAGGAGGCCCTCAAGCACATCAAATCGGGCGACGGCCCGGCGATCGTCCACGCCATGTGCGTGCGGATGAACTCACACAGCAACTCCGACCGCCAGGACCTCTATCGGTCCGCGGAGGAGATCGCCGAAGCGCAGCGCTTCGATCCGGTCGCACGGTTCCGGAAACACCTCGTTGAGCGCGCTATCGTCGCAGAAGCAGCGCTCCAGGCGATCGAAGCGGACAACGCGAGGATGATCGAAGAGGCGGCCACGACCGTCGAAGGCGAGTCCGATCCCGATGCGTCAACGGCGGAGCAGTTCATCATCCCGCCGGGCTACGACCGCCCCGCGGAGGACAGCACGCCAGGAGGCGACGACTCGCCATCCCTCACCCTGCGTGAAGCGGTCAACGAGACGCTCAAAGAGGAGTTCCGGCGCAACCCCAACACGTTCCTCTGGGGCCAGGACGTCGCCTCGAAGGAAAAAGGGGGCGTCTTCAATGTTACGAAGGGGCTGCAGCAGGAGTTCGGCCACCGAAGGGTCTTCAACGCCCCTATCGCGGAGGATTTCATCGTCGGAACGGCGAACGGGTTCTCCCGGTACCGCGAGGACATCTGGGTGGCGATCGAAGGGGCACAGTTCGCCGACTACCTCTGGCCTGCGATGGAGCAGATCATCGAATGCGCCCACGAGTATTACCGGACGAACGGCCAGTTCACGCCGAACATCGTCATGCGGCTCGCCTCCGGCGGGTACATCGGCGGCGGACTCTACCACTCCCAGAGCCTCGACGCGACGTTCGCGACGATCCCGGGCATCCGGATCGTCATGCCGTCGTTCGGGGACGACGCGGTGGGGCTCTTGCGGATGTCGATGCGGAGCCGCGGGTTCACCGTCTTCATCGAGAACAAGTTCCTCTACAACCAGTTCTTCACGAAGTCGCACCGGCCGTCGCCGGAGCACGTCGTGCCGTTCGGGAAGGCTCGGATCCGCCGCGAAGGGAACGATCTCACGATCGTCGCCTGGGGCACGCCGGTGCATTTCGCGCTCCGGACGGCGAACAAGCTCGCCGACGAGCACAATGTCAGCGCTGAGGTCATCGACCTGCGCTCCATCCAGCCCCTCGACACCGAGACCATCCTGGCGAGCGTGAAGAAGACCGGGCGTCTCCTCGTCGCGCACGAACACCCGCTCTTCGGCGGGTTCGGCGGGGAGATCGCGTCGATCGTCGCTGAGCATGCGTTCCAGTACCTTGACGCGCCGGTGATGCGGGTCGGCTCGAAGCACAGCCCCGTCCCCTTCTCGCGCATCCTCGAGCACGCGATTCTCATTCAGGAGGAGGACATCCTCAACGCAGCGGTGAAGCTCGCCGCGTTCTAACGCCGTCCGCTCTTAGATGAAACAACAAGGCCCGGGAGATCGCTCTCCCGGGCCTTGTTGTTTTGCTGTCTTGACCGCGCGGCGCTCTTGCGCCGCACACTATCGAAGGAGCGTCATCTTCTTCGTCTGCACCTCATCCCCCGCCTGGATCCGGTAGAAGTAGAGCCCGCTCGGGAGCCGTTCAGCGTTGAACTGCACGGTATAGGTGCCCGGTGCGCGCTCCTCGTCCCGCAAGAGGGACGCGACCTCTTCCCCGAGGAGGTTATAGACGACGAGGCTTACCCGGGAGCTCGCCGGTAGGTCAAAGGTGATCTCCGTCGTCGGATTGAACGGATTGGGATAATTCTGATAGACGGCGAACTTCTTCGGGACGTCCACTTCCGCCTTCCCCTCAAACACGAGCTTCAAGCCCGCGGCATCCGCTTTGCTGAACGTTCTCGATCCGCTTCCTTGGACCAGGGCGCGCACCTGCTTCTTCCCCGGCACAAGAAGACCTTCGAGGGTGTAGGGCGCCGTGCCGGCGCCTTCCCAGGAGACCGTGACCGGGTATTCGGCCCCGGCGATCGCGATCGGAAACTCCTGCCTCACGTTCGCCTCAGGAGCGACGGCAGCGAGCGACCGATCAGCACCAAAGCGCGCATCAAAGATGCCGGCGGGAGGCTGCGGGGGAAGTTCGAAGCGTCCGAGGTCGAGGTCCTTCATGCCGGTTGCGACGGCGAGCTTCCGCTCGCGGCCGGCATTGTCCCGAAGCGTCAGGAGAAAGGATCCCTCGTTCCCGGCGAGATCCTCGACTCCGGCGATGGCCTGTCTCTTCACGGCCGCTTGGGGAGCCTGCGAAGGCAGCGCGAGGAACTGCGCGGCATGGAGGATGAGTTGTCCGGTCCCGGCGACCTTCAACCAGTAGCCCAGCCCGGGTTGAAGCGTGTCCTCGGCATAGTAACCGACGCCGCCGGCAAATCCATACGCGGGCGTAACGAGAGGGATCTTGCCGACCGAGTTGATCTGCGAGACGAGAACGGGATACGAGAGGGTGCCGATCATGTTCCACCCGTCGGTGACGGCGATCGTGTCAAGCGTGAGAGTCGATCCGCCGATCGGGACCGCATCGGCCACGGGGAACTTCAGCCAGTAGGCGACGCCCATTGCAAGCGTGTCTCGAGCCGCGTAACCGACCGGCGGCGCGTAATACGCAAAAGCATTGGAGACGGCTGAGGGGAAGAGGACGGTCTTCAAGGGGACGGGCGCGACGACCGGCACCGAAACAAGGTTCCAGGCGATCGCGACCTTCACGTTCTCCACCGCTGTCTCGCCGGAGAGGGACCGGGAGCCGGGGATGTATCCTCCGTCGAGCTCGAAGTTCGTTCCGGACACTGGCCCGGCGATGCCTTGGCCGACCGAGGCCGTGAGCCTCCATCCGCCGCCGGCGGAAGTGCCTCCCCCGCCGGTCTGCGCCAACCAGGGGATCTGCAGACTTTGGCCGCTGGCAAGGGTCGCGCCGAGCAGGAACAGCGCTACGGTGCATACGAGAATTGTTCTCATGGGTCTCATCTCTTCAAGTGTGGGACGAACACGTGGATTATTTGTTCGTGTTCACGCTTGCCGGAACCGTCTGCGAGGCCCGCGAGAGGAGATCCTCGAGGCGCACGATCTTCGACGCGAGATCGACGTAATCGTTTTTCATTTTTCGGAGCTCGGCGTTCTCCGTGTTCGCCGATGCGACCTGGCTGGAGAGTTCCTGGATCATCTTCTGCTGCTCCTGGACGGCTTTAATGAGGACCGGGATGAGTTCGGTGTACGACATCGAGAGCATCTTGTCGGCGTCGTCCCCTTCCTTGACGATCTCCTTGATGAACGGCCGCACTTCCTGCGCGATGAGGCCGAGCTTCGTCCCTTGCTCGGGATGGCTCTTCCAGGAGTAGCTCACTGGCCGAAGGGCCATGATCTCCTTGATTCCGTAGGAGAGGCTGCGGATGTCGGTCTTGAGCCGCTCGTCCGACGAACTGTTGACGGCGTTCACGGTATAGACATCGCGCCACCGGAGGCCGGCAGTGCCGAGGTCGAATGTGGCGCCGTTATTCGGCACGAAGTTCTCGTTCGAGATGTTGTACTGCGTCCCGAAGTACATGAGGCCGACGGGGGCGACGTTGTCGATATCCGTTGACGTCGATATGCCGAGGAACGTCCCGTTGCTCGCCAACCGGAAATCCGGCGCGATAGCAGAGACATCCTTGAATTCCAGCCGCGGTTTACCGTTGTCCGTCGATGTGAGCCTGAGGGTCTGCGCGCCTGCCCCGGAGACCTCCACGTTCGTTGCAGGAGAGAGGGTTCCAAAGCCTGCCCGGCCCGTGCTCGAAAGGAAACTGAATCTTCCTCCGCCGAAGCCGTCGTAGAGGGTCATGTCGCCCGTCTCCACGCCGAAACTCATCGAAGGGTTCACCGGGTCGCCGCCGACGAACTCGAACGCGTCGGCCTCCTTCCCGTCCGACGCAACGTCGCGGTACTGGAGGCCGTATTTAGGGTACAAGGAGGAATGGGCGATGACCATTCGTTTGTCGATCGTGTTATCGAACCCCGCGGTGATCATCGGGGAGCTTCCCGTCCCGAAAATGGCACTGCCGCCGACGAGGAGGTTGCCGTTCGCGATCTCCAATCGTTCGGTGGGCGTCGAGGTCCCGATCCCGACGTTTCCGTAGAATCTGTAGACGTTGTATCCGCTCGAGAGCCACGGGCCGAGCGAATAAGGCGACGCCGTCAGGAGCGTCCGCGGGGAGAATGTCACCGTTCCGCTGATGCCGGGTCCGGCGAGCGCGGCGACCTCGACATAGAGGATCGAATAGAAGAGGTCCGGAAGCAGCGTCACCGAGCCAAGCTCGACGGTGAAGGTGCCTCGAGTAACCTGCACGTTGAGGTGCGTCTCCGACCAGAGCGATGAGCCCGTAACCGCCACATTGAACAGGTCGAACTGCAGATCATAATGGCCGTCTGCAGCGGGGATGCCCGACGGGGTCGTCAGGAGACCTTGGTAGGTCATCTCTTTGGGGTATTGGATGAATCCAGCCTCTTTCTTCGGATCGGCGGGAGGAGGCGCCTTGGAGACCTGAACCTGTGACTGGGCCATCGAGAGAACCAGAACGAGCGTAAACGCGGCGATTATGACACCATGCTTCATGGAAGACCCTCCTGAAATAATGTGATGTGCCACTCTCGCCCGGCGACTGTCCACCGGTAGCGGCTGAGAGACAGGACCAAAGACTCCTTGATTGAACGCCGAAAGTATAAGGAAACTTAGTGCGAATGTCAAGTGCTGCTTTGGAGCAATACGCTAAGTGATTTTAGAATAAGGGGATAGAAATAGAAAGGGATGGAGCTACGCTGAAGAATCCGCGAAAAACGTAGGGAAATAGGGGTAGCGTACTCCCTCCTCGGAGGGCTACTTTGAATCCGGGGGAAGGAGTTTCTCGAGGTCGGCGCGGAGTTCCTTTGACATCGGCTCGACGGCCGAAAGGTAGCGCGCAACGATCTTGCCTGACGGGCTGACGAGGTACTTCTGGAAGTTCCATTTCACCTCACCCGGGAACGGGGAGTCCTTCGTGAGGTAGGCGTAGAGGGGATGCTGATCGCTCCCCTTGACGCTGATCTTGGAGAAGATCGGAAAGGTCGTCTTGTACTTCAGATTGCAGAACGTCTTGATCTCGGCGTCGGTCCCGGGCTCCTGCGCGCCGAAGTTGTTCGCCGGGAATGCCAGGATCTTGAAGCCTCGGTTGCCGTAGGTCTCGTAGAGCTTCTCGAGGCCCTCGTACTGCGGCGTGAATCCGCACTCGGAGGCGGTGTTGACGATGAGGAGGGTCTCCCCTTTGTACGACGCGAGGGAGACAGGCTTCCCGTCGATGTCCTTCATCGTAAAATCGTAGATGCTTGTTTCGACGGTGCGTTTCCCTTTCACGGCGGCGTGCTTCTCCTGGGCCGCGCCGAAGAGCGGCAGCGCGAGCGCGAGGACGATGAACGAGGCGCGGGCGGTCACGGCTTCACCCCGGTCTCCGGGACGAACCGCTCGACCTCTTCGAGGATCGTCGCGACGATCTCGTCTTCGCGGACGCGCTTGATGACCTCGCCTTTGCGGTAGAGGATCGCGACGCCCTTCCCGGCGGCGATGCCGATATCGGCTTCGCTCGCCTCGCCGGGTCCGTTCACGACGCACCCGAGAACGGCGATCTTCACCGGCTTCTTCACTCCCTCGAGTTTCGCCTCAAGTTCCGCCATGATCTTGAAGAGATCGACCTCGAGCCGGCCGCAGGTCGGGCAGGCGATGAGTTCGATGTTCCGCGACGCGAGGCTTAAGGACCGCAGGATCTCCTTGCCCACTTCGATCTCCTTCACGGGGTCGTCGGTGAGCGAGACGCGGATCGTGTCGCCGATCCCTTCGGCCAGGAGCGTGCCGATCCCGACGGCGGATTTGATCGTACCGATCCTCGTCGTGCCGGCCTCAGTGACTCCCAGGTGGAGCGGTATGTCGGTCCGCTCAGCGACGAGCCGGTACGCCTCGATCATGAGCTTCACGTCGGTCGATTTCACGGAGATGATGACGTCCCGGAAGTTGTGCTCGTCGCAGATGCCGACATGGCGCATCGCGCTTTCAAAGAGGGCTTCCGCCGTCGGGTAGCCGTGCTTCTCAAGGATGTCCTCCTCCAGCGAGCCGGAGTTGACGCCGATCCTGATCGGGATGTTCCGCTCCTTCGCGGCCGTGAGCACCTGCGTGATGCGGTCGCGCGCGCCGATATTCCCCGGATTGATCCGGACCTTCGCGACGTTCGCTTCGATCGCTTTAAGGGCGAAGATATGGTTGAAATGGATGTCGGCGACGATCGGGATCGGCGAGAGGCGCACGATCTCGGCCATGGCGTCGGCAGCCTCCTTGTCGTTCACGGTCACTCGGACGATGTCGCAGCCCGCCTCGGCCGCCTGCCTAATCTGCTGGAGGGTCGCGGCGACGTCGGAGGTCTTTGTCTTCGTCATCGTCTGGACCGAGATCGGGGCCTTGCTGCCGATGAGGATCCCCCCGACGCTCACCTGCCGGGTCTTGCGGCGAACGCCGACCTTGTAGGTCGGATGCTTCGCCGGCTCGACGTTCACCTGCACGGCATTGTTGAGGACGGGAATGGTAAGATCCATGGACGCGGTTCTCGAGTTTGGTGAGGACATCAGTTGAGTTTTTTGCTCGCTTCGAACAATAGCTTCTTTTCCTTTTCGGAAAGGCTCTGGTAGCCGCTCTGACTGATCTTGTCGAGGATCTCGTCGATCTGGGCCTGGCTCACCTTCTGGTCGTTCTCCCCGACGTCGTAGAACTTGGCGTCGGAGACCTCGTGCGGCTCGTAGCGCGACGAGTACGACGCGGCGTGCTCCGAGGGGACGATCCGCTGCTTCACCCGGGCGAGGATCCCCTCCAAGGGGTTCCGGCGCTGATCGATGAGGATGTAGGCGAACCCGACCGCAGCCCCGCCGAGATGCGCGAAATGCGCGACGCCGTCGCTCGTTCCAGTGACCCCGAAATAGAGCTCCATGAGGATGTAGAGGAGCACGAAGTACCGCGCCCGGATCGGAAGAAGGAAATAGATGAAGATGGGCCGGTCGGGGAACATCATCCCGAAGGCGATGAGGACGCCGAAGATCGCCCCCGACGCCCCGACGGTCGGGCCGACCGCGCCGATCAAGGGCGCGAGGAGCAGGTTCGAGAGCCCTGCGCCGATCCCGCACACCATGTAGTAGGTGAAGAACTTCTTCGATCCCCAGATGTTCTCCAGCTCCATGCCGAACATCCAGAGCGCGAACATGTTGAACAGGATATGCATGAAATTCGCATGCAGGAACATGTAAGTCACGAGCTGCCACGGCTGAAATCCCTCGCCGATCGGGTAGAGCGGGAGCGCCGCGCCGATCCATCCGGCGAGCGGGTGTCCCCCGAGCCGGAAGAGGCCGAAGAACCCCGTGAGGAGGAATATGCCGGCGTTCGCCAGGAGGAGGTACCGGATGACAGGCGGAAAGAACCGGAAGCCGCCGAAGAGCGACGGCCGCTGGTAGTTCGAGCTCATATTGGAATAACGATCGTACGCCATGTGTTGCTTTCAAAAGGACCGGGACGTGGGGATATATAATCTCTGTGTGGAGCCGAGCGTCAGCGCGCCGTGAGCGCCGCGACGCCGGGAAGGACCTTTCCTTCGAGGAACTCGAGCGACGCCCCTCCCCCCGTCGAGACGTGGGAGACGGCATGCTCCAGGCCCGCTTTCGCGATCGCCGCCGCGGAGTCTCCGCCGCCGACGATGGTCACCGCGCCGTGACGAGTGCGTTCCGCCATCTTTTCCGCGATGGCGACGGTGCCGTGGCAGAAGTTCGGCATCTCGAAGACCCCCATGGGGCCGTTCCAGACGATCGTCTTCGCACGGTCGAGCTCCCCTGTAAATAATCTAATAGATTCAGGGCCAATATCAAGCCCGCTCCACCCAGCCGGGATGTGCTTCACCGAGACGACGGCGCGGCTCGCGTCGTTGCTAAAGCTCTCCGCGACGACGGTGTCGACCGGGAGCATAAGCTTGATCTTCCGCTCCGCCGCCTCCTTCAAGAGCGACGAGGCGAGGCTCACCTTATCCGCTTCGAGGAGCGAGTTGCCGATCTCAAGGCCCTGTGCCTTGTAAAAGGTGAACATCATGCCGCCACCGATCATGAGCGTGTCGACCTTGTTCATGAGATTGTGCATCACGTCGATCTTCCCGGAGATCTTTGCGCCGCCGATGATGGCGACGTAGGGCCGGGCGGGGTCGCCGACGGCGCGCCCGAGAAACTTCAACTCCTTCTCCATGAGGTATCCGGCGGCCGAGGACTTCATGAACTTCGTGATCCCTTCGGTCGAGGCGTGCGCCCGGTGCGCGCTTCCGAACGCGTCGTTCACGTAGAGGTCGCCCAAGGAGGCGAGCTCCTTGGAGAACGCGGGGTCGTTCGCCTCTTCCTCCGGGTGGAACCGAAGGTTTTCCAGGAGGAGGCAATCCCCCCTCTTGAGCCCCGCCACCATTGCCTGGACCTCGGGTCCGACGCAGTCCGATGCGAAGAGCACCTGCTGGCCGAGGAGCTTCGCGAGCGCGTCTGCCACCGGCTTGAGGGAGAATTCGGCCATCCGCTTCCCCTTGGGCCGGCCGAAGTGGCTCATGAGGATCGGGATCCCCCCTTCTTTCAGGATCTTCTTGATCGTCGGGAGGGATTCGACGATGCGCTTGTCGTCGGTGATCGCGCCCTTCTCCATCGGAACGTTAAAGTCCACGCGCACCAGGACGCGCTTTCCCTCAAGCTTCAGGTCGTCAATGGTCAGGATGTTCATTGCAGGTCTTCTTTCGTTGTGACTGGTATTGGAAGAAAAAGAAAATGGCTAACGACGAATGCATCGCCGCTAGCCATTGACGTTGGAGCGGCGATGCCTACCGCATCAGGGAGATCACTTTCTTGCTCAGGTCGATCACACGGCAGGAGTACCCCCACTCGTTATCGTACCACGCCATGACCTTGATCATGTTGTCGATGACGTACGTGAGCCCGGAGTCGAGGATCGCGCTGTGCGGGTTCCCCCGGAAGTCGCCCGACACGAGCGGCTCGTCCGTGTACTGAAGGATGCCCTTGAGCGGCCCGTCGGCGGCCTTCTTGAACGCTGCGTTCACCTCATCCTTCGTCGTCGCGCGGTCGGCGTCGATGACGAGATCGACGATCGAGACGTTGATCGTCGGGACGCGGACGGCCACGCCGTCAAGCTTCCCCTTGAGAGCGGGGATGACGAGTCCGATCGCCTTCGCGGCGCCCGTTGAGGTGGGGATCATGTTCACGGCCGCCGCGCGTGCGCGGCGTAGATCGGAATGGGGCAGATCGAGAAGCTTCTGGTCGTTCGTGTAGGAGTGGATTGTCGTCATGAGGCCCTTCTTGATGCCGAAGTTCTCCAGGAGGACCTTGCCGATCGGCGCGAGGCAGTTCGTCGTGCACGACGCGTTCGAGATGACGTGATGCTTCTCGGGGTCATAGATGGAGTCATTGACGCCCATCGCGATGGTGACGTCGGGGCTCTTCGCCGGGGCGCTGATGATGACTTTCTTGGCGCCGTTCGTGATGTGCTGCCGCGCCGCGTCGCCGTCGGTGAAGTGCTTCAGGCCGGTCGATTCGATGACGAGGTCGACACCGAGGTCTTTCCAGGGAAGCTTCGTGTGGTCCTTCTCTGAGAGCACCTTGAGGGGCTTCCCGTTGACGATGATAGTCCCATCCTTGACTACCACCGTCCCGGCGAAGTTGCCGATGACGGAATCATACTTCAGGAGATGGCCGAGGGTCTTCGCGTCCGTGATGTCGTTCACCGCCACGATCTCGATCCCCGGGTACTGGAGACTCGCGCGGAATACATTGCGGCCGATCCGGCCAAATCCGTTGATAGCAACTCGCACTGCCATAGGTTCCTCCAAAATCAGTCTATTTGCACTAGAATTTTCGTCGCACGGGTGTGTCGAACGGGATAAATGTACCAAAAAAACGATAAGAAAACAAGGGACGAAACACAAGGGTCGCGGCTTCAGCAGAGCCACGACCCAGGCGAACGAGTGACGCGTCCCTCACAATGGCAGGACGCGTGTATATCTTTTGAGATCACGACCGTCCTAGCCCGATCGTAACCTTCACGGTCCAGCGCGAGCGCTGGACCGGAGGCCGATCTGGCTCGGATTTTACTTCATGAGGAGCATTTTCCGGATCTGCATCGGGTACCCGGCGCTCGCATCGCGGCTGATGATCTCGAGCCGATAGAAATAGACTCCCGAGGGGAGAGCGTTGCCATCGAATTCGAAGGATTGCCTCCCCTCGTCGAGGTGTACCGCATCGAGGACTCTGGCGACCTCCTGTCCTAGTGAGGAAAAGACTCTCAACGTCACACCCGATGCGGACGGCAGGTCGAACTCGATCACCGTCACCGGGTTGAACGGATTGGGATAGTTCTGATAAAGAGCGTATTCAGTGGGCAGTCCCAAATCCGGGGCTTTTCCGGCGCGGGGAGGCGGCAGAGGATGCGGCGACGGATTCGAGTGGAGGAACGGAACGTCCGAGAGCGACCTCGCGCCAGCGACGCTCAGCGGGGAGATCGTATAGATGTCGATGGGGCCGGTGAACGCGTTATTGATGCGCGAAAGACACGAGTCGAGCTGCAGGAAGTAATTTGCGTTGTACTGTTTATAGTACGTCAGTGCCGTATCGGTGTGTGCGGCGAGTTGCCGCACTGTCATCCCGTTGAAAGGGTTCAAGGGGGCGGAGGGGTCGAAGAAGATGAGCTCGCCGAAGCCGGCCGGCGTGATCCCGACGTCGCTCGCTCCGATGTTGAATCTCAGTGAGAACTGTTCCCCGGCAAGGTGGTTGTCATGGTACTTCACTGCGGGATTGACCCTCGAGTCATGCCACGGCTTTCCCGGGATATAGAAGTCGAAGCCGCGCGGGGTGCCGGTGTGCGGAAGGAAGCGTGGTAGCCTGACGACATTCCTGCGAAAGAAGATCCAGCCGTATGCAAGCGTGCTGTCCGGTCTCGGAATACCGATGGAGAGCCCGGCATTGAACCAGCCAGTCTCCTTGAACGTTTCGTCCCGGACATTCGCGGCGGTCGGGAGCATGCCGACGCGCAAACGATGCGCCCTCATCGCGTAGTCTGTCTGGCTGAACGTCCGGAAAGCGGTCGAATCAGGGATGAAAATTGAATCCGCAGGACCCCCTGCGGCGATGTACAGATCATGGATGTTCGATTGCGTGAGCACGTACGAGTTCTGCGTCTTCATATTCACGCGGACGATCCCCCCTGTGATAGCGTCGAAGAGCGTCACGGGACCGTCATAGTACGGTCCGAGAGGAGGCCAAGAGAACGTCAAGGGGTAACCGGCCGCCCCGGGTTGGAAATGTACGAGGTACGTGTCGATCTGGGCAGTATTCAGCAGGGGCCGAAGATCCAAATGCAGACCTCGTCCGAAGCATTCATCCCCGGTTTGCCTCGGATCGATGAACCGCGAGTCGAACACACCGAGGGGCGGGACCGGAGGCCGCTCCAATTCGCCGAGGGCCGAATCGCGGCAAAATGTCGCCGTCGGTTGGAGGCCGAAGCGAAGTGTGTCCGCCTGAAGCCCGTCTACGATGTAGAGCGGTATGGGGGGATGCATCGCGGGTGGTATGAATATCGAATCTGTAGTTCCCCCCGCAACGATGAAGAGTTCGTGAACGATTGGCTGAGTGAGGACGTACGAATTCTGCGTCTTCATATTGACAGAGACGATCGTACCGGTGAGACCGTCGTGGAGAGTGACGGCTCCGTCGTAATATGGTCCCAGAGGAGGCCAGGAGAATGTCAGGGGGTAGCCGGCCGGCCCGGGTTGGAATTTCACTCGGTACGTATCGATCTGCGCCGGATTGAGCGGCGGTCGGAAATCCAGGGTCACGCCGTGACTGAAGCACTCAAAATCCCCGTCTCGCCTCGGATCGATGAACCGCGTGTCGAACACGCCGTTCGGCGGGACCGGAGGCATCTCCAATTCGCCGAGAGCCACATCGCGGCAAAATGTCGCCGTCGGTTGGAGGCCGAAGTGGAGAGTATCCACTTTTGGCCCATCGACGATGATGAGCGGGATGGAAAAAGTCGTGCTATCCGCATAGACGGAGACAATCTGGAGCGCTCCGTCACGCTGGTCAAGTATCTCACCGGAAGAGCCGGCCGCGAGCGCTCGGGATTGGGATAACGCGTCCGTTCCAACGACAAGCAGAACGGCGAGAAGGAGGAATCCCCAGATCGAAGCGATGCGTGTTCGAAGTGTCATCGTGATTCCTTTCAGGCTAGATCGGTCAACGGAACGGCGTATGGTCGAAGCGGGCCACGTATGCTCCTGGCATCTATTGCCTTGGATCGCAGGTCGGCGCTCCCAAGGGGGAGCGCGGGAACGAGTCCTGGCGTCGTCCGCGAATGACCCTGCTCCTGGATGCCATGCAACCAGGCGTTACGATTGTACCGTGCAGCTGCGGCCGCGCCCGTGCGTCGCGCGGCAGAATGGACTATTCTTGTCAGGACTGCAAACGGGTCCCCGAAGAGTATCGCGGCGGACGCCTCTCCCATCCGGTTGGCCTCGGCAGAAGGAGGGTTGAAAAGGA
This sequence comes from Ignavibacteriota bacterium, assembly GCA_025358305.1. Lineage (GTDB taxonomy): Bacteria > Bacteroidota > Ignavibacteria > UBA10030 > SZUA-254 > JANYJZ01. Next base: position 51,935 of record JANYJZ010000008.1, read on the forward strand.
ATCGGGGCCGTGACTCACGCCGCGCGATCGACACGGAAATGGCGCAGAGAATGATCAGAGGTAGAAGGCTACATGCACGAGATCGGATCATGACCTCTGGAATGTGAATCTCGAACAATGTCCACAAATCCACACGCGGCCACAATAGGGAATACTACGTATACGCATACCGAATCCAGCCCTCATTCGCCGTGCCACCACGACGACCTCCCCTTCATGGGCCAAGCGAAGGGCGTTCGTCGACCCGACACACTCCCTGCAGGACCGTTCCGGCGCCGTGCTACTTGGTGAGAGCGGCGCACGCCGCGAGGACCGATCGGGCCCCTGCTTCCAGTACAAGCTCCCCGCACGCTCTGAGTGTCGCTCCGGTCGTCATGACGTCGTCGACGAGGATGATCCGCTTCCCGGCGCAGAGGCCGGCGCGCGCAGGGTTGAGTCGGAACGCGCCGGCGACGTTCGCTCTGCGGACGCTCCGGTCCAGGAGGGTCTGCGACTCGGTGTACCGCGTCCGCACGAGCAGATCGCAGACCGGACGGATCCCGGAGGCGCGCTCGATCCCCTCGCAGAGGAGATCGGCCTGGTTGTAGCCCCGCTCGCGCAGGCGCGTGCGGTGCAAGGGGACCGGAACGAGGAAGTCTGCCGAGGAGAAGAGCGCATCGCGTGCGATCCTCCGGCCAAGCTCCTCCCCCATCCGGACCCCGACGGAACGGACCTTGCGGTACTTCAGGAGATGGACGGCATCCTTCACCCCACCGGTCGACTCGAAGAGCCAGCAAGCAAGAAGTTCGTCGATGACGCCGCCAGCAACGAGAGGGCCGCGAAGTTCCGTCCAGGCCGCATCGGCCGGTGCGAACCGGTCCCAGCAGCCAGAGCACACGGCCGCATCCGAAGGCCCGAGCGGGTCGTCGCAGAGAAAACAGACGGGGGGATAGAGAAAATCAAGCGCCGGCAATGCGAGCTCCCGCCGCAGCGCGGCGAGGGCAGCTCGGGCCGCCGACGGCATCGTCAGGCGAACGCGCATGGAACACCTCCCAGCGAAAAAAGAACTATTCGATCATCTTTTGGATGCGGTCGATCTCATCACGGAGCGACGCGGCCCGCTCGAACTCCAGGTCCTTCGCCGCTTTGCGCATCTCGACCTGCAGCTCCTCGAGCATGTCCTGTCGCTGCTCCTGCGTGAGGTACCGAACGACCTGTTCGGCGACCTTCGGGGCCTCGATCCGGTCCCTGCGGGCATCGCGCGAGATCTTCACGTCGGCGACGGTCGTGGTCTCCATGACCTGCTCGATGCTCTTGAGGATGGTCTTCGGCGTGATGCCATGCTCCGTATTGTACTCCTTCTGCCGCTCCCGCCGCCGCAAGTTCTCCTCCATCATGCGCCTCATCGAACCGGTCACCGTATCTGCGTAGAGGATGACGCGCCCGTTGACGTTCCGGGCCGTGCGGCCCGCCGTCTGGATGAGGGACCGCTCGGACCGCAAGAACCCCTCCTTGTCCGCGTCGAGGATCGCGACCAGGGAGACCTCCGGAAGGTCGAGGCCTTCACGCAGGAGATTGACACCGACCAAGACGTCGAACTCACCGAGGCGTAGGTCGCGCAGGATCTCCATCCGGTCGAGGGACGTCACCTCGGAGTGGATGTAACGGATCTTGATGTTGAGATCGCTCAGGTACTTCGTCAGGTCCTCCGCCATTCGCTTCGTCAGCGTTGTCACCAGGACGCGTTCTTTCCGAGCGGTGCGTATGCGAATCTCCGCCATGAGGTCGTCGATCTGGTGGAGAACCGGCCGAACCTCCACCTCCGGGTCGAGAAGGCCGGTGGGCCGGATGATCTGTTCCACGACGACGCCCTTCGACTTTTCGAGTTCATAGTCTCCGGGAGTGGCGCTCACGAAGATCACCTGCGGCACCATCTCCTCCCACTCCTCGAACGTGAGGGGCCGGTTGTCGAGCGCCGAGGGGAGCCGGAACCCGTGCTCGACGAGCGTGTTCTTCCTCGAGCGGTCGCCGTGCCACATCCCGCCGATCTGCGGGATGGTCACGTGCGATTCGTCGATGATGAGGAGGAAGTCCTTCGGAAAGTAGTCGAAGAGGCAGTACGGCCGCGATCCCGGCGGGCGGTTCGCGATGTGCCGGGAGTAGTTCTCGATGCCGGAGCAGTAGCCGACCTCGCTCATCATCTCGAGGTCGTAGCGGGTGCGCTGCTCGAGGCGCTGCGCCTCGAGGAGCTTGCCGACCTGGCGAAGGTACTCCAGGCGCTCTTCCATCTCCTTCTCGATCGACGTCATCGAGCGCTCGATCGTCGCCTTCGATGTGACGAAGTGTTTCGCGGGGTAGATCACTTCGGACTCCACCTCCCCGATGATGTCCCCGCTCAACGGATGGATGTAGGCGATCTTTTCGATCTCGTCGCCGAAGAACTGGACCCTCAAGCCCCGGTCGATCTCGTAGGCGGGGATGATCTCCACCACGTCGCCGCGGACCCGGAACTTTCCGCGCTCGAACTCGAAATCGTTCCGGACGTAGAGGATGTCGAGGAGCTTCCGCAGGAAGGCATTGCGGTCGATGCGCTGACCCTTGCGGATCGGGACCATCTGGTCGATCCACTCCGTCGGGGCGCCGATGCCGTAAATGCAGCTCACCGAAGCGACCACGATGACGTTCGAATCCCCGGTGAGGAGCGCGCTTGTGGCCCGAAGCCGCAAGCGGTCGATCTCGTCGTTCACCGAGGAGTCCTTCTGGATGTAGATGTCCCTGGCGGGGATGTACGCCTCGGGCTGGTAGTAGTCGTAGTACGAGATGAAGAACTCCACCCGGTCCTTCGGGAAGAAGTGCCGGAACTCACCGTAGAGCTGCGCGGCGAGCGTCTTATTGTGCGACATGACGAGGGTCGGCTTGTTGATCTTCTCGATGACGTTCGAGACGGTGAAGGTCTTGCCGCTCCCGGTGACCCCCAGGAGCGTCTGGTACCGGTCGCCGCGCTCGAGGCCTTCATTGAGTTCCTTGATGGCCTGGGGCTGGTCCCCCGAAGGGGAGAATTCTGATGTCAGTCGAAATGGCATAGGAGTAGGCTGGTTCGTGTCGGAAATCTATGGAAATACGGGAGAAGATGCAACGACGGGGGGAGGAGCTCCGGACGGCACAGGGTCAGTGGTGCCGTCCGAATATCCGTCAATGAATGCTATTCGTAGCGGAGTGCTTCGATCGGGTTGAGCGAGGAAGCTTTCCGCGCAGGGTAGAACCCAAAAGCGACCCCGATGACCATGGAAAAGATCACCGAGAGGAAGATGGAATTCGTCGAGATGAACGTCGGCCATCCGGCGAGGGACGAGATGAGGTTCGAGCCTCCGATGCCCAGGAGGACGCCGATGAACCCCCCGAGAAGGCTCAGGACGATCGCCTCCATGAGGAACTGCCCTAAGATGTCCCTGCGCCGCGCGCCGATCGACATTCGGATGCCGATCTCGCGGGTCCGCTCCGTCACCGAGACGAGCATGATGTTCATGATCCCGATGCCGCCGACGATGAGCGAGACCGAGGCGATGCTCCCGAGGAGCGTCGTCATGATCTTGCTCGTTTGGGAGGATGCCTCGGCGATCTCCGTCTGGCTCCGGATCGTGAAGTCGTTGTCGTCCATCGGGTTGAGCTTGTGCCGGGAGCGCAGGATGTCGGTGATCTGCTGCTGGGCCTCGGGGATCTGCGCCTTGCTCGCCGCCGATGCGATGTATCCCCAGGAATGGTTGTCGTGCCCCATCATGCGATTGATGAGCGTCGTATACGGGATGAGGATGAGGTCATCCTGGTCCTGGCCCATCATGTTCTGGCCCTTCGATTTCAGCGTGCCGACGACCCGGAACGGGATGTTCTTGATGCGGATCGTCTTGCCGATCGGGTCCTCGTTGGAAAAGAGCTGCTGAACGATCGTCTGGCCGATGAGGCAGACCTTCGTCGAACCGCGGACGTCCTGGTCGGAGAAGAGGTCCCCCTCGTCGATCCTCCAGTCCCGGATCATGAAGAAGTCGGGCGAGCCACCCTGCAGCGAGGTGCTCCAATTGAGGTTGCCGTAGACGATCTGGCCGCGGTCTCTCAGGAGCGGGCTGACGTACGGGACGGCCGGGCACTGATCCTTGATCGCCTTGCCGTCATCCTCGGTGAGCGTCGTTCCGCTTTGGGCGCCTGAGGCGACGCCGCCGCGGGACATCGAACCGGGAAAGATCATGAGGACGTTCGTGCCGAGCGTGCTGATCTGCGCGTCGACCGACGCTTGGGCCCCCTGGCCTATCGCCACCATGGCGATGACGGCGCCGACGCCGATGATGATCCCGAGCATCGTCAGGAGCGACCGCATCTTGTTGCGGATAAGCGCATCGAACGAGATGCGAAGTATTTCGATGAAGCGCATCATACGGCTTTCTCCGTGACGTGAGACGACAAACGTGAACGAACGATCTTCATTCCTCTCGGGGCTACTAGCGGCCTCTTCCGCCGCCGCCGCCGCCGCCGCCCTGCACTCGGGGAGCGAAGGGGTTGTTCTGGCCATTTGCCGCGGACGCCGTCGGCGCGTCGCCGCTCTGGATGCCGAGGACGATCTGGTCCCCTTCCTGGAGCGCGTCGCCGAGGATCTCGACATAGCGGTTGTCATTCAGGCCCGTTCGGACCATGACGAAGCGGAGATTCTTGGCGTCATCCATGACCCAGACGCGGCCCATGCCGCTGCGCCCGCCGCGGCCCATGCCGCCGCCCGCCATGCGCTGTCCCCCTCCGCCGCCGCCGCCGCCATCGCGGTTCCACCGGCGTTCACCGCCCTGGCCGCGCCTCGACGTATCTTGGGACCTGTCGCCTGTGCGCATCCTGGCGTTCGCGGTGTCGGCTGCGACCGGCGTCGTATCCGGCTTGCTTTGCGATGCCTGGATCTTTTCCATGACGTCGGTCGGGGGCTGGAATCGAAGCGCCAGCGAGGACACTCGGAGCACATTCTGCCGCTGATTGATGAGGATGGAAACCGTCGCGGTCATGCCGGGCCGCAGTTTGAGCTCCTCGTTCGGGACGTCGATGATCACCGTGTAGGTGACGACGTTTTGGACGGCGACCGGCGCGAGGCGCACTTGGGAGACCGTCCCGTGAAATTGTTCGTCCGCGTAGGAGTCGACCGTGAAGCTGACATCCTGGCCGGTCTTCACCTGGCCGATGTCCGCCTCGTCGACGCTCGCTTCGACGCGCATGAGTTTCAGGTCGTTGGCGATCGAGAAGATCTGCGGGGCCGACAGGCTCGCCGCGACCGTCTGGCCGACGTCGACATCGCGTGAGATGATCACACCGTCAATGGGGGCGCGGATGACCGCGAACCGCAGGTTGACCACCTGGCGGTCGAGGGCGGCCTGGGTCTGTTTGAGCTGCGCGACCGCTGACTCGTAGTTCGTCTGGGCGGCGTCGAGGTCCGCCTGGGCGACGAGGTCCTTCTTGTAGAGTTCCGACGTCCGGTCATAGGTGCGCTTCGCTTCGTTCACGCCGGCTTGGTTCCGTTCGAGGTTGGCCTGGGCCTCTTTCACGGAAGCGGAGAGAAATGTCGAATCGATCACGGCGATGACCTGGCCTTTGTGAACCTGGCTGTTGAAGTCGGCATAGAGGGCCGAGATGGTGCCGGAGACCTGGCTCCCGACATGGACCGTCTGAATGGGGTTGATCGTCCCGGTGGCGCGCACCTGAACGACGACGTCCCCGCGGGTGAGCTTCTCGGTGCGGTATTTCACGTCCTTGGAGCTCCCGTTCGAGATGTAAAAATAGCCGGCCGTCCCGAGGACGGCGACACCCACGATGATGTAGAGCCACTTCTTCTTCATACGATCTGCGACATAATGTGAGATATGCGAAGGAAACCGCTCAGGCGGTTCCGAAGAAACAGGGTTGCAGAGGCTGCTCTTTGAAGATTAGACACAATATACGGAAAAAAGCTTAATGTTTCGCCCGTGCGTGCGGCGTGGAGAGTGCGTTCTGGGGGAGTCGAGCAAGAAATGAGGCAAACGTCAGAGTTGGGTCGCGAAGACCCCGTTTTCCATGATGATACGGTCGTCAAACCAGACGGTCGGGTCTTTGATAAGCCCGTCTAAGTGGCTCGCGACCCGGACCGACCCTCCCATCGACTTGTTGTCGCCAAAGGCGATGTGGATGGTCCCCATGACCTTCTCATCCTCGAGGATGAGGCCGGACAGGACCGCCTTGTCGTTCGTGCCGATGCCGAACTCGGCAACCGTCCGGGCGTCCTTTCCGTGGGGTTCGATGAGGGCGAGGAGTTTCTCGGCCGAAGGCCCGCCGGTGATCCGCGTCGCGTAGCCCCCTTCAACCTCGATGCGGATCGGCTCGGAGACCATGCCGATCATCGCCATGGAACCATCGACGACGACGACGCCGTTCGAGAGGCCTTCGAGAGGCGCAAGGAACGCTTCGCCCGTCGGGAGGTTGCCGGACTCTCCCTTCTTCCGGAAGAGCCCCGTGCTCGCGTAGGCCTTCCTCCCTTTCACCGGAAGCGTGATGTCGGTGCCGGAGGGCGCCCGGACCCGCACCACCGAGCTCGATTCGAGCATCGCACAGAGTTTCAGTGTACGCTCGGCGATCCGTTCGTAGTCGGCGTTCATGCATCGCACCATGATCTCCTCGGTGACGCCGGGAAGCGTCGCGACGCGCACACCGGAAGCGCTCGCGGCCCGGCGTGCATCGGTGTGCGTCAGGGATTTCGAGGTGGGACACAGGACGACGTCCGCCATCTTCATGAGCGCGGCGACCTCCGAGGGCGGCTCCTCGCCGTTGGACCGTCTCGGGAGCATCTCGACCAGGAGCACCTCGTCGGCGAGGCTCAGTGCCGCGGCGCGCAAGGCATATCCGATCGCGCGCATCCGCTCGTCGGTCACGACGAGCACCCGTTCGCCGGCCGTGACGCCCATGCAGTCGCGCACCGCGATGAGGGCGGCGGAGGCGAGCGCTTCTGAGATGAGCATCAGGCGTTCTTCAGCTTCGGATCGGCCGCGCCGCGGTACAGGAGATATCCGAGCAGGGCGAACATCGCCACCGCAACGATATCCGCGTCCCAGAGGAACCGCAGGTGCGTATAGGCGAACGCGATCGGCATCGGCAGGCCGGTGGCGTCGTCGACGAAGTTCGGTATGAAGTTCAGAAACGCGCCCGCCACGCCCAAGAGAGCGCCGCCGGCGATGAGGCCCGACGACAGGAGCGTGCCTTCGCTCTCCTCCGCGGCGTCCGCTTTGCGCTTGTAGCGCTTGTCGGCGATTTTCCGGACGAGGCCGCCGATGAAGATCGGGAACGTCGATGAGAGCGGGAGGTAGAATCCGACCGCGAACGTGAGCGAATGGATCCCGATAAGTTCCATGAACAGCGCGATCGACGCTCCGATCATGATGAGGCCCCATGGGAGCCGCTGCTCGAGAAGCCCGCTGATGAGGACGGCCATGAGGTTCGACTGCGGGGCCGCGAGCTCGCGCCCGCCGATGCCGTCGATGCGCCGCAAGACCGCCTGCTTTGTTTGCGGTTCGACGAGATAGTTCCCGGGCTCGATACCCTCGACGCCCGTCACCTTCGCCAGAAGATAGGTCTTCCCGTCCTTCCCTTGCATCTCTTCCGCGCGCTGGAGCGAGATCGCCGGCGGCGAGAAGGGCTTGTCCAGGACGACCTCTTTGGCCTGGCTTTCGTTCAAGAGGAGCATCGTCACGCCGACGACCGCCGCCGAGGTCACGACGCCGATGAGGATCGCAAACTGCTGCTTGCTCGGGGTCGATCCGAGGAGGTGCCCCGTCTTCAGGTCCTGCGCCGTGGTCCCGGCGTTGCTGATGGCGATGCAGACCGTCGCGCCGATGACCAGGGCGAGATACGTGTACTGCTGACCCGTCCAGCCGACGGCCAAGAAGATGAGACATGTGCCCATCAACACCGCGATCGTCATCCCGGAGAGCGGGCTCGAGGACGACCCGACGATGCCGGTGATCCTCGCCGAGACGACGGAGAACAGGAACCCGAAGACGACGATGAGGAGCGCCCCCAGAAGGTTCACGTGGAACGCCGGTACAAGCCAGATAAAGAGAATGAGCGCGAACGTCCCAATGCCGACGACCGTGATCGGGATATCCCGCTCTGTCCGTTCAACCAGATCATCGCTCTTGCCGCCCCCCATCCGTTCGCCCGCGAGCTGCTTGATCGACGCTGTGATGGAGTCCCAGATCGCCGGCATGGCCCGGAAGAGCCCGACGATGCCGCCGGTCGCCACCGCGCCCGCGCCCATGTACTTGATATAATTGCGCCAGATGTCGGTGGTGCTCATGGCGCTGATCGGAACGGTGCCGGGATAGATCGGCTGGGTCGCCGTGGCGCCGATGAAGGAAATGATCGGGGAGATGATGAACGCGGCCATCAGGCCTCCGCCCACCATCATGAGGGAGGTCTCCCAGCCGATGATGTAGCCGACGCCCATGAGCTCCGGCGCGACGTCCATGCCGACCGATGCGCCGGGATACTTCGGGATGTCCATCCCGACCGACGGCTTCCAGAACCCGAAGAGCGTCGGGAGACCCTTCCAGAGCGCTCCGATGCCGATGCCCTTGAAGATCTTCGCCGCCGAGGTCCCGCCGACCTCGCCCGCCTTGATGATCTCCGCGCAGGCGGTCCCTTCGGGGAACCTGAGTTTGCCGTGCTCCTTCACGATGAGGTAGCGGCGGAGAGGGATCATCATGAGGACCCCGAGGATGCCGCCGGTGAAAGCGATGAGGAGCGTGATCGACATCTTCAGCGGAAACCCGAGGAAGATCAAGGCCGGAACGGTGAAGACGACGGCGGCCGCCACCGATTCGCCGGCCGAGCCGACCGTCTGGACGATGTTGTTCTCCAGGACCGTGTTGCCCCGAAGCTTCTTCAGGATCGTGATCGCCATGACGGCGATGGGGATCGATGCGGAGGTCGTCAGGCCGACGCGAAGGCCCAGATAGACCGATGCGGCGCCGAAGAGGATGCCCAAGAGCGCCCCCAAGACGAGCGCCCGAAAGGTCGACTCCGCGGGAGACTCGCTCGAAGGGATGTAGGGCTTGAATGAACCGGGAAGCGGTGATCCCTCCGGAGATGAAGCTGCCATAGGCGTCCTTTACGTTGACACGAGAAAAGAGGACGGCGCCCCTGCTGCGCTCCGTCCTTGGTTTGGTGAAAATAGAGAAATTCCGAGGAAGATGCAACGGAACGGAGAGGTAAAAAACCGCAAGAATCGGGTTGATGCGGGGCGGGAATATTCCGATATTCGTCCAACATCATTAATGAACACGCACCCATGAACCGAGCGATCAACTACAACAGGGTCGAACAGGCCATCCGCTATCTTGCCTCCCACGTCCAGGACCAACCCTCCTTGGAGGAAGTGGCCGGCCATTGCAACGTGAGCCCGTACCACTTCCAGCGCATCTTCACCGCGTGGGCCGGTATCAGCCCGAAGAAGTTCCTCCAGTATCTCACCGTCAGAGAACTCAAGGACGAGTTGCGCAATGCCGGCTCCGTCTTCGACGCTGCGGACCGCGTCGGGCTCTCTGCCCAGTCCCGGGTCCACGACCATTTCGTCACGATCGAGGCGGTGACGCCGGGCGAGTACGCCTCGAGAGGCGCCGGGGTCGAGATCGTCTACGGGTTCCACCCCACCCCGTTCGGCACTTGCTGCATCGCCCTGACGGAACGGGGGATCTGCTCGCTGACGTTCACCAGGCAGCGCAAGGAGGCGTCGCATCTCGTGGAAGAGTGGGGAAACGCCCGATTGCGCCGCTCCGATCGCGAGACCGCGGGCGCCGCCCGGTCGATCTTCCTTTCCGGCGGCAACGAGACGCCCCGCACGCTCCTCGTCCGTGGGACGAAGTTCCAGTTGAAGGTTTGGGAGGCGCTCATCCGCATCCCGTTCGGCCGTGTCGCCGGATATCGCGACATCGCATCGGCCGTCGGCTCCTCCGGCGCCGTCCGAGCGGTCGGCTCCGCGGTTGCAAACAACCCCGTCGCCTACCTCATCCCCTGCCACCGCGTCATCAGGAGCGAGGGGAAGATCGGGGAGTATCACTGGGGCCCGGAGCGCAAGGCGGCGATGATCGGATGGGAGAAAGCCCGGACGCACTCTCTTGAAAGGAATGTTGCATGACGCGCACGGAAAAGGACTACATCCTCGGAACGCACGACGACGAGATCGCGCGCCTTGGCCTCCAACATCGGGTCTGGCGTCCCTTCACCTCCGACGCTTGGCAGCGCGCCGGGTTCGCCTCCGGCCAGACGATCCTCGACATCGGCTGCGGCCCCGGCTATGCGTCGCTCGACCTGGCGGAGATCGTCGGCCCGACGGGCGCGGTCCTCGCGTTCGACCGGTCCCGGCGCTTCCTCGACGCACTCGAACATGCGGCGAAGGCGAGGGGCATCGTAAACATCCGCGCACAAGAGGTCGACCTGGAACTATCGCCGCTGCCCGACGCCCATGCCGACGGAGCCTGGTGCCGGTGGGTCTTCGCGTTCATGAAGGACCCTCGCGGGCTCCTCTCGCGCGTCCTGGGTGCCCTCAGGCCGGGCGGGAGCATCGTCATCCATGAGTATTTCGATTACTCCACCTGGCGCACGTCCCCTCGGTCGGCCGCGATCGAAGAGTTCGTCCGCGTCGTCATGGAGACATGGCGCAGGAGTGGCGGCGAGCCGGATATCGGGCTCGATCTTCCAGCGTGGCTTGAGGCATCGGGCTGCGAGGTACGCTCCCTCAAGCCGATCGTCCATGTCGTCCCTCCCGGACATCCGATCTGGGAGTGGCCCAAGGCGTTCGTTGAGGTGAACCTGACGCGATTGACCGATCTTGGGCATCTCACTTCGGAACGCGCAGAGGCGATCCGCGTGTCATTCCGCGAGTGTGAGCGCTCCCCCCATACGCGCATGATCACCCCAGCCGTCCTCGAGATCATCGCCGTCCGGCGCTAGACCGCCCCACTCCCCATCGCCGGCTCATGTACTCCGGCCGCTCCTGCTCCCACACCCGCACTTGACTTTTGTCTCCGGTCTCGATATATTCGCCTATCCGAATATAATGATCCATCGTCCCGAGACCCACACCGAAGTATGGCTCCGATCACAAAGGTCCTTTTCGTCTGCATCCACAACAGCGCCCGCAGCCAGATGGCGGAGGCCTTCCTCAACAGGGACGGCGCCCCGTCGTTCCGCGCCGAGAGCGCCGGCATCGAGCCCGGGAGGCTTAACCTTGTCGTCGTCGAAGCGATGAAAGAGCGCGGCATCGACCTGTCGGCGAACCGGACGAAGGACGTCTTCGAGTTCCTGAGGCAGGGGAAGAGCTACGACTGCGTCATCACGGTCTGCGACGAGACGAGCGGCGAGCGTTGCCCTGTGTTCCCGGGACAATCGAAGCGACTTCACTGGAACTTCGCCGACCCTTCCTCGTTCGAGGGTACTCCCGACGAGAAACTCGCCCGGACAAGGGAGGTCCGCGACGCTATAGCAGAACGGATCCGCGAATTTATCGCCGCATTCGCAATCACCGGAAGCACGCCACCATGACGCCCACCGCACAACAGCTCTCGCGCACGGATCGCTACCTCACCGTCTGGATCTTCCTCACGATGATGGCCGGCGTCCTTCTTGGGTACTTTGTCCCTACCGTCACGCGGTTCTGGGGTTCGTTCAATTCGGGAACGACGAACATCCCGATCGCCGTCGGCCTGATCCTCATGATGTATCCGCCCCTGGCGAAAGTGCGCTACGAGGAGCTCCCCGCAGTCTTCCGGAACAAGCCGCTCCTCGCCCTCTCCCTCGTCCAAAACTGGATCGTCGGGCCGCTCGTTATGTTCGTTCTGGCGATCGTCCTTCTTCCCGACAAGCCTGAGATGATGGTGGGGGTCATCCTTGTCGGCCTGGCGCGCTGCATCGCCATGGTGCTCGTCTGGAACGACCTCGCCAAAGGGGACACGGAACTCGCCGCGGGCTTGGTTGCGTTCAATGCGCTCTTCCAGGTCCTCCTCTACTCCGTCTACGCCTATCTCTTCATCACGGTGCTTCCTCCGCTCTTCGGCCTTCCGGGCGCGATCGTCGAGATCTCCATCGGGGAGATCGCCCGGACGGTGCTTGTCTACCTCGGCATCCCGTTCGCCGCGGGTATGCTCACACGGTTCGTGCTCGTCCGGCTCAAAGGGAAGGAGTGGTACCACCGGGAGTTCATTCCAAAGATCGCGCTGGTGACGCCCGTGGCGCTCCTGTTCACGATCTTCGTCATGTTCTCCATGAAGGGGGAGTTCATCATCAGCCTTCCCATGGACGTCGTCCGGACTGCCATCCCCTACACGATCTACTTTGCCGTCATGTTCTTTACGACCTTCTTCATCGCCCGCGCAATGGGGTCGTCGTATCCGAAAACGACGACCGTTGCCCTTACCGCAGGAAGCAACGATTTTGAGCTGGCGATCGCGGTCGCCGTCGCGGTCTTCGGCATCAACTCCGGCGTTGCCTTCGCCACCGTCATCGGTCCCTTGATCGAGGTGCCCGTGCTCATCCTCTTGGTCAACGTGTCCCTTCGGTTCCGGCAGAAATACTTCGAGACGGCCCGTCCGTAGCCGCCAAAGGTCGCCCGGAGAGCCCGTGCCCTCACCCGTACCGCCACCTATCCGCATCTGGCGATTCTGCCGTCTTATCAGTATATTCAACTCAATTCCGTCCGGACGCGTGCACTCGAGCTTACAGGCTTGTCGCAGCGGCCGGCCCATCACGAATTTCACACTCGGTGTCTGCCCATGACGCGCACTGTCGGACGTCTTGCGTTCTTGTTTCTCGCTCTCTCGATCCTTCCCACCCTCACCACCGCGCAAGCCCTCGACCCGAAGCTTTTCGACGCCATGCAGTGGCGCATGATCGGTCCGCACCGCGGCGGAAGGACGGTCGGCGCCGTCGGCGTCCCGCAAGAGCCGAATGTCTTCTACATCGGCGTCAACAACGGCGGCGTCTGGCGCACGAGCGACTACGGCAGGACCTGGGTGCCCATCTTCGACAGCCAGCCGACCGGATCGATCGGCGACGTCGTCGTGGCCCCGTCGAACCCAAAGGTCCTCTACGTCGGCACCGGCGAAGGGATCCAGCGGCCCGATCTCGCTGTCGGCAACGGCGTCTACCGCTCCACCGACGAAGGAGCGACCTGGACGAACGTCGGACTATCGAAGGGGCTGCAAGTCGGAGGGCTTGCGGTCGACCCGCTGAACGAGAAGCGCGTCTTCGCCGCCGTCCTGGGACATCCGTACGGTCCGAACGAGGAGCGCGGCGTCTACCGCTCTCTCGACGCAGGCGCAACATGGGAGCGCGTTCTCTATAAAGACGAGAATACGGGCGCCGTGCAGGTGTCGATCGATCCGAAGAACCCGCTCGTCGTCTACGCCGATCTCTGGGCGAACCGGCTTGCGCCGTGGGAGAACGGCGAGTGGGGCGGTCCCGAGAGCGGCCTGTTCAAATCCACCGACGGCGGCACGACCTGGAAGAAGCTCACCAATGGCCTCCCGACGTTCGCCCAAGGACTCGGGCGCATTGGGTTCTGCATCTCGCCTGCCGACACGCGCCGTCTCTACTCAACGGTCGATGCGACGGACAAGGGCGGCGTCTACCGGAGCGACGACGCGGGCGAGAACTGGCGCCTGGTGAACGCTGACGAGCGGTTCTGGGGGCGCGGTGACGACTTCGCCGAACTCAAGGTCGACCCAAAGAACTCCGACAGGCTCTACAGCGCGGACGTCGTGACCTGGAAGTCCGATGACGGAGGCGCCACCTGGAGCGCGTTCCGCGGCGCCCCCGGCGGCGACGACTATCACCGCATATGGATCAATCCGAACAACCCCGACATTATCCTCATCGCAAGCGACCAGGGTGCGATCATCACGGTGAACGGCGGAAAGACATTCAGTTCCTGGTACAACCAGCCGACGGCGCAATTTTACCACGTCAGCACCGACAATGCGTTCCCCTACTCCGTCTACGGCGGTCAGCAGGAGAGCGGCTCGGTCGGGATCGCATCGCGCGGGAACGACGGCCAGATAACGTTCCGGGAGTGGCACCCCGTCGCGGCGGAAGAGTACGGCTACATCGCCCCCGATCCCCTCGACCCGAACATCATCTATGGCGGGAAGATCACCCGGTTCGATAAGCGGACCGGACAGGTACAGAACATCGCCCCCGAAGCTGTCCGAAGCGGGAAGTACCGCTTCCTGAGGACCGCGCCGATACTCTTCTCGCCGGCGGACCCCAAGACGCTCTTCTTCGCCGGCAACGTGCTCTTTTCCACGCGCGACGGCGGACAATCCTGGAAGGTCCTGAGCCCGGATCTCTCGCGGGCGACGTGGGATCTGCCGGAACCGATCGGCATCTATAGGACGGAAAAAATGAAGTCGATGCCGAGGCGCGGCGTCATCTACACCGTCGCTCCCTCTCCGCGCGACATCAAGACGATCTGGGCGGGCACCGACGACGGGCTCATCCACCGGACGACGGACGGGGGCAAGAGCTGGAAGGACGTCACCCCGCCGAGCGTCACATCCTGGAGCAAGATCTCGCTGATCGATGCGGGCCACACCGATACGAAGACCGCCTATGCGGCCGTGAACAGGATCCGCCTGGACGACCTCCGGCCGCACATCTACCGGACGCATGACGGCGGCGCAAGCTGGCAGGAGATCACCAACGGTCTTCCCGACGAACCGATCAACGCCGTGCGCGAGGACCCCGTGCGCAAGGGGCTCCTCTACGCCGGTTCGGAGTGCGCGGTCTACGTTTCCTTCGACGACGGCGACCACTGGCAGTCGCTCCGGCTCAACATGCCGGCGACCTCGATCCGGGACCTTGTTGTGAAGGACAACGACCTCGTTGTCGCCACGCACGGCCGCTCCTTCTGGATCCTCGACGACATCACGCCGCTGCGCCAGCTCTCAGTCGCCCAGGCCGGATCCCCGCTCCTCCTCTATGCGCCCCAGAACGCCATGCGCGTGCGTTGGAATATGAACAGCGACACACCGCTTCCCCAGGAGGAGCCCGCGGGTCAGAACCCGCCCGACGGCGCGGTCATCGATTATTATCTCCATGACGCCAGCCCGACGCCCGTCAGCCTCGAGATCACCGACGCGGCGGGAATGCTCGTCCGGCGATACTCGAGCGCGGACCCGGAGGTCGTGATCCCGCCGCAGAACATTCCGCTCTACTGGATACGGCCCCAGCAGCACCTCTCCGCCGGCGCGGGATCACACCGCTTCACCTGGGATCTCCACGAGACCCCGCTTGAGGTCCCGCCCTCCTATCCCATCGCGGCGATCTACAAGCAGACGACCCCCGAGCCGACCTCCCCGTGGGCGCTCCCCGGGACCTATAGTGTGAAGCTCACCGCGAACGGCACGACCGTCACTCGCCCCCTCACCATTACCATGGATCCGCGGGTAAAGGCAACGAAGGCAGCGCTGAAGCTTCAGCACGACCTGTCGCTCCTGGCCACGAACGCCAGGCGCGATATCGCCTCGATTCTGAAGGAGATCAAAGGCATGCGCGCCCAGGTGAAGAATCTCGTGGCCGACAGCGCCAGCGCCCAAGGCCGCGCATTGAAGAACGTCGACGGAAAGCTCGCCGGGTTCGTGAGCGCTCCGGCCGGGAGCAAGGACCCGAGTTTCAGTTCGTTGCAGGGGGCGTTCACGTCGCTCTTCGGGATCGTCCACGACGCTGACGCGACGCCGACGACGCAGGCCATCGCGGCCGCCCGGACGGCCGAGTCTTCGTGGAAATCCCTCGCGGCCGCCTATAAGAGCTGGTGCGAAAAGGAACTTCCCGTCACGAACGACGTCCTGAAAGCCGCGGGCGTGCAAGAACTGAAACCCTAAGGGGAAGTGCCTGTTCGTGGATTTTTGGAATAATTTCTTATATTTGGAGACACATCGCAACGGAACTGCATGAGTGAACAGGACGAAAAAGAGCATCTCGCGGAGTTTGAGGCCCGAATCGCCCGCGGCGAAAAGGTCGAACCGGGGGACTGGATGCCGGAGGAATACCGCCACAACCTCATCCGGATGATCGGCCAGCACGCCCACAGCGAGATCGTCGGCCAGCTCCCCGAAGGCAAATGGATCCCGTTCGCTCCCGGATTCCGGCGGAAGCTCACCTTGATCGCGAAGGTCCAGGACGAGGCCGGCCACGGCCAGCTCCTCTACCGCGCCGCCGAGACCTTGGGCGCCACCCGCCAGGAGATGATCGAAGAACTCCTCGCCGGCAAAGCGAAGTACTCCAACGTGTTCAACTACCCCACGCCCACATGGGCCGATGTCGGGGTCATCGGATGGCTCGTCGACACCGCCGCGGTCGTGAACCAGTCGATGCTCGCCCAGGGGTCATACGGCCCCTACGCGCGCGCCATGAGGCGCATCTGCTACGAGGAGGCCTTTCACATCAAGCAGGGCTACGACGCGGTCGTGGCCTTGGCCAAAGGCACGCCAGAACAGCGCGCGATGGCCCAAGATGCCGTGAACCGCTGGTGGTACCCGACGCTCATGATGTCGGGGCCGCCGGACAAGATCTCCGAGCACACCGAGCGTGCGATGCGCTGGCGCATCAAGACGAAGACGAACGACCAGGTTCGGCAGGAGTTCGTCGACCTCATTGTCCCGCAGATCCGGGCCCTGGGCCTCGACGTCCCCGACGCCGAATGCGCACCGGACAAGGCGACGGGACATTATCAGTTCACACGGCCCGACTGGAACGAACTGAAGCGCGTCGTCAACGGCGACGGCCCCTGCAACGCCGAGCGGATTGCCGCGCGGCGCAAGGCCCATGACGACGGCCGATGGGTCCGCGAGGCCCTCGCGGCAAAGTCCGGACAATCGACCAAAACCGCACCGCTTTTGGCATGACCGACACTCAGTGGGAAACATACGAGGTCTTCCACCAGTCGAAGCGCGGCGAGGCGCATGAGCACGTCGGTTCCGTCCACGCCCCCGACGCCCAAGTTGCGCTCCAGTACGCCCGGGACCAATTCGCTCGGCGGTTGAAGTGCGTGAGCATCTGGGTCGTCCGAACCTCCGACATCACCGCCACCGATTACCAGGACGAGAGTTTCTTCTCCCAATCCACCGACAAGAGCTACCGCGACCCGAAGACCTTCGGCGCACCGGACCACCTATGACGACCCCCACGATCGAATCGCTCCTCTTGGCCATGGCCGACGACGAACTGGTCCTCGGGCACCGCAACGCCGAATGGACGGGACACTCCCCCATCCTCGAAGAGGACATCGCCTTTTCCAACATCGCCCAGGATGAGATCGGCCACGCGCTCATCTGGTACACCGCCTATGAGAAGCTCGCCGGTAGGAGCCCCGACCAGATGGCCTTCGAGCGGCCCTGGAACGAGTTCACCTGCGCGCGGTTCGTGACCTACCCGAAGGGGGACTTCGCCTATACCGTTGTCCGGCAGTTCTTTTTCGACGTCGCCGAAGAGGTCCGCTTGCGCTCCTTCCTCGCGAGCTCGTCGGAGGTCTTGCGGAGCTCTGCGGCGAAAATATTAAAAGAAGAAGCGTATCACCGGCTCCACACCCAAGGCCTTGTCGAACGCCTCGGTGACGCCACCGAAGAGAGCCGCCGGAGAATGCAGGCGGGGGTGACGGCCGCCTACGCGCAGGCGCTTGGACTGTTTGAGGCGCTGCCGGA
The DNA here is from genome assembly GCA_025358305.1 of Ignavibacteriota bacterium. GTDB lineage: Bacteria > Bacteroidota > Ignavibacteria > UBA10030 > SZUA-254 > JANYJZ01. The sequence continues at coordinate 69,658 of JANYJZ010000008.1, forward strand.
CGAAGCGGTACTGGTCGCGGGCGGCGTCATGACGCCGAATATCGAACTTGCACGGAGCTGGATCGAGGCGGTCGCACCCGTATTGAGGTCGGTGTCGCTCACTCCTCCGGTCGCTCTGACGGCGGATGCGGGCGGCCGCCGGAAGAAGCACCTCCCGGACCTCGAGCAGCTTGTGACGGACCTGCAGTCGGTCTACCGTCTGGTCCCGGGCGGCGCGTGGTGAACCGCTCGCTGGACGATGAACGCGTCTGGGAAGCTCTGGCGAGTGTCAAGGACCCGGAGATCCCCGTCCTTTCCATCGTCGACATGAAGATCGTCTCGCGTGTCCGCGCGTCCGGCACGGCCGTTGAGGTCGAGATCACGCCGACGTTCGCGGGCTGTCCCGCGCTCGCACTGATGAAGGATGAGATCCGGAAGGTGTTGACGGAGATGGGATTTACAGATGTGAGCGTCGAGACGAACTTTACCGCCCCCTGGTCGACCGACCTATTGGAGCCCGACGCCAGAGAAAAGCTCCGGTCGTTCGGCATCGCGCCTCCCCCTCGGCCGGTGCAGATCGATCTCGGCCGGGCACTCGCCGAACCGGTCGCGTGCCCCTACTGCGCCTCCGCCGCAACGCATCTCGAGAGCGCGTTCGGCGCAACCCTCTGCAAGCAGATATTCTACTGCGACGCGTGCCGGCAGTCGTTCGAGCGGTTCAAGCCGCTCTGACGCTCAGGCCTTACGCCGCGTTCTTCAGGATCGCCAGAAGGAACTTGTAGAACCGTTCCACCGTGTCGATGTAGAGCCGTTCATCGGGCGAATGCACACCTTCCATCGTCGGCCCGAACGAGATCATGTCCATCCCGTGGTACTTCTCCCCGATGATGCCGCACTCGAGGCCCGCGTGAATGGCCTTCACCTCCGGCACCTTGCCGTAGAGCTTCTTGTACGTCGCGCAGGCGAGCTTCAGGACCGGCGACTTGAGGTCGGGCTTCCATCCGGGATACCCGTCGGTGCCCTCGGCCTTCGCCGAGCCGAGTTCCATGATCGTCTCGACCGTCTCCTGGATCTCGTCAAGTTCGGAGCTCACCGAACTGCGCTGGCTCGTCCCGAGGAAGACTTCCTTGGCGGAGGACGTCATGACCGCCACGTTCGTGGAGGTCTCGACCAGTCCGGGAATGTCGGAGCTCATCTTGATGACGCCGTGCGGGAGCGCGGAGATCGTGCGGCAGACCGAGAGTTGGAGTTCCTTCTTCCAGACCTTCCCCCCCTTCGCGCTCGATACGGCGATCGCGAGATCGGGCTCCACTGCGGCAACTTCGGCCCGGATCGTCGCGTTCATGCCTGCGACGAGCTTCTTGAATTCGGCGACGCGTGCCTTCGGCACGCTGATGATCGCCACGGCTTCCCGGGGGATCGCGTTACGCTTGTTGCCCCCGTTCATGGAGCCGATCCGGATCTCCGGGAGGCGCAACAAGACGCGGTTGAGGATCTTGAGGGCGTTTCCGCGGTTCTTGTCGATCTCCAATCCTGAATGTCCTCCCTTGAGCCCTTTCACCGTCAGTTCAAACGCTGCGCTAGCCCCGGGGGCCGGATCGGTAACGGTCTTCCAGCGCGCGAGTGTGTCGCGTCCGCCAGAACAGCCGACGTAGATCGCGCCTTCTTCCTCGGAATCGAGGTTCAAGAGCGTCTTGCTCTGGACGAACCCGGGCTTGAGGTTGTTCGCGCCGGTGAGTCCGGTTTCCTCGTCGACGGTGAAGAGGAACTCGAGAGGGCCATGCTCGAGTGCGCGGTCTTCCATGATCGCGAGGTTCGTCGCGACCGCGATGCCGTTGTCGGCGCCCAAGGTCGTCCCGTTCGCCGTGAGGACGTTCCCCTTCCGAACGAGCTCCAGAGGGTCCTTCATGAAGTTGTGCTTCGTGTTCGCGTTCTTCTCGGCGACCATGTCGAGATGGCCTTGGAGCGCGATCATCTTTGCGCGGTCGCGGCCCTTCGACGCCGGCTTGTGGACGATGACGTTCCCGATCGCGTCCCGCTTGGCCTTGAGGCCGAGCTTCTTCGCGGTCGCCAGGACGTAGGCCGTCATCTTCTCCTCGTGCTTCGAGGGACGCGGGATCCGCGAGATCTCATAGAAGTACTTCCACACCAACGCCGGTTTCAGACCCTGCAGAGTTTCAGCCACGTGACGCCCTTTCGAAGGTTCGATGTGTGCGAGGAATACAGAACCGGGGGG
>JANYJZ010000009.1 GCA_025358305.1 Ignavibacteriota bacterium
CAGCGTCGAGGTGATGACCTCGCTCCATTCGACATAGAGCTCGTCGGCCGTCGCACCGCCTGTATTGGCGAACGTGAAGCAGCCTTCGCTGCCGACCGCTTTGCGCTTCTCTGCCGCCGCCTTGCCTTTCGAATCGACCGCACCGGTGAGGTTCGCACGCGTGAACGTGCGGAACTCGCGTCCGTCGCCCGCGACGATATAGACCGAGGATCCGGCCAGGGTGTTGAACGACGCATGGGTGAAGCTCGTCTGCCCCGTCATGTCGATGTTCGGGAAGATGAACTGGAGGCCGTTGGTCACGTCCATCATGTACCAGCCGCCGCCACCGACGCTCGCCAAGCCCGAAGGCCACGACAAGGTGATGACCGATCCTTCGGGATCGCTGCGCCGGAACGTCAGGAGATACACGTCACGCTGGAAGTTCGTAGACAGGAGACGCAGGTCCTTCGAAAGACCCTGGCCGAAGGCCACGCCGCCGGTCGGATCGACCGAGCGAAGATCGGGGGCCTGGTTCGCGCCTTGGGGCGGTACCGGCGGAAGTTCGGTCTCACCGAGTCCCGCATCTATCCCGAAGGTCGCGCCCGTGTTCTTACCGATGGTCACGGAATCCTTCCAGCCTGATCCGTCGGTCGCATAGATCTTGATGCTGAAATTCGTTTGGCTCCATAGTGATTGTGTCGCGATCAGACACAGAAAAACCATCACGAAGAGCGAGAAACCCTTAAGTTTGGACATAGCTACCTCGCTATTTGATGTGGATGTTGAGTTAGTAGAAGAATAAAAGCAGCGCAGGATGGATCAAAATCCCGGGCCTCACACACAGAGGTGCGTGCGAGGCCCGGAATCGATACTTACTTCATGAGCATGACCTTCTTGGAGTCAGTGAAGTCGCCAGCCGTCATCCGGATGAAGTACATACCGGTGGGCATGGTCATTCCCTGAGCATCCTTGCCGTTCCACTCCATCGTGTACGATCCTTCGGACTTTTCGCCGTTGAGGATCGATACGATCTTTCTGCCCAGAATGTCATACACGGAAACTTCAACCTGCGACGTCTTCGCAACATCCACGCGGAACCGCGTTGTCGGGTTGAACGGATTCGGATAGTTCTGCGAAAGCGCGAATTCCTTCGGCGTCGTGCCTGCTACGAGACGGATGACGACCGACTTCACACTTGCGTCGGAGATCACCTTTGAACCGGAGCCGGTCATCGACGTGCTCTTCGCACCAGTCACCACCACGAACCTGCGGCCTTCCGCGGCGCCGTTGAGCGTCCACGAGATCGTCACAGGATACGCGGCCGACTGGATGCTGATCGGGAAATTCACCGCTTTGTCGGTCTGGCTCGGATACGTTTCCACCATGCGTCCCGACGTGCTGAAGCGCGCGTCGAAACCACCCGCCGGCGGGGCCGGGGGCATCTCATAGTAGCTCGCATCGGTCTTCAGTGACTTCTCGTCGCCGAAGTAGAGCGTCTGGGACAGGCCATTTGCGTCACGTACGGTCACGCTGTTCATGTCGCCAAGGCCGATCTCCGCCGCCGTCGGTGCCGCTTTCGGCGCCATGGCGGATGCGGTCAGGGAGAGCGTACCGGCACCCGTCACCTTCACCCAGTATGCTTTTCCGGGTTCGAGCGCGGTCGCGACGGAGTAGCCACCCAAGTAGCCGTAGTACGGGGAATTGATCGCGGTCGTGCCGCCGCCGGGCGTGATCGTGCCTGTGGGCACGAAGCCGGAGACCGACCCGATCATGTTCCACTTATCTTGGACGCTGACCAGGACGTTCGCGAGCCAGTTCGCCGTGATGCTACCGACGCGCGCGCCGCCTGTGAACTTCATCCAGTAGCCGGGGCCGTTGGCGAGGGTCGCCTGGGCGGTGTATCCGGCACCGTAAGAGTAGGCCGGTGACGTCGCTTCAGGGAAGAGGTGCGTCTTGGCATAGTTCGCGTCTGAAGGTGTACCGGAGACGGAGACCATGTTCCAGCCGTCCGCGACAGAAGCGCCGACGGTCGGTTTCATCGTGACACACCAGTTGTTTCTCGGCTTCGTCGCGTACGGATAGGTGAGCTTGTTGAGGTACAACCACGGATTCGGGTGCCCAATGCTCGATGTGTCATACTGCGATCCGACGATCGCTGCGCTATCGAGTCCATGGAGACCGACATCCTTGTACTGGTACTGGATCGTGCCGTCCGCCTTGTTGAGGACGACTCGGAAGGTCGCCGGTAAGGAGCCCGTCGAGCCTGCCGTAATGAACGTACCGATCGAATCCCACTGCACGATGAACTTGTTCGGATCGCCGTTGTTCCCAACGAGGATCTTGCCGAATGTCGAACCCGCGCCGGCCGTATCGTGGAGGATGAAGTCAGCCCACATCGGTGCGAGGAACATTCTCGGCATGCCGCCCGTGTTCACCGTATCGGCACGGCCGTGGCGGACAACGTTGTACGGGAAATCATACGCCGTCGTCGCAAAGCCGTTCGCGTTGACGTCGTCCGTGTCGTTCGCCGTCTTCGTCAGGCCGATGGCGCCGTTGACGCCGACCCACGCATAGCGGAACGTGTCGCCATAGACGATGTAGTTGCCGCCCATGTCGAACGGACCCGCTGATCCGTCGTCGCCCGGCTGCGTGCCGGAGTTGGTGTTGTGGGGGACAAAGAATGAGGCGAACGGAATGCTCGCGCCGGAGGTCTTGATGTCCTGCGGTGTGCACGCGGTGGCGGTGTCGACGGAGTACCACCGATTGCCGAGCTCGACGACCTTGTATGCGGTCGTGGAGGACTGGCCGAGAAGGCCGAAATTATCGAGCGCAGCGATCTTATACGTGATGGATGTGCCCGCCGGTTCGCCTGGGAGCGTACCTTCCCAGGTCAAGCCGCCAAGGTTCGTCATCGGAATGTCGGTCTGCGTGACGCCGTTCTTATTCCAGCGGATGACCGCCGAGGCAACGCCTGCGCTGCCGGGGTTCGGCGGATCGCAATCCTCGATCGTGGCCTGGATCGTCCAGGGAGTGGTCAGAAGCGTGTTGTGAACCTGGTCGACGTCCGTGACGATCGGGGGAACGTTCGAGGTCACGCTCATGACATACCAGAAATTGTACGACGCGACCGTGAGTGAATCGCCGCCGAAACCGCCGCGCGCGACCCAACCCTTCTTGATGGAGTCGATCAGAAAGCCTGCGCAATTGGAGGGGCCCTTCTCGTGTTCGTAGAACTTCCAGTTACGGGAGGGATAATCAGGATCGTTCGTGCCGACGGTATAGCCGGCCGCGCTCCACTCGGTACGGGCTTCTTCGGTCGTCTGGACCTTGTGGCCGCAGAACACACCGCCCGCATCGGCGACGCGCATGGAGATGAAGAACTTGTCGCCCTGAACGACGCTCAAGACGGAGAGGTCGGACAGCACAATGAAGGCGTCCGAGCTCGGATGGATCGGTTTCGGAAATCCGCCGAAGCCCCAGAGCTCAGCGCCGAAGGGCGGGCCCGAGGGGACGGGCGAACCGTTGATCGTCGAGACCCACGGATGGCCGGGAACGGTCGATTCTTCGATGAAGGCGGCCGCGCCGTTGTCGCAGTCGTTCGAGTTCACCCAGTATCCCCAGTTCTGACAGGGGGGGTTGAACGGGCCCGGGCGAACGCCGGGGCCGTAGTTCGGTCCGAGGTTCGACTGGTGGACGCGGATGTAGATGGTGGAGTCGTATGCGCCGATCAATGCAAAGTTATGCCAGAAGATCGTATCGATCGTGCCGGAGGCCGGCGCGACAAACCACTCGCCCAACACGTCTCTGTGATACGCACCGAAGTTATTGTTCGCTCCGAAGATCGACGGCGGATACCCGAAGGTGAATTTATCGGGGCAGGTCGCTGCGGAGGTCGAACGGTCAGTGTGTTTCTTGATGACCATTGAAGCGACCTCATCCGGACTGAGCGGAATCACTTCCGAGTTCGGTCCGACCAGATACCTCTTCGTAGGATTGGTGCCGGCGTGCAGCACGCTTCCTATGATGAGTATCGAGAGAAACAACGAGAAAATTCGCATAAGCATTTCTCCTTTTGGAAACATGAGTTGTTAGTGGTTTAGAAAAAAGAAGATGGAGAACAAGGCGATGAAAAGTCTGGCACGAAAAACGCTTCGGCGCTAAGGTGTTAGGGCGAACGTTTGAATCTCATTGAGAGCACGAGGACTTTCGAAATATAGTCCTTTTCGAAAGTATTGTCAAGCATTTTTTTGGATTTTCTGCATTCTAATGAAAAATTCATGATGCACCAATATCCACATAAACGCGTCCGTTCGGCCTGTTCTGCCGTGCGCCGGTCAGAGTCCGATGACGAGTGTGAAGACGTGATTGCCGCGAAGGTACTTCACCTCCCGGTAGCCATAATCGACCGAAATGAGCACCCCCTGGAGGGTGGTTTTGATCCCTGCCCCGGCCGAAGAACCGAAGATGTACTCCTGGTCTCCCGACGCCGACGACACCGCGTACCCCCCCCGGACGAAGAACAGGTCGCGGTAGGCATATTCAAGGCCGAATCGGTACTCATCCTCGGCGTAGTTGTTATTCTGGAAGAGCCCCGTGAGGGTCAGGTCCGAGAGCTCGTTGAGGTGCCGGGTATACCCCAGGCCGATCTCAATCGTCGACGGCAGGTCGGCCGAAGCCGCCTCGATCTTGTAGAGCGCGTCAGGCCGGGAGATGTCGACGAGCTGGCCGCTCCTGAGGAGGCCGTCGCCGTCGTACTTCAATTGCGGGCCGACGTTCTTCACGGCCACGCCGAAATTGAGTCCGTCCACCCCGCCGAGCCCCAGGTACTGGATGCCGCCGTTAAAGGCGATCCCGGTGGCGGAGACGTCGCCCATCCGTTCGAGAAGGAGGTTCGCGGTGAAGCCCACGCTGATCTGGTCGGACATCCGCCGGGCGAATGTCCCGCCGATCGTCATGAAGGTCGGCGTCGTGGTCTCCCCCGTGCCGTCCGGCAGGTCCTCGGTCGTCACGGGGATCGCGCCGACCGACAGCGACTTCACGCTCAAGGCGATCACGCCGACGTCCGCGAGGCGCGTCGAGAGGGCGAGATAGTCGACGCCGATGTCCGCGAGATAGGCCATGTGCGACACGAAGATCTCCGACGCGCGCTCCGACCGCGCGAGCCCGGCCGGGTTCCAGTAGATCGCTTCGTTCCCGTAGACGGTCGCAAGAGTCGAACCCCCGAGCCCGATGGCTCGGGCGCCGACGGGCAGGAGGAGCTGCGTTCCGGAAGAAGACCCGACCTTGTCCCCCCTCCCGGCCCGGGCGTCAGGAGCGAGTCCGAACAAGCCAAGCGTCGCACAAACCAAGAGGGCAAGCGCGCGGCCGCGCACGGGGAGTCCATTGGTCACGCTCATTGGGCCCCCTGGAGAAACTGCTTCTCCGGCACGATCATGAGTTTCAGCGTCGTTTCCCCGAGGTCGTTCCCGGCCGCGTCGTGCATCTCCACGTGCGCCAGGAAGATACCCGACCCGACCCTCAAGCCGGTCTGGTTGTTGAGGTCCCACGTCGCGAACTGGGACGCGTCGTCCTTCGTGATAAGACGGACCATCTCACCGGCGAGGTTGAAGATCCGGATCGTCGCCTGGCGCGGCAGGTGGTTGAAGGTGACGAATCGGTTGAAGCGGTCGAGTTCCGCTCGGTTGACGCCGTAGTAGGGGTTCGGAAAAACGTTCACCTTCCCGACCTCCGCCCGAGCCGCGTCGAGGTCGCCGGTACGGACCGCATCGGGCACGAACACCTTCGCATCGAAGTTCCGGACCGCCTTGAACCGCTCGAACCGGACGATCGTCCCCTTCGGGGCGGCAATGCCGTCGCCGTCGAGGTCGGCGAAGTACGCCTTCCAGATGGCGTTCTTCGGAGTGTTCGTCCTCCCGTTGATCCAGAGGAACCCCTTGACACGCGCAGAGTCTACCGGGTGGTGCGGAATGTCGTCGTAGTACTGCCCGGCGATCGAGTAGACGTCGTCGATCCTCTGACTGTCGCTGACGACGATCATCGGATAGAAGACGTTGAGCGTGGTGCCGTCGAGTTCACGGTCGAGGAGGAACGAGGGGCGCCAGAGGCTGTCCGACCCGTGGTCCGTGATGACCGTATAGATCTGGCGGTTGATCGAGTCGAGGCCCCGCTTCCCCACCTCCCAGGCGGTGTATGGAACGCGCACCCAGCGCGAGAGCGGCACCGAGGGTCCCATGAAGACCGCCCAGCTCGAGTCGCCGAGGAAGCGGATCTCGATGTCGGTGTCGTTGGGGTTCCCCCCCTGGATCGTATCGACTTGGGAGCTCCCGGCGCCCAGGACCATGTACTTCCCGGCGGGATCGGGCGCGTTGAAGACGATATGCCGGTCGGGCACGTTCGCCGAGGCGATCTCATAGACGTTGCGAAGCCCGTAGAGCGGGGAGCGCAGCTGGATCGAGTATCCGCGCGTGGGAACGCGCAGGGCCACCGTATCCATCCGCACTCGGCGCAGCAGCGTGTCGCTGGAGGTGGAATCAATGAGGTCCCAGGTCGGCTTTTCATCCAGGTCGATGACCTGATTCGGGCTCCGGTGGAAGAAAACCTTGTACGTGTGTCCGTCGGGCATTGCGGGATTGAAGTACGAGACGCTCACGGTCGCCTCGTTGTTGCCGGAGATGTTCACCGCACCCGAGATGACGTCCGCCGTGGAATAGGGATAGACGACGCCGGGGTTTGGGCTATGGGGCGTGAGCTCCCGGACGATCGCCGGCGATTCGATCCGGTTCTGGCCGAACGTCGGGTCCTGGTTGTACATGACGGCGCTCAGGACATAGTAGTACTTCTGGCCGTTGACCAGCGGCTTGTTCCGCAGGTAGTCGCTGGTCACCGAGAGGAACCGCGGCTGCGTCAGATCGAACGGCGGGAGCGCCACCCAGTCCTGGCGCAGCGAGGTCTTCGTCGGGAGCTGGTAGAGGACGTACGTTTCGAACCGGTACCCCTTGGAGTCATACTGCTCGATATTGCGCGTCTCGCTCGTATCCGACTCCCAGTCGAAGATGAACTTCTTGTCCAGTTCGACGCTGCGCAGGGCCGGTTCCGGGACCGTTTTCGGGAGCTCGAAATTGAGGTTGAAGGCATCCTGGGCTGCGTCGTCGACGCGCTTGAGCGCGGTGACGGCGTCTCGGTTGTCCTTGCCGGCGCCGCCGACAAGGCCGATCACCACTTCTTGGGAATCCCCCAACGCGAGGCTGAACGGACCGGTCGACAGCGCGATCCGGCGGTCCCCGAGGGCGTCCTCGCGGCCGTCCACCCATCCGCGATAGGTCACCGGGTCCCCCCAGACCTCGATCGGCTCGCAGTTCCCGGTCGTCGGGTCGGTGAGGCAGACCGGCGGCGAAAGAGGTTTCGGCTGCCAGCCGTGCATCATATTGTACCATTCGAGCGTTCCGGTGTACGTTCCGACGTCGTAGTCGGCGATCCGGGACGCTTCGGTGAAGTAGGTGAAGGACGATAGCGGGAGGTTCCGGTACCCGGCGACCTTTTTGAGGTCCCAGTATGCCTCTGCGCCGGCGGCGGGGACCCGAGGCCCCTGGTGGAGGTCGTATCCGACGGCCGGGGGCGGGAGACCCACCTTCGCGAACTCGGCGTCGACCGGCCCGGCGTTGTAGACATAGCCCAGCTGGCGTTCCTTGTCCGACCCCGCAAGGTCGTCGTTGAACGACCCAAGGTCGACGTCGGACCATTTCGTGATGTACATCGAATCGATCGTCGCATTCGCAGGCGTCGTCGCCGTCCCCTTGTACAGGAGCCGGTAGCGCTCGTACGTGACATTATTGAGGTCGTCCGCGCGGTTAAAGGCCCAGCAGGTGACCTGCTCCTCGATCCCGATCGGGCGCGAACCGTAGAGCGACGCCACCGCCGATTGGTTGAGGTCGTTCACGACGAACCAGAGCACCTGGTCGGCACCGGCGAGCCCCGGCTCGTCGCTCAACGAATCAGTCGTGCCGTCGGGCGACGGCTGGTACCCCGGGATGCCGTTCCGTTCGTAGTACGGAGCGCCTTGATCCCATGGCCATTCCAGCCAGTCCTTCAGATACTGTTCCTTCACGGCGTCCGTCTGGGACCGCGATACTTGCGAAAGGGGGACACCGTAGAGTTCCGAAGCGTCTCGGCGGAGGTCCGCCGTCGCCCACTTCCGGCGGATCCGGAAGATGCGGACGTCGGCGTTGTCGGGGTGTTCGGCGACGCCAGGACTCAGGATCCTCCCCGGAACGGTTCCCGCATTCAAGGTCTGGCCCCCCACCCTCAGGCTGGGGGAAGCGCCGTCTTTCACCCGGCCGCCCCAGAGGAGCCCCGAGCCGTAGACGACGGTCGTGGAGCCCGCCGGAAAGGTGGCGCCTGCCGAGTTCGATTGGACCTTGCGCTCCATGATCCCGTTGTTGTAGGCCCACATGGAGATATTGTTGACGTTGAGGATCGACCCGCGCGGGATTCCGAGAGAGGCGGCCGGTGCGACGACGCCTCCCGGGATCTTTTTGACGGGAGCGCTCTGGTATGCGGCCGCGCTGAAGGGAAGAAAGCTGGCGAGAATGACGAAAAAGAGGGTTTTTTGGAGAAACGGAGCGGCGGCTGCTCGCTCGACTATCGTACATCGTGTCATCGTGGAACGCCTGTCGTGGTCAAAAAGTGTGGTACGTATTACACTGATGCGGGAACGCGCGTGACGAAGGTCGTTATCGCAGAGGTGATCATACGGGGATACCGTCCGTACCCGAGGGGAACATGCGGAGGGCCTTTCTCGAAAACGGCCCTCCGCACTTGTCCATTCGCCTCGGAACGCGGCGAACCGGGATCTACTTCATCAGAAGCATCTTCTTCGTCGCTGTGAACCGCGTCGGATCGGACGCACCCGCCCGGCGGCTCACTCCGGTCATAAGGACATAATACATCCCGCTCGGCATCACCATTCCCCGGTCATTCTCGCCGTTCCAGACCACCGAGTACTCTCCCGGATAGAAGGAGCGCCCCACGAGACGCGAAACGAGCCGGCCAAGGACGTCGTAGACGATGATGTCGATATCGGCCACGTCTTCGGTGGAGAACCGGATGCTCGTCGACGGATTGAACGGGTTCGGGTAGTTCTGCGACAGAACGAACCCCTTCGGAAGTTCTCCGGGGTCACCTTGCGTCGGCACATCGAGGATCGGATGCGCGCCGTACTTAATAATAAGAACGGTCGACAGGCTCGTATTGGAGACCGACGCCGTCGAATCGAGATCCATCCTTCTACGAAGCGTGTTGCCGCCGAACTCGTCCAGCATGACCATGCTGTCGCAGACCACGCGGACGAACCCCGCCGACCAGCTGAAGCTGATCGGATAGCCGCCGAACCCGGGCTGGAACCGCACCTTGTACGTATCGATCTGCGCGTAGTTGATGAACGGCAGAAGGTCGAGACGGAGCCCTTCGCCGATGGAGGTCGGCCGTAATGGCGGCCCCACGAACCGAACGTCGAACGTGCCAAAAAAGTTGGGTGGGGGCAGCTCGAACTCGTCCAAGGCAGGATCGATCCCGGCGGTCGCATCCGGGTGGAGTCCGAAGTAAATGGTCTCCTGGGCGTTGCCGTTCTCACGGACGTTCAGGGGCATGCGCCAGTTCGAGACGCCGACGTAGTCGGTGCGGAACGAGAAGACGGGTGAATAGGCTCCGACGCCCGCGGAGTTCTTCCCCCTGACGCGCCACCAGTATTTACGATGGCTTTCGAGGGGGCCCGCCTGGGTGCTCGTGACGGCGATCGTCGAGTCGTCCTTGACGAGCGCCGTGAAGAGAGAATCGCGCGAGAGCTGGAACCGGTACGACTGCGCGGTCTCGGGGATGCTCCAGAGGAACTGCGAGACCGCGTTCACTCCCTCCTCCCCGTTCGCCGGAGAGATCAGGATCGGCTGCTGCGGCGGTGAAAGCGTCGAGAACCGCCGGAACGCTGCGAACGTGGAGACGCCAGCGCTGTTCTTCGCGCTGACGCGCCAGTAGTAGGTCTTGCCGTTGAGGAGCCCGGCGATCTGGCGGCAGAAGGTCGTCACCGTTGAATCATCCACGATCTTCGTGGCAAAGGTGGAATCGATCGCCACCTGGAGACGGTACGCCGTCGCCCGAGCAGACGAGTCCCAGCAGACGGATGCCGGAAATGAGACGTTCGAAGCCCGATCAGCCGGAGAAACAAGGACAGGTATCGGGGGCGCGGTGAACGGGGTCGTGATGAAGCTGAAGACCGCCGAGGGCGTTCCCGCCCCCGCGCTGCCAATGGGCGTGACGCGCCAGAAGTAGGTCGTATTCGATTCCAAGGGTCCGATCGCCCGGTTGAGTCCCGGTATGGTCACGTCGGTCACGATCGTGCCGAACCCGGCATCGAGGCCGACTTGGAGGTGGTAGAAGTGCGAACAGACGTCACCAGATGTCCAGGTGAGCGTCGGGGCGCCATCCACGCTGTCCTGGCCGTTCAAGGGGAAGGTGAGTAAAGGGGCGGCCGGGGG
>JANYJZ010000032.1 GCA_025358305.1 Ignavibacteriota bacterium
CCTCAGACCGACTCCTCGCTATCGTGACGTCAGGGATCGTCACGGTTGGGACTTGAAGTGGAGCACCTTCACTCCGCACCCAACGAGAACAGGATCAGCTTAACTTGGCACTCATCTGATCAAGAGCATTTTTGTCACCGCAGACGCGCGTTGCGTCTGCAGCCTGCAGTAATAGACGCCCGTGGCGGACCCATCGGCGTCCCACGTGACGCTGTATGACCCCGGGGGCTTCGATGCATCGAGAAGCGTCGCGACGCGCCGTCCGTAGAGATCGAAGACCTCCAGCCGGACGTGTTCCTCGCCGCCGGGTCCGCCGGGCGGGATATCGAACTCCACGCGCGTCGCCGGATTGAACGGGTTGGGATAATTTTGCCTCAGCCGGAACCGAGCGGCGAGCTCCGGCATATCGGCGACGCCTGCAAGAAGATCGTTCCGGTAGAAGTGCAGGCCCCCTTTGAGCGTTCCGACGATGAGGTCAAGGTCACCGTCCCCGTCGATGTCGCCAAAGGCCGGCGCGCATTCGCGGACGGGATCGAGGTTGCCGAACGCGGTCGTCACGAGGACGAAGTTCGGCGAGGTCGAGTCGCCGGCGTTCCGGTAGTAGTAGAGCTCTCCGTCGCTGTTGCCGATGTAGAGGTCGTAGAGCCGGCGCACGGGATCGAAGAGGAAGACGGGCCGGGCGTCGTCGCCCACGTCGATGCTGTCATAGGCCGAAGAGACGAGCGTGGGCGCAAAGAGCGTCGGAGAGCCGTCGTTCCGGTAGAACGTCAGCTTGCCGTTGCCGCGCCCGACGAGCAGGTCGATATCGCCGTCACCGTCGATATCCGCGGCGGCCGGCGAGGCGAACTGCGGCCCGGCGAGCGAGTCGGTGGGCGTGTAGACCCCGCTCGTCTTCCGGTACACGACCACCTTCCCGTCGAACCGTCCGAGAATGAGGTCCTTGGCTCCGTCGCCGTTGAGATCGGCCCAGACCGGGGCGTAGGACGAGCCCCCGGTGATCCCGGCGAAAAGCGTATCGGCCAGGACGAACGACGGGTTCGTCGTTGTTCCGTCGTTATGGAAGTACCAGATCTGGCCGTTGACGTTCCCGACGCACAGGTCTAGGACGCCGTCCTCGTCGATGTCGGTCAATGCGGGCATCGCGTCGCGGCCGACGTCGATCATCGAGAGGAAATCGCGCGTTTCGAGCTGAAACGACGGCGCACTCGCGTTGCCGACGTTCCGGAAGAACCAGAACCCATGGCGAAACATGTCGTTCAGGACGCCGACGAAGAGGTCCAAGTCGCCGTCCCCGTCGATGTCGGCGAAGACCGGCTCGTTGAACCCGAACGACGAAACGGGGTTGCCCGGCGGGTACGCGTTCGTCGTACAGGTAATGTGAGGAACCGAGGCCGTGCCGTCGTTCTGCATGAAGAAGAGCCCCTTAAAGAACTGGTCGCCGTGGAAGAGGTCCTTCGTGCCGTTGGCGTCGATGTCGACGAACGAGAGCGCCCCCGAACCGTGCATGACGTTCTTCGCCGCCACCGAGGTTGTGCACTGGTCCCCGAGGACGATGATGTTCTGGAAGGTCGACGTAACGAACGCGAACTTGGGGATCGTCGGCGTTCCGATGTTCCGGTAGAAATTGATCGATCCGTCGGCACTGTTGTTGGAGAAGAAATCGAGCGTCCCGTTCCCGTCGATGTCGGCGAACGTCGGCACGTTGCCGAAGCCGGCATTGATGAGGGCGCCGGACGTGTCTTTCAACTGCGCCGTTTCGAGGGTGAACGCGGGCGCCGACGGTGTCCCGTCGTTCCGGTAGAACCGGATCCCCGAGAGGGAGTCGTCGGTCGCGAGGTCGACCTTGCCGTCGCCGTTCAAATCGGCGAAGAGAAACCATGTCTGGAACGGCGGCAGGGGCACCCCGTGCGGTTCGAGAACGAAGTTCGCTGCGAAGAGTGTTCCCGTGTTCCGGAAGAAGTACCGAGTCCCGGTGAGGTCCGCGTCGAAGATGAAGAGGTCGAGGTCGCCGTCCCCGTCGATGTCGACGAACTGGTGCTCAGGCGTGTTGATGCCGCCGGCGAACGGCTGTGAGACCGGCTCCCCTGCGATGGCGACGGGGATGGTCGCGACCTCGCGGTGGAACGGCTGGGCTGCGAGCGGGTCCCGCGCGGCCAAGAGGATCAATGCGATGAACAGGGGTCTAAAGAGCGACCGGCTCTGCGGCATGGAGGTCTTTCCGCGGAGGGTAATGGTACTGGAGGGTCGTGGCGCCCTGGAGGGTCATCTCGACAAGCGCCGGGATGTCGAGCGCGGACTCCGCCCGGGCGACCTCATCGAGGTCCGCCCACGTCGCCGGCTTGCGCGGGGCGAGGAACGAGCAGCAGTCGTCGTACGGCTCCTTCGAGATGTCGAACGTCCCGATCCGGCGGGCGACCACCATCGTCTCCTCCTTGTCCGCGCCGGCAAGCGGACGGAGGATCGGATAGATCGACGCTTCGTCGATGGCGCGAATGTTCCGCAAGGTCTGCGACGCGACCTGGCCGACAGCCTCCCCGGTGACGAGCGCTTCGGCCTTTTCTTTCTTGGCGATCGCACAGGCGATGCGGATCATCATCCGGCGGTAGAGGATGATCCTGAGGTGCTGGGGGGATTGCAGTACGATCTGGTTTTGGACGTCGGCGAACGGGATGACGTACAACTTCGACCTGAGCTGGAACTGCGTAAGAAGCGCGGCGATCTGCTCGACCTGGTCCACGGCCTGCCTCGTCGTGTAGGGCATGCTGTGAAAATGGGCGAAGATGACGCTCGCCCCGCGCTTCATCATCTGCCACGAGGCCACCGGCGAGTCGAATCCCGCCGACAAGAGCGAGACCACGCGCCCGCTCACCCCCGATGGAAGCCCCCCCATCCCGCGCACCTTGGAGATGTAGACGTAGGCGGCGCCGTCGACGATGGAAATGTAGACGGTCTCGTCCGGGTGCGTCATATCGGCCCGGACCTTGTACCGTTCGCAGAGGAACGCCCCGACCCGAGCGTTCACCTCCATGGACCGCGTCGGAAAGTCCTTGTCCGCCCGGCGCGTGTCGACCTTGATCGACGTGAAGCGCCCCTCGTCGAGGAGCACTTCGGCTGCGCGGCAGAAGATCTCCACATCCTGGTGGACCTTCAATCCTGTGCAGATGTTCGCGATCCCGAAGACGAGACTCAGCCTCCGGACGATCTCCTCCACGGGAGAATCGGCCTCAAGGGCGACGATGAAGCGCCCGTACCCCCCGCCGACGGCGTTCCGGGGGACGAGCCCCTCGAGGACAGCGCGGACGTTCGCCAAGAGCTGCCGCTCGAAGAAACCGCGGTTGTTGCCCTTGAGAATGATCTCATGATGATGGAGGATGATGGCCGGCTTCACCCTCTCAAGATAGGGTTTCTGCGAGGGAAATGCAAAAGAAGCACGCGCGCGGAGCTATTGCGACGCGCGGGGGGATCTCTTCGAACGTTTCGCACGCACTTTCGGGACTGTCCCGATGCGCGGGTCGCGCCCGAGGACGAGCCTGCAGAGCGTCATGACGGAGGACTCGAACTCCTCCTCTTCTTCGGCGACCATTTGCCACTGGGTCTCCCCTTTCCCGAGGAGCGGGATCGAGCGCAGGCAGGGAATGATCCGACGGAGGCTCGGATGATGCTCGCGCGTCGTCGCGACCCAGACACCGTTCATGGAAGGGTGTTGGGGGCGTTTCCGCAAGACAAGGACGATCTTCCCGGCGTCATAGAGAGCGAACGAGCCGAACATCGGCCGAACGACCAGTGGCCGCTCAGCGAGTAGGTCAAGGACGAACGGGAACGGCAGGGGCTTCTTTGCCGCACTCTTCATGAGAGGCCGCATCCCTTGTGGAGTAGGCCGATAGGATGCATCACGCGTATGTCGAGGCCTCGTTTGCGGAGTCCGTGCTCGATCTGCAGGTGGCATCCGGGGTTCGCTGTGACGACGATCTCGGCGCCGGTCGAGGCAATGTGGGACGCCTTTCTCTCCAGGAGTTCCATCGACTCGTCAAACCGGGTGATATTGTAAATACCCGCGCTCCCGCAGCACCATGTCGCTTCGGGGAGTTCCGCAACTATCACACCCGGCACCGACGCGATCATTTCGCGGGGCTCGCGGCTGATGTGCTGGGAGTGGACGAGGTGGCACGCTTCGTGGTATGTGACGGTGCTTGGGACGGGGACCGTCGGCTGGGCGTATCCCCTCTGGGAGAGGAACTCTGTGATCTCGCGAGTCGACGCCGCGAGCTCGCGTGCGCGTGCCGCGTACTCCGGATCGTCCTCCAGAAGGGTTCCGTACGACTTGATGTGCGCGGCGCACCCGGCCGAATCGACGACGAGCGAGTCGCTTGGGCAGCTGGAAAAGAGATCGACGGTCTCCCGTGCCAGCCGCCGGGCTTCGGAGCGGTCGCCGTTATGGCCGTGAAGCGCGCCGCAGCAGGGCTGGCGTTTCGGGACGATGACGTCGAATCCGTTCAAGGTCAAGAGGTCAACGGCCTGCTCGTGGAGTTCGGTGAACGCGATATTCATGATGCAGCCGGAGAGGAACGTCACGCTCCCCCGGCGCATCCCAATTGCCGGGATCCGTTCACGGGCGACCTCGTCAAAGAACACCGCCGACGCGCGGGGGATGAGCTGGTGACGTTCGGCGAGACGGCGGGAGAAGAGCGTAAGAATGCCGGAACGGTCGACGGCTTCGCGCAGCCCGCTCCAATCGTAGAAGCGCAGGAACCGACCGAACATCGTGGTGCGCCGGTGGGAGCTCAGGATGCCGCGCAGGAAGAGCCGCTTGGTCCAGCGCGTGACCAAGGAATCGAGTCCGGCCTCTGCGACCCACTCCCGGGCCTCCTCCACGAGCTCGCCGTAGTGCACGCCGGCCGGGCATGCCGTCTCGCACGCCTGGCAATCGAGACAGAAATTCATTTCGTCGGCGAAGGCGGGCGAACACTCAAGACTCCCGTCGGAAACCGAACGGATGAGGCGTATCCTTCCCCTCGGCGAGGACTCCTCGCGCGCCGTCAGAGCGTACGTCGGGCAGACCGGGAGGCACATGCCGCAGTGGAGGCATTGATGGATCACCTCGTCGAGATGGAGGCTTCGGTCGGGGTCGAGCTTCACCGCTGAACGGGAGTGCGTATGTCCCCGGTCGTGTGCCGCCTCTCCGGTCATGGTTTCCCGAGGTGGCCGGAGATCCACTTCATCATGTCGTTCAGGGTCTCCTCGCCGATCTGGTGCCCCATGTCGTATTCGCGGTAGGTGAGCGTCGCATTCGCCAGTTCCAGGAGCTCCTTCGCCCTGCGGCCGAAGGAGACCGGGATCACCGGATCATAGATGCCGTGCGTGACGAAGAAGGGCTTCCCCCGGATCTGGTCCCAGGCGAAGCGCAGATCGGTCTCTTCCGGAACGTAGCCGCTGTTCGCGATGACGCCGTGGACGGACGCCGGGTCGGTCAGCGCGATCGCGTACGACATGATCGTTCCCATGCTGAAGCCGCCAAGAAAGATCCTCGACCGGTCGACAGGGTATCCTTTGCCGACGTCCTCGACGAACTGTCGGACCTTGTCGTAGCTCGTCTTGAACATCGCCGGCTCGGGTTTCCCCACTTCCTCGAGGTCGTACCAGGTATACCCGCCGCCGAACTGAAAGGGGAACGGGGCGCGGGGGGTGACGATGAAGAGCCGCTCATCGAGGTATTCCGAGAGCCCGAGGAGATCGTCCTCGTTCGCACCGCGGCCGTGGAGGAGGATCAGCAGCGGCGCCGGCGTGCCGGAGCGGCGGCGGGGTTGGAGCATCTTATGCGTCAGCGACGTAGGGATGAGGTTCATGGTCGTAGAGGAATTATTGTACACGAATAATGCTTCACCAAAGATCGAGCCCTTCCTCGATCTCCTTCCTGCGGCCCGCGAGCCACGGAGGAAGACGCAGCGCGCTGCCAAGGGTCGGTTCCGGTTCGTCGGCCAGGAACCCCGGCCCCGCGGTCGCGATCTCCAGGACGTGCCCGTCGGGATCGGCGAAGTAGATCGAACGAAAGTAGATCCGGTCCATCACCGGAGAGACGGGGATGTGCAGGTGGAGGAGCTTCTCGCGCCACTCCAGCTGCTGATCGGCATCCCGGACCGCAAACGCGAAATGATGCGTCAATCCCGTGCCGATCTCCCCCTCGCGCATCGTGCCGCGCTGATATTCAAAATAGGTGATGACGCTTCCGGGCGCTCCGCCGTTCATGCCGAAGTAGTAATGCGGGGAGGCCGGGTCATCAAAATTCACCGTCTTCTTCATCCGCTGGAACCCCAGGAGCTCCGTGTAGAACGCGTCGGTCGCGATGATATCCGAGGCGATGGCCGTGATGTGATGGAGACCCGTGAGGCGCATCTCGGGCGAGATGCTCTCGACCGGCTCCGGCCACGTCTTGGCGGCGATCGCTTTCTCATCGCGGCCTTCGCGGGTCTGCGCAACGGGAGGCTTGATCATGTGTGTACCAAGCTCGCCGGCGGGCTCGTCGACGCTCCAGCCGGGTCCGCGCGTCGCAATTTCCAAAATGAGGCCGTCCGGGTCGGTGAGGTAGATCGACGAGAAGTAGGTCCTGTCGTACGGCCCCGTCACGTGGAGGCCTTTGCCGGTGAGGAAGCGCTTCCACCGAAGCTGCGCCTCCGGCGTTTCGACCTCGAGGGCGACGTGGTGCGTCGTGCCGATCCCCCACCTCCCTTTCGGGAGGTTCGACCACTCGAAGAACGTCAGAAGCGTGCCCGGGGTGCCGACCCGGTCGCCGAAATAGAGATGGTAGCTCCCGGGGTCGTCATAATTGACCGTCTTCTTTACGAGGCGGAACCCGAGCACTGCCGTATAGAACGCCACCGTGCGCCGGACGTCGGAGCACACGGCGGTCAAGTGATGGATGCCAAGAAGCGACGCGGGGTCGGTCAGAGCCATGCTACCTCCTCGAACTTCAGGATCTTGTCGCGGTCCCGAGGAAGCGTTCCTTCACATTTCGGGCGCAGGTCGAATACTTTTCCCGGGTTCAATATGTTGTTCGGGTCCATCATCGTCTTGAGGGTCCGCATCATCGTCACCGAGGGGTGTCCCACCATGCTCTCCAGAAGGCGCTTCTTGTAGAGTCCCACGCCGTGCTCGCCGGTGATGCTCCCGCCAAGGGCGATCGCCGCCTCCTCCACCTCGAAGACGGTCCGCTCCGCCCGTGCGAATTCTTCCGCGTCGCGTTCGTTCGTGAGGTAGTTCGGGTGGAGGTTCCCATCGCCGGCGTGCCCGAAATTGCCGATGAGGATGCCGTTCTTTTTCCCGATCTCGTTGATGCGTTCGATGAGTCGTGCGAGGTCCGCCCGGGGTACGGCGACGTCCTCCATGATCGTGGTGGGCTTGACCCGGGCGAGCGAGGTGAACGCGGACCGCCGGGCGACCTTGAGCCGGACCGATTCCGCCTCCGATTGCGCGGTCGTCACCGATGTCGCTTGGTATTGGCGGCAGATCGCGGCGATGCGCTCCGCGTCCTCCGCGACGACCGGCCGGCGGCCGTCGACCTCGATGAGGAGCATCGCCTCGGCCTCGAGCGGAAGCCCGAGATGGGTATAGGCGTCGACGCAGCGGATGGTCGTGTTGTCGAGGAACTCGAGCATGGCGGGGGTGATCTTCGCGGCGATGATCGCCGAGACCGTCTTGGCGGCTTGGTCCATCGACGCATAGAAGGCGATCATCGTCGTGTGCGTTTCGGGCTGCGGAATAATTTTTAAGAGCACCTTCGTGAAGATGCCGAGCGTCCCTTCCGAGCCGACGAGGACGTCCTTCAGGTTGTATCCTGCCACGTCCTTCACCGATTTACCGCCGGTGCGCAGGATCTCGCCCGTCGGAAGCACCGCCTCGAGGCCCATGACGTAGTTCTTCGTCACGCCGTACTTCAGGCCGCGCAGGCCGCCGGAATTCTCCGCGACATTGCCGCCGATCGTGCAGATGCTCGAACTCCCCGGATCGGGCGGATAGAGGAACCCGAGCCTCTCGACGGCCTGATGGAGCTGGGCGGTGATGACGCCCGGCTCGACGGTAGCAGTCATGTTGTCTTGGTCGATCTCGAGGATGCGGTTCCAGTGGTTCGTCAGGAGGACGACTGAATCTACCGAGGGGAGCGCTCCCCCGCTCAGGCCGGTGCCGGAGCCGCGGGGAACGACGGGAAATCGTTCTTCGTTCGCCAGGAGGATGATCCGAGAGACCGCTTCCGCGTCGGCCGGGCGAATCACCGCGAACGGAAGGCAGGGTGTCATCGCGGCGGCGTCGTACGAGTAGGCGGTGCGCGATTCGGGCGAATCGAGGACGTTCTCCGGCCCGACGATCTCGCGCAATTTCTTGAGTATGACCTTCTGCGTCATGGAGCGTGCCCGATGTGTGCTATGGGGCAAACGTACTCAAATCCGTTCTGAAAATCAAGGAGACGGGGCCTTGGAGTGCACTACGTGCGCGAGAGCGGCCGGCCCATCACGTTCGCAATACCGGCGAGCTCGCCCATCATCGCTTGGAACCGCTCGGGTGTCAGGGACTGGTCGCCGTCGGAGAACGCTTCGGCAGGATTCGGATGGACCTCCACCATGAGCCCGTCGGCGCCTGCCGCGATCGCGGCGCGGCTCATCGGTGTGACGAGGTCCTGACGGCCCGTCCCGTGGCTCGGGTCGACGATGATCGGAAGGTGCGACAGCAACTTGATGGCGGGAACGATGTTCAGGTCGAGAGTGTTCCTCGTGTACTCGACAAAGGTCCGGATGCCGCGCTCGCACAGTATGACCTGATCGTTCCCTCCGGCCAGGAGGTATTCGGCGCTCATGAGGAACTCGGTCAAGGTCGCGCTGAAGTTCCGCTTGAGCAGGACGGGCTTTTTGATCTTGGAGAGCGACCGCAGGAGCTTCGTGTTCTGCATGTTTCGGGCTCCCACCTGGAGGAGGTCCGCGTACTGTGCGACAAGGTCGACGTCGGAGGATTCCATGACCTCCGTGACGATGCCGAGTCCGGTCTCCTTCTTCGCCTTCGCCAGGAGCTGGAGTCCCTCTTCCCCCAGGCCCTGGAACGCATAGGGGCTGGTCCGAGGCTTGTAGGCTCCGCCTCGCAGAAGGCGCGCTCCGGAGGCCCGCACGGCGCGCGCAGTGTCCAGAAGCTGGTCTTCACTTTCCACCGAGCAGGGTCCCGCGATGACGACGATGTTCGCGCCGCCGACGGGCACGCCGGCAACGTCGATGACGCTCGGCGCCGCGCGGAACTCGCGGCTTGCGAGCTTGTACGGCTTGAGGATCCGCAGGACGTCCTCGACGCCCGGGAGGAGCGAAAAATGCTCCTTGTGGATCAGCCGCTCGTCGCCGATGACGCCGATGATGGTCCGTTCAACGCCCTGGGAGATGTGCGGCGTGAGCCCCGCCTTCGTGATGCGCGAAGCAACCCCGTCCACTTCCGCTTGCGTCGAGCGCGGCCGCATGACAATGATCATGGAGTATCCCTTTTCTGACCCGGCGTGCGAGAGTCGCGCACGGCCGGAACTCGTTTGCCGAAACGGCGAACCCCGCCGGTTGCAGCGGCGGGGTTCGCTCTGAATTAGGTGCGTGCGCTACCCTGTGGCCGAACCGCCCTCAATGTGCGGGGGGGGTCGCCGGAGACCGGGGGACGCGCAGGCTGGCCCCTTATTTCACGAGGCTCATCTTCATCGTCGATGTAACATTCCCGGCCGTGAGCCGGCAGAAGTAGAGCCCGGCCGAAAGACGCGCCGCGTCAAAGTCGACCGTGTACGACCCGGCGTTCATATCGCCGCTGGCCAATGTGGCGATCTCGCGACCGAGGATGTCGTACACCTTCATGCTGACATAGCTCTGGGTCGGGAGGGCGAAGGTGATCTTCGTCGAGGGGTTGAACGGGTTCGGATAGTTCTGCTTCAGCGAGAATTCTCCCGGAACCCCCGTGGGCACGGGCGTGACACCGGTGGTGCCCGACTTGAAATTCAGGCTCCGGCTCGTGACGGCGGTGGATCCGGTCGTATAGTTCGTATCGTCGACGCCCACCGAGAGAAAGGTGCTGCTGGCCGCGATGAATTCGACCTCGCGGGTATGCCCGGATCCGATGAAGTTGTTGCCTCCGTCATACACACTGATGTTGTCGTCGGTGATGACGCGCAGGCACTGTTCGCTGGCCACTTTCGCCAAGACGGGGATCTCGCCCGCAGGCGGAAAATTGATGGTTCCGAATCCGTCGACGGTGAAGCTCCGCACCGTCACTTCGTACTCGCCCGTCGACGCGTCGTTGAGGACCGTGTCCTGGAACGTCCGTGATGTACCGTAGGTCATCGGGAGCGGGAAATACATCCTCTTCGGCCGATATTTCGTCACGATGGCGGTGTCGAGGAACGGAGGGAACACCTGGTGCATGTAATTACCGAGACCGTAGACGCCGTCATTTTCGATGCTCATGAACTCCACGAACGTGATCGACGCGCCGGTGAACGGAGAGGATGATACCATCGTCCCGACCGTCGCACCCGGGAAGTTCGACGCACCGGGAAGCCCCGCGGGCGGCACGTAGTCCTGGATGCTCGTATCGCGCGTATCGCCGGCCGGCATGAGCGAGAAGTCGAAGCTCTGCGTCGAAGCTGCGACGTTGTACAGGTTGACGGTCGGAAACGTTCCGGAGGTGAAGGTGTGGCCGTACGTCGTCCGCTTGGCATTCACAAATCCGCTTTCGACGTCGGTCTTCGTGATCGTGATCTGCGCGTGTGCCGCTACGGCGAGCAGGAGGAACAGGCAGATGAATGTGGTAACGGAACGGATCATGAAGTTGCTCCTTTCAGAAAAGGGCTGACCCGGGGTGGTACGTTGCTACCCTCCCCTCGTGCAGCTCTCGGGTGATGTGCGGGACTGGAAAGTGGAAAGAATTTCACCACAGTATACTAAAGCACGGCGCGAAAGTCAATACTGGCTTGCTACCGGAGTTTTACGAGGAAGTAGCTTTTTCCCCCTTTACGGAGCACCATGAACTTCCCATGGAGCGCGTCGGACATGGTGACCTTCTGTTCGGCGTCCGCCACGCGGACGTTATTGAGATAGAGCCCGCCCCCCTGGACGAGCCGGCGCGCCTCGCCCTTGGATTTGGCGGAACCGGCGGCCACCATGAGATCGGGGAACGACATGCCGGGAAGGGCGAGCTGGCCCTTCTCAAGATCGACCGAAGGCACATCCTCGAAGATGTCGAGGAGTTCCCGTTCGGTCATGCCGCCGATCTCCCCCCCGAACAGGACCTGCGACGCTTTGAGCGCCTGGGCGACGGCCGATGGGCCGTGGACCATGCCGGTGACCTCCGCGGCGAGGACCGTCTGCGCCTCGCGCTTTTCCGGAGAGGAGCGCGCGAGCGCCTCGAGTTCCGTGACCCGGCCCTCGGGGAGAAGCGTGAAGAATTTCAGGTAACGGATGACGTCGCGGTCGTCGGTATTGTACCAGAACTGATAGAACTTGTAGGGCGAGGTCAGGGCCGGATCGAGCCAGATCGTGCCGCTCTCCGTCTTCCCGAACTTCACGCCGGAGGATGTCGTGATGAGATGGAAGACGATCGCCTGGGTTTCGGCCCCACGGAGGCGCCGGATGAGATCGATGCCCGCCACGATGTTCCCCCACTGGTCGCTTCCCCCCATCTGCAGCGTGCAGCCGTAGCGGTCGAAGAGCTCGAGGAAGTCATACGACTGGAGGAGCGAGTAGCTGAATTCGGTGAACGACATCCCCTGCTCCTGGCCGATCCTGTTCTTGACGGAATCCCGAGCGAGCATCTCGTTCACGGAGAAGTGCTTGCCGACGTCCCGGAGAAATTGCATCATCGGAAGCTTCGTGAGCCAGTCGGCGTTGTTCACAAGCTGGGCCGGGTTGCCCGCGGCCTGGAAATCGAGGAACTTCGAGAGCTGCCCCTTGATCCCAATGAGGTTCCTCTCGATGTCCTCGGCCAGGAGGAGCTTACGTTCCTGCGCCTTGCCGCTCGGGTCGCCGATCATGCCGGTGCCGCCGCCGGCGATGGCGATCGGACGGTGGCCTGCGCGCTGGAGATGGACGAGGCCCATGATCGGCAGGAGCGAACCGACGTGAAGGCTCGCCGCGGTCGGATCGAACCCGATATATCCGGTGACCGGGTCACCCGACAGATGCCGCTCGGCGTTCGCACTGTGCGAGTGGATCAGCCCTCTCCAGCGCAGTTCCTCAAAGAATTTCGACATCCTCTACGACCTCAAAGTGGTGAACACGGCGCGTGAATACCCGACAAGGTACCACCTTGCGCATGAAAAATCAAGAAACCCGTTGAATCTCATAAAATAATCTCGTATCTTCGTGCCACAAATTCTGATCATCACGAACCTTTGGCTGACGCACTATGGCGCTCCTGGAAGAAGAACCGGCTCACCCGGTGAGAACGCTCCTCCTGCTGGGGGTCCCGTCATTCCTTCTTGCGGTCGTGATCTCTCTGGTCACCCACCAGTACGCGCACGTCCTTCTTGGGTACGGCGTCTGCGGAGCCGCTCCGATCCAGCCCACGATGCTTCTCATCAGCCTGCGTGAAGGCGCAACGCCGTGTGCGGTCGGCGCGCTCGCCGGCCCCGTCTGGACGCTTGGGCTCGGCCTCGCCTCGTTCGCGCTCCTGCTGCGTAATCCGAACAACCTCTTTTTCGCATCGATGGCGTTCGTCAATGCGACGACCCGGCTCCCGCAGACCGTCACGGTGTTCGTCCAGCTCCTCATGCACAATGCGACCCGGCTCGTCGCCGACGAGAGCTCGTCGATCGCCCTTCTGGGATTGCGTGACGCGACGATCCCCACCGTCATCATGTGCTTCTATTCCATCCTCCTCGTCTTCTTCTCCGTCATCGTCGTCCATGACATTCGCCGCGTGCCGTACAAGTGGGCCGTCGCCCTGGGCTGCCTCCTCTTCCTCGGCACGTTCGAGCAGGCGGTCTGGAACGTCATCGGCGGCATCTTCTGGTAAGCGTCTAGCGCACTACCCGAGCGGCAGCCGTTTCACCGCTGGTGATCGCCCCCTCGATCGTCGCCGGGAGCCCGGTATCGGTCCAGTCCCCGGCAAGGAAGAAGCCTCCGATCGGCGTCGCGGCCGACGGCCGCAACCGTTCCGCTCCGGCAGTGGCGGAGAACGTCGCCCGCTTTTCCTTTATCACGAGCGATGAAAGGAGCCGCGCCCGAGCGCACTCCGGGGCGACGGAGGCGATGTCCCGTATGGCGAGCTCGACGAGTTCCTCTTTCGCGAGGTCGACTTGGCGGTACGCGCCGCTGATGAGCGCGGAGAGATAACCCGCGGTGCTCCCTCCGCCGGTGATCCTCCTCCTGTTGAACACCCACTGCACGTCTTGTCCGATCAGGCCGATAAAATCGACGTCGAGGATCTCACGGTCGAACCAGAGGTGCACTGACACGATGGGCGAGGAGGCGAATGCGCCGAGCGAATCGAACGGAGCGGCTTTGGCGGCTTCCGGCGGGACCATCCTTGCGAGCGCGTGCGGCGGCACCGCCGCGATGACCGATCCCGACGCCATGAGCGTCCCATCGGCAAGCCGGACGCCTGTGGCCTTACCCCGCTCGAGTGTGATACGGTCCACTTCCGTCCCCGCGATGATCCGCGCCCCCGCGCCCAAGAGCAAGCGGCAGGCCGGTTCGACGTAGAGTTCCGACTGTCCGATCGTCGGGATGAGGACGGCGGCATCATCGCGCACCCCGAAGAATGCCCGACGGAGCGACCGGGCGAACAGGAGCGCGGACGCGCTCTCCGGCCGCTCGTTCATGACCGAAACACAGAAGGGGTCCCAGAGGACACGACGTGCGCTCTCCGACTGGCCGAGAGAACTCAGCCATATGTCGACGCTTTGGGAAGCGAGCGACCGCTCCGTCGCCTCGCTCCAGGCGCGCAGGTGGCGTCCGACGCGGACGCAGCCCCACCGATCGGCGATCGGCAGGAGCCGAAACGACAAGAGCCCCGACGCAACGTGGAACGGCGCCGGCAGCCGTGGGAACCGAAGGACGGCACGGCCTTCCGATGGGTCGGCGAACGTGATGCCTTTTTCCGTTGTAAGGAATTGCCTCGTACCGATCGTCTCGAGATACGCCAGCGTCCTGTGGTAGGCGCCGACGAGGACATGCTGGCCGTTGTCGACGATATCACCCGTCGCCGGATCCCGGAATGAATAGCACCTCCCGCCGAGCTTCTGCGCCTGCTCGAGAAGGGTGACGCGCGCCCCCGCGCCGGAGAGCCGGACGGCGGCCGCCAGGCCGCTCACGCCCCCTCCGACGATGATGACGTCAGGGTTCATGCGCCCAGGAGCCGACGCTGAAGATAATACTTCACCGCGATGAGGAACTGCTCGGAACGCGGGAGGTGGATCGACCGAGTGAGCACGTCGAAGCGCGAGCGCTCGATCCGGTCGAGCGTGTGGACGTAGATCCGTTCCATGATGGTCGCGGCGAACATCGCGCCGCGGTCCTCCGTCGGAAGCTCCTCCCTCGCCTGACGGAAGTAGTCCCGGGCCCGCGCCGTCTGAAATGCCATGAGCGAGGCGAACCCGGGGGTCGTCCGGAGGGCGAGCACGTCCGCTTCCGCCAAACCGAACCGCGCCATCTCATCGAGCGGCAGGTAGATTCGGCCCAAACGGGCGTCGGCGCCGACATCACGGATGATGTTCGTCAGCTGGAGCGCGATCCCGAGATGGACGGCATACTCCTTCGTTCGGGGATCCTTGGGGGAGAAGATGGCGAGGCACATCAGGCCGACCGATGACGCCACATGGTAGCAGTATTCTTTGAGCGCGTCGAACGACGGATAGCGGTCTCGCGTCAAATCCATCTCCGCGCCGGCCAGGAGTTCGTAGGCGTGCGCCGCCGGTATGTGGTACCGGTCGACGGCGGCGGCGAACCGCCGGAGGACCGGCAAGTCCGATCCCCCGCCGAGCGAACGCTCAAACTGCCTCCGCCAGTCGTCGAGGCGTCCGAGTTTTTCCGCCCGGTCCCCGTCATTGTCGACAATGTCGTCTGTCTCGCGGCAGAAGGCATAGACCGCCCCGAGCGCGTCGCGTTGGTCCTTCGGAAGGAACGAGAACGAGTAGGCGAAACTGCTTCCGCGGTGGACGGCCGGTGCCGGAACGATCAGGCGGGATCCCACCACTTCTCCTTCTTCTTCCCGTAGCGGGAGAGATCGTTGTGGAACAGGCCGAGGAACAAGACGAGCGCTTTGTCGGCGGAGGTGAGCACGGGCCGGCCGAGGTACCGGTTCCGCTCGAAGCGCCGGAGGATCCTCATTCCGCCGAACCAGACGAGACGAAGTTCGACCTGGAGGTCCTTCTCGACGATGGAGGGAAGTTCCGCGGCGCGGTAGAAGAGCTCGCGCGTCCGGTCGACTTGGAACTTCATGAGTCCCTGGTACGACGCGTTGTAGACGCCCGCACTCCACTGTTCCCAGGAATAGCCATGGGCGCGCATGTCCTCCTCAGGGATGTACGACCTTCCCTTCGATCGGTCAACGGCGACATCCTGCCAGAAGTTCGTCAGCTGAAGGGCGGTGCAGAGGTCGTCCGAGAGCCGGAAGAGCGTCTCATCGCCGTGCCCAAAGAGCATGAGGACGAGACGGCCCACCGGGTTCGCGCTACAGCGGCAGTAGCCGAGGATCTCGTCGAAGGACCCATAGCGGTGCTGGGTGACGTCGCGCCGGAACGCCGACAGGAGGTCTCGAAACGGTTCGATGGGGAGAGCGAGCCGCTCGACGGTGTCCCGGAGCGCGATGAAGATGGGGTGCTCGGCCGTGCCGGCGAAGCACTCCTCGAGCTGGCGGCCCCAGTCGTCGAGCGAAACGAGGCGCTCCTCGTCCGGGCGCGCGCCCTCGTCGGCGAGGTCGTCGGCCGCCCGGGCGAACGCGTACATCGCCTGGATATAGGGCCGTTTGTCTCCCGGCAGGAAGAGCGAGGCGACGGGAAAGTTCTCATAATGCGCCCGGGTCACCGAGGCGCAGTAATCGAAGGCTTCGTCGAGCGTGTAGTCCCGGCGGCGAGCCGGTGCAACGGATGCGGGAATCTCGTGTGCTCCTTCGTTTTGAATTTCGCTCCCATAATACTAACAATTGCATGGAAAATCAAAACGGGCGTCCGACCCGTCGCGGGCAATCCTTGCATATCAACCATAATTATCGTATATTTTCCATCATTTTTTGGCGGGGTAGCTCAGTTGGTTAGAGCAATGGAATCATAATCCATTGGTCGGGGGTTCGAGTCCCTCCCCCGCTACAAGAACCCTCTCTCCCTTCCCGGCTCCTCGTTTGGGAGGGATTTTTTTTACCGTGTCACCCACGTGCGATCAATGCCGGACCATTCTTTACAGGCTGCTGTACGCGAGCATCTCCGGACCTCCGGGCTGCTCGGGAAGGGCGAAAAGGTCATCATCGCCGTCAGCGGCGGTGTCGACTCCATGGTGCTCCTCGACCTCCTGTCGAAGCTCCGGGACGATCTCGGCCTCGAGGTCGCCGTGGCGCACTTCAATCACCTCCTCCGGGAGAAGGAATCGGACGACGACGAGTCGTTCGTGCGCGACGAGGCGAATCGGCGCGGCCTCGAATGCTACGTCGAACGCGCGAACACGCTCGGGCTCTCCGAGACGCGCAAGCTCTCCATCCAGGAGACGGCCCGAGACCTGCGCTACGGCTTCTTCAACAAGCTCCGGACCTCGCTCGGGTTCCAGAAGATCGCGACGGCCCACCACGCCGACGACAACGCGGAGACGATCCTGTTCAACCTCATCCGCGGGGCGGGCGTGAGCGGACTCTCCGGGATCCCGGCGATGCGCCGCGACACGATGGTCATCCGCCCCCTCCTCTGCGTAACCCGTGAAGAGATCCGCTCGTACGCCGACGCGCACACGGTCGGATTCCGAGAGGACTCGTCGAACCGCAAGAGCGATTACACCCGGAATTTCTTGCGGAACGAGCTCATCCCCGAGATTCGGAAGAACATCAACCCCAACCTCCCGGCGACCCTCCTGAGGACCGGCGCGCTCTTCCACCAGCTCGAGGAGTACCTGCGCGACGAGGCGGGGAAGGCCTTGCGGGGCATCATCGTCCGGCGCTCGGGTTCGGAGCTCGTCCTCGACCGGAACGGGCTCAACAACTTGCCGCTCTTTCTCAAGGAGCACATCCTCCTTCACACCGCGCGGGAGTTCGTCAACGTGGAGATCGACTTCGGGACGGTGCACGGTATGCTCAACATCCTCCAGTCCGAGACGGGGACATTCTCCTCCCTCTCGAAGGACACCGTCTTTTACCGCGATCGTGACACGGTCGCGTTCCGCCGCATTCTTGCCATGGCGCCGTTCCGCTACCGTGCGGAGGTCGGGAAGGCATACACGTTCGACGTCTTCGGGATCGGCACGGAGATCGTTGCACAGGCGTCGTTCTCGGCCGACCGCAACGTCGAATTCGCCGACGCGGACCTCGTCGGACCCTCGCTCACCGTGCGGCCCTGGGCCGACGGCGACTGGTTCTTCCCCCTCGGCATGACCGAGAAGAAAAAGCTCAGCGACTTCTTCATCGACGAAAAAGTCCCCTTATTCGAAAAACGGATGGTCCCCCTCCTCCTTTCCGGGGAGGAGATCGTCTGGGTCTGCGGCAAGCGGCTCGACGACCGGTTCAAGATCACGGAAAAGACCAGGACGATCGTGAAACTTTCATACACACCAACGAGATAAGCATCCGGCATGAAGAAAGAGATCACTGTCAACAACGAACGTTTCGTCCTCTACCTCAGCGAGACCAAGATCCAGACAAGGGTCAAGCAGCTCGGGCGCCAGATCAACAAGGAGTACAAGGGCCGGGTGCCCGTGTTCATCGGCGTCCTCAACGGCTCCTTCATCTTCCTGGCGGACCTCATTCGGCACATCACCATCGACTGCGAGATGGATTTCATGAAGCTCTCGAGTTACGGCGACGCAAAGATCAGTTCCGGGAACATCAAGATGCTGAAGGAGCTCAATTGCGACATCACCGACAGGGACGTCATCATCGTCGAAGACATCGTTGATTCGGGCCTTTCGGTCGATTTTATCATCAAACTCATCGGGCAACATAATCCTCGCTCTTTTAAAGTAATTTCCTTATTATATAAGAAGGATGCCCTCAAAGTAGAGGTTCCGATCCAGTATGTGGGTTTTCAGATCCCCAATCACTTTGTCATCGGATACGGCCTCGATTACGCCCAAAAGGTGAGAAATCTGAGAGGCATCTACAGGCTCGCAGACGAACATTCATAAGAAGGAATTCATACCTACGTCCATGGAAGAAAACAAACAGGATCAAAAAGATAGTCCCGGCAAGCGGCTCCAGAAGAAGTTTCCCCGCCGGCGCCCGCGCCAGCAAAAGCCACAGTACCGCAACGACGACGACTTCAATTGGGGAAAAGTGCTCAAGGTGGTCCTCATGTGGTCGGCCATCATCTTTCTCGTCTTCATCATCATGACGCTCTTCCGGACCCAAGAAGGGACCGAGTACGACCTCGATTACACGCAATATGTGACGCTCCTGAAGAACGGACAGATCTCCACTGCGACGATCAAAAAGTCCGACCTGAATAACTTCGATTTTCACGGCGTCCTCAAGGAGGCGGTCGAGCTTCCGACGGCGGCCGGCAAGACCGTCCGGGTCGACAAGTTCGTCGTGACGCTCCCCTTCATCGACAACGCCGTCATCCAGGAGTGGAGCGAGAAGCAGATCCGGTTCACCATCACGAAAGAGGACAATACGTGGATGAACGCGCTCTTGGGCGCGCTCCCGTGGATCCTCCTCCTCGTCGTTTGGCTCATCATCATGCGCCGGATGCAGGGCATGGGCACGAAGGGCATCTTCTCGTTCGGCAAGAGCCGGGCGAAGACCATGACCGAAGGCGCCACGAAGGTCACCTTCGCGGACGTCGCCGGCGCGGACGAAGCGAAGATCGAGCTTCAGGAGATCATCGAGTTCCTCCGCGAGCCCGGCAAGTTCCAGCGGCTCGGCGGCAAGATCCCCCGCGGCGCGCTGCTCTTGGGACCTCCGGGAACGGGCAAGACCCTCTTGGCCCGGGCGGTCGCCGGCGAAGCGGGCGTCCCCTTCTTTTCCATCTCGGGCGCGGATTTTGTGGAGATGTTCGTCGGCGTCGGCGCGAGCCGCGTCCGCGACCTCTTTGAAACAGGCAAGAAGAACGCTCCGGCGATCATCTTCATCGACGAGATCGACGCCGTCGGCCGGCATCGCGGCGCAGGCCTCGGCGGCGGCCACGACGAGCGCGAGCAGACACTCAACCAGCTCCTGGTGGAGATGGACGGATTCGAGCAGAACAGCGGCGTCATCATCATCGCGGCGACGAACCGGCCGGACGTGCTCGACCCCGCCCTGCTTCGCCCGGGACGCTTCGACCGCCAGGTCGTCGTCGACCGCCCCGACGTCAGGGGACGCGAAGGGATCCTCAAAGTTCATACCCGGAACATTCCCCTCGACGAGAACGTCAACCTCGAAGTCCTCGCCAAGGGCACGCCGGGCCTCTCCGGTGCGGATCTCGCGAATCTCGCCAACGAAGCGGCGCTCCTGGCCGCGCGGCAGAACTGCAAGGCCGTCACGATGCAGCACTTTGAAGATGCAAAAGACAAGGTCATGATGGGGATCGAACGAAAGAGCCTCATCATCTCCGACGAGGAGAAGAAGGTCACCGCGTACCACGAATCGGGGCACGTCCTCGTTGCGCGGAAGATCCCCGAAGCGGACCCGGTCCACAAGGTGACGATCATCCCGCGCGGCCGAGCGCTCGGCGTGACGACCTATCTCCCGATCGACGAAAAGCATACGTACTCCAAGGAATATCTCGAAGCGATGATCGCGTACGCCCTGGGCGGCCGGGCGGCCGAGAAGCTCATCTTCAACCGCTTCACCACCGGCGCCGGCAACGACATCGAACGCGCGACCGGGCTGGCCCATAAGATGGTCTGCGAGTGGGGCATGAGCGAGCTCCTCGGGCCCCTCTCCTACGGGGCGAAGGAGGAGGAGATCTTCCTCGGACGCGAGATCACACGCACGAAGAACTACTCCGAAAGCACCGCCGTCGCCATCGACGCGGAAACGAAGGCGATCATCATGCACGGCATGGAACGGGCGGAAAAGATCCTCGCCGAGAACACCGAAGACCTCCACCGCCTTGCGGCGGCGCTCCTGGAGCGCGAAATCCTCGACAGCGACGAGATCGATAAAGTGATCCGCGGCGAAACGCTTCCTCCCGTGGAGCCCCGCGGGAACGGACAGGGCGCAGTGAAGGCTCCGAGCGTCGCATCGGCACAGGCGTTCACACCCAAGACCTCCGGAGATGCCAAGTCGTAAGTCGGACCCACCGCCACAGGGCAAAAAGGGGAGCTACCGCGTCGAGATCATCCGCAAAGCGATCCACCTTTGCTCCGTGGCGATACCGATCTACTATTTTTTTACTCCCCGCGACATCGCCCTGCGCCTCTGCATCCCGGTGACGCTCCTGGCGGTCATCGTCGACGTCTCGCGGCACTATTACGCACCGCTCAAGAAGCTCTTCCACCGGACATTCGGATGGCTCTTGCGGAGCCACGAGACAGACCGCGACCGGAAGCGCCTGAGCGGCGCCACATGGGTCCTCATCTCCGCCACTCTCGCCATCTGGATCTTTCCAAAGATCATCGCCATCACCGGGTTCTGCGTCCTCATCGTCTCGGACATGGCGGCCGCCCTCATCGGCCGGCGCTTTGGCCGTCACACGTTCCTCGCCAAGACGCTTGAAGGGAGCGCGGCCTTCTTCGTCAGCGCACTTCTTGTCGTCGCGTTCCTCCCGAAGATCGAATACACGATCGGGGAATACGCGATCGGCGCCGCGGCCGCCCTTGTCGCGACGGTGGTCGAGGCCCTCCCGGCGGACATCGACGACAATCTCTCGGTTCCCTTGAGCTTCGGTGCCGCCATGTGGGCGGGCTACTGGCTCCTCTATCCCGCCATGCAGATCTACCGGTTCGGCTGATCTTGTGCGCGCCTACCTTTCCGGCGGGATGGAATACGCACTCGGCGAAGGCGCATCCTGGCGCAGCGCGCTGCAGGCCTGGCTCGAAGGGCGCTTGGGTCATTCGGTCTTCAATCCGAACGAGGAGAGCGAACGGTTCTTCGCCTCCCGGTACCCGGGCATCGACGTCCGGAAGCTGAAGTCGGAGAACATCCGAGACTATACCGAGATATTGCGCCTTTTAGTCGAAATCGACACGCGAGAGATCGCCGAGCGCTCGGACTACGTCCTCTGCCTCTGGGACGACGGCGCCGTCAAGGGCGCGGGCACGAAGGGGGAACTCACGATCGCGAGCTTTTTCAAGAAGCCGGTCTACCTCGTTACGTCGCACCCACACCAGGAGATCCCCGGCTGGGTCTTGGGCTGCACGACGCGGATCTTCCGGGACTTTGATGCGTTGAAGGCCTTCCTCGTTCAGGAACACCCTCCGACGCCGTAGGAGGTTCACGGCGACAACGAAAGCAGACCTATGGACATCGGCAAGAAGCAGATCATGGTGGTGGGAGACAAGGTCCTCATCATCCCCGACACGGACAAGGACCGGACGGAACACGGGCTCTACCTTCCGCCGAGCGTGAAGGAGAAGGAGCGCGTCCAAAGCGGGTACATCTTCCGCGTCGGCCCCGGGTACCCTGTCGCGAATCCGAACTTCATCGACCAGGAATCATGGTCGACCGCGCCCAAGGATCCCGTAAAATACATACCGCTCCAGGTCGAAGAGGGGGACTATGCGCTCTTCCTCCGGGACCAGGCCATCGAGATCGAATATGACGGGAAGAAATACCTCATCGCGCCGCAATCGGCGCTCCTGCTCATCATCCGAAGGCCTCCCATCGGAGAAGTGAACGAATAAAGGAAGGATGAGACTGCGCCGTTCCCTCACATTTGCCCTTCAGTTCATTCTTGTTCTCGCCGTTCGTATTCCCACTCATGGTCCCTCACCCTGATTCCCGTGTTTCCTTCAATCGCTCCGCGCGCAAGCGCGAGTAGGGCTGCGACGGTCAGGAGATAGGGCGCGATGAAGAATCGCGCGTCCGGAAGAGGGAAGACGAGTAAGCGGATAAAGACAAAAAGCATCGAGAGGGAGAGAAGATGAAGAATGCGGTCACTCCGCGAAGCAGCTCCCCTCCTCCCTTTCCATCGGACAATCGCGAGAACTACGGCTGCGCCGGAACACGCACTGAAGATCAAGAATGCGACGTTGTGCACCGCTGCCCACATTCCCTTCAAGACCCCCATCCCATACTCACGCAAGCCCAGGAGATCGAGGTCAGGTGACGCCATCCTGTCGATAAACGTGAAGGTGAATGCGCTCCTCCACCCAGGATATCCGGCGTAGTAATTCACCGCGAAATAGAGGATAATCGAGAAGAGGAGTGAAAGTCCGATGGCGAGGCGCCGTGTCTTCCAGAGCACGAAAAGCGATACGCTCATCAACAGGATGAATGCGATAAGGTCCGTCCTCACCGTCACCAAGAGCGGCAGGAGGAAGAGGAGCAGGGAAGAATCCCTTAGGAAGAGATAGACGCTCGCCAGCACGAGCGCGAAGGCCAGTCCGTCCGGCGTGGACATCCCAGCCGTCTCCGGTAGTCCGAGCAACAGAGCGATAAGCGGGAGAACAAGCTGAAAGGGAGGAGAGAGGAGCCGCCGGGCAATAAGAAAGAGAAGCCAGATGCCGAAAGCCGCGGCGACCGCGGAGATACAGTGCGTCGCGAAGACGATGTTCATGCCGAGCCGGGCCAAGATGGAAACGAGATACACGTACGCGACCCGCACCTTGTAGAACCGAAGCGTCTGCGCGAACGCTCCTGGGCTTGTACGCATGAGAACTCTGTACTGGGTGTCCGTCGGTCCCGGGGCAGCGTAGTGCTCGGTCCCCTCCACCCGCCCGATCTCTGCATACGTCGAGGTATGCACCTGGAGAGTGTCCCCGGAGCCGAGCGCCTCGACGGCGCCCACGTAGCCGATGACGTCCCAGTTGTAGAGCGGGCGCGTGATACCGAAAACGAAGACGAACGCTCCGACGAGCACGAATGCAGATGCCGGCCAGAACGGACGCATCGGCGGCCTTAGAACACTCCCATCTTGGCGCCCGGAGAGCGCACGGCGTCTACTTTCTCTTCCCGAGGACCCGCAGGAGGAGGAGGAACAGATTGATGAAATCGAGGTAGAGTCTGAGGGCTCCGAGGATCGCCCCCTTCTGCTCCGCCTCTCCCCCCTCGAGCGCTACGACACTCATGGCCTTGATCTTCTGGGTATCATACGCGGTGAGGCCGACAAAGATGAATATCCCAATGTACGTCGTGATCCAGTAGATCGTCGAATTATTGAGGAAGATGTTCACGACCGAGGCGATGATCATGCCGATCAAGCCCATGGCGAGGAACCCTCCCATGCTCGTGAGATCCCTCTTCGTCGTCCAGCCGTAGGCGCACATCACCCCGAACGTCCCGGCGCTCACGAGAAACGTCGACGAAAGCGACGAGGCCGTGTAGAGGAGGAACACCGACGAGAGCGTCACTCCGGTGAGCGCCGAATAGCCGACAAAGATCATCGTCGCCGTCGTGGCGCTCATAGCCGCTATGCGGGCGGAGAGCCAGATGACGAGCCCCAGCTGGGCGATGAGAAGCCCGTAGAAGACCATCTTGTTGCCAAAAATGAGTTCCAGCATTGCTTGGGACTGCACCGTGAGCATCGCCATGATCCCCGTGATGAAGAGCCCCGTGGCCATCCATCCATAGACCTTGCGGACAAACTCCCGCTGGACCTCTTCGGCCTGCTCCGCGGTCATTACCTGCGGCGACAACATTCGGTCTTCCATGCGTTATTCCCTTTCTCTAAAATCCATACTGGTTGCAGCACATCATTGATCTCCCCGAGCAATTGCTCACGGGACTGGCCCTTGTTCCCCGATCGCATCCATGACAAGCTCTGCGACG
Source organism: Ignavibacteriota bacterium (assembly GCA_025358305.1). Classification (GTDB taxonomy): domain Bacteria; phylum Bacteroidota; class Ignavibacteria; order UBA10030; family SZUA-254; genus JANYJZ01. The sequence goes on from JANYJZ010000032.1 coordinate 24,049, forward strand.
TCCTTCACTTTCACCGATTCCGTTGCCGCCTTTTCCTTCACGCCGTCGGTCAGCATCGTCATGCAGAACGGGCACGCCGTGCCGATCACGTCGGGGTTCTGGGCAAGGGCCTCCTCCGTGCGTTCGATGTTGACGCGCTTCCCGATCGTCTCTTCCATGAACATCCTCGCGCCGCCGGCGCCGCAGCAGAACCCCTTGTCCCTTGACCGGGGCATCTCCGAGGTGCTGATGCCGGGTATCGCCTCGATCGCCCTGCGGGGCTGGTCGTAGACGTCATTGTAGCGGCCGAGGTAGCACGAGTCATGATAGACCACCTTCGCACGATTCTCCCGTGTCAGGCGGATCTTCCCGGAATCGATGAGCCCGACGATGAAGTCCGTATGGTGGATCACCTCGTACGTGCCGCCGAACTGCGGGTATTCGTTCTTCAGGGTATTGAAACAGTGCGGGCAGGTCGTGACGATGGCCTTGACGTTGTATTTCTGCATCGTCGCGACGTTCTCCGTCATGAGGCTCTGGGCGACATACTCGTTCCCCGCCCTGCGTGCCGGGTCGCCCGTGCACTTCTCCTCCGTACCGAGGATCGCGAAGTTGATCTTTGCAATCTGCATAAGTTTCGCGAAGGACTGCGTCACCTTCCGGTACCGCGCGTCGTAGGCGCCGGCGCAGCCGACCCAGAAGAGCACCTCTGCGCTCGGATTGTCCGCGAGGCGCGGGATCGCGAGTCCGTCGGCCCAATCGGCGCGCGTCGCATGGCTGAACGCCCACGGGGTGAAGTTTCGTTCCAGATTCTCGAACGTCGCCTGGAGCTCCTTCGGGAAGCGCGATTCGTTGAGAACGAGATAGCGCCGCATGTCGACGATCGAATCGACATGCTCGATCATGACGGGGCACTCCTGGACGCAGGCCATGCACGTCGTGCAGGCCCAGAGCTCGTCGTCGGTGATGTAGTCGCCGATGAGCGACTTGCCGAACACCGCTGCGGCCGCGCCGTCCGTTCCCGCCTTTTCGGCCGTCATACCGGCGGCGAGGAGCGGCGCCTTCTCCATCGTCCTTTTGCGGATGTCCACGATGATCTTCTTCGGCGACAGGGGCTTCCCCGTTGCCGCCGCAGGGCAGGCAGCTGTGCAGCGGCCGCATTCCGTACACGTGTACCCGTCGAGCAACTGCTTCCAGGTGAAGTCCTCGACGTCCGACGCGCCGAACTTCGTCGCCGTCTCATCCTGGAGATTCAGCGACCGGAGCGTGCCGCGGGCGCCGAGCTTCGCGAAGAACGTATTCGGGATCGACGAAAGGATGTGAAAGTGCTTCGAGTATGGGAGGTAGTTCAGGAAGGCGAGGACGGCGAGAATGTGCGTCCACCAGAAGGCGTGAAACCAACTTTCGGTCGCGGCTTCTGTCCCGCTGCGGAAGATCTGCGCAAGGGCCGACGATATGACGCGGTACTCCCCCCCGATCGGCTTGGCGAGGGCGATGCCCGCAGCGTTCTGGCCGAACATGGAGATCATGATACAAAGGATCGCCGCGAGGATGAACGTCGCGTCGAGCCGCGCGTGCCCCGATATGTCGAGGCGCTTCGGCGGCTTCACGTAGCGGCGGAAGAGGCCGAGAAGGGCCGATGCGACGACGAGGAGGCCGAGAATGTCCTGGACAAGGACGAGCGGCCCGTAGAGCGGACCGAGGAACGAGAACGAGAAGCCCGGCACGATCCCCTCGCCGACGGTCTCGAGGATCGCCAGGAGGAGGACCATGAAACCCCAGAAGATGCAGAAATGCATCGCTCCGGCGAGGGGCTCCCTGAGGAGTTTCGTCTGGCCAAACGCGATGACGAGGACGTTCCTCATGCGCTCCATCGGCGCGTCGGTGCGGTTGTCCGCTTTGCCGATCCGGAGATACGATATGACGCGCCGGACGCTCGACAGGAAGAACGCGATGGCGAGGGCGAGGATGACGAGAAAAAGGACCGAGGTGTTGGTCATGTGCGCTTTGAGTGGTTCAGAGATCAGACCGTGCTGTCGTTGAGCAGCATTTCCCCCTCCAGGACCGTGACGGCATTGCCGCCGATGCGGACGGAGGCGGGCTTTCCCTCCGCCACAACGAGTTCCACCCTCACTCTGCCGCGCCTTCCCATGGCGTCCCCCTGCTCCCCTTGAAAGACGCACGATCCGTCGGCGGCCTTCAGGACGCCGTTCTCAAAAAGGAGCACGCCGAGCGGCCCGTGAGCCGAGCCGGTCACCGGGTCCTCATTGATGCCCTGGTTCGGCGCGAAGAACCGTGAATGAACGGTCGATTCCCGCTCGATCGTTTCGAGCGTGTAGACGCAGAGGCCCTGGAGCTTCCGCGAGGTCAGAAAGTTCGCGATGCTGAGGAAGTTCGGTTTCATGGTAAAAAGGGTGTGGAGCCGTTTGACGGGAACGTAGAGATAGTCGTGCTTGAGGATCGGGATGTCCGTATCGAACTCCGATATGGTGATGTTGAGAACGCGCAGAAGGTCGATCTTCAGGGGCGACGCCTTTTCGAACACCGGTATCGCCAGGCCGAGCATGATCGCGATGCTCCCCTGGGTCTTCACGACTTCAACGGGGAGAACCCCGGAAGCCGTCTCGAGGTTGAACGAGAACTTCCCCTCCCCCTTCATACCGAACTTCCCCTCTTCTGCCAGGGCATGGAACCCCGCGATCGTGGCGTGGCCGCAGAGCGGTACCTCATTCGTGGGAGTGAACCAGCGGACGCGCAGGTCGGCGCCCGGCTTGGACGAGGAGAGGATGAATGCGGTCTCGGAGAGGCTCATTTCCCTGGCAATGCTCTGCATCTGTACGTCGGAGAGGCGGTCGGCGTCCACGACGACGCCCGCGGGGTTGCCGGTATATGGCGTCAGCGTAAAGGCGTCGACTTGCTTGATCTTGATCCTGTTCATGCCGCTCCGATCACTTCAGGTGCACCGCACACAATGTGCGTTTCTCTTTGATGTAATAGGCGAACGAGCCTTTGCAAAAGAACATATCCGGGATAGGCATCGAAAGTTTGGCGTTCATCTCATCCTCGAATTCGACCCGGCGCCGGGTCCGGTCATAGACCCCGATCCGCTGCCGGAAGGATCGTTCGGGTGCCGCGGGCGGCGACGCGGAACACCAAGCCGCCACGATGGACGATCCGGTCTCGATATATTCCGTCAGCGTCTCTTCTGCGTCGTTCTTCCTCAGCGCCGAGAGCGCCTCGCTCAGGCCGGGGTCCACCGACTCGCCCGGGCGCACGATCGAGGGAAACACGACCCGTCCGGCCGGCTCTCGTCCGAGCGACCGTTGCAACTCGTGGAGCTCCGGGGCGCCGATCTCCCTCACTGCCACGCCGTCGACCAGCCGAATCTCCGTAAAGATACGCTCCTCGAACGTTTCACGCGCAGCGTATATGTGCTCGCCATGGGCGAAGAGGAACTTGGCCTCGTCATTCGACCAAAGCGCCGCGCCGGTACTCACGTCCACAGCGTAGAGCTTCTTGTGGTCCGGCATATCGGGGGCGGCATACTCGTGGAGGATGAGCACGTTCCGGTGAAGGACCTCCATGCTGATCCACCACTTTTCGGGGAATGCGAGCCCCTTCCACCGGAAGCTGCCGGTCGTGTCGTCGAGGCAGAAGAAGGAAACGGTCTTCTGTTCCAGGTCCCGGTCCTCGCCGAGGAGGAAGCCTTCGGCGGCCGGAAGAAGCCTCCACAACACGCCGTCAACCGCATACTCCCATGCCGTGGAACGTCTTTTCCGAAGCAACCCGCCGAACAAAAGGACTCCTTCCTTCGCCAAAATTCTCGGATAAGATAACTATAACGCATATGAATATCAAGACACTTCGGCCTTTTGACCGTCGAAGACCTCAGCGGAGCGCGGGTACCTTCAGAAATGAAGCCGGGAAAGAACCTTGCGCATCTCCCGGAACGCTTTGGCGCGATGGCTGATCTCGTTCTTCACCTCCGACGGCAGCTCGGCAAAGGTCTCCTTGTACCCGTCCGGAACAAAAAGCGGATCATAGCCGAATCCTCCCTCCCCGCGCGGAGCATCGATGATCATCCCGTGGCAGTTGCCGCTGGTCATGATCTCCGTTTCGGGGCCCACGAGCGCAGCGATGCAGCGGAAGCGCGCCTTGCGCCGCGTCGGTTCGAACCCGACGAGTTCCGAGAGAAGCTTCCTATTGTTGTCCGCATACGAGACATGTTCGCCCGCGTACCGAGCGGACAAGACGCCGGGTCGAAGATCGAGCGAGAATACCTCGAGACCGGTGTCGTCCGACAGGGCGGTGATGCCCGTCGCCTGGTAGATCTCTCTCGCCTTCTTCAGCGCGTTCTCCTCCAGGGAGAGCCCGTCCTCCACCACGTCAGCCAAGCCCGGGTGATCGAGGACGCTTGCCACATCGAAGGGAAGCCCCTTCAGGATCGAGCGGATTTCCTCGATCTTTCCTGTGTTGCGCGTCGCGAGTATGATCTTCTGCATAGGCATGGCTCAGAGGAATTCGTACGTGGCAAGAAAGGGGTTCAGCCGAACAACGCTTCCATGACCTCTTCGATGCGGTCGACGCCGACGAGCGTGATCCCGTCGGTGCGCGCGAGGCCCTTGAGATTGTTCGCGGGAAGGATGCATTTCCGAAAACCGAGTTTCTTCGCTTCTTGGACGCGGCGGTCCGCCTGGCTCACTGTCCGAACCTCTCCGCTGAGGCCGATCTCCCCCACGACGACTGTCTGGGCGTCGATCGCGGTGTCGCGCAGGCTCGACAGGATCGACGTCGCGATCCCGAGGTCGACCGCGGGTTCGTCGATCCTGACGCCGCCGGCGATGTTGACGAAGACATCGTGTTGGCCAAGCTTCACACCGGCGCGCTTTTCCAGCACGGCGAGGAGGAGGTTGAGCCGCCGGTAATCGAACCCGGTCGTATTGCGTTGGGGGGCGCTGTAGTTCGCGGGCGTGACGAGCGCTTGGACCTCGATGAGGATCGGGCGCGAGCCTTCGATGCTCGCGACCACCGCGGACCCGGAAGCGCCGAGGGATCGCTCGGAGAGGAAGACCTCGGACGGGTTCTTCACCTCTTCCAGACCGCTGTCGCGCATCTCGAACACGCCGATCTCGTTCGTCGATCCGTATCGGTTCTTCATCGCCCGGAGAATGCGGTAGGCGTAATGACTGTCGCCTTCAAATTGGAGCACCGTGTCGACCATATGTTCGATCACCTTCGGGCCCGCGATGACCCCCTCCTTCGTCACATGGCCGATGAGGAAGACCGGGATGGCCTTCTCCTTTGCGAGCCTCGTGAAGAGAGCCGTCGATTCGCGCACCTGGCCGACGCTTCCAGGCGAGCTCTCGAACGTGCTTCGGTACATCGTCTGAATCGAGTCGACGATGATGACGTCCGGAGGCGTACGATCGACGAGCTCGGCGATGATCTCGACATTCGTTTCAGCGAGCAGGAGGAGCTTGTCGCTCGGTGCGCACGAGAGGCGGTCGGCCCGGAGCTTGATCTGTCGAGTTGATTCCTCGCCGGAGACGTAGAGCACGATCTTCTCCGGCATGCGTGCTGCAATCTGGAGCATGAGGGTCGATTTGCCGACCCCCGGATCGCCTCCGAGAAGGATGACCGACCCCCGAACGATGCCGCCTCCGAGGACGCGGTCGCATTCCGCCATGTGCGTCGTGAGCCGCTCTTCGTGCGTCAGGTCGATCCCGGAGAGCGCGACAGCAGCCGACGCCGCCGGACGGGCGCGCGCCTTGTGCGCTGAGGTCTTTTTACTCAGTTCCTCGACGAACGTATTCCACTCCGCGCAATTGGGACACTTCCCGACCCACCGAGGGGATTCGTAGGCGCAGCTCTGGCAAACGTACCGTGTCTGGATCTTCGACATGTTACAACTTTATCCCGAGACGGACATCCCTGCCCCACATGAGCTTCGCCCGGAGGAGGTCGTAGTACGTGTGCCTCCCGCGCTTCACGAGCTTCACCGGATGGGCCGACTTCCGGACCATGAACTCAACGGGGGCTTCCGTCATGCCTTCCGACTGGCCGTCCGCGGTGTAATGGACCGACTTCGTTCCTCCTTTGACGACGATGCGGATCGCGCTGTCGTCCGGAACGATGACCGGCCGAGCAGCGAGCGTATGGGGAGAGATAGGATTGATCGTCAGGACGCTGCATTTTGGGGCGACGATCGGCCCGCCGCTGGCGAGCGAATACGCCGTGGAACCGGTCGGGGTCGTCACGATGATGCCGTCCGCCGAGTATGTGACGAGGTAGTCGTTGTTCACGAACGTCTCGAGTTGAATGACGCGGGCCGAGGACCCTTTGTCGATGACGATCTCATTCAGGGCGTAGAGGTCCTTCGAAAAGGCGGCGCTGGAGATCGTGAGCGCCATCCGCTCATCGATGACGTAGCGCCCTTCGCACACATCCTGGATCGCCGACGTCACATCGCCAATGGAGACCTCGGCCAGGAACCCCAGCTTACCAAGGTTGACGCCGAGGATGGGGATGCCGGAGCGTCCGACGAGTCTCGCCGCCATGAGGATCGTACCGTCTCCCCCGAGCGCGATGAGCATGTCGCAGCGCCGCGGGAGATCCTCCGCCGAGCAGACCGAACCCGCAGCGATCTCCTCCCCCACCCCGCTTGCGACGGCCCACGCGGCGAGGTCGTCCAAGACGACGAACGGCAGCTGCCGTGTCCGCAGGTGCGCGAGGAGGTCGTGAATGACGTCCTTGAGCGCGGGTTTGCCGATGTTGCCGAGAATGCCGAAGGTCATGGCTTCGCTGCCGATTCTGCCGGCGGTGTTGCCGGCTTTGCCGCGTCATTCTCGGCGGGCTTCGACGCTTCGTCGACGTAGTTAAGCCGGAGCTCCTGCAGGACGCCGGAAAACATCTTCTCCTCGCCGGGCGTGAGGTTCCCCTTCATCTTCGCGTGCATCATCGCCAGAATGTCGATCGACATCTGCGCCTGCAGGAGGTCTCGGTCGATCTTGTCCGTCATGGGATTTTTGAGCTTGCCCATATGCTGCAACGATGCGGTCTGAAACATGAAGATGAGTTGGGCAAGGAGAAGTTCATTCTTGTCAGCAGCGTTCATACATTGTCCTTTCCAGATGACAGATGAGGATACATGCAAAACCTCGCACGCTAGTACATATACTTGTCCACGAGCGCATTGTGGCCGGCATCGGGCTTGAGAACCTCGAGCCAGACCTCGATGTAGAACGCCGGAAAGATGAACCCCAGGTACTTCTCCCACCGGCGGGGAAACCAGTTCGCCAGGAGGCTGATCCCCAGCACCTTGTAGACGTCGGTGAAGTGCAGCTTATGCCGGCGGATGACGAAGAGCCCGGTGTTCTGCAGCGTCGAGAACGTAATATAACCTAAATGATGAAAATGCTCAAGGTCGCCGTACGACAACTGAGAGGTGTAGTGCGGCGTGATGATCCTGACAGTCGCCCCGGGCTTCGAGATCCGGTGCACCTCGTTCATAAGGTGGAGAGGTCGGTCAACGTGTTCGATGATGTGTGACATGTCCACCCAGTCGAACGTATCGTCGGGGAACGGGTAGGGATAGTTGTTCAGGTCGTGGACGACGTCCACGTGCGGTGCTGGACGTTTGTCGAGGCCTATCGAGCCTTCTTTCTTCGAGTGGGGACCGCAGCCGATATCCAGTATCTTCATGAGTTCCTCTGCTTCTGGTCAGTGATTGGGATGAAATGTCGTCCGCGCGTCGGCGGGAGGCTCCTTGCGGCTGCTCTTCTCCTCAAGGAGGCCCTGGACCGCACGGACGACGTCCTCGACCTCGATGGAAGAGACGCCGTGAGCGCCGCTGAGTCCGCGGACATGTTCTCCGACCGGCTTCCATTCGGCCTGGTCCGCCGGTCCGTACAACCCGACCGTCGGCGTGCCGACGGCAGCGGAGAGATGGAGTACACCGGTGTCGTTGCAGACCACCGCGTCGCACGCCTGAAAGTACGCTGCAAGCCGTTCGAGGGTCGGATGGCCGATGAGCGGGGTCCCGGCGCTTGCGCTTGAAACAAAGGCTTCTTTCAGATCCTCCTCTGCCGGTCCCCAGAACAGGAGGATCCTCGCCTCGACCCGTTCCCTGAGGGTGTTCGCAAGCTCCGCGAACCGTTCGACCGGCCAGCGATTGGCAGGCTTGCCGGCGCCGATGTGGAGCCCGATGAGAGGGCCATGAGCCGATTGTCCGAGTGATTCGATTTCTCCGCGGACGGCGGTTCGAACGGCGTCGGACACACGAAGTTCCTCCCGCATGTCATCGGTCGAACAGCCGATGTAGCGCAAGATGTCGACATTGCGCTCGCTTTGGTGCCGGATACCCGAAGCCATTGGCGCATTGAGATCATAGAAGAAGTTACGCGTCGAACCCGGAAAGACGCGTTCGGCCGAACCAAGAACGACCCGGGCGCGGGCGAACCGGGCCAGGAGATCCGATGTGAGCGAGTGGCTGACCGTGTTGAGGACAACGGCGAGGTCCCAGCCGCTCCGGAGCGAGCGCCAGAACCTTCGGAGCGATCCCCAAGTCCAGCGAGACGCATCCTCGCGGAAAACGAGGATCTCGTCGACGAACGGCACGAGCGACGCCGCGTCCGCAAAATATTCCCGCACGACGAGGGCGATGCGCGCCTCGGGGAAGCAATGCCGCAACGACCGCAACGCCGGGAGGGAAAGAAGGAAATCCCCGAGCTGGTCGTGCTGGCGTATGACGAGGATGCGCTTCGTGCGCATCTCGCGCACGATACCGGCGTGCAGTTCGTTCCGCCCGAACAGAGGCTCGCACCAGCCGATGAGCCTGCGTTTGATCGCGAGCTCAAGCGGGGAGAAGATCGATCGTCGCTGCGGCTGAATTCCCATGAGAACCTCTCTAGCGCCGGAGGTGCGGATGACGCACCATTGCCGGCGCGAACATTGTCCTGATCGGCACGCGGCTCACGAATTCCCTCCGCCGCCCGCCGTGCCTAGGCTCGTCGCCTCGTAGAGCTTCGCATACTTCGTAAAGACATACGCAGACGACGCCACCGAGAGGATGAAGCCCGGCATGCCGTCGAGGAAGCCGCCCTGGAGAATGTACATCTTGAAGAACATGAACGGGGGCCGGACAAGGAGGTCCGAGATCCGGCCCCGTCTTCCCCTCTCGCGAAGGTCCACCGTCGAAAGCGACGTGTACCGGTTGAGTTTCGAAAAGTAGTGGTAGAGGGTCTCGTCCGTGTAGTGGAGCAGATCGGTGGCGAGCTCTCCCGTTCTTCCGTTCACCTCGAGCCGTTCATGGACCTGCGTGGGAACGAACGATGCGCGGCTCTTCCGAAACAAGCGCACGACGCGTCCGGGATACCATCCGCAGTGACGGATCCACGATCCAAGAAAATACGCCCTGCGGGCAACGCTATAGGCGACATACTCCTGACCGTTCGCGCCGACGATACGGCCGACTTCCTCCTCCATTCCGGGCATCGCGCGTTCATCCGCGTCGAGCCACAGGACCCAGTCGTGCGCCGCCTGGCGCAGCGCGAGATTTTTTGCCTCGACGTACCCTTTCCATGATGCCACGACGACGTTCTTCGTGAACCGTCGCGCAACCTCGACCGTCCGGTCGGAGCTCTGCGCGTCGACGACGACGATGTCCGCAGCCCAGCGCACACTTTCGAGGCATGCGGCGAGGTTCCGCTCCTCGTTCCTCGTGATGACGATGACGGAAATGCCGGCCCGCTCAGTGCTCATGGCGCCGCGCTCTCCCCGGCCGAACGGTAGAGCGCACGCGATGCGAGCGCGAGCCCGACCGTGAACCACAGAAGTACCGCGATCTCGTGGTCGCCAAAGTTCCACTCGAAGAGACCGTTGACATGGAAGGCGACGTAGGAGGCGAACGCGCCAAGACTGATGCTGCCAAAGAACCAGTTCCGCGAGGTTTCGCGGACGGAGCGGAGCTCTTCGATGAAGATCCTGACGAACAGCGCGATCGTGGCGAGGAGTCCGACGCCGCCGAGCGTGACAAGGAGGGTCATGATATTGTTATGGAGATGCCCTCCTTCGGCTGGATCGATGGGGACGATGTACGTGACGTAGTAGACCTTCAGGTCGATGTCCCCGAGGCCGAAGAGCGGGTGATCGAGGAACATCCTCCAGCCGGTGGTGATCATATGGATGCGTGTCAGGTTCGAGGTCATCGATGGGTCGACGATGCTCGCCGCGCGCTCGCGGAATCCCGTGGGGGCAAAGAGGAAGAACAGGAGCGCCACGACGACAAGCGCCAGAAGGAGCTTTTTATTCTTCACCACGGCGATGACGACCGCCCCCGCGATGAAACCGAGCCATGCGCTACGGGTTTGCGTGAGGATGAGGACGAGGAACAGCGGCGTGGCGCAGACCGCCGCCCATATGCGCCACGGCCTTGGCGTCCCAGGATGCACGAGGAACGGCAGCACGAGGAGAAGGCTGAGCATCTTGATGCCGCCTTCGGTGAGGACGTGCTGGAACATGGAGACCCGAGCAAAGGTCTCGCCCACCTTGGTAAGCGAGAAGGTCTCAATCAGTGCCACGGACGCGGCGATCACGATGAGCGTGACGATGAGCTTCCTCATCTTCGCCTCGGTGTCGATCGAAACGAGCGTGAGGTAGAAGATCGAGATCTGAAAGAACCGCTTCATGTTGAAGAGTGACGCCGGAGGATTCGCCGAGAAGATCGTCGCGAGGACCTCCGCCAGGAGATAGCAAAGGAAGAACAGGTCGAGCGGCGTCGGCCGGAACGCTTTTCCGCGCGAGGCGGCGATGAGCCAGGCGAACAGGATGATCCCCGAACCCATGGCGATGGACGACACCGCGACCGACACGTTTACTGATACGACGGCAATGCCAAGGAGGATGCCGAGCGTCGTGAGCATTCTCGCGGGGATCGGCGGCACGTCCGTATCTGCAGAGGTCGTCATCGCCATCAGGCCCTGAACTGAAGGTCGTAGAGCTTCTTGTACAGCCCCTTTGAATCGCCGATGAGCGTCTGGTGGGTCCCCGTCTCCACGATGGCGCCCCGCTCCAGCACGATGATCATGTCCGCGTGCTGCACCGTCGAGAGCCGATGCGCGATGACGATGGACGTCCGTCCCGTCATGAGATGATCGATCGCCTCCTGAACGAGGATCTCCGAACCGGTGTCGAGCGACGAGGTGGCTTCGTCGAGGATGAGGATCGGCGGGTTCTTCAATATCGCGCGGGCAAGGGAGAGCCTCTGCCGTTCGCCGCCGGAGAGTTTGACGCCCCGCTCTCCGATGACGCTTTCGTATTGGAGCGGCATCGCCATGATGAACTCGTGCGCGTTCGCCGCCTTCGCGGCGGCCATGATGGCGTCAAGGGGGCACGCGTCGAGCCCGTAGGCGATGTTATTTCGGACCGTATCGTTGAACAGGACCGTCTCCTGCGTGACGATGCCGATCTTTTCGCGCAAGGACCGTACGTCGAGGTCCCGGACGTCATGCCCGTCGATATAGACGCCGCCGGAACTGGGGTCGTAGAATCGCGGGAGGAGATCGACGAGCGTCGTCTTCCCGCTTCCGCTGGGGCCCACGATGGCGACGACGCTCCCTTTCTTGATCCGTATGGTGATGCCGGTCAGGACGGACTCATGACCGGTATAGGAGAAGCCGACGTTCCGATATTCGACCGATTGCGTGAACTCCGGGAGGATGGTTGCCCCGACGCGGTTCCGGATGCTCGGCTCGGTGTCAAGAATGTCAAAGATCCTTCTCCCGGCGGCGCTTGCCTCCTGGATCCGGTTGTTGACGTTCGTGAGTTCCTTGATCGGCGGCATGATCTGGAAGATGATAAAGAGGAACCCGAGGAACTCGCTCGCCTTGAGTGATTTGTCGATGAGGACCTGCTGCCCGCCATACCAGATGATGACCGCCCCGGCAGCGACGCTCAGGATTTCAGTCGTCGGGGAGGCGAGGTCGCGGATGCGCGTAATCTTGATCACCGACGAGAAGTACCGCTTCGTGAAGGCCATGAACTTCTTGTTCTCGAACTCCTCCATCCCGAACGCCTTCACGACCTTGACGCCGGAGACGGTCTCCTGGATCACCGACGTGATGTCGGCCAGCCGCTCCTGGGACACGCCGCGCTCCCGGTGGAGCTTGATGGCAATCCAGCTGATGATCGAGAGCGAGAACGGAAAGACGAGGACCGAGATGAGCGTCAGCTTCCAGCTCAGCGTGAGCGCGATGCCCAGAAAAACGATGATCAGGAGCGGTTCCTTCACGAGCGTGACGAACGAGGCGCTGATCCCCCCGTTGATGACGGCGACGTCGTTCACGATCCGCGAGATGAGTCCGCCGGTCCGCTCATTGCTGAAATATGCCAGGGGAAGTTCGTGGAGGTGCCGGTAGAGCGAGTCCCGGATGTCCTTGACGACCCCCTCTTCGGCGTAGTTCATCAGGTACGATTGTACGTACCCGAAGAGGTTCTTCAGGAAAAAGGCCACAAGAATGACCACGCAGATCCGAAAAAGCGAATCGAGCTGCGAGCCTGAAAAGACGAGGGCGAGGAACCACTGTTTCAACGATGTTGCCGCATCGGTCAGGCCGGCAGGCAATGCTCCGCCCTGACCTGCTCCCTGCGCTGCTCCCTGCTCCGAGATCTTCTCGGGATGGAACAGGACATCAAGGAGCGGGATGAAAAGATAGATCGACGCGCCGCTGAAGACCGAGTAGAGGATGGTGCACCCTACCGAAGTCGTTATATGCTTCCAATACGGCCGTGAAAAGCGCAGGATCCTGAAATATGTCTGTAGTACGGTCATTATCCTCTTATTTCAACGTTTGGAAGGAGCTGAAGCTTGCGAAGCCGGCTTGAGTAGCCCGTTCTGGCAATACGGCTCTTGCTTCGCAATGGTCGCTTCGTAGAGGCGCTTATTCGCATCCCCGACCTTGGTAATTGGATGATACAGATGAAACAATATCGCCAAGTATCTTAACGTAAAGAGGTTAACCCCAGTTAATTGAAGCCTAAATGCCAAGTCAGAATCTTCGCCAAGACCAGGAGATGTGTAATCCTCATTGAACCCATTGACTCGTTCAAGGAGCCCCTTCTCAACCGAAAAATTGCATCCCAGGATCCTCGGCCGGTTGCTCTGAAGCAATTTCCTGAGGAACGCGCTTTTGATCCTGATGCCCTCTTCCAAGTTGGCGCTTCTCGCCCTAAACCCGTCTACGAGCAGTGGCAGGCTCAACTTCTCGAACTCTCCGGACTCGATACGCTCCAACGTGAGAGTCTCGGTGATCTCCCGGCTCCAATTCACTCGGCGGCCGGAAAGCAATGCTCCCGAAACCCTGCTCCCGACATGATCCGACAAAAAATCTCGGTGGGGGACGCAATCTCCGTCGATGAAGACGAGATAGTCCGTTTCCGCCGCCATAATGGCCTGGTTGAGCATCCTGTTCTTCCGAAAACCCAGGTCTTCCTGCCAGAGATGCCGGACAGGAAAGGGCGCTGAACGAATGGCGCGTTCCACGCTCTCGCGCATTGCAGGCCCCGAGCCGTCATCTGCGACGACCACCTCGAATGCGGTGAAGGACTGGCGCCGGAGGGCCGCAAAGATGAACTCGAGGTACGCAACGGCATTATAGACAGCAATGACGAGTGTGAGCGACCGTTTCATGCTACGCCCGGCTCCATGGCCCGATCACAGCTGCTTGTAGGGATGGAGCGACAGGTTCGTGATCGGCGGAAGGATCCCCTTCCCTTCTTGTTCCCGCATTCGGTACTCCCAGAGCTTCGCGTAGAGGGAGAACGTATAGACCGATCCAAGAACCGCCAGCAGGAACCCGTGGACGCCGTCCTTGTATCCCTTCCGAGAGAAGAACGCTCTGAGAAAATGCGACGTGGGGCTCAGGATGAGTTTCCACCAGTGGACGCGGATCCCGGGATCGTTCGAAAGCTTGTTCGAGACCTGGAGCGAGGTGTAATCGTTCATCTTCGCTACGTACTGCTCGATCGTATCGTAGGTATAATGGAACAACTCCCCGCCAAGACTTCCCTTGCGGCCCGGCACCGTAAACCCTCCATGAACCTCCGCCTGCTCCGCGCGGTACGCCCCTTTGCGGAAGAGCCGGAATGTCGCATCGGGGTACCAGCCTCCGTGGTAGATCCATTTGCCGAACACCCTGACCTTCCGCGGCACAAAGTACCCGTCGGCAGCGGACGGGTCCGCGATCGTCCCGAGGATCTCCTGGCGAAGCTCCGGCGAAACCTCCTCGTCGGCGTCAATGTAAAAGAGCCAATCGCCGGTCGCCAGGGCGAACCCCCGTTCTCGCTGTCGGATGTCGCCGTCATACGCGTGCTGGATGACGATGTTCGTATACGCGCGGGCGCATTCGACCGTCCTGTCGGAACTGAACGAGTCCACGACGATGATCTCATCCGCCCACCGGACGCTCCCGAGACAGCGGTCGATGTTCTTCTCCTCGTTGAGCGTGATCAGGACGACGGAGATGCGGCCGGGCCCGTTCACTTCACCACCAGGTTGACGAGCTTTCCCTTCACGACGACGGTCTTGACGATCTCTTTCCCTTCGATATGCTTTCGGACTAGCTCGTCCGAAAGGGCTAACTGCTTGATCTGTTCCTCTCCGGCCCCCGGCTCCACGTTGAACTTCGAGCGCACCTTCCCGTTCACCTGAACGACGATCTCGACGACGCTCACCTTTGTCTTTTCCTCGTCGAACACGGGCCAGGGTTCGCGGACGAGCGATCCGGCGTGTCCGAGGAGCTGCCAGAGTTCTTCCGCGACGTGCGGAGCGAACGGAGATAGGAGGAGCACGAACCGCTCCATCGCGGAGCGGGGCTTCACCTCGAGATTGAGGTACTCGTTGACGAAGATCATCATCTGCGAGATGGCCGTATTGAAGCTCAGGGACTCGACGTCTGCGGTGACCTTCTTGATGGTCTGATGCAGCGTTCGATCCTGTTCCGGCGTGAGCGGGGCCTCACGCACGGATGCATGAAGGCGGCCCTCCTCGTCGACGAGCATGCGCCAGACGCGGTTGAGGAAGCGGTGGACCCCTTCGACACCGTTCGTCGACCACGGTTTGGAATCGACGAGCGGGCCCATGAACATCTCGAAAAGACGGAGCGAATCCGCGCCGTACTCCCGGATCACCTCGTCCGGATTGATGACGTTGCCGCGCGACTTGGACATCTTTTGGCCGTCCTCACCGAGGATGAGCCCCTGGTTCACGAGCCTCCGGAACGGCTCGTTGGAGGAGACGTGGCCGAGATCGAAGAGCACCTTGTGCCAGAACCGCGCATAGAGGAGATGGAGGACGGCATGTTCCGCACCGCCGACGTAGAGGTCGACGGGCATCCAGTACTTCTCTCGGTCGCGCGACACGAATTCCCTGTCGTTTGTTGGATCGATATACCGGAGATAATACCAGCATGAACCGGCCCACTGCGGCATCGTGTGCGTCTCCCGGCGGGCGGGTTTCCCCGTCTCCGGGTCTGTCACGGTGAGCCATGCGCCGGCGGTAGCAAGGGCGGATTCACCCGACCCGGACGGCTTGTAGGATTCGATGTTCGGCAGGACCACGGGCAAGTGGTCCTCCGGAAGCGCTTTCACGGTCCCGTCCTCGAGATAGATGAGCGGGAATGGTTCTCCCCAGTACCGCTGGCGCGAGAAGAGCCAGTCGCGGAGCTTGTATGTGACGGCGCGGGTCCCGTGCGATCCCTGTTCGAGCCATGCGATCATCTTGCTCTTCGCGTCTGCGACGGAGAGGCCGTTGAGAAATCCGCTGTTGATCGCAGGCCCTTCCCCGGTGTACGGCTTCTCGGCGAACTCCGGCGGAGGCTGGACGGTCCGTACGATGGGGAGACCGAACGTCTGTGCAAAGTCCCAGTCTCGTTCATCTTGGCCCGGCACGGCCATGATGGCCCCTGTACCGTAGGTGAGGATGACGTAATCACCGATCCAGATCGGGATCTCCTTCCCCGTGGCAGGGTTGAGCGCGGATGCACCCGTCGCGACGCCGGTCTTCGCCTTGTCGGCGGAGGTGCGTTCCATCTCGCTTTTACGCTTGGTTTGGTCGCGGTAGGTATCGACCGCGGAACGCTGCCCCGGTGACGTCAAACGGTCAACAAGGGGGTGCTCTGGGGCCAGGACGAGATACGTCGCCCCGAAGAGCGTATCGGGCCTCGTCGTGAAGACCCGAATCCGCTCGGCGGCGGTCGTGCCGAGGACCTCGAACGCCACCTCGGCGCCTTCCGAACGGCCGATCCAGTTCCTCTGCATCTCAAGGATGCCGGCGGGCCAGTCGAGTTCCGCGAGATCATGTTCGAGCCGGTCGCCGTAGGCCGTGATACGCATCATCCATTGACGCATCATTCGGCGTTCGACGGTGTAGCCCTTCCCTACCCATTCATCCACTTCCTCGTTCGCGAGAACGGTCTCGAGCTCCTTGCACCAGTTCACCGGCATGTCGGCCATATACGCCAGGCGTTTGCTCTGAATGAAGTCATATCGGTCGCGTCCGGTGAGACCCGCCGGAATCGGGAGTTCACTGATGGGGCGCGCCTGGGCCCCATCGTACCAGGCGTTGTAGATCTGGAGGAAGATCCATTGCGTCCAGCGGTAGTACGAGGGATCGGTCGTGTTGACCTCCCTCGTCCAGTCGTAGGAAAGCCCGATCGACCGGATCTGCCGCTTGAAGTTCGAGATGTTCTGCGCTGTGGTCTTGCTCGGATGGACCCCCGTCTGCATCGCATAGCGCTCTGCGGGGAGGCCAAAGGCGTCCCAGCCCATCGGATGGAGCACGTTGAACCCCCGCATCCTCTTGTACCGGCAGAGGATGTCGGTCGCCGTGTACCCTTCGGGATGTCCGACGTGGAGGCCGGCGCCGGACGGGTACGGAAACATGTCGAGGACGTAGAGCTTCGGCTTCGCGCTCGTCTCCTCCACCGCAAAGGACGCATGAGCGTCCCAGTACGACTGCCACTTCGGTTCTATTTCGATGAACGGATATCCCATGAACGCTCTGTTCTCTTTGCTCCAAATGCGACGATGACGGAAGACATACGAAAAGGACAGGACAAAATACGGATTTTAGAGGGCATAATCAAAGACCGGAGCGGCCGGATCCGGGCCCGTCAGGGCAAAAAAAAAGGGTCTCTGACTGCTCAGTGACCCTTTGATCAATACTCTGACCGGTGCGCTTACTTCGCGTCTGGCTTCGCCTCCGTGGCCTTCTTCGCCGAGGCTCTTCGGACGGGTGGGGCCTTCTTCGCTTTGGTCTGTTTCACGGCGGACTTCACTGCTTGACCCGTGTTGTAGTCGACGAGTTCGAGGATCGCGACTTCCGCCCCATCTCCGAAGCGCTGTCCGAGCTTCACGACGCGCGTGTATCCCCCGGGTCGGGATGCGACCTTCGGTGCGATCTCGCCGAAGAGTTCGGTCACGACGGTCCGGTCCCGAATCGTACGAGCCACTTCGCGCCGGGCGTGGACGTTCTTCTTCGCCCCTTCGGTTGCGACCGCGTTCTTCGCTCGGGTGATGATCTTTTCTACGACCATGCGGGTTTCCTTTGCTTTCGCAAGGGTCGTCTTGATCTTCTTGTGGCGGATAAGCGCCGTGCAAAGCGCGCTGAGCATCGCCTTTCGGTGACTCGCGGTGACACCAAGTTTCCTGCCTGATTTTCTATGACGCATGTTCTACCTTCTCTGGGGAAAATTATTCGTTAACGTCGTGTAGGTACTTTTCGACATCCATGCCGAACGTGAGCCCGAACTGCTCGATGATCTCCGAGAGCTCCGCGAGCGACTTGCGGCCGAAGTTCCTGAACTTCAGAAGCTCCGGCTCGTCGCGGCGGACGAGGTCGGCGATCGTCTTGATGTTGGCCGCGCGGAGGCAGTTATGCGACCGAACGGAGAGTTCGAGTTCGTCGACGCTCATCTGAAGGATCTTCCGTATGCGCGCGAACTCGGAGTCCTTTTCGAGCATCTCTTCAGCGGCTTCCGTTTCGATGTCGAAACTCAGGAAGAGCTGGATGTGATCGCGGAGAATGCTCGCAGCCTGCGCGAGCGCGTCATCCGGCGCCACCGACCCGTCCGTCTCGACCTCGAGGACGAGCTTCTCATAGTCGGTCTGCTGGCCGACGCGTGTCGGCTCGACGAAGTAGCGGACATTCTTGATCGGCGTGAAGATCGAATCGACCGCGATGAGACCGGAAGTCTGCTCGGGGGATTTGTTCTCTTCCGCCGGGACGTAGCCTTTGCCGCGTCCGATGCGGAGCTCCATTTCGAATTCCGAGCCGGCATTGAGCGTCGCGATGTGCTGCTGCGGATTCAGGATCTCGATCTCGGGGTTGGCCTTCTGGAGGTCCGCCGCCGTGATGTCCCTCGGTCCCTTCAGCTCGACTACGATGCGGTTGAGCTTCTTGTTGATGAGCTTCAGCCTGACCGACTTGAGGTTCAGGATGATCTCCGACACGTCCTCGACGACGCCGGGGATCGTGGAAAATTCGTGGAGCACTCCTTCGATCCGCAGGGCGGTGAATGCCGTCCCGGGAAGCGAAGAGAGAAGCACACGGCGGAACGCGTTACCGAGCGTTACGCCAAAACCTTTTTCGAGCGGCTGGAGGGTGAACCGGCCTGACGTATTCGAATAATTCGTTTCGTCAAGCTGAACCTTCTCCGGCATTTGAAAATTTATTCCTACCATAGTCTGTCACTCCCGCAATTCATATGATCAATCGTTGGCATACTCTCCAGGGACTCCCGCACGTTTACTTCGAGTACAATTCCACCACAAGCTGTTCGTTCGCATTGAGGGGGATGTCCGCTCGTTCCGGGATGTTGAGGAACGTGCCGGTCATCGCCGCCTTATCGAGGCTCAGCCAGGGCAGCATCGCGCTGTCCTTCATCCGCTTCATGGACGAATGGATCATCTCCATCTTCTTGCTCTTGTCGCGGATCTGGATGACGTCTCCGGCGTTCAGGAGGAACGACGGGATGTTCACGACCTTGCTGTTCACCATGAGATGGCCGTGGGTGATGAGCTGGCGTCCTGCCGCGCGCGACGGAGCAAAACCCATCCGGTAGACGGTATTGTCAAGCCGGCGTTCGAGCATCTTCACGAGCGTCTCACCGGTGCGGCCGGACTGCCGAAGGGCCTTTTCGAAGTAATTCCGAAACTGCTCTTCCATGAGTCCGTACATCCGGCGGATCTTCTGCTTCTCGCGGAGCTGGACTCCGTACTCGGAGACCTTCTGGCGGCGGCCCTGGCCGTGCTGCCCAGGCGGATACGCGCGCCGTTCGACCGGGCACTTCTCCGTGAAGCATTTCGTTCCTTTGAGGAACAATTTCTGACGCTCTCTCCGACAGAGTCGGCAGACTGAATCGATATATCTTCCCATACGTTCCTTTACAAGATTATATGATTTACACGCGACGACGTTTCGGCGGACGGCAGCCGTTGTGAGGGATCGGGGTGATGTCCCTGATGCTCATGACTTCCATCCCGACGGTCTGCAAGGACCGGATGCCCGCTTCACGGCCGGATCCCGGGCCCTTGACGAAGACATCGACCTTGCGGAGGCCGAGATCGTGGGCTTCCTTTGCGGCTGCTTCGGTCGTCACCTGGGCTGCGAACGGCGTGTTCTTCCGCGACCCCTTGAACCCGTTCCTCCCTGCGGAGGACCAGCTGATGACGTTGCCGTACACGTCAGTGATCGTGACGATGACGTTGTTGAACGTTGCCTTGATGAAGACCTTCCCGGTCACATCGACCTGGATCTTCTTCTTCTTTTTCGCCGCGCCTGCCTGAGGCGTGCCGCCTGTTGTCTGCTTTGCCATGAGGGTTCCGAGTTGGTCTAAAGGTTACTTCTTAGCTGCTACTTTTTTCTTGCCTGCAACGGTCTTGCGCTTGCCCTTGCGGGTCCGAGAGTTCGTCCTGGTGCGCTGGCCCCGGACCGGGAGCCCCTTGCGGTGGCGCAGTCCGCGGTATGAATTGATGTCCATGAGGCGTTTGATGTTCATCTGCGTTTCACTGCGCAGAGCACCCTCGACCTTGAAATCGGAGGTGATGATCGCGCGGATCTTCGCGACCTCGTCGTCGTTCAACTCGCCGATCTTCTTGTTCCAGTCGATCCCCGCGCGGTCCAGGATTCGCTTCGCGCTGGTCCGGCCGATGCCGTACAGGTAGGTCAAGCCGATTTCAGACCGTTTGTTCTTTGGCAAATCAATGCCTGCGATACGAGCCACTCGTCGTTATCCTTTCCTCTGTGTCATGGTAAACAGCGCTCAGCCCTGCCGCTGCTTGTGCTTGGGGTTCTTGCAGATCACCCGAACGACGCCTTTGCGCCGGATGATCTTGCAGTTGTCACACAATCGTTTCACTGATGATCGAACTTTCATAGCGTTCCCTCTTACTTGTAGCGATAGGTGATGCGTCCCTTGGACAGGTCGTACGGTGAAAGTTCCACCGTCACTTTGTCCCCGACGAGGATCTTGATATAGTGCATCCGCATCTTACCTGAAATGACCGCAAGGATATCATGCTTATTATCGAGTTTCACCCTGAACATCGCATTGGGGAGAGTGTCGGTAATAACACCATCCATGACAATAGGTCCTTGCTTAGCCATTCACCGCTTTATCTTGTGAGTATTTCCGGTGTATCGTCCGTTATTGCAATCGTGTGCTCGAAGTGCGCTGACGGAGAGCCGTCGGATGTTCGGATCGTCCAGCCGTCCGCGTCGAGCGTTACCTTGAATTTTCCAAAATTCACCATCGGTTCTATCGCGATGGTCATTCCCTTCTGCAGCACCATCCCGGTCCCCGCCTGACCGTAGTTCGGGACCGCGGGATCTTCGTGGAGCGCGCGTCCGACACCGTGTCCGACGAGATCACGGACGACGGAAAAACCTTCGCGCTCGACGCATGACTGGACCGCACTCGAGATGTCATGCACCCTGTTGCCTGCTCTCGCCTGCTCGATGCCCCGGTAGAGCGACTCTTCCGTGGCCTTCATGAGGCGCGCCTTGTCGCCGGAAACCCGGCCGACGGGGAACGTCCAGGCACCATCCCCGTAGAACTCGTTCTTCTTGACGCCGACGTCGATGGAGACGAGCTCCCCTTCCACCAACTTCCGGTTTCCCGGGATCCCATGCACGACCTGGTCGTCGATCGAGATGCAGAGGCTCGCCGGGAACAGATTATGCTTGTTCGAACCATATCCTTTGAACGCCGGTTCTCCGCCCTGCGAGCGGATGAACTCTTCTGCGACGTCATCAAGTTCCTTCGTCGTCACGCCGGGCTTGATGAGGCCCTTCACCACCTGAATCACTTGCGCAACGATCCGGCAACTATCCCTCATAAGGGAGATCTCTTCCGGCGTCTTAAGAGTCACTCGCGCCATGTCCGCCCTCGACGTTCTTTCCCGTGCGCACGCTGCCGGCCCACTTACATCCGCCGGCCTTTCATCTTGCCGCTCTTCATGAATCCGTCGTAATGGCGCATGAGCAGGTGCGACTCGATCTGCTGCAGCGTGTCGAGACCGACGCCGACGACGATAAGAAGGCTCGTCCCGCCGAAGAAGCTCGCGAAGTTCGACGTGACGCCCATGCGAATCATGAACGCCGGAAGGATAGCGATGAGGGCAAGGAAGATCGAGCCCGGAAGCGTGATCTTCGTCAGGATGTTGTCGATAAAGTCCGATGTATGCTTCCCCGGACGGATGCCCGGAATGAAGCCGCCCTGCTTCTGCATCGTTTCCGCGACGTCCTTCGGATTGAACGCCACTGCGGTGTAGAAGTAGGTGAAGAAGATGATCATCATCGCGTAGATGAACGAGTACGTGTACGACGTGTAGCTGAAGTACTGCGCCGTGCCCTGCAGAAAGTCGTTGTCCGGGAAGAACGTCAGGATCGTGTTCGGTATGAACATGATCGCCTGCGCAAAGATGATCGGCATGACGCCTGCCGTGTTGATGCGCATCGGAATGTACTGCGTCACGCCGCCGTAGATCTTGCGGCCGACGACCCGTTTCGCATACTGGACCGGGATCCGGCGCGTGGCTTGGGTGATCAGGACGATCGCCGCGACGACGACGACCATGAGCGCAATGATGATGAGCTCGAGGATGAAGTTCCTGGCCCCGGAACTCACGAGCTGATACTCATCGAGGATCGCATGGGGAAAGCGCGCGATGATGCCGATGAAGATGATCAAGGAAATGCCGTTGCCGATGCCGCGCTCAGTGATCTGCTCGCCGAGCCACATCATGAACATCGTGCCGGCGCACAGAACGATCATCGTCGAGAGCTGGAAGCCGTAGCCGATGACCTCCGCCGGTATGATCGGCGTTCCTGCGGGCGACATGTGCATCAACTGGACGCTGACGCCCCAGGCTTGGAGGAGCGAGATGGCGACCGTGCCGTAGCGCGTGAGCTGAGTGATCTTCTTCCTGCCCTCTTCCCCTTCCTTCGTCAGCTTCTGGAAGTACGGGATGACCGCACCGAGGAGCTGGATGATGATCGAGGCGCTGATGTACGGCATGATGCCGAGGGCGAAGATCGCAGCGTTGCTGAACGCGCCGCCGACGAACAAGTCGTAGAGCCCGAAGAGCGTGTTTGATGCCTGACTCCGCATGACCTCAGAAAGGACGCGGGCGTCGACGCCAGGAAGCGTAACGTGCGATCCGAAGCGAACGACGATCAGGATCCCAGCGGTGAAGAGGATCCGCTGGCGCAGCTCCTGGATCTTGAAGATATTGCGAAAGCTTTCGCTGACTTTTCCCATTGTTTACTTTTTCGGAGGAGTCGAGATGATGATCGCCTTGCCGCCTGCCTTTTCGATCTTCTCGGCGGCGGATTTGCTGAATGCGTGTGCGGTGACTTCCAATTTCGCCTTCATCTCCCCTACGCCAAGGATCTTGACGGGCACGGAGCGCTTCGCGACCGCGCCGACCGTATGGAGTACTTCCGGCGAGACCTTTCCGGTGCCCAATTTGCCGTCGACGGCGAGCTTCTCAAGGGTGACGATGTTCACGACCTGGAACTCGACGCGGAAGGGCGAGTGGAACCCGAACTTCGGCGTGCGCCGAACCAACGGCATCTGGCCGCCTTCGAACCATGGGCGGTAATGCGTACCGGAACGGGCGCCTTCGCCCTTGTGACCGCGCGTGGCGGTGCCGCCGTGTCCGGAGCCCTGCCCGCGGGCGATACGCTTGACCCGCTTGCGGGAACCTTCGCTATACTTGAGATTGGAGAGCGTTGTCTTTGCCATAAGGATTATTTGGATTCTTCAACTTTGACGAGGTGCTTGACCCGGTTGATCATGCCCCGGATCTGCGGCGTGTCATTCTTCACGACGGAATAGTTCGGCCGTCCAAGCCCGAGCGCAAGGATCGTGCGCTTCTGAACCTCGAGGCAGTGAATCTGACTGACCACCTGCGTTATTTTGATTTGCTTTGCCATGTTCTGATCCCTTAATTCGCTGAGGGTGATGCAGGAACCGCGAAGAGCTCCTGGAGCGTGATCCCGCGGCGCGAAGCCACAGTCCGAGCGTCGCTCAAGGTGAGGAGCGCCTGGAGGGTCGCCTTCACCACGTTGTGCGGGTTCGAGGACCCGATGGATTTCGTAAGCACGTCCTTGACCCCGGCCGATTCGAGGATCGCCCGGATGCCGCCGCCGGCGATGAGGCCGGTTCCCGGCGAGGCCGGCTTCAAGAGGACCTTGGACGCGCCGTATTTCGCAAGGATCGCGTGCGGTATCGTCCCGTTGAGGACCGTTACCTTCACGACGTTCTTCTTGGCGTCGTCGACGCCCTTGGAGATAGCGTCCTGGACCTCGTTTGCTTTTCCAAGTCCGATGCCGACGTGGCCGTTGCCGTCGCCGACAACGACGATCGCGCTGAAGCTGAACCGCCGGCCGCCCTTGACGACCTTCGCCACACGGTTGATGTGGACCAGCCGGTCCTTCAGATCTAATTCACCTGTTCGTATGCGTGCCACGGTTTTTTACTCCAAAAAAAAGTTGTATGAATTTTGCTGCCGGGGAAGGATTCGAACCTTCACTGACGGCTCCAAAGGCCGCTGTCCTGCCATTAGACGACCCGGCAACAACACCTGTGGAATCGGCCGGGTCGTTCTGGGCCCCTTCGAGGGACTAGAATTCGAGTCCAGCCTCACGAGCGCCGTCTGCGAGCGATTTCACGACCCCGTGGTACAAATATCCGTTGCGATCGAACACGACCTTCTTGATGTTCTGCTGTACGGCCTTCTTCGCGACCGCCAAGCCGATGCGCTTGGCCACTTCCTTCTGGCCTTTCGCGCCCTTGAGCTCTTCCTTGAGGGTCTTTTCGAGCGACGAAGCGGCGACGAGCGTCTTCGCCTGCGAATCGTCGATGACCTGCGCGTACATGTGGTGAAGGCTCCGGTAGACCACGAGGCGCGGCCGTTCGGTCGTCCCCCGGATCTTCTTCGCGACCCGGCTCTTCACAAACATTCGTTGCTTCACTCTTGACTTATTGATCATCGCTTATGCTCCTTTTGCGCCGGCCGTCGCTGCTGCCTTGCCAGCCTTCCGACGGATATATTCACCTTCATACTTCACGCCTTTGCCCTTGTAGGGTTCGGGCGGGCGGAAGGAACGCAGCTTCGCGGCAACCTGGCCGACGAGCTGTTTGTCGATGCCGCTCACGAGGATGTTCGTCGGGATGGGCGTTTCAAGTTTGATGCCGACGGGCGGCTCGAATACGATCGGGTGGGAATATCCGAGCGCGAGCTGGATCTTCTTCCCCTTCAGTTCGGCCTTGTAACCGACGCCGACGATCTCGAGTTTCCGCTGAAAGCCCTCGGAGACCCCCTTGATCATGTTGTTGAGGAGCGCCCGCCACGTCCCGTGCAGGGCCCGGTCGGTCTTCAGATCGGAGGCCCGGGAGACCAAAAAGGTGTCCGCCTTCGATTCGAAGCTGATGCTCGCAGGCATTCTCGCTGAAAGTTCGCCCTTCGGGCCGACAACCTTCAGCATGCCATCCTTCTTTTCCACTTTTACCCCCTTGACAGCGGGGATCGGTTTTCTTCCAATACGTGACACGGTATTCTCCTTCGAGCCTTTAAATTACCAGATGTGGCAGAGTACTTCGCCGCCGACTTTTTGCGCCTTGGCCTGCTTGTCCGTCATGACCCCCCTCGACGTCGAGATCACCGCGACCCCGAGACCGTTCAGGACACGGGGCATCTCTTCGACCGGTACATAGACCCGGAGACCCGGCGAACTGATGCGTTTGAGTCCGCTGATGGCGCTGACGCCGTCAGTGTACCGGAGCACGACGCGGATGACGCCTTGCTTGTTATCCGTGATCTCCGAATAACTGTTGATGAACTTGTTCTCCACCAGAAGCTTCGAGAGCGACCGCTTCATGTTCGAGGCGGGGATGTCGACGCGCTTATGGCGGGACTGGATTGCGTTCCGCAATCTCGTCAGATAATCTGCTATGGGATCAGTCGTTTGCATACGTTCTCGCTTTTCTCCTTACCAGCTTGCCTTGATTACGCCAGGAATTTTTCCTTCAAGCGCCATTTTTCGGAAACAGATCCTGCACATGCCGAACTTCCGCAGGAAGCCGCGCGGACGACCGCAGTTGGCGCAGCGATTATGTTTACGAACGCCATACTTCGGCGTCCTCTTTGCCTTCACCACCATTGCTAAGCGTGCCAATCAAGTTCTCCTATCGCGAAATATATTAGGCTTTGTTGGTTTCGATGGTTTCCTTCTTCACGAACGGCATGCCGAGCCGCCTGAGAAGCTCGTAGGATTCCTGGTCATTCGCGGCCGTCGTAACGAACGTGACGTCCATGCCGAATACCTTTGACACCTTGTCGACGTCGATCTCAGGGAAAATGATGTGCTCCTTGATCCCGATCGTATAGTTGCCGCGCCCGTCGAACGACTTGTCGGAAAAGCCGCGGAAGTCGCGGATGCGGGGGACGGCGACGTTGACGAAGCGGTCGAGGAACTCGTACATGTGCCGTGCGCGCAGGGTCACCCGCGCTCCGATCGGGAGGCCTTCACGGAGCTTGAAGTTCGAGATCGCCTTCTTCGCCTTCGTGACGACGACCTTCTGGCCGACGATGATCTCAAGGTCCTTCACGACGGCGTCGAGGAGCTTCGCGTCTTGGGTCGCCTGGCCCACCCCTACGTTGATCGAGATCTTCTCGAGGTGCGGGACCTGCATGATGTTCTTGTATCCAAAATGCTTCATCATATCGGCGACGACCGTCTTGCGGTACATCTCGTGGAGACGAGGCGTGACGCCCTTTTCCTGTTCATGACTGACAGGAGCCTTCGGCGCGTCCTTGGCGACTTTCTGTGATTTTTCTTTTCCCATGGATGATTCTTTCGTTAAAACATTTCTTCACATTTACGGCAGACGCGCATCATGTGCTTCCTGCCGGTTGCCGCATCGGTGACCTGCTTGTGGCCGACCCGCGAGGGCTTGCTGCACTTCGGGCAGATGACGGTGACATTCGCCGCGTGGATGGGGGCTTCCTTCTGCATGATGCCGCCCTGGGGATTTCTCTGGGTCGCGCGGGAATGCCGCTTGATGATGTTGACGCCCTCAACGATCACGCGCATGTTTTCGCGGAACACCTTGAGGACCTTGCCGGTCTTCCCGCGGGAGTTCCCGGCGATCACTGTGACGTTATCATTCTTATGGATTTTCATGTCGTCTCGTTCTTGATAGAGTTACAATACTTCCGGTGCAAGAGATATGATCTTCATATAGTTGCGGTCACGCAATTCACGCGCGACAGGTCCGAAAATGCGCGTTCCGCGGGGCTCGCCCTGCGCGGAAAGGAGCACGGCGGCGTTCTCGTCGAACCGGATGAACGATCCATCCTTCCGGCGCGTTTCCTTGCGGGTCCGGACAATGACCGCGCGGGAGACCTCTCCCTTCTTCACGCCTGCACCCGGGATGGCGCTCTTGACGGAAACGACGATGATGTCCCCGATGCCGGCATAGCGCCGGTCGTGGCCGCCCAAGACGCGGATGCAGCGGACTTTCTTGGCGCCGGAGTTATCGGCGACGACGAGATTCGTTTCTTCCTGGATCATAGGTCAGCGCAGATTATTTTGCTTTTTGAACGACTTCAATGAGGCGCCACCGCTTATTCTTGCTCAAGGGGCGGGTCTCCATGATCTTGACGACATCACCGATGCCGGCTTCTTGCTTTTCGTCGTGCGCCATCAGCGTCGTGGTCCGGGTGAAGTATTTCCGGTACAACTTGTGCGGCACGCGCCGTTCGATCGCAACGACAATGCTCTTCTGCATCTTGTTGCTCACGACCGTACCTTGTCGCGTCTTCCGTAATGTTTTCCGTTCTACCATTCAGGTGTCCTTGTGATTACTTTCCCGCAGCCGGAGCTTTGGCGTTCTTCAATTCGATCTGGCGGAGCGCGGTCTTCATCTTCGCGATGTCGCGCCGGACCATTCTGATCCTGATCGGGCTCTCCAATTGGCTCGTGGCCTTCTGGAATTTCAGATGGACGAGATTCTCTTCCTCATCCTTGATCCGCTTCCGGAGTTCCGTCTCGGGAATTTCCCGTATTTCCGTGATCTTCATCTTCTACCCCTTATTCTTTTGCTTCGTACGTCGGACGAGTGACCATCCGGACCTTGATCGGGAGCTTGTGCGATGCGAGTTTCATCGCTTCGGCGGCGACCGGTTTGCTGATCCCGCCGAGCTCGAACATGATGGTTCCGGGCTTCACCACCGCCACCCAGAATTCCGGAACGCCCTTACCGCTTCCCATACGGGTTTCCGCGGGCTTCTTCGTCACCGGCTTCGACGGGAAGATCCGGATCCATACCTTGCCTTCGCGCTTCATGAGGCGGGTGAGTGCGACGCGCGACGCTTCGATCTGTCGCTGCGTGATCCATCCCGGCTCCAGGGCCTTCAGGCCGAAATCGCCGAAGGCGACGGTTGCGCCGCGGGTGGCCTTGCCCTTCATGCGCCCGCGCTGGGCCTTACGATATTTTACGCGTTTTGGTACTAACATGGTCGTTCAATGGTTCAAGTGTGTCAGGCTTTGGTTTGGCGTTCGAGTACTTCACCCTTGCAGATCCACACCTTGACGCCGATCGTGCCGTAGATCGTCATCGCGGTCGCCTGGGCGTAATCGATATCGGCCCGGAGCGTGTGAAGCGGTATGCGGCCTTCTTTGTACTGTTCGGAGCGCGCGATTTCCGCGCCGCCCAGCCGTCCGCCGCACATGACGCGGACCCCTTCTGCGCCCATGCGCATCGCGGAGGTGATGCCCATCTTCATGGCCCGGCGGAAGGACATGCGTCCTTCGAGCTGACCTGCGATATTCTCTGCAAGGAGGAATGCGTCAAGTTCCGGACGCTTGATCTCGTGGATGAGGATCTTCACTTCTTTGTTCGTGACCTGCTTCAGCTCCTCTTCGAGCTGCGTGATCTCTTTGCCCGAACGGCCGATGACGATGCCGGGACGGGACGTATGGATCGTGATGACGGCCCGCTTCGGCGTCCGCTCAATGAGGATCCGGGAGATACCGGCTTTCTTCAGGCGGTTCTGCACGTACGTACGGATCTTCGAATCTTCCTGAAGCTTCTCTGCAAACGTTTTTTCGTCGTACCAGTTGGAGTCCCATGAACGCAGGATCCCTAAACGAAAACCGACCGGATGTACTTTTTGTCCCAAAGATCCTCCTGCGTTAAGCTGGTTTCTTTGCTGCAGCAGCCGGCTTCTTTGCTGCCGCTGCTTGTTTAGGTTTCGCGGGCGAAACCTTCTTCACTTTTACGGCCTTCTGCGCGACGATAATGGTCACGTGGTTCGAACGCTTCAAGATCGGGTACGCGCGGCCCATCGGTGCGGGGAGCATGCGCTTCAAACTCGGCCCGCCGTTGACGAACGCCTCCTTGATGAAGAGCGTCTCGAGTTCGAGGCGTCCCGACTCGTCCTTGTTCTGGATGTTGGAGACGGCGCTGCGCAGGACCTTTTCAGCGACCTTCGAAGCGTGCTTCGGGGAGAAATGAAGGATCCCCAGGGCGTCCGGAACCGACTTGCCGCGGATGAGGTCAATGATGAGGCGCATCTTGCGCGGCGAAGAATTGACATAACGATTGATGGCACGGGCTTCGAGCATGGCCTTATCCTCCTGCCGACGTTGTGGACTCGGCCTTGAGACCCGGATGGGTCCGGAAGTTCCGCGTCGGTGCGAATTCGCCGAGCTTGTGGCCCACCATGCCTTCGTGCACGTAGACGGGGATGAACTTGTTCCCGTTGTGGACGGCGAAGGTGTGTCCGACAAAATCCGGCGTAATGGTGGAGGTCCGGCTCCAGGTCTTGACGACCTTCTTCTGCCCGGACTTGATCATCGCCTCAATCTTCGCGAGAAGTTTCGCGTCGACATACGGCCCTTTTTTTAATGAACGACTCATACGATCAGACTCAGATTAATGGGTTTACTTGCGTCGCTTGACAATGAACTTGCTGGACTGCAGCTTTGCATGCCGCGTCTTCTTCCCCTTGGTATGCCAGCCCCACGGTGACACCGGGTGCGGATTGCCCTGGGGTGATTTTCCTTCGCCGCCGCCGTGCGGGTGATCGACCGGGTTCATGACGACGCCGCGGGACTGCGGCCGGATGCCGAGCCAGCGCGACCGACCGGCCTTGCCGAGGCTGATGTTCTCGTGGTCGCCGTTGCCAACGATGCCGATGGTGGCATAGCACTCAAGAGGGATGTTCCGGATCTCGCCGGAGGGCAGCTTGAGTTGCGCGTACTTGCCTTCCTTTGCCATGAGCTGGATGGACGTTCCGGCGCTTCGGGCGATCTGTGCGCCCTTGCCGGGGCGCATTTCGACGTTGTGGATGAACGTGCTCACCGGGATGTTCGCCAATGGCATCGCATTGCCCGACTTGATCTCCGACTGCGGACCCGACATGAGGAGCTCTCCGACCTTGACGCCGTCCGGGGCGATGATGTAGCGTTTTTCGCCGTCGGGATACTGCAGGAGCGCGATGCGCGAGGATCGGTTCGGATCGTATTCGATCGACATCACCTTCGCCGCCATGTTGAGCTTGTTCCGCTTGAAGTCGATGATGCGGTAGAAGCGCTTGTGTCCGCCGCCGCGGTGCCGCGACGTGATATGCCCGTTCGTGTTGCGCCCGCCGGTCTTGCGCAGGGCCTCGATGAGCGAGCGTTCCGGCTTCGACTTCGTGATCTCCTCGAATGTCGGGATCGACATCCATCGGGTGCCGGGCGTATTCGGTTTTAATTTTCGGAGTGCCATAGTGGTCTCTGCTCTTGCGTCTTAAACGTTTTCAAAAAGATTGATCTTGTCGCCCTCTTTGAGCATGACGATCGCCTTCTTGAAGTGCGACCGCTTGCCGGCGAACTTGCCCTTCTTCGTCATCTGGGACTTCGTCTTGCCCTTGTAGTTCATCGTTCGCACGGAGGTGACGGTGACATTGAACTTCTTCGTGATCGCGCGCGCGATCTCGATCTTGTTCGAGTTGAGGGCCACCTCGAAGGCGTAGAGGCCCTTCTCCTGCTGTGCGGTCATCTTCTCGGTGACGATCGGACGAAATATGATTCCAGTCATACGCTCTTACTCTTTATGGAAAGTGTTTTCGAGCGCTTCGATCGCGCTCTTCTGTATCAGGAGGATCTGGCTGTCCAGGATCTCATAGGTGGACGCCTTCGCCGCCTCGATCACGTGGAGCGAGGGGACATTGCGGCCCGACTTGTACACGTTCAGGTCGACCTTCGGCACCAGGAGCAGGATCTTCTTCCCGCTGAGGTCAAGAGCCTTCATGACGGCGACCATTTCCTTCGTCGTCGGCTTGTCGAACGTAAAATCCTCGACGATACGGATCGCTGCGTCCTTCGCCTTGTGGCTCAGAGCGGACTTCCTGGCGAGCTCCTTCATCTGCTTCGGCAGCTTCCGCGAGTAGTCGCGGGGCTGAGGTCCGAAGATCGTGCCGCCGCCCTTCCAGAGGGGCGAACGGACGGCGCCGACACGGGCGCGACCGGTGTGCTTCTGCTTCCAGAGCTTCTTGCCGCTTCCCGCAACCTCGCCGTAGGTCTTCGTCTTGCTCGTCCCCTGGCGGCGGTTCGCCATATGGGTCACGACGGCCTGGTAGATCGCGTGGTCGTTCGGTTCAATGCCGAAGATCGAGGCGGAAAGCTTCGCTTTCTGCCCGGTCGGTTTGCCGCTCTTTGAATAGATATCGAGTTCCATGACGTTCCGCTTCAGAGAAAAGGAAAATTACTGCTCTTTGTGAATCTCAACGTAGCTGTTGTTGTAGCCCGGGACCGATCCAAGGATCAGGATGAGGTTGGACTCGGGAATGATCTGAACGACGCGCAAATTCTTCACCGTGACGTTCTCCCCGCCCATGCGTCCCGCCATGCGCATGCCCTTGAAGACACGCGACGGATAGGAGCTCGAACCGATGGATCCGGGAGCGCGCTGACGGTCGGACTGACCGTGCGTCCGGACGCCGCCGCCGAAGTGATGGCGCTTCACGACGCCCTGGAAGCCCTTGCCCTTCGACTGGCCCTGCACCGAGACGATATCGCCCTTGGCGAAGATCGAATCGACGCGCACTTCCGCGCCGACCTGGTACTTGCTGACGTCGAAGCCGCGGAACTCCCTCAGGAGCTTCTTGGCGGCAATGCCGGCTTTCTTGAAATGGCCCGCAAGCGGCTTGTTCACGAGGCGTTCTTTCTTCTCCTCGAAGCCGAGCTGGAGCGCTTCATAGCCGTCCTTCTCCTTTGTCTTGATCTGTGCGACAAAGCAGGGGCCGGCCTCAATGACGGTGCAGGGCAGAGATTCACCCTTCTCATCAAAGACACTCGTCATGCCTAATTTCTTACCGAGAATAGCAGTCATTGGATCATTTCTGAAAAATATGTTCATGTAGCCTGAGAACGTCAGAGCGCTTCAGGGCACGTTAGTAAAGACGAAAGGAAACCCTAGGTCGTCAGACCTTTATCTCCACATCGACGCCAGCGGGGAGCTCAAGCTTCATCAACGAGTCAACCGTCTTGTTCGACGAGTTGAGGATATCGATGAGGCGCTTATGGGAACGCATTTCGAACTGTTCACGCGACTTCTTATCCACGTTGGGAGAACGCAACACGGTATAGAGCGTACGCTTCGTGGGCAGCGGGATCGGCCCTGATACGACAGCCCCCGTCGACTTGACGGTCTTGATGATCTTCTCCGCCGATTTGTCGATCAGCGCGTGATCATACGACTTCAGCTTTATGCGTATCTTCTGTCCGGCCACGGTGTACGTTCCTTAGGTTATGCTGTTCTTATTCGATGATCTTCGTAACGACGCCCGCGCCGACGGTGTGGCCGCCTTCACGGATGGCGAACTTCAGACCGTCTTCCATCGCGATGTTCGTGATGAGTTCGACGACGATATTGTCGACGTTGTCGCCCGGCATGACCATTTCCGTGCCGGTAGGAAGCGTTGCAACACCCGTCACGTCCGTCGTGCGGAAATAGAACTGCGGACGGTAGCCGGTGAAGAACGGCGTATGACGGCCGCCTTCTTCCTTCTTCAGGATGTAGACCTGGGCGTTGAATTTCTTGTGCGGGGTGATCGAACCCGGCTTGGCGATGACCATGCCGCGCTCGAGATCGTTCTTTTCCACGCCGCGCAAGAGCACGCCGGCGTTGTCGCCCGCCTGGACCTCTTCGAGTTCCTTGCGGAACATCTCTGCGCCGGTGATGACGGTCTTCTTGTGCGCGCCGAGACCGATGACCTCGACTTCGTCACCGACCTTCGCACGGCCGCGTTCAACGCGACCCGTACCGACGGTGCCGCGTCCCGTGATCGAGAAGACGTCCTCGATCGGCATGAGGAACGGCTTTTCAATGTCGCGCTTCGGCAGGGGGATGTAGCTGTCCACTGCGTCCATAAGATCGAAGATCGGCTTGAACGCCGGATCGTCGGCCTTGGAATCGGGCGCAAGCGCGCGTTCCATGGCCTTCAAGGCGCTGCCGCGGACGATGGGGATCTCGTCGCCGGGATACTCGTACTTCTTCAGGAGGTCGCGCATTTCCATCTCGACGAGTTCGATGAGCTCGGGATCGTCGACCATGTCGATCTTGTTCATGAACACCACGATCCGGGGTACGCCGACCTGGCGAGCAAGCAAGATGTGTTCGCGCGTTTGGGGCATCGGACCGTCGTTCGCCGCGACGACGAGGATCGCTCCGTCCATCTGGGCGGCGCCGGTGATCATGTTCTTGATATAGTCAGCATGGCCCGGACAGTCGACGTGCGCATAGTGGCGCTTGTCGGTCTCGTATTCCACGTGAGCGACGGCGATGGTGATGCCGCGCTCGCGCTCCTCGGGAGCGTTGTCAATACTGTCGAAGGTACGCACGGTGGATAGTCCCTTCTTCCCGAGCACCATGGTGATGGCGGCGGTGAGGGTCGTCTTCCCGTGATCGATGTGACCGATCGTCCCGACGTTGACGTGGGGTTTGTCTCTTTTGAATTTTTCTTTTGCCATACTATGATCTCCTTATCGCTGAATCAGAACTGAAATGATTGTCGTAAATATTAAATTTATGCCGTGACGGCGTCTTTGCCTTTGATCTTCTCAATGATCTGGTCGGACACGGAACGCGGGACTTCTTCGTAGAACGCGAACTGCATCGTATAGATCGCTCGGCCCTGGGTCATCGACCGCAGGGACGTGGAATACCCGAACATCTCGGAGAGCGGAACCTTCGCCTTGATGACCTGGGCGTCTTTTCTCGCCGTGAGTCCTTCGATCTTGCCCCGGCGTGAGCTCAGGTCGCCCATGACGTCGCCCATGTACTCTTCCGGAGTGACCACTTCAACATCCATGATCGGCTCGAGAAGGATCGGGTTCGCTTTTCTCGCGGCTTCCTTGAACGCCATGGAACCGGCGATCTTGAACGCCATTTCGGAAGAGTCGACGTCGTGGAACGAACCGTCGAACAGCGAGATCTTGATGTCTTCCATCGGATAGCCTGCCAGGACGCCGTTGCGCATCGCTTCGACGATCCCTTCGGAGACCGGATTGATGAATTCCTTCGGGATCGTTCCGCCGACGATGTCGTTCTCGAACTCGTAGCCCTTGCCCTTTTCGTTCGGCTCGACGGTGATCCAGACGTGGCCGAACTGGCCGCGGCCGCCGGACTGACGGACGAACTTGCCTTCCTGCTCGACCTTCTTCTTGATCGTTTCCTTGTACGCGACCTGGGGCTTGCCGACGTTCGCTTCAACGCGGAACTCGCGCTTCATGCGGTCGATGATGATCTCCAGGTGAAGCTCGCCCATGCCGCTGATGATCGTTTGGCCGGTCTCCTCGTTCGAGGAGACGCGGAATGTCGGATCTTCCTCGGCGAGCTTCTGCAAGGCCTCGCCCATTTTTTCCTGGTCCACCTTCGTCTTCGGCTCGATCGCGACCGAGATGACGGGGTCCGGAAATATCATCTTCTCGAGAACGATCGGATCGTTCTCGTCGCAGAGCGTATCGCCCGTGCGCGTATGCTTCAATCCGACGACGGCGCAAATATCGCCCGTGTTCGCCTCGTCGACATCCTCCCGGTGGTTCGCGTGCATCCGCAGCAGGCGTCCGATGCGCTCGCGTTTCCCCGAGATGGAGTTATAGACGTATGAGCCGGTCTTCGCCGTTCCGGAATAGACGCGGAAGAACGTGAGCTTGCCGACGTACGGGTCGGTCATGATCTTGAAGGCCAACGCGGTGAACTTCTCCGTATCGGAGACCTGCCGCGAGATTTGGTCCTTCATGTTGATGTGGTGGCCGACGATCTCGCCGCCCGCGACATCCAAGGGGGTCGGAAGAAAATCGATGACGCCGTCGAGGAGCATCTGCACGCCCTTGTTCTTGAACGAGGATCCGCAGAGCACGGGGACGATCGTGGCCTTGATCGTCGCGCTGCGCAATGTCTTCTTGATCTCCGCAGGGGAGATCTCTTTGCCCTCGAGGTACTTCTCGAGAAGCGTGTCATTTTCGTCGGAGACCGCTTCGAGCATCTTCGTACGGTATTCCTGTGCCAGTGCTTGGAGGTCGTGCGGGATCTCGAGGTCGTCCCATGACGTGCCGGCCGTGCCTTCCTGGAAGATCCGCGCCTTCATCGTAATAAGGTCGATGATGCCCGTGAACAGGTCGCCTTCGCCCACCGGTATCTGGATGGGGACGGCGTTCGCGCCCAGGCGGCTCTTCATCATCGAGAGGCAGTTGAAGAAATCCGCGCCGACGCGGTCCATCTTGTTGACGAACGCGAGACGTGGGACGCCGTACTTGTCTGCCTGGCGCCAGACGGTCTCGGACTGGGGTTCAACGCCGCCGACCGCGCAAAAGAGCGCGACCGCGCCGTCGAGGACGCGCAAAGAGCGTTCCACTTCGACGGTGAAGTCGACGTGGCCCGGCGTGTCGATGATGTTGATGCGGTGATTGTTCCAAAAACAGGTCGTTGCGGCGCTCGTGATCGTGATGCCGCGTTCCTTCTCCTGCTCCATCCAATCCATCGTGGCGGCGCCGTCATGGACTTCGCCCATCCGGTGCAGCACGCCCGTGTAGAACAGGATGCGCTCGGTGGTCGTCGTCTTGCCGGCATCAATGTGCGCCATGATGCCGATGTTGCGTGTTCGTTCTAAGGGGTACGATCTTGGCATAGGTATCGGTTCGTTACAGTCGGTTCGTCGTTATCAGAACTTGAAATGCGCGAATGCCTTGTTGGCTTCAGCCATCTTATGCGTGTCTTCTTTCTTCTTCACCGCGCTGCCCTCGTTGTTCGAGGCGGCGAGGAACTCTGCGGCGAGCTTTGCGGACATCGACTTGTCCTTGCGCTCGCTCGCATACGAAATGAGCCATCGGATCGCCAGGGCGATGCTCCGATCCGAACGGACCTCCGTCGGGATCTGGTAGGTCGCTCCGCCGACGCGCCGGGCCCGGATCTCAAGGACCGGCTTGACGTTACTCACCGCTTTCTTGAAGATCTCGAGTCCGGTGTGTTTCCCCCGGGACTCGGCCATGGTGAACGCGTCGTACACGATCTTGCGGGCAAGATGCTTTTTGCCGCTCTTGAGAACGCTGTTGATGAACTTCGCGACCAGAACGTCGTTGAACTTCGGGTCGGGAGTGATGATTCGTCGGGCTGCTGTTTTCTTTCTCATATGCTATTTCGGCTTCTTTGCACCGTATTTCGACCTGCCCTGCTTCCGGTCCGTCACACCCGCTGTATCGAGGGTGCCGCGGACGATGTGGTAACGGACGCCGGGAAGATCCTTCACTCTGCCGCCCCGGATAAGGACGATCGAGTGTTCCTGAAGGTTATGGCCTTCACCAGGGATGTACGCCGTCACCTCAAGGCTGTTCGTAAGCCTCACCCTGGCGACCTTGCGGAGCGCAGAGTTAGGTTTCTTAGGCGTGGTCGTGTAAACCCGAGTGCAAACGCCCCGTTTTTGGGGTGACCGTTGCAACGCAGGGGCTTTACTCTTCCAAGTGACTTTTTCGCGGCTAAAGCGAACGAGCTGATTGATCGTGGGCAAAACGTCTACTCCTAGTTTTCAATGAAGCCTACAAATATATGAATTATTTACTGATTTGTCAACTATTTTTTGACCAAAATCCGGATATTTGTTCGATCCGTAAATCACCCCTGGGGGGCCGTTTTCTCCCGCTTCCGCATCTTCTTCTTTTCGACCGGTTCTTCGGGCGTGAGGGCTTCGATCTCCAACGGCGTGCTTTCTTCCTGCGGGGTGACAATGATGTTCCGGAACTTCTTCAGCCCCGTTCCCGCGGGGATCAAGTGCCCCATGATGACGTTTTCCTTCAGTCCGAGGAGCATGTCGACCTTTCCCTCGATCGCGGCGTCGGTGAGGACCTTCGTCGTCTCCTGGAAGGAGGCGGCCGAGATGAAGCTGTCGGTCGAGAGCGAGGCCTGGGTGATGCCGAGGAGGATCGGTTCCGCCGTCGCCGGTTCGGCGTCGCGGAACTCGCCGATCTTCTTCGTCTTCTTCCGGATCTCCGTATTGACTTCACGCACCTTCTTCTTCGAGAGGACCTGGCCGTTCTTGAGCTTCGAGTCCCCCTTGTTCGTGATGATCACCTGGTCTCTCAAGGTCTCGTTCTCGGCGTTGATCGTCTGGATGTCGACGAGATCGTCCTCGAGGAACCGCGTATCGCCCGCGTCGATGACGCGGACCTTCTGCATCATCTGCCGAACGATCGTTTCGATGTGCTTGTCGTTGATCTTCACGCCCTGCATGCGGTAGACCTCCTGGATCTCGTTGACAAGGTACTCCTGGACGGAGCCCACGCCTTTGATCCTGAGGATGTCGTGCGGGTCGATCGCGCCGTCGGAGAGCCGCTCGCCGGACCGGATGACGTCGTTCTCCTGGGACAGGATGTGCTTGCCCATCGGGATGAGGTACCGGCGTTCGTCCTGGCCGTCGTGGCTCTTGACGAACACTTCTCTGGATCCGCGCTTCTGCTCGCCGAACTTCACCACGCCGTCGATCTCGGAGACGATCGCGGGATCCGCGGGGCTCCGGGCCTCGAAGAGTTCCGTGACGCGCGGGAGTCCGCCCGTGATGTCGCGCGTCTTGCCGCTGTCGCGCGGGATCTTCACGAGCACCGTGCCGGCCAAGACCTCTTCCCCATCGTCCACGACCATGTGGGCGCGCGTCGGGATGATGTAGCTTCCCACCTTCACTCCGGCGGCGCTCATGACGTTCAAGGTCGGGCTCAAGGTGCGGTCGCGGGAGTCGATAACGACCTTCTGGATGTGGCCCGTCTGCTCGTCCGGCTCCTCGCGGTACGTGATGTTCTCCTTGAGGTCCTGGTACTTCACCGTGCCGGGATGTTCGGAGATGATGACGGCGTTGTACGGATCCCATTCGTAGATGATCTCACTGCGCTTCACCGGTGCGCCGTCGGAGACGAGCATCGTTGCGCCGTACGGGACGTCGTACTTCGTCAGGAGACGGTTGTCGGCGTCGTAGATGTTGACGATGCCGCTCCGGCCCAGGACGATGAGCTTCCCTTCCCCGTCGATCTGCTTGAGGAACTTGATGCCTTCGTATTTGATCTTGCCGTCGAACTTCGAGACGATCTGCGACTGCGTCGCGATCAAACTCGCCGTACCGCCGGTGTGGAACGTCCGAAGCGTCAGCTGCGTGCCCGGCTCGCCGATGGACTGCGCTGCGATGATGCCCACGGGTTCACCGACCTCCACGAGCTTTGAGGTCGTGAGATTGCGGCCGTAGCACCGCGCGCAGACGCCGCGCTTCGCCTCGCAGGCGAGCACGGAACGGATCTCGACCGTTTCGATGGAGGTCTCGGAGATGGCGGTCGCCTTCTTCTCGTCGATGGCCTCGCCCGACTTGACGAGGACCTTCTTCGTCAGCGGATCGATGACGTCGTGGACCGACACGCGGCCGAGGATGCGCTCGGAGAGCGGTTCCTTGACATCCTCCCCTTCCTTAAGGGCGCCGGTGACCACGCCGCGGATCGTGCCGCAGTCCGCGCTCGTGATGATCGCGTCCTGGGCCACGTCGACGAGCCGGCGCGTGAGATACCCCGCGTCCGCCGTCTTCAAGGCCGTGTCAGCAAGGCCCTTACGGGCGCCGTGCGTTGAGATGAAGTACTCGAGGATCGAAAGACCCTCGCGGAAGTTCGCGATGATCGGGTTCTCGATGAGTTCCCCGGTCGCACCCGACATGCTCTTCTGCGGCTTCGCCATGAGACCGCGCATGCCGGCGAGCTGACGCACCTGCTCCTTCGAGCCTCTCGCGCCGGAGTCGACCATCATGTAGAGCGAGTTGAACCCGTCTTGGGCATGCTGGAGGGCGTCGAAGAGGCGCTCGGCGACCTTGTTCGTCGCGCGCGTCCAGATGTCGATGACCTTGTTGTACCGTTCGCCGTTCGTGATGAACCCGCGGTAGTACTGGTTCTGCACGGCCTCGACGTCCCGGTCCGCCTTCGAAATGACCTCTTCCTTTTCCTTCGGGATGATGACGTCCTCGACGCTCACCGAGAGCCCGCCCTTCGTCGCATAGGTGAAGCCGAGGTCCTTGAGATTGTCGAGGAACTCCGCGGTGACGAGGTTGCCGCAGGCCCGGAAGACCGACTGGACGATCTGCGTCAGGCGCTTCTTGTTCAGGAGCTCGTTCATGAACCCCATCTGCTTCGGCACGATCTGATTGAAGATGACGCGTCCCGTCGTGGTCTCAATGAGCTTCCCGTCGATCCGAACCTTGATTCGGGCATGGAGTCCGACCGCGCCGACGTTGAACGCGATGATGACCTCCTCGGGCGAGGAGAACAGCTTCCCTTCGCCGATGTCGCCCACCTTCGACTTCGTGAGATAATAGCACCCGAGGACCTGGTCCTGGGTCGGGTGAACGATCGGTGCGCCGTTCGACGGCGAGAGGATGTTGTGGCTCGACAGCATGAGGATCCTCGCTTCGAGCTGGGCGTCGTACGACAGCGGCACGTGGACCGCCATCTGATCGCCGTCGAAGTCGGCGTTGAACGCCGTACAGACCATCGGATGGACCCGTATGGCCTTGCCTTCGACGAGCACAGGCTGGAAGGCCTGGATGCCGAGGCGGTGAAGCGTGGGGGCGCGGTTCAGGAGCACCGGGTGCCCGTCGATGATGTTCTCCAGGATCTCCCAAACCTCGGGGCCCTTCTTGTCGACCATCTTCTTCGCGCTCTTCACCGTCTTGACGAGCCCGCGCTCGATGAGCTTGCGGATGATGAACGGCTTGAAGAGCTCGACAGCCATGTCCTTCGGGAGCCCGCACTCATGGAGCTTCAGTTCCGGTCCGACGACGATCACCGAGCGACCGGAATAGTCGACGCGCTTGCCGAGGAGGTTCTGGCGGAAGCGCCCCTGTTTCCCCTTGAGCATGTCGGAGAGCGACTTCAGGGCGCGGTTGTTATCCGAACGCACCGCATTGACCCGACGAGAGTTGTCGAAGAGCGAGTCGACGGCCTCCTGGAGCATCCTCTTCTCGTTCCTCAAGATCACCTCGGGGGCCTTGATCTCGATGAGGCGCTTGAGGCGGTTGTTCCGGATGATCACCCGGCGGTACAAATCGTTGAGGTCGGACGTGGCGAACCGTCCCCCTTCGAGGGGCACGAGCGGCCGGAGTTCCGGCGGGATGACGGGAATGACGTCCAAGACCATCCACTCGGGCTTGTTGACGGGACCGTTCTCACGCGCGCGGAACGCTTCGACGACGCGCAGGCGCTTGAGGGTCTCCTGCTTCTTTTGCGCGGAGGATTCCTCCTTCGCGGTGATCCGCAGTGCGGCACCGACCGTCTCGACGTCCGTGCGGCGCAGGAGGTCCTTGACGGCGTCCCCGCCGATCTTGGCGATGAACTTCTTCTCATCGGTGTCGTCGAGGTCCTGGTTCTTGTCCGGGAGCGACGAGAGGATCTCGTAAAACTGCTCCTCGGACAGGAGGTCCATCCGGTGGAGCCCCGTCGTGCCGGGCTGGATGACGACGTACGACTCGTAATAGATGATCCGCTCGAGGTCCTTGCCCGTGAGCCCAAGGACGTTCGCGATCTTGGACGGCGCGGACTTGAAGTACCAGATGTGGACGATCGGCACGGCCAGGGAGATGTGCCCCATCCGCTCCCGGCGCACGCTCTTCTGTGTGACCTCGACGCCGCAGCGGTCGCAGATGATCCCCTTGTACCGGATCCGCTTGTATTTTCCGCAGTGGCACTCCCAGTCACGGACCGGGCCGAAGATCTTCTCGCAGAAAAGGCCGTCCTTCTCCGGACGGAACGATCGGTAGTTGATCGTCTCGGGCTTCGTCACCTCGCCGTGTGAACGGGACAGGATGAGATCCGACGACGCCAGCGTGATCGTGATCTTGGAAAAGTTCTTCTTGATGATCTGTTCGTGTGAGTTAAACGCCATGCATTCGCTCCATTCTTATTCAATCTTGATGTCGAGGCCGAGGCCCATGAGTTCGCGGACGAGCACGTTGAACGATTCGGGGACGTTCGGTTCCGGCAAATTATCTCCCTTCACGATGGCTTCATAGAGCTTCGCGCGTCCGTAGACGTCGTCGCTCTTCACCGTGAGGATCTCCTGAAGGATGTTCGCGGCGCCGTACGCCTCGAGCGCCCATACCTCCATCTCTCCGAAGCGCTGGCCGCCGAACTGGGCCTTGCCTCCGAGGGGCTGCTGCGTGATGAGGGAGTACGGTCCGATAGAACGCGCGTGGATCTTGTCGTCGACGAGGTGCGAGAGCTTCATCATATAGATCTGGCCCACCGTCACCTCCTGGTCGAAGCGTTCGCCGGAGCGGCCGTCGATGAGGATGGTCTTCGAGTTCGTGGCAAGACCCGCCTTCACCATCTCCTGCTGCACCTCCTCCCAGCTTGCGCCGTCGAAGATGGGGGTCGCGTACTTCACACCGAGCCGTTTGCCGGCCCAGCCGAGCGCCGTTTCAAAGAGCTGGCCGAGGTTCATGCGCGACGGCACGCCCAACGGGTTGAGGACCATGTCGACCGGCGTCCCGTCGGGAAGGAACGGCATGTCCTCCTGCGGAACGATCTTCGCGACAACGCCCTTGTTGCCGTGACGGCCGGCCATCTTGTCGCCGACGGAGAGCTTGCGCTTCTTGGCGACGTAGACCTTGGCGAGTTGCACGATCCCCGAGGGGAGTTCGTCCCCGAGGACGATCTTCGTCTTCTCGTGCTTGTAGAACTCCTCGATGTCGTTCTGCTTCTGGAAGAAGTTCTCGAAGATGCGCATGATGAGAACGTTCTTCTTCTTGTCTTCGACCCAGTCCTGCTTGTAGTTGAGCGATTCGATGT
Source organism: Ignavibacteriota bacterium (assembly GCA_025358305.1). Lineage (GTDB taxonomy): Bacteria > Bacteroidota > Ignavibacteria > UBA10030 > SZUA-254 > JANYJZ01. The sequence continues at coordinate 65,939 of JANYJZ010000032.1, forward strand.
CCGCAAGGCCGGAGAACGTCTCCTCCTTGAGCATCGTCCCGCCGCGGATGACGAGATCGCCGTCCGTGCTCCGGATGCCGGCGGACTTCTCGCCGTCGAGAAGGATGCCGAGTTTCTTCCAGAGCTTCTCGGTGTTCTCCTTCACCGACTTCTTGTGGGCGCGGTCGAGCTGCTCGGTGAGGCGCTTGTCCTCCTTCTTCGATTCCGAATCCTTCTTCTTGCGGCTGAAGAGCTTCGTGGCAATGACGATGCCCTTCATGCCCGGCGGAGCCTTGAGCGAGGCATCCTTGACGTCGCCGGCCTTTTCGCCGAAGATCGCCTTGAGGAGCTTCTCTTCGGGGGTCGACTCGGTCTCGCCCTTCGGGGTGATCTTGCCGATGAGGATGTCCCCTTCGACGACCTCTGCTCCGACGCGGATGACGCCGTTCTCGTCGAGGTCCTTCACGGCGTCCTCGCTCACGTTCGGGATCTCGCGCGTGAGCTCCTCTTCGCCGCGCTTGGTATCGCGGACCTGAAGTTCGAACTCCTCGATGTGGAGGGAGGTGAAGACGTCCTCCGCCACGGAGCGCTCGTTCACGACGATGGCGTCCTCAAAGTTGTATCCTCTCCAGGGCATGAACGCCACCAGGATGTTGCGGCCGAGGGCGAGCTCGCCCTTCTCGGTCGCGCAGCCGTCGGCGAGGATCTCGCCTTTCTTGACGCGCTGGCCCGGCTTCACGATGGCCCGCTGGTTGATGGCGGTGTCCTGGTTCGTGCGGAAGAACTTCACCAGGTGGTACTCGACGCGCTTCTTGTCCTCGAATGAGACGAGCGCCTCGGTGTTCGACTCGTCGATGTCGTAATTGACGACGATGGTGTTCGAATCGACGTAATCCACGACGCCATTGCGTTCGGCAACGATCATCGTGCGCGCGTCGCGGGCGATCTTCTCTTCGAGCCCTGTCCCCACGATGGGGGCCTGGGGCCGCAGAAGCGGCACGGCCTGGCGCTGCATGTTCGAGCCCATGAGGGCGCGGTTCGCGTCATCATGCTCGAGGAACGGGATGAGGGCCGCGGCGGCGCTGACGATCTGCGACGGGGCGACGTCGATGTACTGCGCGTCCTCCGGCTTCACCAGCGCGTAATCGCTCTGGATGCGCGCCTTGATCTTCTCCTCGGAGAACCTTCCCTTGTCGTCGACGGCGGCGTTCGCCTGCGCGATCGTGTAAATGTCCTCTTTCTCGGCCGTCATGTACTCCAGTTCGTCGGTGACGCGGCCGTTCTTCATCTTGCGGTACGGGGTCTCGATGAACCCGAACTCGTTGACGTGGGCATGGATGCAGAGCGACGAGATAAGGCCGATGTTCGGGCCTTCGGGGGTCTCGATCGGGCAGAGCCGTCCGTAGTGCGTGTAGTGCACGTCGCGCACCTCGAAGCCAGCGCGTTCGCGCGTCAACCCGCCCGGTCCGAGCGCGGACATACGGCGCTTGTGGGTGATCTCCGCCAGAGGGTTGGTCTGGTCCATGAATTGCGACAGCTGGTTCGTGCCGAAGAACGCGTTGATGACGCTCGTGATCGTCCGGGCGTTGACGAGGTCCTGGGGCGTGACCTTTTCCTGGTCCCGCAAGCTCAAGCGCTCGCGGATCGTGCGGGCCATCCGAGCCAGGCCGATATTGAACTGCTGGCCGATCTGCTCGCCCACGGTTCGGACGCGCCGGTTCCCGAGGTGATCGATGTCGTCGACCGTCTTCTTCCCCTGCTGGAGGTCGATGAGATAGTTGATGATCGCGATGATGTCTTCCTTCGTGAGCGTCGTGGTCGTCACCGGGATCGTCAAGGTGAGCTTCGCGTTCATGCGGTACCGGCCGACGTCGCCGAGGTCGTAGCGTTTCTCGTTGAAGAAGAGGCGCTCGAGGAGGTTCTTCGCCGTCTCCAGATCGGGCGCTTCCCCGGACCGGAGCTGCTGGTAGATCGCGTTGAGGGCCTCTTCGTTCGAACGCGCGGTGTCCTTCTGGATGGTGTTCGCAATGACGGAGCTCTCGCCGACGCCCTCATACTTCAGGAACCGTATCTTCTTGATCTCGGACTTCTTCACCTTCTTCATGAGCTCTTCGGTGAACTCGGCATCCTTGTTGACGAACACCTCGCCCGTCTTCTTGTCGAAGACGTCCGAGCAGACGATGCGGCCGATGTAGTCCTTCATCGTCACCTTGTGCGGATCGACCTCCTCGACAAGGTTGAAGAGCTGGAGGATCTCGTCATCCGAGGAGTATCCCAGAGCTCGGAGGAGCGTCGTAACGGGGAATTTCTTCTTCCGGTCGATGTAGACGTACATGACGTTGCTGATATCGGTGGTGAACTCCACCCACGACCCCCGAAACGGTATGACGCGCGCGGAATAGATCGACATCCCGTTGGGATGGACCGACTCGTCGAAGAAGACGCCGGGCGAGCGGTGGAGCTGGCTCACGACGACGCGCTCGGCGCCGTTGATGATGTACGTGCCGCGGTGCGTCATCATCGGGAGGTTGCCGAGGTAGACTTCCTGCTCGACCGTGTCGACGTAGCTCTTGCCGTCGTCGCTCTTCGTCGAGAGCCGGAGCTTCGCCTTCAAAGGAACGGCGTACGTCAGGCCGCGCTCCTGGCACTCGATGACGGAGTACTTCGGCTTTTCCACGTAGTACTCGACGAACTCGAGGATGTAGTTCTCACGGGCGTCCGTGATCGGGAAGTTCATCTTGAAGATCTGCTGGAGGCCGCGGTTCTCGCGCTTCTCCGGCGCGGTCGTGGCTTGGAGGAAGCTGTCCCACGATTCGATCTGGACGTTCAACAGGTCAGGATACTCAACGACCGCGGGAATGTTGCCGAAGGAGATGCGGCCGTTGGAATGATTGTTTTGCGTTTTCAACGATATCACCCTTTTAATATTGAACACGGACCCGGGCCCGTTCGCGCGTGAGCGCTGTGCGGAAGCGGGCAACGAAAAGCGACGTTCTTGAGCTCGAACCTGAGGTGGAGTGAAGCATCCCCGAAGAAAACAGCAAACCGATAATCAGTGTTACCACTGATTATCGGCGCTGTCGCTATGGGTGTACCGTACGGAACCTCGTCATGCGCTATCGGATTACTGAAGAAATCGAGTAACGAACGCACCGGAGGCCGTCCGGTGATGAAGACGTCAGACGTCGTGAACTTACTTCAGTTCGACCTGCGCGCCTGCCTCTTCGAGTTCCTTCTTGAGCTTGTCGGAATCGTCCTTGCTCAGGCCTTCCTTCACGGTCTTCGGGGCGCCGTCGACGAGGTCCTTGGCTTCCTTCAGTCCGAGTCCGGTCGCGGCACGCACGACCTTGATGACGTTGATCTTCTGCGCTCCGGCGCTCTTGAGCACGACGGAGAATTCCGTCTGGACTTCCGCGGCCGGGGCTGCTGCACCGCCGCCGGCGGGCATCATGCCGCCCATCATCATCGGGGCTGCGGCGGTGACGCCGAACTTCTCTTCGAGGGCCTTCTTCAGTTCGGACGCTTCGAGGAGCGTGAGCTTCTCAATCTTTTCGACTAATTCTGCAACGGCTGACATGGGTGTTCTCCTTTTGTTCTATACGTTGATGGACCGTGTGTGAAAGAGCCGTTAGGCTGCTTTTTGTTTTTCGATCGCGTCGATGACGCTCACCAGATCGCGCATGACCGCGTTGATCGCCCCGACGATGCCCTGAGCAGGCGCCTGGATCGTTCCCAGGATGCCGGCGATGATCTCGGACCGGGACGGAAGCTTCGCGATCTCGTCGAGACGCGAGCCGTCGAACACCTCGTGCTCGATGACGCAGACCTTCAAGGTCAGCTTCTCGTTCTTTTCGCGGAACTTCTTGATGATGCGCGCCGGGGCGACGGGATCGTCGTACCCGAAAGCGATCGCGGTCGGTCGTTCCAGCCGGTCGAGCACTGAATCGTACCCCGTGACGCTTTCGAGGGCCTTGCGCGCGAGCGTGTTCTTGACGACCTGATAGCCGACGTTGGACTTCCGGAATTCCCGGCGGAGCTCGTTGATCTGCTCAACCGTGATGCCGGTGAAGTCCGCAAAGTACAAGCCCTTCGCGCGAGCGACCTTCTCTTTCACCTCTGCGATGATCTGTTCTTTTTCAGAACGTTTCATGTATTCCTCGTGATTTAGATGTGCCCTCTGAGAAGCCCCCGGACGAGCGTGCCGCCGAGGCAGAGAACGGTAATGGTTCGTGCGTGCGTAATAATCGTGTGTTTAGTGCGCGCCGGCCGCCGTGCGGTCGACGTGCACGCCGGGTCCCATCGTGCTCGAAAGGCAGATGCTCTTCACGTACTGCCCTTTCGACGATGCCGGCTTGATCCTCATGACGGTGCCGAGGAACGCGTTGATGTTGTCGACGAGCTTCGCAGCGTCGAAGTCCGCCTTGCCGACCTGGGCGTGGACGATGCCCGCTTTGTCGACCCGAAATTCGATCTTGCCCGCCTTCACTTCTTTGACGGCCTTCGCGACGTCCGCGGTGACCGTGCCGCTCTTCGGGTTCGGCATGAGCCCGCGAGGTCCGAGGACCTTGCCGAGCTTGCCGAGTTCACCCATGACGTCCGGCGTGGCGATGATGACGTCGATGTCCGCCCAGCCCTGCTGGATCTTCGTGAGGTAGTCCTGGAATCCGGCGTGGTCCGCTCCGGCGGCCTTCGCCTCTTCGTCCTTCGGCGGCTTCGCGATGACGAGGACCCGGACGGCCTTGCCGATGCCGTGAGGGAGCGCGACGGTGCCGCGGACGGCCTGGTCGGCCTTCTTCGGATCGACGCCCAAACGGATCGCGATGTCGACCGATTCGTTGAACTTCGCCGACGCCCCGTCCTTCACCCGGGCGACGGCTTCTTCAAGAGTGTAGAGCTTCTTCTCGTCGACCTTCTTCGAGGCCGCGGTGTATCGTTTGCTACGTGCCATGGTTCGAGTTCCTTATGAATGTGGTGCAAGCGCCGGTTTTGCGAAAGGACACGCTGTCCCTCACGCGGCTCCCACGGGGTTTAAAAAAAATCAGTCTTCGACAGTGATGCCCATGCTGCGGGCGGTGCCGGCGATCATCGCCATCGCCGAATCGATGTTCGCGGCGTTGAGATCAGGCATCTTCAGTTCGGCGATCTCCCGAACCTGCTGACGTGTGACCTTGCCGACCTTCGTCCGGTTCGGTTCGCCGGATCCCTTCTCGACCTTCGCGGCCTTCGCCAGAAGGACGGCCGCGGGAGGCGTCTTCGTGATGAAGGTGAACGACTTGTCCGAGAAGACCGTGATGACGACCGGGATGATGAGGCCCTGCTTGTCCTGGGTGCGCGCGTTGAACTGCTTGCAGAACTCCATGATGTTCACGCCCTTCTGGCCCAACGCGGGGCCGATCGGAGGGGCGGGGTTCGCCTGACCCGCGGGGATCTGCAGCTTGATGAATCCGGTTACTTTCTTCATGTCTAGTCTGCCTTACGATTAAAGTGTTATTTTTCGAGTTCGACCTGGTTGAAGTCCAGTTCGACCGGCGTCTTGCGGCCGAAGATGCTCACCATGACTTTCAGCTTCATCTTTTCTTCGTTGACGTCCTGGACGAAGCCGGTAAAATTGTTGAACGGGCCGTCGATGACCTTCACCGGTTCGCCGACGTGGAACGGGACCTCCATGACCTCGACGTCCTTGCGTTCCTCCATCCGGCCGATGAGGCGGCGTACTTCGTCGAACTGGAGGGGCACCGGCTCGCCGCGCGGGCCCACGAAGCTGATGACGCTCGGCGTATTGAGGATCATGTGCTTCGTCTCCTTGTCGAGCGTCGCCTCGACGAGGATGTAGCCGGGGAAGAACGTCTTCGTGCGGCTCTTCTTCTTCCCTTCTTTCACTTCGATGATCTTCTCGGACGGCACCATGACCGATGCGATCCGCTCTTCCCATCCGACGAGCTTCACCTCGTTCTCGAGGTGCGCCTTCACCTTGTTCTCATGACCGGAGTAGGTCCGGACGGCGTACCATCTGCGCGTTGTCGTCGGCACGGCCACAGAAGCGTTCCTCATTGAATGATCTTCAGGAGGTTGCTCACGACCCAGTCGGCGCCGAAGACGAACACGGCAATGACGCCGCAGACGACCAAGACGACGACCGTCGACTCGCGGAGCTCTTCCGGGCGCGGCCACGTGACCTTCTTCATCTCCTTCACCACATCGGTGAAGAAGCCAATGATCTTTTCTTTCATTTCATGTCCTTTGAGATCTGCGATCCTACAATCCTGCACGTCAGGAGGGACTTGAACCCCCAACCTGCGGTTTTGGAGACCGCTGCTCTAGCCAATTGAGCTACTGACGTATGCGTGATTACTTCGTTTCTTTATGCGTGGTGTGCTTCGTGCACCAGGCGCAGAATTTCTTGTACTCGACCCTGCCGGTCTGCTTCTTCTTGTTCTTCGTGGTGGTGTAGTTCCGCCGTTTGCAGTCGGTGCATTCTAACGTGATGATGTCGCGCATATGTTCTTCTCCTTGACAAAATTTCCATGATCACAGCAGAGCTTGCGATCGGGATTGAACCGATGACCTCATCCTTACCAAGGATGTGCTCTACCAACTGAGCTACGCAAGCATTGGACCCAGCACTTTCTCGAGAGAGCGGGAGACGGGACTCGAACCCGCGACCAACAGCTTGGAAGGCTGTGACTCTACCAACTGAGTTACTCCCGCATGAACTCCGGCCGAAGGAACGGAGGGCGGAACTTCACGCGCAGACAATACCGCCGACCCACCCTACGAACGCCGCACGCGGGCGCACTTTCAAACTCTATGTGGGCAGGGGAGGATTTGAACCTCCGAAGGCCGAAGCCGACAGATTTACAGTCTGTTGCGTTTGACCACTTCGCTACCTGCCCGCAACATGTGTAGTCTCGCTACCCCGTCACGTCTGACAAGAGCGACACCGTTTCTGCTTCGATCGTCGTCTCATCACTTGCGTCTGGCGATAGTCCTGCCAATGCCGCAGAGCCGATGAGAGGATTTGAACCTCCAACCAGCTGATTACAAATCAGCTGCTCTACCGTTGAGCTACATCGGCGAACATACTGCAAAGACCTTCATGGCGGGCCGAAGCGCACAAAATGGCCACGTCAACGGCTAGCGCTCACCCATGGAAAGTCTTTGAAATTTCTTCAAATTCTGGGTTTTCCGTCGAATTGAGGCAGGCCTTCAATGTTTTAAGGCACATAATATAACATTTTTTCGCTTAATGTCAAACAATTTTTGTGCCATGAAGCCTGTTCGGGCCTTCCAATGGGCCCCCGTTCGTTCGACCGAGGTGTCTTGGCTAACGCTGCAACGCGTCGTTGAGCCGGAGCGCCTCGGGGTTTGCGGGGTCGAGCGCGAGCGATTGCGCAACGAAGGCGCGGGCGCGCTCGCGCTGTCCGAGGGAGAAGGCGTAGAGCGCGGCCCGGAGGTACGCTCCTGAGTAGAGACCGAGGACGCCGTCGACATAGGCGTCACGGCGAGCCGGGACGTGCACGTGAAAGTCAGGCGTCACCATCGCCGGCCAGGCGGCCGAGTCGGCGGCCTCCGGGACGAGACGATCGGCGAGTCCCGCGGGGATCCTCCGGAACCCGGGAGTGTACTGCGGCTCGACCTCGGGTGTCGCATAGACCGGCTTCGTTGCCATGTTCCGTTCGATGAAGCTCCGGATGACGGCGGCGTACCGGAACTCGATGAGCTGGGAACTGTACGGAAGGCTGTTCTCGAATTTCCGGAGCTCGACGAGGAAGGCATCCACCTCGGGCCGGGACTGGGCGATGAGCCAGGGATGTTCGCGTTCGAGCTGCGGGTAGTACCAGGAGCGCCTGAGGAGTTCCTTGTCGATCACCACCACATCCGTGCGCGACCTGTCGACATGCTGGGCGTAATAGGAAGCGGAGACGAAGTAATCCCACTGGTACGTCAGAACGACCGCGTTCGGCCCGACGGATTGGAACACGTCTCGGGTATAGTCCTCGACGAGAGTCATGTCGTGGAGGGTCACCTTGGGCGCATTGACGACCCCCTCCCCCACGATCGTCACAAGCGCCGCCCCGACTAGTACGGTCCGGGCCTCTTGCGACGTCACCACGGCGATGAGCTGACGAAATCCGAAGGACGCCCAGAGCGCGATCGTGAGGTACGCCACGAGGAAATACGAGTCGATGTCGTGGATATCGTAATTGATGGCGTAGAGGACGCAGCCGAGGAAAAGGAGCACGGTGAAGACGAAGAGCGTTCGGTGCCGCCGGAAGAGGCTCCAGGCGCCGAGCACGGCCAGAGCGACCCCGATATAGAAGAACTCCGGACCCAGGCACCCGAGGAAATACGCGAGCTGGCGCTGGGCAGTGTCCATCGAGGAAAAGAGCCAAACGCTATACTGCTTCGCGCTTGTATGGCGGAAAAAGGCCTCCCAGGTGACGGGATTACCCCAATTCATAAGGGGATGCCCCGCCGCACGCAACGGAAGATAGAGGTAGACCGAGAGCCCGGCCAGGAACGGCAGCGCCATCGCCCCGATGAGGCGCCACGCCTCTTTGCGGAACCCGAAGGCGGCGAAGTACAGATAGAGGAACGCCGGCGCGAGGAAGATCGTCGTCATGTGGTTGGTGAACGAGAGCCCCAGGACGAACGCGAAGGCGGCAAGGAGAAGGGTATTGCCTTCTTTTGGTTCCCCCTTCCCCTTGATGGGACCGAGCGCTGGAACGACCCCTCGGACGAATACGTAGAGAACGAGACTCAGGAGCAGGACGTGCAGCGAGTAGACTTCGACGGCGAGAGCCTGGGACCAATAGGTCTCGGAGAAGGCGAGGAGGAGCGTGCCGAAGAGCGTCGGCAGCGTCCTCTCGTAGAACCGTGTCCGGGCTGAAGTCCCGCCGGATTGGTCGTGCTTTTCCCACACTACTGCAAGGATATAGGAGAGGAACTTAGAGTAAAAGATTAGGCCGACGGAACAGAGGATCGCGGCCATGAGATTGAGCCGGTAGATGACGCTCCCTCCGAGCGGAAGGTGCGTGAAGAGCCAGCCGATGAGTGTGAACAGCGGGTACCCTGTCGGATGGGCGACGCCCAAGGTGTAGGCGACGGTTGCAAGCTCCCCGCTGTCGATGAAGTTGAGCGTGGGACAGAGCGTCATGGCGTAGACGATGAAAGCCGCAAAGGCGCCGGCCGCGAACACGGCGGTTTCCACGAGCTGTCGGGACCTCAGGTCTTGCAATTTCACGCGTCTGCTCCGTACGATAGTCAAAGGGTACAAATGTAGCAATCCCGCGCTACAAAAGCCAGAATGTCTGGCCGCTCAACCTTGGGTTTACCCTTGATTCTTTAGGTCCGGACAGGTATATTGCTCTCAATTACTTTCCTTCCACCATTTCTCTCACGTAACCTCCATGGTCAAATTGATCGCGCTCTACCGCAAACCGGCGGATGCCGCCGCCTTCGACAAGTATTACTACGACGTTCATATCCCGCTCGTGAGAAAGGTCCCGGGACTCCGGAAAATCGAGATCACCTCCATTACCGGTGCGCCGATGGGCGAGGCCAAGTACCATGTCATGGCGGAAATGTATTACGATTCCATGGACGCGATGAACGCCGCGAACGCCTCCCCGGAGGGGAAGGCCGTCTTCCAGGACGTGATGAAGTTCGCCGCGGACGTCATCATTCCCTTCTTCGGCGAGGTCCGCGCTTGAGCCGCTACCGCGGAAAGTCGTCGCGGGAGCTCCGGTTCAAGAACCTCCTCTATGAGAAGAAGAACTGGCGCGCCACGATCACGATCAACCGCCCGAAGGTTCATAACGCGCTCGATTTCGACACGCTCGTCGAATTGAAGGCAGCCTTTGAGGACGCGAGCTGGGACGACACGGTCGCCGTCGTCATTCTCACCGGCGCCGGGTCGAAGGCATTTTGCACCGGCGCAGACATGAAGGAGTGGAGCAAGGAGTTCCTCGTTCAGCCCTCCGATTTCTATAAATGGATGGGCGTGTTCATTGAAACTTTCGACCGCTTGCGCAATATCGGCAAGCCGACCATCGCGCGCTTGAACGGCATGGTCGTCGGCGGAGGCAACGAGCTGCAGATGTCGTGCGACCTGGCGATCGCCGCCGACGACGTCACCATCCGGCACGTCGGCGTCGCCAGAGGGAGCGTCCCGGCGGCCGGTGCCACGCAGTGGCTCCCCCTCATCGTGGGCGACCGGCGCGCACGGGAGATCATCCTTCTCTGCGAACCGATCACGGCCGCCAAGGCGCTCGACTGGGGCCTCGTCACCCGGGTCGTCCCCCGCAAGGGGCTCGACGCCGCCGTCGACGCGATGGCCGAACAGCTCGTCAACAAGCTCCCCGAATCAACGCGCTACGCGAAGCAGCAGCTGAACTTCTGGCGCGACTTCTCCTGGAGCCTCACGATCGGACACCTGCGCGACTGGCTCACCGTCCATACGGGCTCGGAGGAAGTGGCCGAAGGCGTCCGCGCGTTCGTCGAGAAGCGTCCCATCGATTACAAGAAGGTCCGCCGCAGAAGCACCGCTCGGCGGAAGAAGTAGCGCGCCCCGACGGCACCGCCACCCTCAACGTGCAACGCCCCCTGGCATACCGAACACCGATGCGGTCGTTCTTCCGGGAACGGCGGCTCCTCCTCGCCCTTGCCGCCGCAGTGGCCGCCGTCGCCGCGTTCGCAGCGACGGCCGATCCGGAGCGGACCCTCACGTTCCTCCCCGGATCGCAGCCCGGCACGGTCGACACCGTCGGCTCGGGCGGATCGCTCCTGTGCAAGCAGTGCCACTACTCCCCCTCCCTGAGCCGCCCGGTCACCATCTCCACTGACTGGTCGGGAAGCATGATGGCGCAGTCGGCGCGCGACCCCGTCTTTTACGCCGCGATGGCCGTGGCGAACAAGTACGCCTCCAAGGCCGGGAACAACGCCGGCGAATTCTGCATCCGGTGCCACTCCCCGACGGGATGGCTCGCGGGACACTCCGAGGACATCTCCGGCCAATCCCTGCGCGGCACCGACCTCGACGGCATACAGTGCGAATACTGCCACCGGAGCGTCGACCCCCTTGACCCCGACACGAGCGTCGCGCCGCTGACGTTCGCCGTGCCGGGATACGGCAACGGCATGCACGTCGTCCAGCGCATGAGTGAACCGAAGCGCGGCCCGTTCGACAGCACGTCGGCGCCGCACACGACGCGCTACGACCCGTTCCAATCGCGCTCCGAGCTCTGCGCGGTCTGCCACGAGGTGAGCAATCCGTTCAACACGACAGGCCAGGACCGGATCTTTCTCTCCCCGCACCTTTACGCGCCGATCGAACGAACGTATAGCGAATGGCTCATGAGCGCGTACAGCGCGAAGGGGGATTCCGGGACGTGCCAGAGCTGCCACATGCCGTCGGCCGCGGGGTACATGTGCGTCTACACCACCTCCCCCTTGCGCCCCGACATCGCGAGCCACGACCTGACCGGCGGCAACACGTTCGTGCCGTCGATCCTCCCCGATTTCTGGCCCGGCCTCGATACAAATGCGCTCGCGGCCGGCAGCGCCAGGGCGTCCGCGGCCCTGGGCCGCGCAGCGGAACTCACGCTCGACGCCTACCGCCTCGGCGACACGGTCGTCGCGTCGATCCGCGTCACGAACCTGACCGGGCACAAGCTCCCGACGGGCTATCCCGATGGCCGGCGGATCTGGATCGGCGTCGTCGGCCGGAACGCCGCAGGAGACACCCTGTTCCGGTCCGGATCCTACGACACGGACTCCGCCCGGCTCCTTCCGGACGCGCAGATACGGATCTACGAGGCGGTCTTCGGTCTGACGGACTCCGCCGCGCTACGCTACGGCCTCGCCGCCGGCGCATCCTTCCACTTCGCCCTCAACGACACGATCCTGAAAGACAACCGCATCCCGCCGATGGGGTTCACGAACGCAGGGTTCGCCACGAGGCTCGCCTCGCCCGTCGGCGCCACGTATGCCGACGGACAATACTGGGACAGGGCGCTCTACCGGCTCCCGGCGGCGATCACGCAGGTGAGCGCCACGCTCAGCTACCAGACCATCAGCCGCGAATACATCGAATTCCTTGCCGCGGAGAACGCCGGCAACTTCTATGATTGGAATGACTGGGGCGCGCGCCTCCAGACCTCGTGGAAAAACCGCGGACGCTCCTCGCCGGTCCTGATGACGTCCGCTTCCGCCGCGGTCCGCGATTCAACGACTGCGGTCGGTGAGATTGCGTCGCTCCCGTTCCTGTTCGAGCTCCGGCAGAACTACCCGAACCCGTTCAACCCCTCGACGGTCATCCGGTTCTCTCTCCCGCCCGACGGGATTCAAGGTGACGCGGACGCGCTCACGAGCGTGCGGATCTACGACGTGCTGGGGCGCGAGGTCGCCTTGGTCCTCGACGAGCGGCTCGCCCCGGGGTCCTACGCCCGAACCTGGAACGCCGCCGGAGAGCCGAGTGGGATCTACTTTTGCCGACTCGTACGCGGGACACTCTCCCGCACCGAAAAGATGCTCTTGATCCGGTAGGGAGCGAACGCCGAAGGCTCTCCGAAAAAAAACGACAACACCACCCAACGCCACACCAACAAGGGAACCCATCATGCCATACACATCGATCATCGTCACCCGAGAAGAGGGCTACGCCGTCGTCCAATTGAACCGGCCCGAGGTCCTCAACGCGATCAGCATGCAGCTCATGCAGGAGCTCGTCGACGCGCTCGAAGCCCTCGACCGGGAGGACGCCGTCCGCGCGATCATCCTCACCGGCAACGAGAAGGCGTTCGCCGCCGGGGCCGACATCACCGAAATGGCGGGCGCGGGAGCCGTCGAGATGCTCGTGCGCGATCAGTTCGCCCGGTGGGACCGCATTCGGAAGATCAAAAAGCCGATCATCGCCGCCGTAAGCGGATTCGCGCTCGGGGGAGGATGCGAGATCACGATGTCGTGCGACATCATCATCGCCTCGGAGACCGCGAAGTTCGGCCAGCCGGAGATCTCCATCGGCGTCATGCCCGGGGCGGGGGGAACCCAGCGCCTCACGCGCGCCGTGGGCAAGGCGAAGGCGATGGAGATGGTCCTTACCGGCAGGATGATCACGGCCGACGAGGCCCTGCGCTGGGGACTCATCAACAAGGTGGTGCCGGTCGAGTACTACCTCGAAGAGGCGCGCGCGATGGCCCGGGAGATCGCCGCCAAACCGCCCTTGGCCGTCCGGCTCGCGAAGGAGGCCGTCTTGAAGTCGTTCGACACGACGATCGAGGGGGGCCTGGAGTTCGAACGGAAGAACTTTTACCTCCTGTTCGCCTCCGAGGATCAGAAGGAAGGCATGGCCGCCTTCACCGGAAAGCGCAAACCCGACTGGAAAGGAAAATAGGACCACCCGGTCCCCGCCTCATCCCGCACGGATGGCCGCACGGATGGCCGCGCGGATGAATTCTGCTCGTCTGACGGACAACTATTTCCCCGCTTTTACGTATCACCCTCCAGGAATGTCGTTCTCATCCAACTGGCATCTATTGGGGGTTTCCACATGAACCGATTCAGCTTATCCGTGTTGTTTCTCTGCCTCTTTCCCGTGCTTGTATCCGCGCAGGTCAAAGAAGTGCCACGGACGACGTTCGCCGCACCGTGGGAGTTCATGGGACCGACGAACGTCCAGGGCCGCGTTCTTTCCATCGCCATCAACCCTCACAACTCCTCGACGATCTACGCCGGATCAGCCGGAGGCGGACTCTGGCGGTCGCGCACGGCGGGCCTCGGAGGCGACTGGCAGCGGATCAACACCGGGTTCCCCATCGCGAGCATCTCCGCGATCGCGATCGACTCCACCGACTCCAACACCATTTACATCGGCACGGGCGAGGTCTACCGCTACCACGCGGCCTTCGGCCCTTCCCTCGACCGGACGACGCAGGGGAGCTACGGCTATGGCATTCTCAAGACGACGAACGGCGGCGCCACCTGGACGCAGCTGCTCCCCTGGTCCCCGAGCGACCAGCGCGGCGTCGAGGTCATCCGGCTCAACCCGTTCAACCCCAAGACCATCCTGGCCGGCACGACCGAAGGTCTCTACCGTTCGACCGACGGGGGCGGCTCGTGGACGCGCCCGCTCGACGCGCTCATGGTCCAGGACATCGTCTTCGACCATAACGACACGACGCTTGTCATGGCGACCTGCGGCAACTTCCAGAGCACCGGTTGGGGCGGGTATCTCTCGCTCGACGGCGGCGCGGGATGGTTTCGGATGGATAATTTCCCCACGTTCAGAGGGAAGGCGCGGCTCGAGTCGTTCGCCGCGGACCCGAACGTCGTGTTCGCCACCGTCGGAAGCGACACGGGCATGCGCGGTACCATCTGGAAGACGACCGACTTCGGCGCGACGTGGGACACGCTCTTGAGCGGCCGCACCTATGAGGCGGGCTGGTACGGCCACTTCGTCGTCGTCCATCCCGAGGATGCGCAGTCGCTCATTCTGGGATCGAGCCTCATGTACGCGACGAGCAATGGCGGCGCGACGCTCCTCGACGCGTCGGGAAGCGGCGTACGCAACCACAACTATGTGCACGATCCCGCGGATCCGAACAAGGTTTACGTCGTGGGAGACAACGGAGTGTTCGTCACGAACGATTTCGGATACGGCTATACGAATATCAGCACCGGCATGGTGACCGCGCAGCTGCAGAACGGATTCTCGAACTCGGCCACCAGCCCGAACCTCGCCCTCGGGCAGATGGTCGGGACGCCCGGCGTCACCTTCACCGGCTCCACCACGTGGACAATCGGCAACGGCGACGAGGCGGGGTGGACGGCGATCTCCCAGGTGAACGACAGCCTCCTCTACCGCAACCTGAGTTACGGGACGTTCGTCGTGCGGTCCACCGACCGGGGCACTTCCTACAACACGTTCAACTTCGGCGGTGGTGGTGGCGGCGGGGTCTTCACCTTTTACCCGTCGAGCTGGAGCTCGCCCATGCTCGCCTCCCCTTCGAACCCGAACATCCTCTACGTCGGCCACGACCGCGTGTCGAAGTCGGTCGACAGCTCCTCGAGCTGGACCCAGACCAGCGGCGCCCTCGACGGCAATTTCGCGATCTCCATGGCGATGTCCGCCAAGAGCCCTGACACGGTCTTCGTCGGTATGGCGCCGGTCAACGTGCCCGCGCATATCTTCCGGACGACGAACGGCGGCACCTCATGGCAGAACGTCACCGGGACGCTTCCGAATAAGTTCCCGCTCGACCTCGCGGTCGATCCGTCGAACGCCGTCAACGTCTACGCGGCTTTCGGCGGATACGGCACCGGACATCTCTACAAGAGCACGAACACCGGTTCGACCTGGTCCGACGTCTCCGCATCGCTTCCCGACGCGCCGATCTCGGCCGTCGTCGTCGATCCGCTGAGCTCGGCGATGGTCTACGCCGGAGGCGACGCCGGCGTCTACGTTTCGACCGACGCGGGCGCGACGTGGTCGGCGTTCAACGAGGCGCTGCCCGAAGGCTGCATGGTCTCCGAATTCACCATCAGCCCCTCGAACAGAAAGCTCCGGCTCGCGACGCACGGAAGCGGCATGTTCCAGCACGACCTCTTCTCTCCGACGGCCACGACGGTGGACGTCGCCCTCTCCGGGAACTGGAACCTCATCTCTTTGCCGCTCAATCCGATCAACACGACGCCGGCGGCGCATTTTCCGACACTTCTGGCCGGGACGCTCTACAGCTACGACGGGCAGTACCTCGCCGCGACGAGCCTCGTCCCCGGGAAGGCGTACTGGGCAAAATTCCCCGTCGGCACGACGACGCAGCAGGTGAGCGGGCCCGCCCTCTCGGTCGTCGACGTCACGCTCAAGAAAGGCTGGAACCTCGTCGGCTCGATCGACCACGACGTGGCCGCCCCCTCGGGCGGGATCATCGCGAGCAGCTGGTACGAGTTCACCCCCACGGGGTATGCCGTGGCCGCGACCTTGAAGCCGGGCCACGGGTACTGGCTCAAGGCGAGCGACGCCGGCTCGATCACCATCGGGACCCATTGACCATTCATCACCAACGAACCGTATCGTAAGGAGACCAAACCATGTATTCCACCGTCACGCGGCTTGAAAAGGATGTCCGTATACTGAAGATCGCCTGCGCCCTCCTCGGCGTGGCGCTCATGATCATACTCTACGTCCGGTAGCACCGCCCACCCCCGCCCTTTTTTCGTTCGCCCGTCCCACGCGCGGGCCGCTTGAGTACGTTGCTTGAGCACGTCCAAGATGGCGTGCAACTTTCCTTCCCTTTTCCTACATTTGCGTCCATGACGCAACCCCCGAGAGTACGCATCCCGGCAGCGCGCGGCCGAAGATCCGCGGCAACCATGGCGGGAGCGACCATTCGGTCGCACACACCCCCGCCCCTCGTCTATCAAGCGCGTAAGAAAGGACGAACATCGATGAAAACTCTCTCTCTCCTTCTCATGCTTTTTGTCCTGGCCTGCCCGGGGATCTCGCAAAGCCCTGTGCATGGATCGATCGAACTCGTTGAAAGCATACCGGTCGAGACCGTGCTCGACAACCCGGAGATAGCGAACACGCCGGAGGTCTGGCACGGCATGATCGCCTCGGCGAAGACCTCGCTCGACATCGAGGAGTTCTACATTTCGGACAAACCGGGCGAACCCTTGGAGGCGATCCTCGCGGAGATCGTCAAGGCGGGCGAGCGCGGCGTGAGCGTCCGGATCCTCGCCGACTCGAGGATGTTCAAGACCTACCCTGAGAGCGTCACGCGCCTCGGAACGTTGAAGAACATCGAGTCGCGCACCATCGATTACGGCAAGCTCGCCGGCGGCATCCAGCATGCAAAGTACTTCATCGTGGACGGCAAGGAGATTTTCCTCGGGAGCCAGAATTTCGACTGGCGCTCCCTGAAGCATATCCACGAGCTCGGGCTCCGCATACGGAGCGAGGAGCTCGTCGGCCCGTACCGCGACATCTTCAACCTCGACTGGACGCTCGCCTCGGACCCGAAGGCGCCCGTACCGGCGCGAGTCTACGGCGGGCCCGTGCGCGTTGCGCTTCCCTCGGGCGATACCGTCTCCTTCCGTCCGACGGCGAGCCCACGGTCGCTTCTGGCCGATTCGACGATGTGGGACGAGACGAACATCGTGGCGCTGATCGACGGCGCGCGAGCTGAGGTCTCCTGCCAGTTCCTCACCTACTCCCCCGCCGGCCGCGACAAGAGCTCCTACGCGGTCCTCGAGGACGCGCTCAAGCGCGCAGCCTCACGCGGCGTCAAGGTCTCGATGATCGTCGCCGACTGGGGAAAGAACCATCCGACGGTCGACTACCTCGAGACCCTCGCGACAGTCCCGAACATCCAGGTGAAGTTCAGCGAGATCCCGGAGTGGAGCGGCGGATATATCTCCTTCGCTCGGGTCGAGCACTTGAAGTACGTCATCGCGGACGCGGATGCGTTCTGGCTTGGCACGGCGAACGCCGAGAAGAGCTATTTCTACAACACCCGGAACGTCGGCGCGGTCATCCGGGGTTCGGCCCTCACGGCGCAGATGCGGAAGATCTTCCTCAAGAGTTGGGACGGGCCGTATACGGCCCTCATCACGCCCGCGACGCAGTACAAACCCCGTGATCACGGCGAACATTGACGAAGTGCCACAAGGGCCGTCATCTGACGGCTCCACCCTCATCACAAAGGAGCAGCAGCGATGGATGCAAAGGAGATACTCAGGCAGATCGAATCGTTCGGAGACCCACGGATCAAAAAGGTCCTACTGGAGCACGGCGCGAAAGAGCCGCTCGCCGGCGTGAAGGTCGGCGACCTCAAAAAGATCCAACAACGCGTCAAGGTCAACCACGATATCGCCCTGAAGCTCTTCGAGACCGGCCATTACGACGCGATGTATCTTGCAGGTCTCATCGCCGATGACATGCTCATGACGAAGAAGGACCTCGAGCGCTGGTCCCAGACCGCGTACGCAGGTATCGCCGAGTACACGCTCCCCTGGGTCGCCGCCCAGGGACGCTTCGGGTGGGAAATGGGCCTCGCCTGGACCCTATCGAAGAAGGAGACGGTCGCCTCCGCCGGCTGGATGACCCTCTCGTCGGTCGTCGCGATGACGCCCGACGACGCGCTCGACATGAAAGCGCTCACCGCGCTCCTCGCCCGCGCCAAGAAGGAGATCCACAAGGCGCCGAACCGCATTCGGTCGGCGATGAACGCGTTCCTCATCGCCGTGGGGTGCTATGTCGTGCCGCTCTCAAAGAATGCCGTCGCCGCCGCCCAAGCGATCGGCGAGGTCTCCGTCGACGTCGGCGGGACGGCGTGCAAGGTCCCTTTTGCGCCCGACTACATCAAGAAGGTCGCCGCCCGCGGATCCCTCGGCAAGAAGCGCAAGAGCGTCAAGTGCTGACTCGGCGCGCCAAGGCATGAAGGACAACTTCTCGAAACAATCCGGGCTCTACGCGCAGTTTCGGCCGCAATACCCTCGGGAGCTTGTCGCGTTCCTCTTGTCGCACGTCCCGGGACGCTCTCTGGCGTGGGACTCGGGCACGGGGAACGGCCAGTTCGCCCGCGAACTCGCCCGTGTGTTCGAGACCGTCTGCGCCACCGACGTGAGCCCGGAACAGATCTCGCACGCTCGGCCTGGGCCCAACATCCGCTACAGCGTCGGTGCGGCCGAAGCGTCGTCGTTCCCGGACGGCAGCTTCGATCTCGTCTGCGCGGCCCAAGCCGTCCGCTGGTTCGACTTCGGGCGGCTCTACCAGGAGGTCTACCGCGTCCTGAAGCCCTCAGGGGTCTTCGCGGTGGCGGGCTATTCCCTCTGCACGGTCGGCCAGGAGCTCGATCCAGCGCTCCGTACGTTCTACACAGACGTCGTCGGGCCGTACTGGGACGCCGAGCGCCATCTCGTCGATGCGCACTACCGCACGATCCCCTTTCCCCTGCGCGAGATACCCTGCCCGGAGTTCGCCGAGCACTTCCAATGGACCGTCGACGAGTTCATCGGATACGTCCGGACCTGGTCGGCGGTCCAGCACTATGTCGACGCGATGTCCGCCGACCCGACCGAGTCCCTGCGGACGGAACTCGTACGCACATGGCACCGGAGCGTGAAGCGCGATGTCGCATTCCCGTTCTTCCTCAGGATGGGGACACCCGATGAGCGGCTCCTGGACCGGCATCACGCCGGGGGAGCGCAGAGTTAATTATGGACCCGACGGACCGACCGCGCGTCAAGATCTGCTGCATCAGTTCGGCCGCCGAAGCTCAGGTGGCGATCCGCCACGGCGCTTCTGCCGTCGGCCTGGTGTCGAGTATGCCGAGCGGCCCGGGGGTCATCGACGACGAACGCATACGGACGATCGCCTCGGGCATGCCGAGCGGGATCTCCTCCTTCCTCCTGACGAGCCGCCGCACGACGGACTCGATCATCGATCAGATGCGGCTCACCGGGGCGACGACGGTCCAGATTTGCGACACGCTCGACCGAGGCACCTACGCCGATCTCGCCTTAGCCTTGCCGGGGGTGACGATCGTGCAGGTCGTCCACGTCACCGGCCCAGACTCGGTGGACGAGGCCCTGGCCGTCGCGGAGCACGTCGACGCGCTTCTCTTGGATTCCGGGAACCCGTCGCTCCCGGTGAAGGAACTCGGCGGTACGGGACGGACGCACGACTGGAGCGTGAGCGCCGAGATCCGCCGGCGCGCGGCCGTCCCAGTGTACCTCGCCGGGGGCCTCCATTCGGGCAATGTCGGTGAGGCCATCCGGAGAGTCGGGCCGTACGGCCTCGACGTCTGCAGCGGGGTCCGCACCCGAGGAGCGCTCGATCCGGCGAAACTTGCCTCCTTTTTCCATGAGATCCGTCTCGCGCGCTAAACCCGTGCCGAGACACAGAGCGCACCGCTCGCCTCCTCCCGTCAATATCCGCGTTTCTTCCCCCAGGCCGTGTCAACCTTTTCACCCCTGCCTCCGTCTTATATGACAGATTCAGGAGATCTCGTGACAGATGAGAAAGAATTGATCCACCGAGCGCAGTCCGGCGATACCGCAGCGTTCCGCGCACTCGTGGAGCGCTCGAGACTCCACGTCTTCCGCCTCGCCTACGACATGACGGGGAACCGTCACGACGCGGAGGATCTGTCACAGGATGTCTTTGTCAAAGCCTACCGGTCCCTCCACGCCTTCCGCGGCGATGCGAAATGGAGCACGTGGCTCTACCGGATCACGATGAACGCCTGCCTCGACCACCGCGGGGCGGCATCCCGAAAACCCATGAACACACACGAACCCTTGAACGACGAGATCTTGCCGAGCCAGGCGCATGCGGGAGAGGTGACCCCCGACCGGGCCGCGGAGTCGCGGATCCTCGGCCGTCACATCGACGCCGCTCTCGGCCGGCTTTCCAACCGCGAGCGCGCCGTCTTCACCTTGCGGCACTATCACGACCTCCCCCTGAAGGAGATCGCCTCCGCCCTCGAGATCACGGAGGGGAGCGTCAAGTCGTACCTCTTTCGGGCGTTGGCGCACCTCCAAGAGGACCTCTCGTTCTATCGGAACGATCCCGGAATGGAGCACGCATCATGACACACGAAGAATGCCAGGACAGATTCGCGGAACTCCTCTACGGCGGGCTCGAACCAGACGACGCCGCCGTGTGCCGGGAACACTTGCGGGGCTGCGACGGGTGCGCGAAGGCCTTCGCGGCACTCGAGTCGACGCGCTCCCTGATGGACCGGCGCGTCCGAGACGAGCCCGGCGAGGCGTACTGGGCGTCGTACTGGTCCCGGATCGAATCCCGGATCGGGTCGACCGCACCGAAGAGCGAAGCCGCCTCGCGGAGGCCGACGCCGATCTTCCGCTTGCCCAGCGCGTGGCTGGCCGGCGCGGCGGCGATCCTCCTCGTCGGGTTCGGGATCTACCTCGGACGGAACATCCTAGGGACCGCACCCTCCCCGGCCGAGGTCGCGCTGCAACCCCCGACCGCATTGCATACGAGCGGCGAGGACTCCCTCGCCGCGCGGACCGCGTCGTACCTCGAGCGTTCCAAGGTCCTTCTGCAGGGGATCGTCAATCAGGACGACCTCCAAGGGACCTTCGGCTCCGTCGAGCGCCAGCGGCGGATCTCGCGCCAGCTCATCGGCGAGGCGCACGTCCTTTCGGCTGCGCTGAAACAGCCGGACCAGCAGCAGGTCCGGGAGCTCATCGCCGACTTGCAGATCATCCTCCTCCAGCTGGCGAACATCGAGGTGGAGCCCGGCACGCCGGCGATCGAGCTCGTGAAGCAGGGCGTGGACCATAAGTCCATTCTTCTCAAGATCCGCGTGGAGGAACTCCGGGCGCTCTCGCGCCGGACCTCCACCCAAGCGGCGGCCGACACCGCCAGAACACATCTCTAACCCTAAGGAGCGACCATGCAACGACACGCAATGAGATCAGCCGTCATCACCGCCGGAGCCATCCTTCTGCTCTTCGCCGGCGCACTTCGCTCCCCCCTCGGCGCCCAGGAGAAGGCCTCCGCTGCGTACGAGAAAGCCTACGGATACATCCTCGACGAGCGGTGGACGGACGCCCAAAAGGCGCTCGGCGAGTTTCTTCGGTCGTACCCGAAGAGCACGTATGCCGATGCCGCACAGTACTGGCACTGCTATACCCGAGAGAAGCTCGGCGAGAGCGCCGAGGAGGTTTACCGCTGCTTTAAGGAGTTCATCTCCGCCTATCCAAAGAGCAAGTGGGCAGATGACGCAAAGAACAACCTCATCACCCTCGGCACGAAGCTCGCCAAAGAAGGTAAGCCCGAGTACGCGGCGAGCATCAAGGGGAGCGACAGCGACGAGGATGACGACGTGAAGCTCGCGGCGCTCAACGCTCTCGGCAACATGGGAAGCACCGAGGCGACCTCGACCCTCGTCCGACTCTACGACCAGACCTCCGACGACCGGATGCGCGAGAAGATCGTCTATATCCTCGCGAACAACGAGTCGGATGATGCGCTCAAGAAGCTCGCCGAGATCGCCGGAAAGGACCGCGCCCTCCCCGTCCGCAAGGCGGCTATCAACGCCCTGAGCAATCATGGCGGCAAGGAGGCAGAATCGGTCCTCATCGATATCCTGAAGAACGGGAAGGACACCGAGATGCGCTCTACGGCGCTCTACGCGCTCGCCAACACGGGCTCCGCATCGAGCATCCCTCTCCTCGGCGAGATCGCCCGGACGGAGACCGACAAGGGGCTCGCTCAAGCGGCCGCCTACGCGCTCGGCAACATGGAGAACACCCAGTCGACGGATGAACTCCGGCGCACGCTCAAGGAGGGCCGTCTGAAGGAAGCTCGGGTCGCGGCGATGTACGCGCTCGGTAACCGTGGCGATGCAGCAGCCGTGAGCATCCTGAAGGAAGCCGCCCTCACTGATGCCTCGGAAGATCTCGGGACGGCCGCCGCGTACTCCCTCGGGAATCTCCACGACGCTCAAGCGATCGAGGCGTTGAAGGAGATCGTCGCCAAGAGCGCGTTCCCGAAGACACAGGAAGCCGCGATCTACAGTCTCGGGAACACCGGAGATGCGTCTGCGCGGGAATTCCTGCTCCATACCGCACTGACGAGCACCGATGATCGTATCGGCAAAACAGCGCTCTATGCGCTCTGTAACTCTGAAGGGCACGACCGCGCCAAGAACATGCTTGAGATCGTGAAGAATGCCCGATCGCGGGATGTCCGAAAACAGGCACTCTTTCAGATCGGCAACGGCGAGGACGCGGAAGGGATCCCCATCCTTGGGAAGATCATTCGCGAGGAGAAGGACCCCGAGATGCTCGTCGGCGCGATCTACGCGCTCGGCGGGACCCAGAATGACGATGCGGTGCCCTTCCTCGTCGAGGCCGCGGGGAAGGACCGGGACAAGAAGGTCCGGAGCGCCGCGGTGAACGCCCTCGGTCAGATCGGCACGGCAAAGGCCCGCGCGGCCCTCCTGGACATCCTCCAGGGGAAAGGAAAGGAGTAGCGCCATGACCCCGAGAACTCTCTTCACCTGGAGCATCCTGATGCTGGTCACGGCCGGATCGGCCTTGGGCGGCCAGGAGGTCATCCGGCAGCCGCAGAGCGCGGGGGATCTCGCGCACAGGTGGGCGTGGGCCCAGCAAGAGGCCGCGCACCGAGGCGAGAAGCGCTACTGGATCGGTTATTCGATCGTAAAAATGATGCCGGAAGGATCGTTCACCGGAACGTTCTACAGCGATGAACGGCGGAACCGCCCCGCGCTGCGCGAGGTCCTCGCCGGCACGAAGGTCGAGGAGATCGCCGCCGGCGCCCATGGCTCGCGCCTGGTCCCGAAGGAGGTCGCGTTCCTCTTTTCCATCGAACCTTCGGACGCCGGTGCCGGTAGGGTCCGGGAGGTGCGCATTTCAAATCTGACGCTTCATGTCGAGCTGGACAGGAAGCCGCTCTTCTGGCTCGAAGGGGCTCCCGACGGCGAGAGCACGGCGCTCCTGTCGAAGGAATTTGCGGAATCGGACCTGGAGGCGGTGAAGGAAGATATCGTGCAGGGGATCGGAATGCATGAAGAGTCGGCGCTCGCCCTCCCGTTCTTGCGTAGCGTCATCGCCGGGAACGAACCGAAGGACCTCAGAAGCCGCGCAGCGATGGCGCTCGGCCAGATCCGGAGTGCGGAGTCCCTCGCGCTCCTCGGCGAGGCGGTCGAACACGACCCTTCCGAGGAGGTCCGGGCACAGGCGGTCGAGGCGATCGGCCAGATGGACAGCGCCTTCGGATTGGAAACGGTGATCCGGTTCGCCCGGGACCGCCGGCTTGACGCGGAGACCCGCCGAAAGGCGATCTCTGCGCTCAGCCAGATCGCTTCGGCCAAAGCGGTACGCACGCTCTCGGAGATCACGGAAAAGGACGAGGACGCGGAGGTCCAGCGCCAAGCGCTCTACGCGCTCGCCCAAACCGAAGGCGGCGGCATCGATGCGATCATCGCGATCGCGAAGACGAATCCGAACAGGAAGCTCCGGCGCGACGCGATCTACATGCTGGGGGAATCGGACGATCCCCGGGCCTTTGAGACGCTCCTGGCGATCATCCGGGAATAGGACCCTTGGAGGGCTACGCTTCTTCCGGGCCGCCGGCGAGGCTCTTGCGGCCGCGGATCATCTGCGTGTAGAAGAACGGCCCCTCGACGAGCGTCAGGAGCATCAGGGAAGCGGTGTCGCGGTCGAACCAGGTCCCGAACCCCTTTTCATCCATGAAGAGCTTTACGATGACCGTCGAGATCGACCAGCCGACGGAAAAGACAAGGAGGAGGAACGCGACTGCGAGGAGGCCTTCCTTGATATCCGACTCCTGCCAGCGCTTCGTGTAGAGCGCGGTCGCGGCGATGACATGAAGATAGAAGATGCCGAGTGTGATCATACGTCTCCGATCGTGGTGATGGTCGCGCCCGTCATGCGTGCCGGAAGAGTGCTCCCGCGGTCTTGAGCAGGATCTTGATGTCGAACCGGAGCGACCAGTTCTCGATATAGTAGATGTCGTACTTGATCCGCTCCTCGAGCGACGAGTTGCCCCGAAGGCCGTTCACCTGCGCCCACCCCGTCATCCCCGTCTTCACCCTGTGCCGGTCGAGATACTTCGGGATCCGGTCCTTGAACTGGTCGACGAAGTAGGTCCGTTCAGGACGCGGACCAACGAGGCTCATGTCCCCCCGGAGGACGTTGAAGAGCTGCGGCAGCTCGTCGATGCTCGTCCGGCGCAGGACCTTTCCGACGCGCGTCTGCCGCGGGTCGTCCACAATGCCGAGGCCGGCCTCCCGGTCCCCCTTCTCCGCCCCCGCCACCATTGTACGGAACTTGATCATCTCGAAGCGCTTCCCGTCGAGGCCGAGCCGCTCTTGCCGAAAGAAGACCGGCCCCGAGGAGCCGAGCCGGACCGCGACTGCGGCCGCGAGAAGGAACGGCGAGAGAACGACCAGGAGCGAGCCCGCCAAGACCGCGTCGAACGCCCGCTTCGTGATGCCGCCCCACGACGTCATGGGGTTCCCCTTGAGCCGGATGAACGGGATCCCCTCGATCTCCTGCATCTGCATGTTCGCGGCGAGGAGCTCGAGGACGTCGGGGACCATCATGAACTCGACGTTCACCCCTTCGCACTCCTCGACGAGCGTGTAGAGCTTCGGATGGTCGGTGTGGGGAAGAGCGATGAGGGCGAGTTCGATCGATTCCGAGGCGAGTCGGGCGGGGACCTCCGAGAGCGTGCCGATGCATCGCGCCGCAAGAAGGGGCGAGCCGGCCGCCGGGGGCGCATCCGCGAAATACCCGGCGATGCGGTAGCCGAGGAGCGGATGGTTGTGGAGCACGCCGTAGATCCGGCCCGCGACGTCGCTCGAGCCGATGATGACCGCGTTGCGCACTTCGCGTCCGAGCCGGTGAAGCGCCACCTCGATTCGCCGGAGGAAGACCCTGCCGAGAAACACCCCGAGGATCGACGTGAGCCAGAGCAGGACGACGACGACGCGGGAGAACGAAAACGCCCTGTAGAAAAAGGCGGCGCTCATGACGATGAGGATGCCGAGGGTGATGCGGCCGGCGATGTGAAAGAACTCGTCGGCGAGGCCGACGTTCCGGCGCGCGCCGTAAAGTCCGCGCGACTGGAACAGGAGAAGCCACACGGGGATGATGACGGCCGAGGCGTAGAGGTAGGCGCCGAACGGGGGCGTGTCCTCGGTGAGCGGCAGGAAGCTGATGACCGCCGTGTTGAACCGCAGCCAGTACGCCAGAAGGAACGACCCCTCGATCGACAGCGCGTCGAAAAGGACTCCGAGAGCGGGAAGGAGCACGTCGTTGCGGCGGGGGCGCGCCATCACCGGGGTCTCGAGTGTCAAGCGAACATTTCGTTTTCCACGATGCCGCAGAGGATATGCGCGACCGTGATGTGCCCCTCCTGGATCCGCTGGGTGTCGTCCGACGGAATGATGATCGCGATGTCGACGAGGTCCTTCGCGGGTCCTCCGCCCTTCCCGAGGAACCCGATGACGATCATCCCCTTCTTCTTCGCTTCGGCGGCCGCGCGGTTGACGTTTTCCGACTTGCCGCTCGTGCTGATCGCGATGAGGACGTCGCCCTTGTTCCCGAGTCCCTCCACCTGCCGCGAGAAGATGTTCTCGAAGCCGATATCGTTCCCGCCCGCGGTGATCATGGAGGAGTCGGTCGTCAGGGCGATCGCCGGGAGCGCTCTCCGGTCGTGCTTCGTCATCCGGATGACGAGCTCGGTGGCGATGTGCTGCGAATCCGCCGCGCTTCCGCCGTTGCCGCAGAGGAGCACCTTGCCGCCCTCCTTGTACGTCCGGAGGATCGCGTCGACAGCCTTGAGGATGTCGCCGGCGCAGGCCTCGTACATCCGCTTCTTCGTATCGGCGCTGTCGTTGAGCTGGTCCTGGATGTATTTCTGTCGATAGACGAGCGTGAGCGGCGAGTGTGCCATGGTGGTATGTCGTAAAGTGATCGGTTTCAGTGACCCCGGCGCTCCTTCAACAAGAGCACTTGGGGGAGGTGACACTTGGTTTACATCATGCCGCGTACGATCGCGAGGGTCTCGGCCAAGGCGTCGTCGAGTTTTCCGGCGTCCTTCCCTCCAGCCGTCGCCAGGTGCGGCCGTCCGCCGCCCCCGCCGCCGACGCGGCGCGCGAGCTCGCCGACGATCTTGCCGGCCTGGAGCTTCTTCCCCGCGACGAGGTCGTCGGTGACGACGCAGACAAATGCCGCCTTGTCGTCGATGACGGCGCCGAGGACGCCGACGCCGGAGGTGAGCTTCGTCCGGAGCGCGTCGCCCAGGGACTTCAATTCATCCATGTCCAGCGCGGCGATCCGTGACGACACAACGGTGATCGCGCCAACCTTCTCGCCCGAGGAAGCGAGCTCGTCAATGCCGCCGGAGGCTTCCTTCATCCGCTTGGCGCTGAGCGCCTTCTTCAGTTCGTGCGCCCGTTCGCCCGCTTCTTCGATCGCCTTCTCGCGTTGGGCAAGGAGGCCGTCGAGAAGCCCGATCGATGCGCGGTCCACTGTCCCGGCTGGAAGCGTGACGGCGCCGAGCGACGGCCGCGCCGCCTTTCCGGGATGCGCCCCAAGGGAGAGCTGCCGCCCGAGGTCCTCCTCCTCCCGAATGAGTTTCTCGAGCTGCGCGTCAAGCTCGCCGATGTGCGCCGCGCGCTTTCGGACGTACTGCGCCAGGCCTTCGCCCGTCACCGCCTCGAGCCGGCGTATGCCGCTCGCGATCCCCGACTCCGAAACGATCTTGAACAGCCCGATCTCGCGCGTGTTTCGGACATGTGTCCCGCCGCAGAGCTCGACGGAGAACCCCGGGTCGATCTCGACGATGCGCACTCGGTCGCCGTACTTGTCGCCGAAGAACATCTTGACGTTCGGGTAGCGCGCCTTCGCCGCTTCGATCGTGAGCCACTCCTTCGGATCGTTCAAGGCGTGGACGGCGATGTTCTCTCCGATCTTTCCGTTGACGATCTCCTCGATCTCCCTGAGCTGGTCGTGCGTGATGCGCTCGAAATGGTTGAAGTCGAACCGCAGATGCTCCGGGGAGACGAGAGATCCCTGCTGATGGGCATGCGTCCCGAGGACGCGCCTCAAGGCCTCGTGAACAAGGTGCGTCGCGCTATGGTTCCGTTCGATGTTCCTCCGGCGGTCCGGGCCTACCTCCGCAGCTACGGCGTCGCCGGGCTGGAGATCTGCGGCGGTCTTGAGAACGAGGATGCCGAGGGTGTCGTTTCGGACGGTGTCAAGGACGTCGAGGATCGCTCCGGAGTGCCGGACGACGCCCGTGTCGCCGACCTGGCCGCCGGACTCGCCGTAGAACGGCGAGGCTTCGATCACCAGGAGGTTCCCCTCGACCTGGACGACGGTCGTCTGGGAGAAAAGATCTTCGTATCCCGTGAAACGCGCGCTCTTGCGGACGGCGCTGACGTCAAGTTTCTTGGCATCCGTGCTGCCGAGGAGCGCCGAGGCGACGCCGGACGCCTTGTCGGGCCTCGCGAGGCCCGACCGACGAGCGCCGCGGGCACGAGATTTCTGTTCCTCCATGAGGCGCCCGAACACGGACGTGTCGACCGTGAGGCCACGTTCCGCGGCCATGAGTTCAGTGAGATCGAGCGGAAAGCCGTACGTGTCGTAGAGCTTGAATGCCTCATCGCCGGGGAACTCGCCCGCGCCGCCAAGGCGTTTGGCGACCGCGTCGAAGACCTCGAGGCCGCGGTCGAGCGTTGCGTTGAAGCTCTCTTCTTCCCCCTTGATGACGCGCTCGATGTGCGCTTGGCGCTCACGGAGCTCGGGATACTGCGCGCCCATCGACGCAACGACGGCCTGGACGATCTCGAAGATGAACGGATCGTGCATGTCGAGCGTGCGCCCGAATCGCGCCGCGCGCCGTAATATCCGGCGCATGACATAGCCTCTGCCCTCGTTCGAGGGGATGGCGCCGTCGGCGATGGAACAAGAGAGCATCCGCACATGGTCGGCGATGACGCGCATGGCGACATCGGTCTCGAACTGCGAGAGTTCGGCATCGGGCACCGGGCCCGTGTACGCGCCGCGCAGATCGGCCTGCGAGATGAACCGACCGGCGTACGGCTTCCCCGTCACCGATGAGATCCTGCCGATGATGGGGAGAAAGACATCCGTGTCGTAGTTCGACCGCTTCTGCTGGAGGACGGCGCAGATGCGCTCGAACCCCATGCCCGTGTCGACGTGCTTCGCTGGCAGGGGCGTCAGCGCGCCGACCGCATCCCGGTCGTATTGGATGAAGACGAGGTTCCAGATCTCCATGACGCGCGGGTCGCCCGCGTTGACGAGATCGCGCCCAGATCCGTCGGGCGTGAGGTCGACGTGGATCTCCGAGCAGGGGCCGCAGGGACCGGTCTCCCCCATCTCCCAGAAGTTGTCCTTCTTCCCGAACCGGAGCACATGCGACGCCTCGATGTCCGTGACACTCGTCCAGAGCCCGGCGGCCTCGTCGTCCGACTCGAACACGGTGACGAACAGCCGCTTCTTGTCGAGGCCCCAGACATGCGTCAGGAGTTCCCAGGCCCAGGAGATCGCCTCTTTCTTGTAGTAGTCTCCGAACGACCAGTTACCGAGCATCTCGAAGAGGGTGTGGTGGTAGGTGTCGCGGCCCACTTCTTCGAGGTCGTTGTGCTTGCCGCTGACGCGGATGCACTTCTGCGAATCGGCGGCGCGCACATAGTCGCGCTTCCCCGTGCCGAGGAAGACGTCCTTGAACTGGTTCATTCCCGCGTTGGTGAACAGGAGCGTCGGATCTTCGAACGGGATGACGGGAGCGCTCGGTACGATGCGGTGCGCGCGCTCTTCAAAAAAACGGAGAAAACTCGATCGGATCTCTGTGGATGTCATGGTTGCTAAAATAGTTGAATGGAACGGCCGGCCCCGCTTCGACTCTGCCTATACCTCGATCTGCGTCATGAGGTCGATCTCCTCCAGGACGGAGCTCACCTGCACGCACCGCGTCACTTCCCCCTCGAAGACGGTGGCTTTCCCGGTATGATGCACTTCCCAGGTCAGGGCCTCCGCTTTCGCGGTTTCACAGCCGGTCGCCTTGATGATCTGGTTGATCACCTCTTCGAACGTATGGACCTCGTCGTTGAACAGGATGACCCTGGCCGGATACTCGAGGCCGAGATCAGGGGCATGCTCATCGTGCGCATGGGATAAAGGATCGGTTGCTGTCATGATAACGGGTACAATGGCATTGAAACTCACCCAAAAGTAGCAAGAATCAGGCACTTATGCAAGACGGTCTATTGACTTTCTACTGGAGAAGAAATATATTAGAGTTCCGTAGAAGTGCTCATTCAGAGAGGCATGAGACCCCACAAGACCATACTACTCGCTGCGTTCATTCTGTTCCTCGCGACGTTCTTCGCAGTGCTCCGGCACGGCGCAGGCGCACCGGCATGGGCCGAGCGCGCTGAGACCGAAGAGACTGGTGAGATCGGCGGAGCCTGGGGCGCATTCGAATGGTGGTACGCCCAGCGCGCGCAGCCGTTCGACCTCATACCCGCGCAAGGACTGCAGCGCGCCGCCCTCTACGCCCGCACGTCGATGAAACAGGAACGCACCGCCAACAGGATCTCGAGCGCCGAGTCGGGCTGGATGTCCCTCGGACCGGTCAACGTCGGGGGCCGCGTTCTCGCGATCGCCGTCGATCCGTCCGACCGGAACACGGTCTGGGTTGGCTCC
Source organism: Ignavibacteriota bacterium (assembly GCA_025358305.1). Lineage (GTDB taxonomy): Bacteria > Bacteroidota > Ignavibacteria > UBA10030 > SZUA-254 > JANYJZ01. The sequence continues at coordinate 96,173 of JANYJZ010000032.1, forward strand.
GCCAGCGGCGGGCTCTGGAAGTCGACGGTCGGCGGCATCGGTTCCACCGCCTGGAACCGCGTCACGACCGGATTTCCGACGCTCTCGGTCAGCGCGATCGCGCTCGACCCCTCCTCCCCTTCCACCATCTACATCGGTACCGGCGAGATCAGCCTCTACCACCGCCCGCTCATCGGCATTCCAGGCGCTCGGTCTTCGTACGGGCTCGGCGTCCTCAAATCGACCGACGGCGGATTGAACTGGAGCATGACGGGACTGACCTCTGAGTTCGAGGACATCACGGCGGTCGAGAAGGTCCTCGTGAACCCCCTCAACCCGCACACGATCTACGCCGCGACGAGCGAAGGGACATTCCGGAGCCGGAACGGCGGGGCGGACTGGACGAAGATCCACAGCGTGACGATGGCCATGGACCTCATCATGAGCCCGGCGGACACGAATCTCCTCTATGTTTCCTGCGGGAGCCTCAACTCTTCCGCCAACCCCGGCCTCTACGCCACGTTGGACGCGGGGAACAGCTGGACGCAGATGACGAACGGCCTCCCGCTCGTGAACTTCGGCAGAACGGCGCTTGCGATCTCTCCGTCGAGCCCGTCGGTCGTCTATGCGGGGGTCGCCAATGCGAGCTCGTCGTCCATCCTCGGGCTCTACCGCACGACGAACGGCGGAGGGAGCTGGGCGCTCGCGACGACGGTGAACTACGTCGGGAGCCAGGGTTGGTACGACAACGTCGTCGCGGTCCATCCGACGAACCCCGACACGGTCTACTGCGCGGGGTTCAACATCCACCGGTCGGCCGACGGCGGCGCCACGCTCCCCCAGATCTCCTCGAGCGGCGTCCACGTCGACCAGCACGCCATCGCCTTCGACCCGGTCGACCCCTCGGTCATGTATTTTGGGAACGACGGCGGCATCTACAAGAGCACCGACGGCGGCACGACGTTCATGAACATCAGCAACAACTTCCTCACCACGCAGTTCTATCCGGGGTTCGCGAACTCCGCGACCGACACGAACCTCTTCATCGGCGGGCTCCAGGATAACGGTACGCTCAAGCATGTCGGGAACGGCTACTGGCAGCAGATCTTCGGTGGCGACGGCGGATGGTGCGCCATCGACCCCGTGCACACGAACCTCCTCTACTTTGAGTACCAGTACCTCCAGCTCTACCGGTCGGTGAACAACGGCGTCTCCGCGGGCCCGATCATGAACGGCCTGCCGATCGGCGCGTCGAACGCGAACTTCATCCCCCCGTTCGTCATGTCCCCCTCTTCGCCGTCGATCCTCTACGCCGGGAACAAGAACGTCTACAAGACGACGAACGGCGGACTCCTCTGGTTCGCACCGAACGGCGGGGCGAACTTCAACGGCACGCCGGTGGCATGTATCGGGGTCTCCAAAACAAGCCCGGACACGCTCCTGGCCGCCACCGGGACGGGATCCCTCGGTGTCACCTCCGCGTTTGAGGTGTTCGCTTCGGTCAACGGCGGGCAATCCTGGACGAACGTCACCGGGACATTGCCCAACCGCTATCCGACCGACCTGGAGTTCGATCCGACGAACAGCGCGACCGTCTACGTCACCTACTCGGGGTTCGGCGCGCCGCACGTGTTCAGATCGACGAACGTCGGCCAGTCGTGGACGGACATCTCTGCCGGTCTTCCCGACATCCCGCACCAGTCGATCGTCGTCGACCCGGAATACCCGGACCACCTCTATCTCGGCACCGATCTCGGCGTCTACCGCTCCACGGACGGCGGCGGGAGCTGGGAGGATTTCAGCGTCGGCATGCCGCCGGCGATGATCCTCGACCTCACGATCTCCCGGGAGAATAACGCCTTGAGGGCGGCCACGTTCGGCAGCGGGCTCTACCAACGCAAGCTCCACCGCACCCCGCTCGTCGCCCTCTCCTCGCCCTCCGGCGGCGAGAAGTATGTCTCGGGGGAAACGCACCCGATCACGTGGACGCAGAAGTTCCTCGAGTCGGTCCGGCTCGAACTTTCCACCGACGGCGGTGGCACCTGGAGCCTCATCGCGGACAATGTCCCGGCCGCGCCGGGGAGTTATGCGTGGGTCGTGCCAGGTACCACGACCTTTCACGCCCTCGTGCGCATCATCGACGCCGGGAGCGCCGAGGCATCCGACACGACCGCCGCCGAGTTCGGGATCTACTTTAATCCGGACGTCGCGCAGGGCTGGAACCTCATCAGCGTCGACCGGATCCCTCCCGACCCCTTGTGCACCTCGGTGTTCCCCACGTCCATCTCCAAGCCGTTCCGTTTCACGAACGGGTACGTCGAAGCCGACTCGCTCAACCCCGGCGTCGGCTACTGGCTGAAGTTCCCGGACCCGCAGTTCACCGACCTCATGGGGGATTCGCTCCAGAGCGACACGATTGACGTGAAGGCGGGGTGGAACATCATCGGATCGGTCTCCCAGCCCGTCCCCGTCGCCGAGATCATCGAGCACCCCGCCGGCAACATTTCGTCCTTCATCTACAGCTTCCGGGGGGGCTATTCGACGACCGACTCGATCATTCCGAAGCGCGCCTTCTGGGTCAAGGTGGCCTCCAGCGGCACGCTCGTCCTTCCCTACCTGGGGCCGGGATCCCCCGCAGCGCCGAAAGGCACCCATCCAGGGCCGCTGCCGGAGAATGAGATCACGCTCACCGACCATGACGGGTCGTCCCAGACGCTCTATCTCGCCGAAGGAACGCCTAGCGGAAGGTTCGGCCGCGCCGAGATGCCTCCCGCGCCGCCAGCCGGCGTCTTTGACGCACGATTCGCCTCCAACGCTTTGGCGGAATCGTTCGCGGGACCCGACGGTACGCCGGTCGTCCGGATGCTCCAGGTGCGCGATGCCGCTTATCCTCTGACGGTACACTGGAACATGGGAGCCGGCGCACACGGCATCTTCACACTCGTTTCCGGCTCCGCCACGACCGAACTCGAGGGGGAGGGGAGCACGGTCCTTGCCGGATCCACGCCGCTTTCGGTCGCCTATGCCCCGGGCGCGCCGACCGCGCTGCCGAGAGCGTTCGCATTGTATCAAAATTACCCGAATCCGTTCAACCCAACGACGACCATCCGGTATGATCTTCCCGAACAGGCACGGGTTTCCGTCCGCATCTACGACCTCCTCGGCAGGCAGATCGCCTCTCTTGCCGACGCCGTAGAGCCGGCCGGCGTTCGTGCGGTGCGCTGGGACGCCGCGGGGATCCCGAGCGGCATCTATTTCTGCACGGTTCGCACCGGTACGCAGAGCGCGACACGAAAGATGCTGCTCCTTCGCTAGTCCGTTTCCAATTCTCGTGGGATGACCGCAGATTCAGGCATTTTCCCCTTGACTGAAGGCAGAATAAAGAGTACATTTATCAGGCTTTGCACGTAGAGATAGAACCTTCCACCCTTAACCGAGCAATTTCAAAAGTTCCACTACTTTCACCACTCTGGAGACCACCATGAACTCTTTCCTGACGACTTCTTTTTTGCGCGCCGCGCGCCGCGCCGTGCTCCTCTCCCTCCTCGGGGCGCTCATCGCCGCCCCGCAGCTTCACGCGCAACTCTCCGGATCGTTCACGATCGGCTCCGGCGGATCCTACGCGAGCTTTACCGCAGCGGTCACGGCCCTGTCGACCTCGGGCGTCTCCGGTCCGGTAACGTTCAACGTCATCAACGGATCCTATAACGAGCAAATCTCCATCCCCCAGATAACCGGCGCGAGCGCCTCGAACACGATCACGTTCCAGTCCCAATCCGGCATCGCGGCGAATGTGACCCTCTTCTTCACGCCGACGAGCACGAACAACTACGTCGTGCGACTCGCGGGCGCGGATTACGTCACGTTCAAGAACATGACGCTCCTTTCCCAAACGGGGCCGAGCTACGGCGTCGTCATAAGCCTTGACACGGACGCAGGCCACAACAGCATCGTGTCGAACGTCATCACCGGCATCGCCACCGCCTCCTCGGGCAGCACCCTGGCCGACATCTTTGTCGGGACCCAAACGGTGAACAACCTCACCGTCACCGGCAATACGTTCACCAACGGCGCCTACGCGATCTACTTCGTGGGCAACAGCACCCCGCATTCAGCCGCCCCGGTCATTTCGAATAACACCATGACGGACCAAGGCTACGGCGGCGCCTTCTTCCAGTACGCCGACGACATCACATTCCAGAACAACACCGTCACCGGGAGCCCGTCGCGCGGCATCGAGCTCCAGTATTGCAACGGCGGCCTCCAGATCGTGAAGAACAAGTTCACCAACATCGGGTCCGGCATGGGCATCTACCTCTTCCAGGTCGCGGGCGGTACGGGATTTCCCACAGGCCCCGCGCTCGTCGCCAATAATTTCGTGGAGATCGGGAGCGGCTCCTCCGGCATCGATATCTACCAGAGCAGCAACACGAACATCTACTACAATTCCATCAACGTCGTCGGCGGCAGCTCCCAGGGATACTACGGCTACAACAACGGCGCCACGGTGAACGTCGAGAACAACAACTTCGTCAACACCGGCGGCGGCTATGCCGTCAACTTCATCAGCTCCGACGGCGCCTCGACGATGAACTACAACAACCTCTTCACCGTTGGCAATTTCGTCGGCCGCTACGGCAGTACCGAGCTCGTCGACCTCGCCGCGTGGCAGTCCGCGTCGTCGAAGGACGCGAATTCCGTCGCCAACTACCCCTCGTTCACGAGCGCGACGAACCTTCATACGGGGAGCCCGTGGCTCAACGCGAAGGGGACGCCCGTCGCCGAGGTCACCGACGACATCGACGGGAACGCGCGCAACGGTTCGACGCCCGACATCGGCGCCGATGAGTTCACCCCCGTTGCTGGCGCGCCCCTTTCCGGCGCCTACACCCTCGGAGCGACCGGGACCTACCTGACGTTCACCGCCGCGGTGAACGACCTCCTCCTGCGCGGCGTCTCCGGTCCGGTGACGTTCAACGTCCAGACCGCGCAGTACAACGAGCACATCGTCATCTACAACATCCCCGGTGCCAGCGCCTCGAACACCGTCACGTTCCAGGCGGCCACCGGCAACGCCGCGAACGTCACACTCTACTACTTCTCGGCCGATGCGCCGAACAACTACGTCGTGTACCTCCAGAACGCCGACTTCATTCGGTTCCATAAGATGACGCTCCGGTCGAACAACACCGTCAGCGCGTCGTATGGCATCGTGTTCTACCTCTACGGTAACGTCGACAACCTCACCCTCGACACGTGCACCGTGAGCGGCACGCCGACAGCGAGCAGCTCCGCAAACTACTCGATCGTCTACGGTTCGAGCGCCGTCACCCGAAACTTCACGGCGAACGGCACGACCTTCAACGACGGCGGATACGCCATCCAGCTCGTGGGGTACAATACCTCCATCACGAGCACGAACTGCCATATCACGAACTGCACCTTCAACAACCAGGACTATGCCGGCATCTATCTCCAGTACCAGACCGACGTGGTCGCGACCGGCAATACGATCACGAACCCGGTGAGTCGCGGGATCGAGCTCCAGTACTGCTACGGCAGCACCCAAGTGCTCTACAACAAGATCACCGCTGTGAACGGCGGCAACGGCATCTACCTCTACCAGTGCACCGGCGGAACGGGGTTTCCCACCGGCCCCGGTTTTGTCGCGAACAACTTCATTCAGGCGGTCGGCAGCACCAACGGTATCGACATCTACCAGTCGAATTACGAGAACGTGTACAATAATTCGGTGAACATCACCGGCGGATCGTCCACGGCCTACTACGGCTACAACAACGGCGCCACCGTGAACGTCGTGAACAACAACTTCGCCAACACCGGCGGCGGGTATGCCGTCAACTTCGCGAGCTCCGACGGCGGTACGATGAACTATAACAACCTCTATACGATCGGCAACTTCGTCGCTCGCTACGGCAGCACCGAGATCGTTGACCTTCCCGCCTGGCAATCCGCCTCAGGGCAGGACGCGAACTCCGTCGCGTACTACCCGTCGTTCACGAGCGCGACGAACCTCCATACGGGGAGCCCGTGGCTCAACGCGAAGGGGACACCCCTGGTCGACATCACCGACGATATCGACGGGAACCCGCGCGACGGGTCGACCCCGGACATCGGCGCCGATGAGTTCACCCCCGTTTCGGGCGCGCCCCTCTCCGGCGCCTACACCCTTGGGGCGAGCGGCGTGTACACGACGTTCACCGCGGCGGTGAACGACCTCCTCCTGCGCGGCGTCTCCGGTCCGGTGACGTTCAACGTCCAGACCGCGCAGTACAACGAACACCTCGTCATCTACAACATCCCCGGCGCGAGCGCCTCGAACACGGTCACGTTCCAGGCGGCCACCGGCAACGCCGCGAACGTCACGCTCTACTACTTCTCGGTCGATGCGCCGAACAACTACGTCGTGTACCTCCTGAACGCCGACTTCATTCGATTCCACAAGATGACGCTTCGGTCGAACAACAACGTGAGCGCGTCGTACGGCATCGTGTTCTATCTTTCGGGCAATATCAATAATCTCACCGTCGACAGCTGCACGGTGAGCGGGACGCCGACGGCGAGCAGCTCCGCGAACTATTCGATGATCTATGGCTCAGGTTCCGTCACGCGGAACTTCACCGCGAACGGCACGACCTTCAACGACGGCGGATACGCCATCCAGCTCGTGGGGTACAACACCGCGATCACCAGCACGAACAGCCAGGTCACGAACTGCACCTTCAACAACCAGGATTATGCCGGCATTTATCTCCAGTACCAGACCGACGTCGTCGCATCACACAACACCATCACCAACCCCGTGAGCCGCGGGATCGAGCTCGAGTACTGCTACGGCAGCACCCAGGTGCTCTACAACAAGATCACTTCGGTGAACGGCGGCAACGGCATCTACCTCTACCAGTGCACTGGCGGAACGGGCTTCCCCACCGGCCCCGGACTTGTCGCGAACAACTTCGTCGAGGGGACCACCAGCACCAACGGCATCGACATCTATCAGTCGAACTACGAGAACGTGTTCAATAATTCGGTGAACATCAACGGCCCATCGTCTGCGGCCTACTACGGCTACAACAATGCGACGGGGGTGACCGTCGAGAATAACAACTTCGCGAACACCGGCGGCGGGTATGCCGTCAACTTCGCAAGCTCCGATGGTGCCACCGCGATGGATAACAACAACCTCTATACGGTCGGCAACTTCGTCGCTCGCTACGGCAGCACTGAGCTCGTCGATCTTCCCGCCTGGCAGGCCGCAACGGGGAAAGACCTTGCCTCGGTCTCCTACAACCCGGCCTTCGTCAGCACGACGAACCTCCACACCGCGAGCAATTGGCTCAACGCCAAGGGGATACCCCTGGTCGACGTGACCGACGACATCGACGGGAACCCGCGCGACGGGTCTACCCCGGACATCGGTGCCGACGAGTACACGCCCGACCCGCTCATGACGCCGATGGCGGGCACCTACACGATCGGCGCTGCCGCGGCGAACTACGCGACCTTCCATGCAGCGAACAACGCGTTGCTCCTGCGCGGTGTCTCCGGCGCGGTGACGTTCAACGTCCAGCCGGCGACCTACCAGGAGAGCATCGTCTTCTACCCGGTCCCGAACGCCAGCGACGTCAATACGATCACGTTCCAGTCCCAGAATGGCATTGCTGCGGGGACGACCCTCTATTCGGTCACGACGATCGACAGCAATTACGTCATGTTCCTCACCGGCGCGGACCACATCCACTTCAGCAAGATGTCGTTCCGATCAAACAACAACGTCGGCGCAACCTATGGCCTCGTCGCCTATCTCTGGGGCAATGTCGACGATTTTTCGATCCAGGACTGCATCATCAATGGGACGTCTGTTGCGAGCTCCTCGGCGAACTACTCGCTCGTCTACGCCAGCGCTTCATTGACGCGGAACATGAAGCTTATCCACAACATCTTCAATGACGGCGGATATGCGGTGTATTCAGCAGGCTACAACACCAGCATCCTCTCGACCGGCACGCAGATCCTGAATAATACGTTCAACAACCCCGACTACGCGGGCGTGTACCTCCAGTACCATGACGCACCGAGGGTAAATAATAACACCGTCGTCAACGCGGACGGCAGGGGGATCGAGCTGGATTACTGCATGAACGCGCTCGAGATGAAGAAGAACCGGATCGTGACAGACGGTTCTTCCGCGGTCGGCCTCTACCTCTACTTCTGCACGGGCGGAAGCCTTTCGCCGGGCATCACATCGAACAACTTCGTCTCCTGCCTCCAGACAAGCTCCACGGGCATCTACCTCTACGGGTCGAACTATCAGGACATCGTCAACAACAGCGTCAACATGACGGCGGCGAGTTCGAACGGATTCTATACGTACCAGGGAAGCTCCAATTCCAACACGCTGGTCAACAACATCTTCGCCAACCCGGGAGGCGGATACTCCGTCAACGTCCAGTCCCCCGAAGGTCTCGGCGTCTCGAACTACAATGACCACTACTCCTCGGGGACGACGCTCGCGTACTGGGCGGGGGCGCGGACCGCGCTGTCCGACCTCCAGAGCGCCAGCGGCAAGGAAGCGAACTCGAAGGCGGCCTTCCCCGCCTACTACTCCGCGACGAACCTCCACTCGATCTCCCCGCAGCTCGACAGCGCCGGCACGCCGCTCGGCGAGGTGACGGACGACATCGACGGCGACGTGCGCGACGGGATCAAGCCCGACATCGGCGCCGATGAGTACTCCGTCATCGTCACACTTGGCGCGTCGATCCCGGGAGGATGGAACATGATCTCGCTCCCCTTGGCAGTGACCGACAGCCGCAAGACCGTCCTGTTCCCGACGTCGATCTCGAACGCCTTCGCATACGCTCCCCCTGCCGGGTACGTTGTGAAGGACTCCGTCGCCACGATGCTCGGGTACTGGCTGAAGTTCCCGTCGACCCAGACGGTGAACGTCACCGGGGCGCCCGACCTCAAGGACAGCGTGTCGGCCAGAGCCGGATGGAACCTCATCGGCTCGATCGCCGTCCCGATGCCGAAGACGGCCATCATTCAGAACCCCGTGGGGAACGTCATTTCGAACTACTTTGAATACGTGCCCGGCGTGGGCTACATCGTCGCCGACACGCTCAAGCCGGGACGCGCCTTCTGGGTGAAGACGACCGCCGTGGGGACACTCATGCTCGACGTCACCGCCATATTGCCGAAGCCCTTGGTCGCGGAAGCGGAGGACATCCTGGCGAGCGTCCGGGGTCTCAATGAACTCCGGTTCCGCGGCGTGGACGCCGAAGCCGGCGCTCCGGGCGCGAGCCTCTATTTCGGGATGAAGACGGGCGGTCAGTCCGATCTCGACCGTTACAGCCTGCCGCCGGCCCCGCCGACGGAGGCCGCCGACGTCCGGTTCTCTTCAGGACGCTTCGTCGAACTCCTCTCCGGGACGGAGTCGGGAGAGATCCCGATCTCGGTCCAGGGCGCCGGTACGAGCTTCGTGATGTCGTGGACGATGAAGGAAGCGCAGAGTCGCGCCTACATCCTCGTGGAACGGACCGGCGCAGTGGTCTCGCGCGAAGTGCGGCTCCGGGGCACCGGGACGACGACGATCACAAGCGGCAAGCGTTACGCGATCCGCATCCAGGAGCTCCCGACGGCGTTCGCGCTCCTTCAGAACTACCCGAACCCGTTCAATCCCACGACGAGCGTTCGGTTCGACCTGCCGGAAGCGTCGGTGGTCACGCTCACGGTCTACACGATGCTCGGACAGGAGATGACTGTCCCGCTCCAGAGCGTCCAGCTCGACCGCGGAACGCATGAGGTCAGCATCGACGCCCGCACCTGGTCGAGCGGCACCTACATGTACCGGATCCAGGCTCTCGACTCTCACGGCCGCGCGATGAACGCGACGCGCAAGATGGTGCTTTTGAAGTAGAGCTCCTCATACTCGCCGCGCGCCCTCTCGTTCGCTCATTTAGGAACACGGCGTCGGCGCAAGAAGACAGATCACTTCGTGTTAGGAGAAAGCGCAGGGCACTCACCGCCCTGCGCTTTTTTTTGATCCCACACGGTCCGTCCGGCGATGTACCACGAGAGGGACATTGGCGTGATCGATCGTCGCATCGCTCCCGCACTTGAGCAGATTTCGCCCCCCTCCCCCTTCCCCGGTGCCGCGCGAGTGAAGAGGAGGCTCGGCATGACAATTTCCGCACAGAGGGAATGCACGACTGGGTGGGGGCGTAGAAGTACGTACGTATTGACAATCGGCCGAATCCTCGCTACCTTTGTGATATCCCCCCCCCCAGCACATCGAGTTCCTTTCTAGCAACAGTGAGGATTGATCTATGAACAGAACGATCATTCTTATCGGGCTCCTCTTCCTCGGACTTCCGGCCACGATGCTCTCTCAGTCCTTCGTGATCCCGGTTCGGATCTCGGACAGCCACGCCCATTTCGATACGCTACGCTTTGGGCTCGATCCGAGCGCTTCGGCCTGTATGGACATCGATCTCGGCGAGCATTCGCTGCCGCCGAAGCCCCCGAGCGGGATCTTCGACGTGCGATTCACCGATCCGAGTGAGACGCCGGAACCCGCATGCTTCGATCTGGGGATGAAGCTCGATCTCCGGAAGTTCATCGACAGCACCCAGTCCGATGTGTACGTCATCGAGATCCAGCCCTCATCCGGAGGATACCCCATTACACTCTCATGGCCGGACCTGACGCCATACTATACCGACGCGATCCGGCTCAAGGATGATATCGGAGGGGTCTTCTACGATATCGACATGAAGGCGCAGCCGTCGGTGACCATTGCGCAGACGTTCATCACGCGACTTCGGATCGTCACGGGCACGCCCGACACGACGCCCCTTCCTCCTCCTCCTGCGCATGTGTTGCTCGCGAATCCTCTTGTCGGCCAGACGACGGTTGAACTCCACGCGTGGGTCAACCCGAAGGGAGCCGCGACGACGGCCTGGTTCGAGTGGGGCACGTCGATACGTTACGGTCAATCAACGCCCGGCGATCTTGTCGGCAGCGGCACGTCGGACGTCACGGTCGCCCGCACTCTTTCCGGTCTTTCGCCTCAGACCGCGTATCACGTCAGAGCGGCCGCCCAGAACGTGAACGGCACCTCGTATTCCGAAGATGTTCTCCTGACGACGTTCGTCGGCGGCACGATCGGTGAGTCGTTCTTCGATCTGACGGTCTCGGACACCGGCGGGAACGCTCAGATGCTCTGGCTCGGCGCCTACGCCGGCGCGACCTACTGCATCGACCCGAGCCTGGGAGAGAGCGAACTTGCCCCGAAGCCTCCCATCGGCTTTTTTGACGTGCGTATGACAGACACCCGCGAAGGCTCGGACGCGTGTCTCGGCCAGGGAGTGAAGATCGACCTCCGCTCATACGTCGGCTCGAGCCAGGCCGACACCTTTCGGATCGAGGTCCAGCCCGCATCGACTGGATCTCCGATCACCCTCTCCTGGCCGGGGCTCAGTGCATGGTTTGCGGGACCGATCGTGCTGAGGGATGACATCACCGGTTCGCTCGTCCATGTCGATATGAAGGCGGAGTCCTCCTTTACGGCGATGTCGAGCATTGTGCATAGATTTCTCATCGTCAGCGGAACGCCCGGACCGGCGTCATTCCCGCCCGAGATTATCTCGTCGCACGTCAGCGTCGACGACCAGTCCAGCGCGCGGCTCGACGCAACGGTGGTCCCGAAGGGTTCCGGGACGGCCGCATGGTTTGAATGGGGACAAACGACGAACTATGATCATTCGTCGACCCCGCAGCCGATCGGATCGGGCCCCGGAGCGGTCGGTGTCGAAGTGTTCCTTTCGGACCTCGCTCCCGGCATGATCTACCACGTACGGGCCGCCGCGCAGAATGTGAACGGCACATCCTACGGCAAGGACATGCCGCTCATCCTCCTGGCGGGCGGGACGGGAACGATCGCGATACCCTTGAGCGTCAGGGACCACGCGGGGTTCCACCGGACGCTCTACTTCGGCGTCCATCCGAATGCATCCGACTGCATCGACGACTCCTTGGGCGAGGTGGAGCTCCCACCGAAGCCTCCGACGGGTGTGTTCGACGCTCGCTTCACCGATCTGCGCGATCCCGGCGGACCGTGCAAGGGCCAGGGCCTGTGGTTCGACCTCCGGCACTACGATACGCCCGCCCAGATCGACACCTACCAACTGGAATTTCAGCCTGCAACGGGAGGCCGGCCGTTCTCGTTCTCGTGGCCTCATCTCGACGCCTACTACAGCGACAGCGTCGTCCTGCGCGATGACTACGGGTTCGTCAATCTCGACATGAAGGCGGAGACGACCTATACCCTCACGCAGACGTTCCTCTCGCGGCTCTACATCGTCGTGAAAGGCCCGATCTTCGCCCCCCGGGCGCCGGGTATCGTTATGAGCTCGACGGGACTCATCACAGAGGCCGGTGCGGATCTCTGGGGATACATCACCCCCAACGGTTACGCGACATCGTGCTGGCTCGAATGGGGCCAGACGGCGTCGTACGGACATGCGACCCCGGCAGAACCCATCGGAAGTTCCCTGCTCCCCACGTTCATATCGGACCTCTCGATCCTCGGTTTGACGCCGGGGAACGTCTACCATTACCGACTCAAGGCCCAAAACGCGATCGGCATGACGGCGGGAAAAGACAGCACCTTCACGACCCTTGGCCTCAGTTCCGCGCCGGCCAACGAGAGCGTGCCGCATGCGTTCTCCTTGCGGCAGAACTACCCCAACCCGTTCAATCCAACGACGATCATCGAGTATCAATTGCCGTCGCAACGACGCGTGAGCCTGAAGGTGTACAATGTCTTTGGTCAGCTTGTCCGCACGCTCGTCGACGGCGATCAAAGCGCGGGGTACAAGAGCGTCGGGTTCAACGCCGGGAACCTCCCGAGCGGAGTCTATTTCTACAGGCTCTCGGCAGGCGAATTCACCGACACGAAACGAATGCTCCTCCTCAAATGAGTGAACCGGGCGAGGGCCATAAGAAAAGGCGAAGAGGAAACTCTTCGCCTTTTTTTTATTGTGCTTTCGAGGAAGGACTACATGTTCTTGATGATCTCCGAAGCGAACTCAGAGCACTTCACCTCTTTCGCACCCGCCATGAGCCGGGCGAAATCGTAGGTGACGGTCTTCGCATCGATCGAGCGCTCCAGGCCACGGATGATGAGGTCCGCCGCCTCGCCCCAGCCCAGGTAGCGCAGCATCATCTCGCCGCTCAGAATGACCGATCCCGGGTTCACCTTGTCGAGGTCGGCATACTTCGGCGCCGTCCCGTGGGTCGCTTCGAACACCGCGTGTCCGGTGACGTAGTTGACGTTCCCGCCCGGCGCGATGCCGATCCCCCCGACCTGCGCCGCCAGGGCGTCGCTGAGGTAGTCGCCGTTGAGGTTCAGGGTCGCGATGACGTCGAACTCCTCCGGCCTCGTCAGGACCTGCTGGAGCGTGATGTCCGCGATGGCGTCCTTCACCAGGACCTTGCCAGAGGCGAGGGCGGCTTTCTGCTCCGCGTTCGCCGCATCCTCCCCGCGCTCCTTCTTCGTCCGCTCCCACTGCGACCACGTATAGACCTTCGTGGGGAACTCCCGCTCCGCAAGCGCGTATCCCCAGTCCCGGAACGCTCCTTCGGTGAATTTCATGATGTTCCCCTTATGGACGATCGTCAGGGACTTGCGCTTCTCTTGGATCGCGAATTGCAAGGCGGCCCGGATGAGCCGCTCGGACCCGAGCTGCGAGACTGGCTTGATGCCGATGCCGACGCGCAGGCCGTCCTCGCTCCGGGCGAGCGCCGCCGCCGCGTTCCACGCACGCGACGCCGCACCAGAGCCGAAGCGGATCTTCTTGAACTCGGCCGGGAACTCCTGTTCGATGAAGGCGAGCACCTTGGCGGCCTCCGCCGAGCCCGCTGAGAACTCGATGCCGGCGTAGATGTCCTCGGTGTTCTCGCGGAAAATGACCATCTTCACCGCTTCGGGGCGTTTCACCGGAGAGGGGACGCCACCGAAGTACTGCACGGGCCGCAGACAGACGTAGAGGTCGAGCATCTGCCGCAATGCGACGTTGAGGGAGCGTCTGCCGCCGCCGACCGGTGTCGTCAAGGGTCCTTTGATGCCGACGAGGTACTCCTGGAACGCGCGGACGGTCTCGTCGGGAAGCCAGTTACTGAACTGCTTGAACGCTTTTTCGCCGGCGTAGACCTCCATCCAGGCGATGGAGCGCGCATTGCCGTACGCCTTGGCGACGGCGGCGTCGAAGACGCGCACGGAGGCGCGCCAGATGTCGGGTCCGGTGCCGTCCCCTTCGATGAACGGGATGATGGGGTGCGCCGGAACGGTGAGGCGGCCCTGTTGGATCGTGATCCGTTCGCCGCTCGGACGCGGCGATGATATGGGAGAGGTCATGATGGTCTGTTCTGGGTTGGTGGTCGGATGGGGTCGGGAGCGATCGACTGCCTGATGCGTTCGGCATATTCGGTCATTTCCTGGCCGGCGTATTTCTTCAGTTCGAGGATGAAACGGATGTTGTCGTCGTCATAGCGCGGCGTTACGTGGAAATGGAAATGGAACACCGACTGCCCGGCCGCGCGGCCGTTGTTCGAGAAAATGTTGAACCCCGGCGGATGGAGCGCGCCGACGATGGCGCTCGAGATGATCTTCGTCGCAAGGGCGAGATCAGCGAGTTCCTCCTCCGGTACGTCGATGTAGGTGGCGCTGTGCGTCGTCGGGATGACGAGAACGTGGCCGAAGTGGATCGGATTGATGTCCAGGATCGCGAGCGCGTGGGGGTTCCGATAGAGCACGTGCGCGGCGGATTCGCCGCGGATGATCTTGCAGAATGCGCAGTGTGTAGTCACGGACAAAGAGGCTCTGTAGGCAGTGAGAGTAGCTCTATATACCAAAATTCCGCACGAAAGTCAACGCCTCCGGCACTCAGGCGAGCCGAGGGCGGTGGCGAGAAGCCGAGGGCGAAAAGCGATAAGGTTGTTGATTCTTGTTCCACCGTTCCGTATATTATCCCCGAATTCTTCACCACCCATCCAGAAAACCATGTTCACAGGAGTTCGTATGAAACAATGGTCCATCGTGTTCATCCTGGCCGTCATCCTCTCGAGTTTCTTCTTCACGGGGTTCCAGTGCGGATCGGCCGAAGAGACAAGCGCTAAATTGTACATGCAGCGCTCTGATTGGCGCAATGCGGAGACGGCCCTCCTCAAGGAGACCGACAAAAATCCGGCAAACGCCGAGGCATGGTATTTTCTCGGACAGACCCGATTGAAGCGCGGCGAAATCGCGGGAGATCAAGGATCGTACGATTCGATGAAGATCCTCTTCTCCTCCATGGTCGAAGCGTACAAGAAGGCGAAGGACCTGAGTCCCGAGTACGCCTCCAAATCGAACACCGAGGAGCTCTACGCCTGGCAGAAGGCCATCAATTACGGCGTAAACCTCTACAACAAGAGCGTCAGCGCGTCGAAGGACAGCGCTTCGATGCTCCGCACGAAGGCAATCACGGCCTACGAGACGTCGATCTACATCCGCCCCGACAGCATTCTCGCCTACAAGAACGCCGCCGTCGCCCTCCACGCCGACGGCAAGATCGAGGAGGAGATCGCGATGCTGAAGCAGGCACGGCAGCACAAGAGCGACCCCGACGTCTCCTCGCAGATCATCCAGTACTACCTCGACAAGGCAGAGGAAGCCAGTGCGAAGAAGGAAACCGAGAAGGCGAACGGCCTCTATGCCACGGCCCTGACGGAGCTCTCCGATGCGCGGAAGGCCGATCCGGCGAACTCCCAGCTCATGGACGCGATGATCAACGTCTACATCAAGCTCGGGAAGGCGTCCGAAGCCGTCCCCCTCATGCAGCAGGCGCTCGACAAGGACCCGAACAACAAGGTCTACCACTACAACCTCGGCGTCCTCCTCATCCAGGCCGACAAGCTGCCGGAGGCCGTGGAGCATTTCGACGCGGCAATCAAGATCGACCCGACGTACGACATCGCGTACCAGAACGCGGGCGTCGCGCAGATGAAGTGGGCGGACAAGATGAAGACGAAGGCCGTCGCGGAGTCCGAGGACAAGAAGGCGAAGATGGACAAATCGTATCAGGAGCACTTCAAGGCCGCCGCCGTCTACTTTGACAAGCTCGTTGCCATGAAGCCCCAGGACGTGAACCTCTATGACCTGCTCATCTCCGCCTATGCGAACGGCGGGGAACTCAAGAAGGCCGAAGAGTGGGCGAAGAAGGCCGACGTACTCCGGAAGAAGTAACGAAGTCAGGATCGACGAATTCAGCCCTCCGGGTCTCCCCGGAGGGCTGTTTCATTCTCATATCTGAAGGAAGACCCATGGCCAACCAGCATCCCCAGCAGCAGCAGATCAACATCGAGCTCGGCGAGAAGGAGGCCGAAGGCATCTACTCCAATCTCGCGATCATCACGCACTCCCCGGCTGAATTCGTGATCGATTTCACTCGCGTCCTCCCCGGCGTGCCGAAGGCGAAGGTCCACGCCCGGGTCATCACGACGCCGCAGCACGCAAAGCTCCTCCTCAACGCGCTCCGAGAGAACATCGAGAAGTACGAGCATTCATTCGGGGAGATCAAGATCCATGGCGAGCCGACTGCGGGAGGGTTCGGCTTTCAGCCGCCGACGACCGGCGGCGAAAAGGTCCACTGAAGGAAGAGTGCGGGGAGCGGCTACAGGACGTACCGGCTGAGGTCCTTGTCCTTCGCGATGCCGCTCAGGCGCTCCGTCACCATCTCACCCGTGATGCGGATGGTCTTCCCGACGTAGCGGTCGGGCGTTTCGAAGAGGATCTCCTCGAGGAGCGTCGTCATAATGGTGTGAAGCCGCCGCGCTCCGATGTTCTCCACTTGGTCGTTCACCTGCGTCGCCGTCCTGGCGATCTCCCGTATCCCGTCCGGTTCGAATTCCAGCGTCACCCCCTCCGTTGCCAAAAGAGCGCTGTACTGTTTGATGAGCGCATTCTGGGGCAGCGTCAGGATCTTCACAAAGTCCTCTTCGGTCAGGCTCTCGAGCTCGACTCTGATGGGAAACCTTCCCTGGAGTTCCGGGATGAGGTCCGACGGCTTCGAAACGTGGAAGGCGCCTGAGGCGACGAACAGGATGTGGTCCGTCTTGACCATGCCGTACTTCGTCATGACGGTCGACCCTTCGACGATCGGCAGGAGGTCCCGCTGGACCCCCTCCCGCGACACGTCCGGGCCCGAACTCTGCGTGCGGCTTCCGGCGATCTTGTCGATCTCGTCGAGGAACACGATGCCGGTCTCCTCGACGCGGTGCAGGGCCTCGCGGACCACGGCGTCCGTATCGATGAGCTTCTGCGCCTCCTCTTGGGTCAGTATCACGCGCGCCTCCGCGACGCTCAATTTGCGCTTCTTCGTCCGCTTCGGCATGAGGTTCCCGAACATCTCCTGAAGGTTCGCCCCCATCTCGTCCATGTTGGCGGGCCCGAACACCTGCATCGCCGGGAGCGCTTGGGCGCTCACGTCGAGTTCGACGATCCTCTCCTCGAGGTCTCCCCGGCGGATCTTCTCCCGGAACTTCTCCCTCGTCGCCTTGCTCTCGTCGGGCTCCTCGGCGTGCACGGCCGTATCCTCCTCCGCGCCATGCCGGCGCTTCAAGGGGGGCACGAGGATGTCGAGGAGGCGGTCTTCGGCGAGCTTCGCCGCCTTGTCCTGCACCTCGGCGGCCTTCTCGGCCTTGAGCATGCTCACGGCGAACTCCGTGAGGTCGCGGATAATGGACTCGACGTCCCGGCCGACGTATCCCACCTCGGTGAACTTCGAGGCCTCGACCTTGATGAAGGGCGCCTGGACAAGCTTCGCGAGGCGCCGGGCGATCTCCGTCTTTCCCACGCCGGTCGGGCCGATCATGATGATGTTGTTCGGCATGATCTCTTCGCGCATGTGCGCAGGCGTCTGGAGCCTCCTCCAGCGGTTCCGTATGGCGATGGCGACCGATTTCTTCGCGGCGCCCTGGCCGATGATGTACCGGTCGAGTTCGCGGACGATCTCGCGCGGCGTGAGCTCGTGGGCGAGTCCCCCCGGCGCGTTCTTGTCGATTGTTGTCGTCGCCGACGGCGCGGTCATGGCGTCCCCGGGAGCTCTTCGAGCGTCAAGTTCTTGTTCGTGTAGATGCAGATCTCGCTCGCCGCATCGAGGGACTGACGGACGATCTCGCCCGCGTCCAACGTGGTGTGCTTCCGGAGCATCCTCGCGGCGACGAGGGCAAAGTTGCCGCCGGAACCGATGGCGACAATGCCGTCATCGGGCTCGATGACCTCGCCTGTCCCGGAGATGACGAGAGCCTGGTTGCGGTCGAGGACGGCCAAGAGGGCCTCAAGCTGCCGAAGGTATTTGTCCGTCCGCCACTGCTTCGCGAGCTCGACGGCGGCCCGAAGGAGATTGCCCCGGTACTGCTGGAGGTGGTCCTCGAACCGCTCAAAGAGCGTGAATGCGTCGGCGGCGGAACCGGCGAAGCCGGCGAGCACGGAATCATTGTAGATCTTCCGAACCTTCCGGGCTCCCTGCTTCATGATCGCGTTGCCGACGGTCACCTGGCCGTCGGCGCCGATGACGGTGCGTCCATTGTGCGTCAATCCGATGACGGTCGTCGCATGAATGATGGAGGACATAGGGGCCTTCGAGAGCGTTGTGAAACGGTTGTGGATTCAGATCTTCCGGCGAAGCCGCGCGACCGGCATGCGCATCGCTTCGCGGTACTTGGCGACGGTGCGCCGGGCGATGTTCAAGCCGTTGGCGTTGAGCATCTCCGCGATCCGGTCATCGCTCAGGGGGTGCGCGCTATCCTCTCGGTCGATGATCTCCCGGATCATATTCTTCACTTCCTTGTTGGAGACCTCCTCGCCGGTCTGCGTCGTGAGCTTGTCGCTGAAGAAATGCCGGAGCTCGAAGACGCCGTACTCGGTTTGGACGTACTTCCCGTTGACGACCCTGCTGATCGTCGAGATGTCCATGCCGATGACCTCGGCAATGTCCTTGTAGATCATCGGCCGCAAGTTCTCTCCCGTCTCGAAGAACTGGCGCTGCTTCTCGACGATCGAGCGCATGACGCGCATCATCGTGTCCCGGCGCTGGTTGATCGACGCGATGAACCACTTCGCCGCCTCGAACCGCTTCCGGATGAAGTCCTTCACGCCGGTCGGCGTGCCGTTGCGACGCCGAGACATGAGATCCTTGTACGCCTTGTTGATTCTGAGGGGGGGCACGCTCCGGTCGTTCAAGGAGATGATGAAGTCGTCGCCGTCCCGCTCCACGAGAAAATCGGGGATGACGTAGTTCTGCTGCGCCGTGAACTGCCCCTCCCCCGGCTTGGGGTTGAGCTTCTGGATGAGTTCGACGACGGGCCGAAGCTGGTCGATGTGCATCTCGAGCGCCTTGGCAAGGTCCTCAAAATGCTTCATCGTGAAGTTCTCGAAATGGTCGCGGAGGATCTTCAGGGCGACGTCCTTCATTTTCGCCGGATAGTCGCCGATCTCCATCTGGACGATGAGGCACTCCTGGAGCGTCCGTGCGCCGATCCCCGGAGGATCGAGCCGCTGGACCGTGCTGAGGACGCGTTCGGCCTGTTCGGGCGTGATGGCGAGGGTGTGCGTGAGGTTGAGGTCCTGCACGATGAGCGCGAGGTCCCTGCGGAGGTAGCCGTCCTCGTCGATGTTGCCGATGATCTCTTCGCCGAGGAGCTCTTCCTCGGGGCTGAGGTCGAGGAGCTTCACTTGGTCCAGGAGCCGCTGGGTGCTCGAGACCTCCGCGGGCTGGGGGTACTGCTCGCGGTCCTCGTCGTCGAACTCCTGCCGCGTCGCCTTGTGCCCGTCGAGATCGTCGTTCATGAAATCCTCGAACGTGTAGCCGTCCTCCGCCTTGGCCGCCTCCGCCTCTGCGGCCACCTCCGCCGCCTGGATCTCGACGTCGTCGGACTCCGGCTCCTCCTGTTCCTGTGTGAGCTCTACCTCGTCGGTCTCCTCCAGGAGAGGGTTCATCTCAAGCTCCGCCTTGATGCGTTGCTCGAGGGCGAGGATGGGCAGCTGCAGAAGCTGGAGGTACTGCACCTGCTGCGGCGTCAGCTTTTGCTGAAGGGATTGTCGCTGGGAGAGGTTAAGCACGTCCGTCCACCGCCTCGTCGTCGTCCGTACGTCCGGCGTCCATGCGCCGGCATTCGCTGCGGAACTCATCGTACCACGCTGCGCCGAACTTTCGCTCGAGGGGTTCGCGCAGGAACTCATACAGGGGAACGTCCTCCTTGACGCCGCGTTCGACGCCGGGGAGGCATTCGCCGATCCGCTCGTAGTGGAGCCGGGATCCGTCGCGCGAGACCCGCACCGGAAAAAGGTGGCAAGAGAGCGGCTTCCGCCACTGCGTTTCGCCGCGAAAAAAGGCCTTCTCGATGGAGCACCGAGCGACCCCCTCCTCGCGTATGACAAAGACGCAGTCCTTGTCGTCGACGCAGTTCGTGTGGTAGCTTCCGGGCTCCCCCTCGAAGAGCCCCTGAGCCTCGATGACCCGGAGGTGGGACTCGGAGAGGTACTTCCGGACGATCGGGAACGCCTTCTCGATCTCGGCGAGTTCGTCATCGTCGAGGGGCGCTCCGCGCCCTCCGGGGAGGGTGCAGCAGGCCCCCTTGCAGGCGCTCACATTGCAGGCGAAGCGCTCGGTGACGATGGCCTCATCCACGATGGATTTTACAAGAGTTGTCATTCCACGCGTAAAATACGAAAGTTTTCCATCATTCGAAAGTATCCGGCCGGAGTATACGATATTGGCCGGCTACGCGCTGTGACGGAGAATAAGGGATCGACCCCCCGTATCAGGGGGCACGGAATGACGATCCGGGCCGCATCAATTTAGGAAGGCTCCGGCGGATCGAAGAGGGAGGGTTGGGCGCCGGCCGCGGCGGGGCTCGGGAATGGTCCCTCGGCAGCTCCCCCCGGGGCGAGCGCGGAGGTGAGTTCTTGGAGGATGTCTGCTATATCCTCGACAAGCTTCGCGCGGCCGTCGCGGATGAGCGCATTGCAGCCGAGGCTCGTCCGGACCCGGGCGGGTCCCGGCACGGCGAAGACCTCCCTGTTCTGATCGAGCGCCAGGCGCGCCGTGATCATCGCTCCGCCAATTAGGTCCGATTCGACGACGAGCGTGCCGAGCGCGAGGCCGCTGATGATCCGGTTACGGCGCGGAAAGTTCGCGGCCTCCGGCCGTGCGCCCATGGGGTACTCGCTGATGACCGCGCCGTGGCAGACGATCTCGTCGGCGAGCGTCGCGTTCTCCGGCGGGTAGGCGACGTCGAGCCCTGAACCGACCACGGCGACGGTCCAGCCGCCGGAGCCGAGGGCAGCTTTGTGCGCGGCCGTGTCGATGCCGCGCGCAAGCCCGCTCACGACGCACAGCCCGGATCGGGCGCACGAGCTGCTGAAGCCGGTGGCCTCCGCGATGCCGTACGGCGACGGTCTCCGGGTCCCGACGATGGCGAGTGCGAACCTGTCGACGAGAGTGAGCGTCCCGCGCACGTAGAGGAGCGCCGGAGGATCGTAGATGCGCGAAAGGAGCTCAGGGTAGGCCGCGTCCCAGCAGGTGACCACGCGAGCGCCGGAGCGCTCGACCGCACGAAGCTGCGCTTCGGCGAAGCGGGAAGCGGCGCCGGCCGGGTCGTGGAGGACGCGCCAGGCCGCCAGGGCGCGCTCCACCCCCATTCCCGGCACGGTGGCGAGGTCGCCGGGGGAAGCTCGGAGGACGCCCGATGGCCCCCCGCAGTGGTGGATGAGCGCACGGAAACGGTTCGGACCGAGCGCGGGGATCCGCGCCAGGACCAGCAGGTCGAAGAGTGAGAACATGTGACACCTCCCAAGAGACAAACACCAGCATGCCGCGCTCTCGCGCGGCAACGGGCCAATTCCTTACTTGGCCACTTCCATTCCGTCGATGACGGCGACGATCACCGAATGCACCGGGACCTTCTTATTCTTCAGGACCTGCGCCGCCGCGGCCCCTTCCTGGACGACAAGGACGCTGTCGCCGACTCCGGCGTCGACCGTGTCGAGCGCGACGAGATCGCGGCCGATAAACTCGCCGTCGAGCCCGACGGGCTGGCAGATGAGCATCTTCTGGCCGCGCAGCTGTTCGTTTTTTTGCGTCGCGACGAGCGTTCCGATCACTTTGCAGAGCGTCATGTTGGCTCAATCCTGTAGGATATCGTGTTTGAACCTGTCGACGAGCGCCTGGGCCTGTTGGGCGCGCGGCGCTTCGGCGATGATGCGGATGATGGGCTCGGTGTTCGACCGGCGGAGATGGACCCACGAGTCGGGGAAATCGATCTTCAGTCCGTCGTCCATATTGATCGTCCCGTTCCCCGTATGGCGCTTGCACAGGACATCGAGCACCTCTTCCGAGCGTTCCTTCGACACCTCGACCTTCGATTTGACGATCTCATAGCGCGGAAGCGACGCCTTCAGGGCGGAGAGCGAGCCGCCGGACTCCGCAAGCTGCTGGAGGACGATCCCGATGCCGACGATAGCGTCGCGCCCGAAATGGAGCGCCGGGATGATGACGCCACCGCTCCCTTCTCCTCCGACGATCGACTGGAGCTCCTTCATCCGCGTCGCGACGTTGATCTCGCCGACGGGCGTCCGGAGGACGGTCACGCCGAACTTCCGCGCGACGTCGTCGACGGCGCGCGTCGTTGAGAGGTTTACGACGACGGGACGCGGCGCGGCGCCGGAAGAGTGAGCGGCCGCTTTTTCCAGTATGAAGCGCACGACGGATGTGATCGTGTACTCCTCCCCGAACGGCTCTCCCTCTTCGGTGATGAGGACGAGGCGATCCACGTCGGGATCGACGGCGATGCCGAGGTCGGCCTTCGTTTCCTTCACCTTGCTGCAGAGGGCGCCGAGGTTCTCCGGCACAGGCTCCGGCGGACGGTCGAAGACCCCGCTTCCTTCGCAGTTGAGTTCAATGACGTTGCAGCCCAATGCTCGCAGCATCTGCGGCACGATGAGGCCGCCCGCGGCGTTGATGCAGTCCGCCACGACGGTGAACTTCCGGCGCCGGATGGCGTCGACCTTCACGTATGGCAGATCGAAGACACGGTCGATATGCTTCTGGAGATAGGAAGGGTCCGAGGCGAGCCTGCCGATCTTGTTCCAGGGGACGAACCGCCTCGAAGGCTCTGCTGCGATCTCCCAGAAGCGCTTATTTTCACTGGCATTGAGGAACATACCCGTGCCGGCGATGAACTTCATGCCGTTCCATTCCATCGGGTTGTGACTGGCCGTCACGGCGATCCCGCCGGCTGCGCCCAGCTGCTCCACGGCGAGCGCGATCGTCGGGGTCGGTGCGACCCCCAGGGACACCACGTCGCAGCCCATGGAGACCAAGGTGGATGAGACGAGCTGCGCGACGCTCTCCCCCGTGACCCTCCCATCCCGGCCGATGACGATCGGACCACGGTTGCAATACTGCGCGAAGGCTGCCGCGTACCGTACGACGACGTCCGGGACGAGGGACTCGCCGACGACTCCCCGGATCCCGGAGATGCTGACCATGAGTGACATGAATGCTTCGAATGCTTTGAAAAGACAATGAAAATGTAGCAAAGGCCAGGCAGAGAAGCAAGGTAAATCACACGCGGCAGACGGAGGCTCGCGCGGTGTATCAATGTCGGAACCGCACATCCGCTCAACACGACCTCCGTTCCCCCTCGAGCCTCCATCGAGTGCGTCGGAACTCTTGAATTTCAGCCAATTTTTCCGTACGTTCAGAGTGATTCAGACGCAATGATCTTTCGGGCGGGCCATGCTTTCTTCGTCGGAACGAACGATTCTCCTTCAGGCAGCCAGGCATGCGATGACCTCGGCGGTGCGTCGAACGCCCTTCACGCCGGCGAGGGCGTCCGAAGGCGCGCTAGCCGCTCCGCGGGGAGCGTTCGTGTCGCTCCACGAAGCGGGAAGGCTTCGCGGCTGCATCGGCTACATCGACCCCTTGCGAGCGCTCCTCGACACCGTCGAGCGGTCCGCGCGGAAGGCGGCGACGGAAGACCACCGGTTCGAACCCGTTGCGCCGGACGAATTGTCCGCCATCCTCATTGAGATCTCGGTCCTCTCACTTCCTGAAGAGTTCCACGAGCCGCAAGAGATCGAGATCGGGACGCACGGCATTCTCATCGAAACACGGCACCGCCGGGGCATTCTGCTCCCGCAGGTAGCACGAGACCAAGGTTGGGACCCAATGATGTTCTTGCGCCACACAGCAGAGAAAGCCGGACTTCCCTCAGGCGCCTGGAACGCCCCTGGAGTGATCCTGTCGCGCTTTACCGCGGAGATCGTCTCCGAGGATCCGGACAGGGTATCATGACTCCTCTCCGCGGGCCCTCCAGTCATGCACCGGCCGTTCCGGTCCGGCCGCCGGCCGTCGCCGGTCTTTTCTACCCGGAAGAGCCGGTCGTGCTCCGCCGGGAGATCTCCGGACTCCTCGACCGCGCCCGGTCCCGCCGGACGGGCGCAGGCCTGGTGGCTCTCGTGTCCCCCCACGCGGGGTACCGCTTTTCCGGCGCGACCGCCGCGGAAGCCTATCGGCAGCTCGAGGGACGCTCCATCGGCACGGTCGTGATCGTGAGTCCGAGCCACAGGGAATACTTCCCAGGCATCTCGGTCTTCGACGGCCCGGCCTACCGGACCCCTCTCGGCGAACTTTCCGTCAACGGCGCGATGCGCGATGCGCTCGTCCGCAACGACGCGTACATCACCGCCTCCTCCGACGGCCACCGCACGGAGCATGCGATCGAAGTGCA
The DNA here is from genome assembly GCA_025358305.1 of Ignavibacteriota bacterium. Taxonomy (GTDB): domain Bacteria; phylum Bacteroidota; class Ignavibacteria; order UBA10030; family SZUA-254; genus JANYJZ01. Next base: position 121,010 of record JANYJZ010000032.1, read on the forward strand.
GCTTCCCTTCCTCCAGTCGGTCCTCGCCACAACGCCGTCGATCCTTCCGATCGTCATGGGGGACCAGCGCCGCGAACTCTGCGAGCACCTTGGACGGAGGCTCGCCTCCGTCCTGGCCCGAACGGACAGCATCATGGTCGCGAGCACCGATCTGTCGCACTATCACCCGTACGCCGATGCCGAGGCGCTCGACCGCGAAGCGATCCGGTCGATCGAATCGTTCGACGACCAGCGTCTCATGGACGATCTCGAGGCGGAACGCGTCGAGGCGTGCGGAGGCGGGCCGACGGTCGCCGTCCTGATTGCCGCCCGGCTCCTCGGAGCGCGCCGCGTCGAGATCCTCGACCACTGCAATTCAGGAGACACCTCCGGCGACCGCCGGAGCGTCGTCGGGTACCTCTCCGCCGCCATCACGCGCTAACAGACACGAGAGACCTCATGGCACACCGGTTCCCCACCATCTCCATCGTCGGCGCAGGCATTGTCGGCGGCACGCTTGGCGCGGCCTTGCGAGCGAAGGGATACCGGGTCGCGAGCGTCATCGGACGCACCGGCCCCCCTGCGGTGGCCCTCGCCCGAGCGCTCAAATGCTCCCGGGCCTCGACCTCGGTAGCGGATCTCCCGGCCGAGACGGAGATCCTCCTCCTCACCGTCCCGGACCACGCGGTGGGGGAGGTCGCGAAACAGGCCGCAGCCTTGAAGCATCTTCGGTTCCGGAAGATGTTCGCCGTCCATTGTTCCGGCGTGCATAGCGCCGGCGTTCTCGCGCCCTTGAGGAAAAAAGGCGCCGCTGTCGCTTCGATGCACCCCATCCAGACCTTTCCGGCAAACCTCTCGAGCGCCGCATTGCGCGGACGGCTCAAAGGGATCTATTACGGCATTGACGGAGAGGCACTCTCGCTCCGAAAGGCGGAGAACCTCGTCGTCGACCTCGGCGGCCAAGCGGTCGAGATCCCCCCCGAGCTCCGCGCGGTCTATCACGCCACGTGCGTCTTCGCTTCGAGCTACCTCATGGTCCTCCTCAACGCGATCAGCGAACTTGCGCGCACACTCCCCTTGAAGGCGTCCTGGACCGAAGTGTTCGGACCCCTCATGACGGCATCGATGGAACAGACGATCCGCCTGAGCGCTCCCCGGTCGCTCACCGGACCGATCGTCCGCGGGGACGATGCAACCATTGACATGCATCTCCGGGCGCTCTCGGAGCACGCCCCGCAGTTCCTGCCGATCTACACCGTCGCCGGCATCGAGGTCGCGCGCGTCGCGCGCCGCGGCGGTCAGATCACCGACGACGATGTGAAGCGCCTCGTCATGAAATTCAGACAATTCATCAAAACCCAACCGATCCGAAAGGTGAACTCGTGAAAGCCCTCATCGCCAGCGGCGGACGCGGAACGCGGCTCCGCCCCCTCACGCACACGCAGAACAAGCATCTCATCCCTATCGCGAACAAGCCGATCCTTCACTATGCGATCGAGGCGGCCGTCGACGCGGGCATCAAGCAGATCGGCATCGTCTGCAACGCCGACAGCCGCGAGGTCCAGGACGCCATCGGGAACGGGAAACGCTGGGGCGTACGGATCACATACATCCCGCAGAAGGCCCCGCTGGGACTTGCGCACGTCGTGAAGATCGCGGAGAAGTTCATCGGGAAGGACGACTTCATCTTCTATCTCGGCGACAATATGCTCGTCGGCGGCGTGAAACAGTACATCGAACAGTTCCGCCAAAGCGGCTGCAACTGCTTCCTGACGCTCGCGAAGGTCCGCGACCCGGAGCGCTTCGGCGTTCCGGAGATCAAGCGCGGGAGGATCGTCCGCGTCGAGGAAAAGCCCAAGAAGCCGAAGAGCGATTTCGCGGTGGCGGGGATCTATATCTATGACCGCCACATCTTCGAGGCCGTCAGGAAGATCAAGCCGAGCAGCCGGGGAGAGCTCGAGATCTCCGACGCACACCAGTACCTCATCGACAAGGGCTACCAAGTGGGCTTCGCGGAGATCACCGGCTGGTGGAAGGACACGGGCAAGCCGACGGACCTCCTCGAGGCGAATCGCCTCGTCCTCGACAACATCCAGCCTCGGATCGAGGGTTCGGTGGACCGGAGCTCTGTAGTTGCAGGCAAGGTCGTCATCGAGGAGGGCGCGAAGGTCATCAACAGCGTCATCCGGGGGCCCGCGATCATCGGGAAGAACTGCATCATCGAGAACAGCTACGTCGGCCCGTTCAGTTCGGTCGGCAACAACAGCGCCATTCGGAACGCGGAGGTAGAATACAGCATCATCCTGCGCGATTGCAGGATCCACAACGTACGGATCCGCATCGAGGGGAGCATCCTCGGGAACGACGTAGAGATCGTCGACGCCACCGGCAAACCGATGGTCCACCGGTTCATGATCGGGGACCAGAGCCGCGTCGAGATCGCCTGACGCGCGGCCATCCAATCATCACATGAGCGAACATATGACCTACACGACGATCCTCTTCGAGAGGCGCGGTCGAACCGCGCTGGTGACGATCAACCGCCCCGAGAAGCTCAACGCGCTCAACGCACAGTGCAAAGCGGAGCTCCGCGACCTGTTCACGCGCCTGAAGACCGACCCGGAGACAGATGCCGTCGTCTTGACCGGTGCGGGCGAGAAGGCGTTCGTCGCGGGTACGGACATCGCGGAACTCGCGAGCCTCGACGCGCTCACAGGGAAGGAATTCGCCTCGGGAGGCCAAGCGGTCTTTGACCTCGTCCAGCACCTCGGAAAGCCGGTCATCGCCGCGGTGAACGGTTACGCCCTCGGTGGCGGCTGCGAGCTGGCCCTCGCCTGCCACCTCCGACTCGCCTCGGACCGGGCCAAGTTCGGCCAGCCCGAGGTGAACCTCGGCATCATCCCCGGCTACGGCGGGACGCAGCGCCTTGCCCGCCTTGTCGGCGCGGGACGCGCCGCCGAGATGATCCTCACGGGCAACACGATCGACGCGCAGGAGGCCTGGAGGATCGGGCTCGTCAACCGGGTCGTCCCCCTTGCGGAGCTCGTCGCGTCGGCCCTCGAGCTCGCCGGGGTCATCACGGCGAAGGGGCAGATCGCCGTCCGGATGGCCTTGAAGGCGGTGAACGTGAGCATGGAAGCCCCGCTGAGCGAGGGCCTCACGATCGAGGCGTCGCTCTTCGGCGAATGCTGCAGCACGGCCGACTTCCGGGAAGGCACGGCGGCGTTCCTGGAAAAGCGGTCACCGAAGTTCACCGCACGATGAACGTTGCCACCAGGTTCGGCGCCGGCGTGCTCTTCCGGGTCCTCGTCTCGGCGGTGCTCGCGGGGGCTGCCTTGACGCTGTTCCTCATGCACCGCGCGACGCTGGAGCGTCCGAGCGAAGCGCGCCAGCGCAACGTCCGCGAGATCGTCGCCGACGTTGACCGCGAGGTGGACACCGTCCTGGCGCACTTTCAGATCGACCGACGGTGGATCCGGAAGGTAGAGATCCCGATCCCCAACGCGGAGATCAGCCGCACGGAGCGCCGGGTCGCGATCCCCCCCGACGTCATCCCGGTCCAGCTGAACCAGGCGTTCAACACGATGGCCCGGCGGTACAACGGAAGGGCGATCGCGTCCGAGAACCTGAAGGAGAACTCCGTGACGATCCACATCGAACTGGAAGGGTACATCATCCAGACCATCGTCCTCAAGCCCAATCCCGACCTCCGCCGCGACGCAGTGGGGAAGGAACGGCAGAAGAAGGCATAACCCACGCACTCATTCACCGAAGGAACGTATGTCGAAATCACCACAGAACAGCGACACCCAACTCATGGAAAAACTCGTCTCCCTCTGCAAGAGGCGGGGATTCGTCTTTCAATCGAGCGAGATCTACGGCGGCCTCAACGGCGCGTGGGACTACGGCCCCTTAGGCGTCGAACTCTTGCGGAACATCAAGGACGCCTGGTGGAAAGAGATGACGAACCGGAGCAACATCGAAGGACTCGACGCGTCCATCCTCATGCACCCGCGGGTCTGGGAAGCGAGCGGGCACGTCGAAAACTTCACCGACCCGATGGTGGACTGCCGCCAGTGCAAGTCGCGCTACCGCCTCGACATCCTCTTCGACGAGGTCTCGGTGAAGAAGCAGAAGGACGTCCTAAGAGAACTCGACCCGGCGAAGTACCAGGGCCAACAGCAGGACGCCCGTATCGAGGCCGAGTTCGGGAAGCTCGCGGAATCGACCCCCGACTCCCTCCTCCCCCTCCTCTCCTGCCCCAACTGCGGCAACAAGGGGACGTTCACCGCCGCGCGGACCTTCAACCTCATGTTCAAGACGTTCGTCGGCCCCGTCGAGGATACGACGAACGTCGTCTTCCTCCGGCCGGAGACGGCGCAGGGGATCTTCGTCAACTTCCTCAACGTGCAGTCGTCCTCCCGGCAGAAGGTCCCGTTCGGGATCGCGCAGATCGGCAAGGCGTTCCGCAACGAGATTAACACGAAGAACTTCCTGTTTCGGACCAGGGAGTTCGAGCAGATGGAGATGCAGTACTTCGTGAAGCCGGGCGCGGACGACGCGGCGTTCGAATACTGGCGCGAACAGCGCATGGCCTGGTTCCTCCGGTTCGGAATGCAGAAGGAGAAGCTCCAGTGGCACCGGCACGAACCCGGAAAGCTCGCCCACTATGCGAAGGACGCCTACGACATCGAGTACGCGTTCCCCTTCGGCTGGGGCGAGATCGAGGGGATCCACAACCGCACGGACTTTGACCTGTCGCGCCATGAGGAGTATTCCGGCAAAAAGTTGAAGTACTTCGACGAGGAGACGAAGGAGAAGTTCACGCCCTATATCATCGAGACCTCCGCCGGCGCGAGCAGGTCGTTCATGGCCTTCCTCGTCAACGCATACGCCGAAGAGGAGGCCCCCACGGCCGAAGCAGGGGCCACCGAAACGCGCGTCGTCATGCACTTTCATCCGGCCTTGGCGCCGGTGAAGGCCGCCGTCTTCCCCCTCGTCAACCGGGACGGCATGCCCGAGATCGCGCGGAAGATCGAAGCGGAACTCCGTCCCCGGATGCGCTCGTTCTACGACGAGAGCGGCGCGGTCGGCAAGCGCTACCGCCGCCAGGACGAGATCGGGACCCCGTGGTGCATCACGGTCGATTCGCAGACGCTCGTCGACCAGACGGTGACCGTCCGGGACCGCGATACGATGCTCCAGGAACGAGTTGCGAGTGACGGGCTACTTTCCTATCTTACGGCGAAACTTACCTACTAACAACGCACATTTTTCAAACTCAGGGGAATACGACATGCAGAAATCCATCAGTTTCCTTCTCGTCATCGCGCTCGCACTCGCGCTCGTCATGACGGGTTGCAACGCCAGCAATACGGTGAAGGGCGGGGCGATCGGCGCCGGCGCCGGCGCGGTCCTCGGCGGACTCATCGGCAGGGCGACGGGGAACACCGCCGCGGGTGCGATCATCGGCGCGGCGATCGGCGGCACCGCAGGGGCGCTCATCGGCAACTACATGGACCGTCAGGCCGAGGAAATGCAGAAGGACATCAAGAACGCGAAGATCGAGCGGGTCGGTGAAGGCATCAAGATCACATTCGATTCCGGCATCCTCTTTCAGACGAACTCCTCGGAGCTCCAGACGACCGCCAAGTCAAACATCGAGAGCCTCGCGAAGATCCTCCAGAAATACGCGGACACGAACATCATCGTCGAGGGGCACACCGATTCCACCGGGTCGGCCGAGCACAACCAGACGCTCTCTGAGCACCGTGCGGCATCGGTCGCCGACTACGCCAAGGGCCTCGGCGTCGCGCCGTCGCGCTTCACGGCCGTCGGCTACGGCAAGACGCAACCCGTCGCCTCGAACGTCACCCCCGAGGGCCGTCAGGCGAACCGCCGCGTCGAGATCGCGATCTTCGCGAACGACAAGCTCAAGGACGCCGCCATGAAGAATCAGATCAAGTAACCCTGGCACCAGGCCTGGCACTCTTCAGGATGTCGCTCTCGTTCGCATCAGCCGCAGGACCCAGAAGGCGCGCGGCAAGAATGGCTCGGTTCGCGCTCGCCGCGTTCGGGCTCCTTGTCGGGCTTTCCGGCTCTTGCCGTTGTCAGTCCCCCGGCGATCCGGCCAGTGATGCCCACATCCGCTCCGGGATCGATCTCGTCTACAATTTTTCGTTCGACAGCGCGGCCGTGGAGTTCCGGTCCGTCACCGCCGCGCATCCGGACCATCCGGCGGGGTATTTCTTCCTCGCGATGATCGACTGGTGGCGGATCGTATCGGAAACGGGCAACACCTCGTACGACGAGAGGTTCCTCTCCCAGCTCGACAAGGTCATCGACCTTTGCGACAAGCGGCTCGACACCAACGAGCACGACCTCACCGCCCTCTTTTACAAAGGCGGCGCGCTCGGATTTCAGGGGCGTCTCTATGGGAACCGGGGGGACTGGATCAAGGCGGCGAACGCGGGCCGCACGGCGCTGCCCATCGTCCAGGAGACCTACCGGCTCGCACCGGAGAACGACGACATCCTCTTCGGCATGGGCATCTACAACTACTACGCCGAGATCATCCCCGAGCAGTATCCGTTCGTCAAGCCGTTCATGATGTTCTTCCCGAAGGGGGACAAGGCCAAGGGGATCGCACAGCTGCGCGAGGCCTCCACGAAGGCGAAGTATGCCGACGTCGAGGCGACCTACTTCCTCCTCCAGCTCCTCTTCAATTTCGAGCGACAGTACGGCGAGGCGCTCCCGCTCGCCGTACGGCTCCATGAGCGCTACCCGAACAATACGCTCTTCCACCGGTACGTCGGACGGCTCGTAGCAGCGACCGGCGATTGGGAGGGCACGACGCGGGTGTTCGCCGAGATCGTCCGCGACGCCGAGGCGAAGAGGCCGGGATATGACGCCACCGTCGATCGCGAGGCGCGCTACTACCTCGGGATACGCGAGATGAACGACCACCGGTATGACGCCGCGCTCACCTATCTCTACCGCTGCGATGAACTCTCCCGCACCCTCGACCGGGAGGAGTTCAGCGGTTTCATGGTGCTCGCGAACCTAAAGATCGGCATGATCTACGACGCGCTCGGGAAGCGGGAGCTCGCCCTGAAGCAGTATGAGAAGGTGCTCGGCATGAAGGACTTCCAGCAGTCGCACGACCAAGCGTCGCAGTACCGCAAAACACCCTTCCGGTCCTGACGGCCATGCTGACGACGCTCCTCTTCGGACTCATGGCGGCGGGAGCCGAAGTGCTCGGCGGCATTCTCGTCGTTCTCAGGAAGGACTGGCCGAGGAAGGTGCAGGAGTACCTCATTGCGCTGAGCGCCGGCTTCCTGCTCGCCCTCGTCTTCTTCGAACTCATCCCGGAGAGCCTCCATCTCCTCGGGTCCACCGCGTCGCTCTACATCGTCATCGGATTCGGCCTTCTCCACTTCTTCGAGCACACGATCGTCGGCCATCTCCATTTTGGCGAGGAGACGCACGCCGACGTCATGGTCTCCCCAGCGGCGAGCATATCGGCGTTCACGGGACTCTTCATCCACGCCTTCTTCGACGGGATCTCCATCTCCGCGGGGATGCAGTACGACTTCCTCATCGGCCTCCTCGTCTTCTTCGCGATCCTCCTCCACAAGCTCCCGGAAGGGCTCACGATCGCCAGTATCATGATCGCAGCGAACCAGCCCCGCAGGACGGCGCTCATCGCGTCGCTCCTCATCGGCGTCGCGACGATGCTCGGCATCGTGTCGGTCTTTCTCATTGCTCATGTGGATGCGCGGGCGGTGGGTATTGCGTTCGCGTTTTCAGCGGGTGCGGCGACGTATGTCGGGGCGAGCGATCTTATTCCGGAGATCAACCGGTCGGGGAACCGGATCACGCCCTTGATCGTCTTTGGGGGGATGCTCTTGTTCTACGTCAGTCAGGTGCTCCTCCGGACCTACTTCCGGTAGGGAAGGCGCGAGTGCCAAAGCGCCCACCGCCTTCCTCTTCGGTGCGCTACTGGAACGCGATGCTGATCCTATGGAGCGCGCCGATCGGCCCGAGCGAGCTGTACGCGTAGTCGATCGTATAGAATCCCGTCGCGATGCCGGCGCCGGCCGAGAATCCCGACATCCCGGACGATTGTCCTACCTTGAGATCGAGCCTTTTCTGGTTGTCGTAGCCCGCACGGAGGAGGAAATTCGGACTCACGGTGAATTCGGCGCCGACGGAGAACGCCTTGAATCGGTCGGAAAAGCTCTCGAAGGAATCGGTGAGTCGGTGGAGGTTCACCATGAGGACCGCCGGGAGGTGCTCCGGCGTGAGCGTCGCGCCCACCCTGAGGTCCAAGGGGAGAGGCTCGCGCGTCGTCCCGTACGGATCGATCTGCGTGCCGAGGTTCTGGAGGCTCGCCCCGAGCCGGATCCGGTTCGGCACCGCAGTGTACTGCAGCCCAAGGTCCACGGCCGCCGCGCTCGAATTGAACTCGCCGATCGACGAATAGATGAATTTCACGCTCGCGCCGTAGGCGAGGCCCGACGGCAGGACGCTCCCGTATCCCGCGATGAAGGCAAGTTCGCCTGCGCCGAAGGTGCCGAGGTCCTGGCCTTCCTCCCCCGTCCGCTGAAACTCGCCGTAGTTCATATAGACGACTCCCGCGCCGATCGTTCCAAGGCCGGGGATGTCCGTCGTGCCTCCGGCATAGCCGGCATTGATGTCGAGGAGCTCCTTGAAGAATCCGACGGAGACGCTCTTTCCTTCCATCGTTGCGAGACCGGCGGGGTTACTGAAGATGCTCGTGGGATCGTTCGTCAAGGTGACGACGCTGCCTCCAAGGGCGGCCGCGCGCGCGCCGACGTCGTTCCGCAAGAAGTCATACGTGCTTTTCCCCCCGGCATGCGCCGCAGTCACCTGGAGGAGGAGGATGAGGAGCACCGGCAGGATGCGCAAGGTCAAACGGGCCATCATGGAGTCACCAATGTCGGTTATCATGTGCGGGTAATCTAACAAAAGTTCGCGAGAGTTTCAAGGATCTGGGGGGAGGCGCTCTTTATTCTTGACATTCTGGAGGAATTATCGTACCAATGAACAAAACGGGGACCCGCCGTTCCCGTGTGACGGCAGGCCGCGCTCCCGAGGGCGGGGGGGCCGTGACCGTCGCCATGCTCCGTTTCCAGACAACGCGCATCATTCAAGGAGGACCGCATGCAGGAACACCTCATCGATCTCCATAGAAAGATCGCTCTCCATCAGAACCAGCCCGATCCCTTCCACGACACGACCATGATCCCATTCACGCTCCGGGTCCCCGCCGTCGTGACGATCACCATCGTGGACCTCCAAGGCCATGAGATCAAGACCCTGCTCCACGAATGGAGGGCCGTCGGCGATCACCAGATCCCCTTCGACGGCGCGGGATACCCCGAAGGGCTCTATTTTTACCGCCTCTCCATCGACGACGTGACAAAGACCAAAACGATGCTCCTGCTCCGATGAAGCCTTTGATTCTTTGGCTGAATCTCGTATATTAGTGTTGAATATCGACACTCACGGAGCACGAGCGATGCAACAAAAAGATATCGAGCGGATCGTCCAATCCATCCTGAGCCACACCCAGCCCGGTCACGACTGCTGCAGCGGCGGTACGTGCAGCGACAATCTCTGCGTCGTCCATAACAAGGAGGGCGTCCGGAACATCGTGAGCCAGGGCGCCGCGCGCGTCACCGCCGGCATCGGCATCGACGCGGCGGGCGGCGTGGAGCACGAGCTCGCCGGGATGATCGACCACACGCTTCTGAAGCCTGAGGCGACGAAGGACCAGATCACGGAGCTCTGCGCTGAAGCGAAGAAGTACAGTTTCGCGAGCGTCTGCATCAACCCGGGCTACGTACCGGTCTGCGCCAAGCTCCTCCGGGACAGCGCGGTGAAGGTCTGCACGGTCATCGGCTTCCCGCTCGGCGCGACGAGTACCTCGTCGAAGGCGTTCGAGGCCGACCAGGCGTGCCGGGACGGGGCGCGCGAGCTCGATATGGTCATCAACGTCGGCATGCTGAAGTCCGGCATGTACGATTACGTCGAGAACGACATCTTCGCGGTCGTCGCCACCGGCCGCAGGTACGGCGCCCTGGTCAAGGTGATCCTCGAGACGGGCCTCCTCACCGACGAGGAGAAGGTGAAGGCTTGCATGCTCGCCAAGCGTGCGGGAGCTGATTTTGTGAAGACGTCGACGGGATTCGCGAAAGGCGGCGCCACCGTCGGCGATATCGCGCTCATGCGGAAGGTCGTCGGCAGCGCCATGGGGGTAAAGGCTTCGGGCGGCGTCCGTACGCGCGAGGACGCGCTCGCCCTCGTCGCAAGCGGCGCCGACAGGATCGGCGCGAGCGCGAGCGTCAAGATCGTCAGCATCGACGCGGAGTCCGCGCCCAAAGACGCGACAAAAGCCCCCCAGTCATATTGACAACGCGAAAGGATGCCATGAAGAGCGTACACCTGCTGTATTGTTTCCTGATCCTCCTCGCCATATCCCTCGGAGCGGGCTGTGCCGCCTCAAGCGACCAGACCACCGACAAGGCCGCAACCACATCAAGCTCCACGCCGGCCGCACCGTCGAAACCGGCCGCGGTCGTAGCGGCGAAGCCGGACACGGTGAACGTCGCCGTACAGAAGGCGCAGAAGCCTCCGTACGAGACGACCGACCCGGTGAAGACGACCCTCCCTCCGAGCTCCCTCATCAAGTTCTGCGTCCAGGTCGGCGCGTACAAGCAACAGGATAACGCCGGCGTCATCGCATCCCTCGCCAAGAGCAGGTTCGCGAAGAATGTCTACACGATCCTTGATCCCGCGACGAATCTCTACAAGGTCATGGTGGGCGATTTTACGGCGAAGGACGATGCGCGGATGTTTCGCGACCGCATGGTGCAGCAATATCCCGGTGACTACAAGGATGCATGGGTCTCTGAACTTTCGCAATAGCGCCTGCCTCATCCTTCTCGCTGCTCTGCTCGCCGGCTGCGGCGGCGGCAAAGAGACCGGGGGCGGGGGATACTCCTCTTCCTCCTCCTCGACGCTGAAGGATTTTCTCGCGACGCATGAATCTGGGTTCCGGCCCTCCGTCTACGACCCGCCGCTCGATACGCTCAAGACCGACAACCGGGCCTACGACGACGTGCGGCCGACCCTCTCATTTCCGACGACGGCGCTCGTCGATACCATCCCTGGGTTTCGCGTCCAGGTTCTCCTGACGAAGGATATCGACGAGGCTTCGGGCGTCAAGGCCGCCGTGGCGCGTTATCTGCCGGAGGAATGGGTCTACATCGTCTACGATCTGCCGTACTACAAGGTGAGAGTGGGGAACTACGCGGAGCGCGAATCGGCAAATGAGTCGGCCAGGAAGCTCGTGAGTCACGGTTTCTCCAACTCGTGGGTCGTCCCGGAAAAGATCCTGCGAAGCCCGCCCCCTCCACCACCACCTCCCGTCCTCACCACCCCCGACTCCACAGGGAAATAGGTCTACGGCCGTTCCACGAGCCGGAGAACGAGTCCCTCCACGGGCCACCGCGCGCGCACTTTGATCGTATCAGCGTGGACCGTGAATGGCTCCGCGACGCTGAACGGATAGGGCGATCCGTTTGAAAAAACACCGTTCCCGTCCATATCCCGGTAGACCTGGAATGCGTAACGTCCTTCCTCCACATGGGGGAACGCGAACGGCCCCGCGCTGTCAAGCACCGCCTCGTACCGGTGGACCTCCCCCGCGTTCACGTCGTTCGCCAGCACGTGGAGCCTCCCGCGCTTCCGTCCCGGCGTATCCTCGACTCTTCCCGCGATGCTCGAAAAATGACGGTCATCCTCCGTCCGGAAGTGGCGCACGAGCGTACTGTCGCGATACCGGTTGCCGCTGAAGTCCGCCACGGAATCCATGACGACCCGGAGCGTGTAGCGGGCGTTGAACTCGAGCGGAAGAGCGGGGACGAAGGTCGCGGCCATTGCCCCTTCCCAGCGCAGTGTTCCGGCGACCGGCGTCCCGGCCGAATCAATGAGAGCGAATGCATGTCCGAATGAGGGGGCGAGGATCGCCTTCTTCCAGGAGAACCTCAACGGCACGTCGCGTGGGACGCCGCGGGAACTGTCCTCCGGGAACGGAGAGGTCATGGTGGGCAACGAGGTGTCGGGATGTACGCTCCCCGTCGTGACGGCGCTCGCCGCTCCGGCGGCAATGGCGTTCCCGCTCCGGTCGCGCATGTTCCGGACTCGGAGCCGGTAGACTGCGGCGCTGTCCTGGTCGCCGGTGACGATCTGCGCGTCCAGACGGAGAGAATCGACAAATGACACGTTGACGACCGCCAGCGCCGCGCCGGTGAGCGTATCGTTGATGCTGAACGCGTTGAGGTCGACGCCAACGGTATCGATCGCCTCGCTGAACCGCGCGAGGAGATGCCGGCGGTCGACCGCCTTGACGCTCGAGAGGAACGGCGACGTGGTGTCCTCCGTCGCCATTCTGAACAGGATGTCCCGGACGCGCGACGTATCAACGCTCAGGCGTATATCGCCCGTCGAGACCCCGTACCGGTCGACCTGACGGTCGTAGAGGAGGTTCTTGTACTGGTCGCCCACCGCGATGAGGCGGTAGGACCCGTATGGAAGATACGGGAGCCGAAAGGACCCGTCCTTTCCGGTTTCAGTGAGAAAATCGGGCTTCACCGTCCCGGGATTGAGCGTGTCGGAGCGGTGCGTGCGGAGGTCGTACGCAAAGATCATGATGCCGTCGGGGACCGGATCGAAGACGGCGCCGGAGATCATCGCGGAATCAATATGGTCGCCCGTGGAAAACGGGAGCGCGAACGCGCTCGCCATGCGGTTGCCACCTCGGTCGGGGGTGTCCTTCACGTCGGTGCCGACGGTCATGATGTAGGTCGTGTTCGCCCGGAGCGTGTCCCGGAACCGGATGCCGACGTCGGTGCCGCCCCAGTCGAACTCCAGCGTCCCTACCGGCGGCGAGAAGAAGACCGACTCCTCGAGCGATCGGCGATCGACGTACTTGCTGAACTGGAGGTGGACCGTGCCTCCGCCAAACAGGGTCGTCCCGGGCGCCGGAAGGACCGCCGTGATCTCCGGCGGGGTCTTGTCCGGCGGGCCGCCCGACGGCTGGATCTGGCCGGCACAAGAGAATGCGACCAGGCATGCTGCCGCACCGAGGGCAGTCGCCGCCCCGTGCCGCCAGTAATCGATGAGGTGCCGGAGGCTGTCCATACGAGATCCTTGCGTGTTCATCTACCGGGGTCCCCCTTCTCCGGACGCCACTTGCTGCTGTTCGGCGCGTTTCTTCCGGTATGATTGAATGGCCCTCAGGTGCTCGCTGAAGGTCCTCGAAAATGTGTGCCCTCCTTCGCCGGTCGCGACGAAGAACAGATACTTATGCTTCTTCGGGAAGAGCGCCGCCGTAATGGAGGCCAGGCCCGGATTGTTGATCGGGCCAGGCGGGAGGCCGTAATTGCGGTACGTATTGTACGGCGACTCCCGCTGGAGATCGCTGAAGTGGAGCCGCCGCGGTCCGTCGGCGAGGATGTACTGGATCGTCGGATCCGCCTCGAGGCGCATCCGCTTCTGAAGCCGGTTGCGGTAGACGCCGGCGACGATCGTTCGCTCCGAGTCGACCGAGGTCTCGGCTTCGATGATCGAGGCAAGCGTCAGGACCTCCCCGAGGGTCATCCCCTCCCGGGCCGACATGTCGAGGAGGGAATCGGTCACGGCCTTCCGGAACCCCCGGACCATCTGGGTGATGATCTCGGCCTCGTCCGTCTGCCAGTAGAACTGGTACGTGTTCGGCATGAGATACCCCTCGAGACTCGGCGCGGTGATGCCGAAGGAGCGGATGAACGTGCTGTCGTGGACGAGCGTCATGTACCGGACCGAATCGATGCCGAGCCCGCGCGCAAAGAAGTGGGCCTGCCGGGAGGCACGGAGGCCCTCCGGAATGGTGATCGTGATCGCCTCGAGCGTCATGCCGAAGCGCAAGTTCTCCAGGATGTCCGTGTTGGAGACGCCGGGTTTGAAACGGTACTTGCCGATCTGCATCTTTGTGGTGAGGCCGCGGAATCTGCCGGCGGCGCTGAACAGAAGACGGCTCCGCAAGATCCCCGCCTTTTCGAGCGAATCGGTGACCTGGGCGAACGACTCGCCGCGAGAGACGATGACGAAGCGGTCCCCGGTGAACGAGTTCGGCAGCCAGAGGACAAGGTAGGCGGCCAAGGAGGCCGAGAGCGCAACAAAGAGCGTTGCGATGAGCAGAAATCGTCTCATAGGGCGGCCATCCGTCCATGCGTGTGGGCGCAAAAGGTCATTCCGGCATTCCGGTTGCGAGCGCGGTGAGCGTCAGCTCGTCGGCGAGTCCCGCGGCGAGCTTCATCGAACCGGCCATCGCGATCATGGCACCGTTGTCGGTGCAGTATGCGGGCTTCGGCACATGGAGGATGAGCCCTTCGGCCTCCGCACGCTCGGCCATGCGCCGGCGCAGCTCGGAGTTCGCGGAGACCCCGCCGGCGACGGCAACGTGCCGGACACGCGTCGCGGCGGCGGCCCGAAACGTTTTGGCGACGAGCACGTCGACGACGGCAGCCTGGAAGCTCGCGCAGATGTTGTCGACGACGGCCGGCCCTGCGCCGAGGACGCCCGTCGCCGGATCGAGGAGCTTGTGGTCGCGAAGGTAGTAGAGCACCGAGGTCTTCATGCCGCTGAAGCTGAACGCATAACCGTCGGTCTCCGCGAGCGAGCGCGGGAACCGGACGAACGCCGGGTCCCCCGATCTTGCGCGGATGTCCACGGCAGGCCCCCCGGGGAAGCCGAGCCCGAGCATCTTGGCGACCTTGTCGTACGCCTCGCCAGCAGCGTCGTCGAGCGTCTCGCCGAGGAGCTCGTGGTCGAACGGCTTCCGGACGAGGAGGAGCTGCGTGTGCCCGCCGGAGACGATGAGGCAGAGGAACGGGAACTCCGGCCGGGGCTCGTCGATGAAGTTGGAATAGATGTGGCCGTGCATGTGATTCACGCCGACGAACGGGATCCCGAGGCCGTATGCGAGCGATTTTCCAAAATTCAGCCCGACAAGAAGGGAGCCGAGGAGTCCGGGGCCGTACGTGACAGCCACGCCGGTGAGGTCCCCCTTGCGCACGCCTGAGGTCCGAAGTGCCTCGTCGACGACCGGAATGATGAGGCGCAGGTGCGCCCGGGACGCGAGTTCGGGGACAACCCCGCCGTAGCGCGTGTGAATGAGCTGCGTCGAGATGACGTTCGACAGGAGCACGCCGTCGGCCAGGACTGCCGCGGAGGTCTCATCGCAGGATGTTTCGATGCCGAGAGTGATCATACGGTCTTCAATAAGCAAAAACTCCGGCTGATTTTCAACCGGAGGCGCGCGCAGCCTTGGAAATTCCTGAAAAATCGTTTACCTTTACCCCCGAACATGCCCTCATCCCCGACAGACGTAGGACCGGAAGCCAGGAGTGCCGGCGCTCCGGCGCAGTCAAAGAACGCGTTCCTCGCGCTCCTCGCGCTCCTCTGCGCGGCAGGCATCATCCACGCGTCGACCCTGTCATTCGTGACGGACGATGCGTTCATCTCCTTCCGCTACGCCAAGAACCTCGTCAACGGGATGGGGCTCGTCTTCAATCCCGGAGAACGCGTCGAAGGCTTCACGAACTTCCTTTGGACGCTCATCATCGCGGCCGGGATGAAGTTCGGGTGGGAGCCGGTGGCCTTTTCCACCAGGCTCGGCATCGCCTTCGGAGCGGCGACGATCGGGCTCGCCTGTTGGCTCTCATTCCGCCGGTCGCGCGGACGCGTTGCCGGGGGACTCTTCCTCCCCCTTGCCGCCGCCCTCCTCGTTCTCCACCACGACTTCGCGGCCTTTGCGACCGGCGGACTCGAAACCATGTTCGTGACGTTCCTGCTCACCGCCGCCTACGCGCTCCTTGCCGACGCGCCGACGCCCCGGCACCTCCTGTTCGCGGGGATGCTCATGGTCTGCGCCATGATGGCGCGTCCTGATGCCGTCGTCTTTCTCGCCGCCATGGCGGCATTCCTTGCATTCACAGGAGAGCGGCCCCTGCGCGAACTATCGGCGTTCCTCGCGCCGACTGTGCTCCTGTTCGCACCGTACTGGGCATGGCGGGCGGCGTATTTCGGGTTCTTCTTTCCGAACGCCTTCTATGCAAAGTCGATCGTACTTCCCTACTACGGGCAAGGGTGGACGTACATCGCGCTCTTCTTCTCTTCGTACTATGTCTTCCTCGCCCTCCCTTTCCTTGCCGCAGTTGTGCTCGCGCTGCGTCGAAGGACGCCCGGCCCGGCCGCCAGCGCGACCTTTCGAGAGTCGCTCCGGACCGGGTCCGCCGGACGCGGGACCGGCCTGGCGCTCCTTCTGGTTCTGGTCCAGACGGCGTTCATCTTCCGCATCGGCGGCGACTTCATGTTCGCCCGGTTCTTCATCCCCGTCGTGCCCCTCCTCTGCGTCATCGCAGAGGAGATCGTCGACGGGATCCCCTCGCACAGGCTCCGCGTCACCGTCGCTGCGGCGCTCTGTCTGGCAACGGTGTTCCGGTGGGACCCGTTCACTAGCGAAGCGCGGAGAGTGTATATCGCGGACGAGCAGCGCTGGTACACGCAGGAGCACCTTGAGCAGTCGCGTCGCGACGGCGCCACGCTCCACCACTACTTTCAGGGCCTCCCCGTCAAGGTGGCGTTCTGGGCCGGCCAGGTCAAGCTCATCTACTACGCCGACCCGTTCATCGCCCGGGAGGCGAGCGCCGGCCTCACCGACACAGCCATCGCCCACCAGCCGATCGAGACCCGGGGAAGGCCCGGACACGAAAAGCAGGCGACCTCGGAGTACCTCCTCGAACGCGGGACGAACTTCCTCTTCGGGCCCTTCTCCGCCCCCCCTGCCGGCGGCGACGTGCTGGACATGATCGTCTTCGACTCCATCGCAGCGAAGATCGTCACCTACGAGAACCCCGTCATGGAGAAGCTCGCGGCATTCCCCGGGGTGCACTTCGTTCCGGTCCCGCGCTATCTCGACGGGTATATCCGGACGATCGATTCGGTCCCCCCGGACCGGCTCGCCCGGGACTACGCCTTCTTCCGTTCGTTCTACTTCCTCCACAATCAGGACGAGGAGCGCGAGCACCCCTTCATCGCGCGGCTGCGCAGGTTCTGAACCCCGTACGATTCTGCTTCGACTATTTGGAAACTTCGGCGAATTTTTCTATTATTCCCTGTCTTTTCTCTGTTTCAGTGCAAAAACCCCATGTCTGACAACGAACACCACGACCTTTCTAAGTTGAAGATTCACGGCAGGGACCCCGTCGCGTCGGGTCCTGCCCAAAGGCGCCTTCCCGCCCTGCTCATGTATGTCGGAGGGGGCCTCTTTCTCCTGATCGGCGTCTATTTCTTCCTCCGGACGGCCTTCCAGCCGGAGATCTTCGTGGAGACCGCGACGGCCTCCCTCGTCTCCCCTTCCCAAGCGAACGCTCTGCTCACCGCGAGCGGCTACGTCGTCGCACAGCGCAAGGCCGCTGTCGCCTCGAAGGCGACCGGACGACTCGTCTTCCTCGGGTTCGAGGAGGGCGACGTGGTCAAGAAGGGCCAGGTCATCGGCCGGCTTGAGAGCGCCGACGTCGAGGCCGCCCTCGCCCAGGCGCGCGCCGACCTTGACGTGCAGAAGGCGGACCTCAACGACGCGTCCCAAGCGCTCGAACGCTCCAAGACCCTTCTCGCGTCGAAGCTCATCTCCCAGTCGGAATACGACGCCGCGCAGGCGCGTTACGGTCGCACGGCCGCATCCATCGCCTCGCGTGAAGCGGGGGTCAAGGGGGCGGAGGTGCAGCTCGAGAACACGCTCATCCGGGCACCGTTCGACGGAACGATACTGACAAAGAACGCCGACATCGGCGAGGTCGTGGCGCCCTTCGCGGCGGGAGCGAGCTCGCGGGTCGCGATCGTGACGATCGCAGACATGAGTTCGCTCGAGGTCGAAGCGGACGTCTCCGAGTCGAACATCGAACGGATCTCGCCCGAGCAGCCCTGCGAGATCACCCTCGACGCCTACCCGGAGAAGCGCTACGCCGCGGTCGTAAACAAGATCGTCCCCACGGCCGACCGTTCGAAAGCGACGGTGATGACCAAAGTGCGCTTTCTTGAGAGGGACAATCGCGTCCTCCCGGAAATGAGCGCAAAGGTGAATTTTCTTTCGAAAGAATCGGCGCACACCGTCGGCGGGCCGCCGGTGCTCACCGTGGACAACGCTGCGGTCACCGAACGGGACGGCAAGAGCGTCGTCTTCCTCCTTGCGGGGAACACAGCGGTCGAAACGCCGATCACTGCAGGCACGTCGATCGGCCGACTCCGAGAGGTCCTTGGCGGACTCACCCCGGGGCAAACGGTCATCCTGAACCCACCGGCGAACCTCCGGTCGGGGGCCGCGGTGACCGTGAAGAAGTAGCGGACCCAAAACCATTTCACCATCATCTGGACGGACAGCCATGTCTCTCGTTGCCATCAAGAACATCTCGAAATCGTACTGGCGGGACTCCCTGGAGATCCCGGTGCTCAGGAACATTAGCTTTGACATCCCCGAGGGGGAATTTCTGGCCCTCATGGGCCCCTCCGGCTCGGGAAAGACGACGCTCCTGAATCTCATCGCGGGCATCGACCGGCCCACGACGGGCTCGATCGTCATCGGCGGCACCGACATCGGCGGCCTCGGCGAGACCGCGTTGGCGCAGTGGCGCTCGCGGATCATGGGGTTCATCTTCCAGTTCTACAACCTCCTCCCCGTCCTGACGGCCTTCGAGAACGTGGAGCTCCCTCTCCTGTTGACGAAACTCTCGTCGAAAGAACGCAGGGACCACGTCGAGTTCGCTCTGAAGATCGTCGGGCTCGAGGAACGGATGCGGCACTACCCCAAGCAGCTCTCCGGCGGGCAGGAACAGCGCGTCGCGATCGCCCGCGCGATCGTCACCGATCCGACGATCCTCGTGGCTGACGAGCCGACCGGCGACCTCGATAAGGTCTCCGCCGAGGAGATCATGAAGCTCCTCGATCGGCTCAACAGCGAGTTCAAGAAGACCATCATCATGGTGACGCACGATCCCCGCGCCGCCGAGCGCGCCCATCTCGTCCGTCACCTCGACAAAGGCGAATTGTCCTAAGGAGAAGTCATGAAGATCTTCAAGATCATTTTCAAGAACGGCCTGCGCCACAAGCTCCGGACCATCCTGACGGTCTTGGGTATCATGATCGCCGTGACGGCGTTCGGGTTCCTCCGCACCGTCGTCACCGCCTGGAACGCCGGGGTCAGCGCGTCCGCGTCGAACCGCATGATCACGCATCATTCGGTCTCCATCATCTTCACCCTTCCCATCGCCTACCGGGACCAGATCCTGAAGATCCCGGGCGTCTCCGCCATCTCCTACGCCAACTGGTTCGGGGGCGTGTATAAGGACGCGAGCGACTTCAAGAACTTCTTCCCCCGGATCGCCGTCGACCCGGAGACCTTCTTCGACCTCTATCCCGAGTTCGGGCTATCTTCCGGCGAGCGCGAGGCGTTTATGAAGGACCGCAACGCGTGCGTCGTCGGCCACAAGCTCGCCGAGGAGCACGGGTTCAAGATCGGGGACATCATCAACATCGAGGGGGATATCTACCCCGGCACGTGGGAGTTCGTGGTTCGGGGGATCTACCAGGGCCGCGACGCGACCGTAGACGAGACGCAGATGCTCTTCCAGTGGAAGTACCTCGACGAGCGCATCGGACAGCTGCAACAGGGCCGCCAGGGCGAGGTCGGCTGGTACGTCCTGAGCGTCAAGAACCCGGCGGACCTCGCCCCGGTCTCCAAGACCGTCGACGACATGTACTTCAACTCGCGCGCGAGCACGAAGACGGAGACGGAGAAGGAATGGCAGCAGAGCTTCGTCTCGATGTCGAGCGCGATCCTGACGTCGCTCACCGTCATCTCGTACGTCATCATCGGGATCATCCTGCTAGTCCTTTCCAACACGATCATCATGGCGACGCGGGAGCGCATCCGCGAATACGCCGTTCTGAAGACCCTCGGGTTCACGCGCGGGCACATCATCGGCCTCATCGGCGGCGAGTCGATGCTCATCGCGGTCGTGGGCGGGGTGCTCGGTCTTTTCCTGACGTTTCCCATGGCCGGCGCCTTTGCGAAGGCCTTTCCGACCTGGTTCCCGATCGTGGTCGTGGAGCCTCTCACGATCGTCCTCGCCTTCGGCGCGGCCCTGTTCGCCGGGCTCATCGCCGCGCTCTTTCCCGCGATGAAGATCACCCGAATGAACATTGTCGACGGCCTGAGAACAATAGGATAAGGTGACCCCTGTGAAGATCCCGATCTCATATATCTGGCGCAGCCTCTGGACACGAAGGCTCACCACCGTCCTGACGCTCGTCGGCATCGCCCTCGTCGTCTTCGTCTTCGCCGCGATCCTCATGATGGCGCACGGCATCGAGACGACGATGCGGGACACCGGGTACGAGGATAATGTCATCCTCATCCGCCGATCCGCCTCCTCGGAGCTCCTGAGCCAGGTCGGCCGCGAGGGAGCCTCGATCGTCAAGACGTTTCCGGAGGTCTCCACGGACCCGAACGGGAAGGCGATCGCGACGACCGAAGTGCTCGTCGTCATCACGCTGTTCAAGAAGGAATCGAACAACCTCGGGAACGTCTCGGTCCGCGGCATCTCTCCGGAGGCCTTCGCCCTGCGGCCCGCGGTGAAGCTTGCCGGCGGAAGGATGTTTCAGTTCGGCTCCCACGAGGTCATCGTCGGGAGCAGCATCATCCAACGGTTCAAGGGGTGCGAGATCGGCAAACAGATCTCGTTCAGCGGCGACCAGTGGACCATCGTCGGCGTCATCGAGGCCGAAGGAAGCGCGTTTGAATCGGAGATCTGGGGCGATGTGGAGCAGCTCATGCCCTCGGTCGGACGACCCGTCTTTTCCACGATGACCTTCCGGCTCAAGGACAAGAATATGTTCGACGCCTTGAAGCAGCGGGTCCAGCAGGACCCGCGGACGCAGTACATGGAGCCGAAACGGGAGCGCGACTTCTACGAGGAGCAGTCGCATGCGATGTCGACGTTCATCATGATCCTCGGAACGGTCGTCACGGTCATCTTCAGCATCGGAGCGATCATCGGAGCGGTCATCACCATGTACGGGGCCGTCTCCAACCGCACCGTCGAGATCGGCACCTTGCGCTCGCTCGGGTTTCGGCGCAGGAGCGTGCTCGCGGCATTCCTCATCGAATCGATCATTCTCTCGGTCGTCGGCGGCGCCCTCGGCATCCTCATGGCGTCGGTGATGTCGTTCGTGCGCATCTCGACCGTCAACTTCGGCACGTTCTCGGAGCTCGCCTTCGGCTTCACCCTCTCACCCGGGATCGCGCTCTCGACGATCATCTTTTCCGTCGCGATGGGCGTCATCGGCGGCTTTCTTCCGGCCGTCCGGGCCGCCCGGATGAATATCGTGACCGCATTGCGGTCCTCCTGACTCGTCGCACGACGGACACACCATGAAGGCACGCATGCTCATTCTTCTTCTCCTTCTGATCGCGCTCTGCGCGGCGGTATCTTGCGCGCAGCGCAGGGGGTTCGGTCTCGGCGTCATCGTCGGCGAACCGACCGGCATCAGCTTCAAGGACTGGCTCAACGGGAAGACCGCGATCGACGGTGCGATTGCCTGGTCCTTCGAGCACGAATCGTCGTTCCACATCCACGCCGACTACCTCATCCACGCGTTCGACGAGTTCGAAACGACTCAAAGCGTCCCGCTCTATTACGGCATCGGCGGACGGTTGAAGACCTCGAACGGCGGCGACGCCCGCCTTGGGCTCCGCGGAGTCGTTGGCATCGGGTACCTCTTCCGGGAGGCCCCCATCGACCTCTTCTTCGAGATCGCGCCGATCCTCGACGTCGCTCCGAGGACCGAATTGAGCGTCAATGGCGGCTTCGGGGCGCGCTACTTCTTCCGCTGAAACCGCGGAATTCCGGCGTATGGAAAAAGAAGTATTGCGCTGGAATGATCTTTTTTGTATATTATTCAGATTCATCCCTGTCTGAAATCTATCACTCGAGGAATTATGGCGAAAATCTGTGCTATTTGCGGCAAAAAGCCTGTCTCCGGCAATAATATCAGCCACGCCCACAACAAGACTCGGCGCCGGTGGCTGCCGAATCTCCAGAGCGTCCGCGCACAGATCGACGGCCGGGTCAAGCGCACGCGCGTTTGCACGACCTGCATCAAACAGGGCAAAGTCGTCAAGGCTGCCTAGCACTCGCTCTCGTGCGAGGCGGTCCTTTCCATGGTTCACGGATGGAGCCCAACGGTACGTTGGGCTTTTTCATTATAGCAGGTGACTCGGGGGGCCCGCCCCCGGCCTCCTGTGCTCACATAACCGGACACTGACGAGTTCATGTCGATCCCCAATTCGCTGACGCTGCTACGGATACTCCTGACGCCGGTGTTCGTCATGCTCCTCCTCAGCGACTCCCCCGTCTTCCAACAGCTCTCCGTCGCCGTCTACATCGTCGCAGCCCTCACCGATTGGTATGACGGCTGGGTGGCTCGGAGGTACGGATACACCTCTCGCTGGGGGCAGTTCCTTGATCCGCTCGCCGACAAGATCCTGGCCGCCGCCGCGCTCTTCTCCTTCGCCTCTCTCCACCTCGCCGATGCGTGGATGGTCTGGATCATCGTCGGCAGGGATTTTCTCATCACGTCCTTGCGGAGCTACGCGGAATGGTTGAACCAACCGATCGTGACATCGCGCTCGGCCCAGGCGAAGACGTTCGGGGAATTTGTCGTCATCTACTACATCCTCCTCCTCCATGTCGCGCCGACCGTGCCGGTCCTCCGCGAGAAGTTCGGAACCCTCATCGCGACCCTCATGCAGCCGGAGGTGCTCTTCGGAATGCTCCTCGTCGTGACGCTCTCGACGATCGGCACCGGCGCCCTCTACCTGTTCGAAAACAGATCATTTCTCCGGGAGATCTATGTCCGCTTCCGTTCCGCCTGAGAGCCCCGCACGTACGCCTTCGCTCGTAACGAGGGCGGTCGCCACCGGATTGTTCGCGGGCTACATCCCGTGGGCCTCCGGCACGTTCGGGACGCTCGTCGGGCTCGCCGTCTACCTCCTCCCCGGCCTGAGCGAGCCAGTGTGGCTCTCGCTCCTCATCGTCGTCGGTATGTCCGCGGGCGTGGTCACGGCGAAGAAGGTGGCCCAGGCCACCGGGCACCAGCTCACCGCTTCGGCCGAACGCGCGAAAGCGCTCTTCCAGCCCGGGACCCACGACGTCGCCGACCCGTCGATCGTCGTCATCGACGAGATCGTGGGCATCTGGATCACGCTGTGGCTCGTTCCCTATTCCCGGGTTGCCATCGTCGTGGCGTTCATTCTCTTCCGGCTCTTCGATATCGTGAAACCCCCGCCGGCCCGGCAGCTCGAACGCATTCCCGGCGGCTGGGGGATCATGCTCGACGACGTTGCCGCCGGCATATACGCGAACATCGCCACGCGGATCGTCCTCTTCCTCCTGGCATCGCTCTCCGTCCCCATCAGCTGAGCTCAGGCAGGAATGAAGGCACTTATCCTTACGATCGGCGACGAGCTCCTCATCGGACAAGTCCTCAACACGAACGCCGCCTTCATCTCCGACAAGCTCAGCGGCGCCGGCGTTGAGGTCGTCCGACAGCTCACCGTCGGGGACGAAGCTTCGGAGATCCTCCGGGCCCTCCGCGAAGGCTACGATGCATTGGACGCCGTGCTCATCACGGGGGGCCTCGGGCCGACGCACGACGACATCACGAAAAAGGCACTCTGCACATTCTTCCAGACCGACCTCGTCTCAGACCCCGGGGTCCGGCAGTGCATCGAGCGCTTCCTCGCCCAGCGCAGCCAACCCTGGTCCGACGCCTCCGAGGAGCAGACATTGGTACCGCGGGGGTGCACCGTCATCCTCAACCATCACGGGACCGCTCCCGGGGCCCTCTTCGAGCGGGGCGGAAAATATGTCTTCGCCATGCCGGGGGTCCCCTACGAGATGGAATACATGATGAACGACTTCATCGTGCCGCTCCTGCGCTCCCGAGCCGGCGGCAAGACGATCGTCCACCGGACCCTGAGGACGACCGGGATCCCCGAGTCCGTCCTGTCGGCGCGGCTCGGGAATATCGAGGAGATGCTCGGCGGAGCCCGACTCGCCTTTCTGCCGTCGGCCGGCGGGGTCCGATTGCGTATCTCGGTCGTGGACGCCGATAGCGGCCGGGCGGAAGCCCGCGCGCGTGCGGTCGAAGAACGCATCCGCGCAAAGGCCGAAGAGTTCATCTATGGGACCGGGGAGGAGGAGATCGAGGAGGTCGTCGGCAGGCTCCTCGTCGAGCGGGGCCTCACCATCGCGCTCGCCGAGTCGTTCACAGGCGGACTCGTCTCACACCGGCTCACGAACGTCCCGGGAAGTTCCCGGTACCTCCTCGCCTCCGTCGTCGCCTACAGCAATGATGCGAAACGCGCGATCCTCGGCGTCCCGGCGGAACTCATCAAGACTCAGGGTGCCGTGAGCGAAGAGGTCGCCGTTGCGATGGCGGCGGGAGCGCGCACCGTCTCCGGAGCCTCCCTCGGGCTCTCCACGACCGGGATCGCGGGACCCTCGGGCGGGACGCCCGAGAAGCCGGTCGGCCTCGTCTGGATCGGCTACGCGGACCGGGAGCGATCGTTCGCTCGGAGGTTCACGATGGGCGGGGAGCGGGTCCGGATCAAGGAACGCGCCTCGCAATCGGCACTGGAACTCATCCGCCGGACGCTCCTCGGGCTTTCCTGACCATGGCGCTTGTCAGGGCCTTTCTCTCCTTCGACCCTCCCCCTTCCATCATCTCGCACCTCGGCGCCTTCCAGCAGCGGCTTCGGCACTCGATCCCCGGCGTGGCTTGGGCGCCGCCGGCGCAGTTCCATTCGACGATCTCATTCCTGGGAAACGTCGATGAGACACTTCTCCGCGCGATCCTCCGGGAGGTCTCCGAAGCAGTGCGCAGCGCGCCCTCGTTCGGGATCTCCTATGAGGGGCTGGGGAGGTTTCCGGAGACAGGCCCGCCGGAGATCCTCTGGGCCGGCTGCGTGAACGCCGACGGCCGTCTCCTTGCGCTCAAGAAGTCGCTCGACGACGCCGTCCGCCGCTCCGGCATCGAGTCAGCGCCTGGTCCGTTCCATCCGCACGTCACCCTTGGTCGCGTCCGCACGACGCAGAGGCGTGTAGTAACTCGATAGATATGTCAGGTATCTTAACTCGATAGAAGTGTCAGGTTCGAGCAGGAGTTGAAGATACTACTTTTCCTTCTGTGGTGTTAGCTTTCCTCTGGGCCGCCTTGCTGGTCTTGTAGCGGCTCCGTC
>JANYJZ010000016.1 GCA_025358305.1 Ignavibacteriota bacterium
CGAGACGAAGCTGCCGATCGACCAAAGCACTGCCTCGAGCGTCGGCTTTGTGGCCGACACGAACGCCATCGGCGAATCGACGCTGCCGAAGGATTCATGGAAGACGATCATAAAGTTCGTCGCGGGCGCGAATGCGACCGGAACGGTGTGGGCGGGTGACTTCATTTTCACCGGCCGCGCCGGAGCATGGGCGGGTCAGGACTGGAACACGAGCGTCGGCGTGCCGACGGGCTGGTTCTACTGGCTTCCGCCGATTGGCGGGAACGACGGCGTCTTAAGCAACGGGTTCGAGAACACGCGCATCACGACCGAAGCGGCGCACTCAGGGACGAGCTCCCTGAAGTTCGACCTGCCGTTCACCAGAGCCCCCCACGACGGGTTCGTCGGAACGCAGCGCTTCATGCTCGACGGCAGCAATGGTCCTCTCTTCGGCTCAAGTGCAGCCGGTGACGGCGGTCCCGATGTGGCCACGAGCGTCAACGCGGTCGAAGGCGATATCCTCCGGTTGAGCGTCTGGATCAAGGCGTCGAACCTCGTGCCTGATTCCGCGGCGCTCTATCCTGGCACCTGGTCGGTCGGCTTCACGCCGCTCTGGTTCGCCGGGGCGGGGAACAACTACGGCTACAGTAACGTCGGACCGGGGAACGACTACACGTTCGCATTCCCGCCCGTGATCTCGTTCGACTGGACGCAGTACTCGCTCGATGTGCTCGTGCCGACCGGCGTCAACGCGAAAGCGTTGGAGGTCCGTCTCCATGTGTACTCGAGGTTCACCGGGACGATCTATTTTGACGACCTCTCGGTGAAGGTCATCGGTACGTCCACGGCCGTCGGCACCGATCCGAACAGCGGCATTCCGAAGACGATCGTTCTGTCGGAAAACTACCCGAATCCGTTCAATCCTTCGACGGTCATCCGGTTCGGCCTGCCGAACGCGTCGGATGTCCGGCTTGAGATCTTCAACGTCCTCGGGCAGCATGTCCGGACGCTCGTCGACGGTGTGACTTCCGCCGGGTTCCACGAAGTCGTCTGGGACGGCCGGAACGACCTCGGGCAGACGCCGCCTTCTGGCGTCTACTTCTACCGTATGCAAGCGGGTCAGTTCGGCATCATCAAGAAGATGCTTCTCATGAAATAAGTTCGTCCATCGAGGGGTGCCTCTCTACCGAGGCACCCCTCGTTGTTATTTTATCGGCAGGGATGAAACCGAAGATGCCACAGCGAACACTCCTTACTCCGTTCTATATCCTCCTCCTAGTGACCCTTTGTATCATCGTGCCGGCGCGAAGCGGGACGACCGGGAAGATCGCGGGGAAGATCGTCGATGCCCAGACCAGCGAAGCGCTGGCGGGCATCAACGTTCTCGTGATCGGAACGGCGCTCGGCGCCGCGACGGACATCGAGGGGAGCTATTTCATCATCAATCTCGCCCCGGGAACATACAAGCTGAAGGCTTCCGCCGTCGGCTACACCTCGACCGTCATCGCCGACGTGCAAGTGTCGGCCGATCAGACGACGAGGATAAACTTCTCCCTCTCCGCCCAAGCGATCGAGATGGGCGGCGTCGAGGTAACGGTCTCACGTCCCATCGTCCAGAAGGACCTCACGTCAACGGTCTCGACCGTCGGCCGTGACCGGATCGCTGCGCTCCCGGTGGAGGACGTGGCGGGCCTGGTGAACCTCCAAGCCGGCGTTGTCGAAGGTCATTTCCGCGGCGGCCGGAGCGGCGAGGTGAAATACCTCATCGACGGGATGCCCGTCAATGACGTTTTCTCTGGCGCAAGCGCGCTCCAGCCGGAGGTCAACAGCCTCGAGGAAGTGCAGGTCTTGAGCGGTACGTTCAACGCCGAATACGGCGAGGCCCTTTCCGGCGTCGTCAATCAGGTGACGAAGGTCGCCGGCGATAAGTTCTCCGGGCAGATCTCGACATACGCGGGGGATTACATCACGGGCCGTACGACGCTCTTCCAGAACGCCGGTCACGTCAGCCCCGCAGATCTCCACAATATCGAGGGGAGCCTCAGCGGGCCGATCCAGGGGACAGGGAACAACGTCAAGTTCTTCCTTTCGGGCAGGTATTACCACGACGACGGCTACATCTACGGCCGGCGGGTGTTCAACCCGAAGGACTCTTCGAGTTTTCCGTCGAACGATCCGGCGACGTGGCACATCGGAGCCACCGGCAACGGCGCATACGTGCCGATGAACTTCCAAACGCGCTATACGTTGCAGGGTAAGCTCAATTTCAACGTGGGGAACGCCAAGGGGCTCGTGCTCCAGGCGTTCTATCAGCAGCAGGATTACCGGGACTACGACCATCAGTTCACCCTGAACCCCGACGGCGATTACCTGCGCTTCCAAAAGAGTTTCCTCGGGAGCGCCAGCTACAATCAAGTGTTCAGCGCCTCATCCTTCCTCGATATCAACGCGTCGGCGTCGATCTCCGACTATAAGCAGTATGTCTACGAAAACCCGATCGATCCGCGGTACGTAAACCCGGAACGGCTGCGCGATGCCGGAGGGAACGCGTTCTTGACGGGCGGAACGCAGAACTGGCACTTCTCCCATCACACGAACACGTACACGGGTAAACTGGACTACACGTCGCAACTGACGACCATTCATCAGGCGAAGTTCGGCGTCGAGATGCAGATGCATCAATTGAAGTACGAGGATTTCCAGGTGCACGTCGACGCGAGCAACGGCTACGTGCCGTATTTGCCGAAACCCGGTGATTTCGATTTCAATCGTTACACGAACCACCCGTACCAGTTGGCCGCGTACGCCCAGGACAAGATCGAATTCGACTATCTCATCATCAACGCCGGGATGCGCTTCGATTATTTCCAGCCCGACGGCAAGACGCTCATCGATCCGAACAACATCGCGGTCTTGGACGCGCTCCAGCCTCCGTATCCCGATTCTTTGTTCCACCGGGCGTCCGGAAAGGCGCAGTTCAGCCCGCGTCTCGGCATCTCGTATCCGACCTCGGACAAGGGGGCGATCCACCTCTCGTACGGCCACTTCTTCCAGATCCCGCCGTTCGAATTCCTCTATAAGAACCCGAACTTCCGCATCCCCTTGACCGGGATTTTCCCTGAATTCGTTGGAAACGTCCTTGGGAACGCCGACCTCCAGCCCCAGCGCACGACGATGTACGAGATCGGACTCCAGCAGGAGCTGGCCGAGAACCTCGGCATCACCGTGACGACGTACTATAAGGACATCCGGAACCTCCTTGGCCTCCAGATCCACATCAAGAACGACTTCAAGAAGTTCGGCGAATACGTCAACCGGGACTACGGGGGCGTGCGCGGCGTGACGATCGCCGTGGAACGCCGGCTCGCCGACGGGTTCGGGGCGAACATCGACTACACCTACCAGACGGCGAGCGGCAACGCCTCCGATCCGAACGACGACTTCAACCGGGCCCAGGCGAACCCGCCGGTCGAGAGCAACAAGCAGTTCGTCCCGCTGAACTGGGACCGCCGGCACCAGATCAACGTCACATTGACGGCCGGATCGCCGGGAAACCTTGTCGGGAGCTTCATCACCAGGCTCGGCTCAGGCCTCCCGTACACGCCTTCGCTGCAGAACCAGCGGACGGGCCTCGAGAACAGCGACAACCGGCCGACGTTCTTCAACGCCGATCTCTACATCACGAAATACCTCACACTCGGCGCTCTTCCCGTCACCGTCTACGTGAAGGTGTACAACGTATTCGACAGCGCGAACGAGATCGACGTGTTCGGGGATACGGGCAGGGCGGGGTATACGCTCGAACTCACCAGAGCGCAAGAGGCGCCGCACGGGGCCAACACGCTTGCGGAGTACTTTTCGAGGCCCGATTTCTATAGCGCACCGCGCCAGGTGCTTGTCGGCGCTTCCGTGTCATTTTGAACCTTGGACCGTCGGAGATCGTCACTATGAACAGACCATGTACACGGAGACGCTTGAGGCTTGAGATCTGCTGTGCAGCGCTCCTCCTCCTCTCGAGTCTGTCGTCCGCACAGCGTATCGTCGATATGAACAAGGGCGATCATAACGAGACGAAGAAGGGCTTCATGGACGGCAATCTCGTCTCGACCGTCTATTATAATTTCGGGGAAGTGGCGGACTGGCAGAACGAGCCAAGCCGGAGCGGCGTCTGGCCGAAGGGAACGAACCATACCTATATCGACGGCGTCGCCATCATCGTCCAGGCGGAAGCGACCGACCCCGCCGGGAAGATCATTCATCCTCTCGAGTCGAACTACTACGAATATACTCGGTACGACGTCGGAACGGGCGTGACCTACGGTTGGTGGCCGCTCCCTGGATACGCGAGCCGGTTCCAATCAAGCCCCGCACAGAGCTCGGACGCGAACACCTGGCCGCTCCATTGGCCGGACCGAACGTCGGACTGGGACGGGTCGTGGAACGGCTTTTTCGGACGCGGCGTCCAAAACGCCGATCTCGAGACCTACTTCGTCTTCGACGACAACGAGGACAGAGAGTACATCAAGAAGAATAATTTTCACCCCGACGCCGAGGATACGACCCGGGGTGGACTCGGAATGCAGGTCCACGCCCGGGGTTTTCAATGGTCGCAGGTCCTTGCCGAGGATGTGATCTTCTGGCTCTACGAGATCACCAATATGGGTACGACGGACTACCGGCATACGCTCTTTGGGGAGTACGTCGACTGGGGGATCGGCGGACACGATAATTCCTCCAACAACTCCGGCAACTACAGCACCGAACTGAACATCTCCTACGCATGGTCGACCGTGCCGTTCGGGAGTCCCGGGAACTGGAGCCCGGTGGGGTATTGCGGCTACGCATTCCTTGAAAGCCCGGGTGTCCACGACGACCACAAAGACAACGACCATGACGGGCTCACGGACGAACGCCGGGACAACACGCCGAACATCTTCATCACCACCCCCCTGGCGGACCCGTATATCATCGACGTCCAGCAGGACACGGCGCGCTTTCGGCAGTTCTACGGGTACGCCTGGAAACCCCACTGGGACGCCGATGAGAACGGCAATTGGAGATCGTACACCGACATCAACCAGGACGGAAAGTGGGAGACAGGCGAACCCATCAATGACGATGTCGGGAGCGACGGCATCGGACCCCTCGACAACGGATATATTGCGCCCGATGCGGATGGTACGGAAGGGAACGGCAGGCCGGACCAGGGCGAACCGAACTTCGGGATCCTCGACAAGGACGAATCCGACCAGCTGGGTTTGACCGGTTTTTGGATCGGTCCTGCCCATACTCCGTACGATCTCAATAACGACGAGCGCAACTGGGGCATGCTCTCCGGGGCGCCGCCCCCCATAGACCAGTCGCCGACGACGGGAGTGAACCTCACGAACTTCTTCTCGAGCTACCTATTCCATTTGAACGGCCGGAACACCTACAGCTCTCCGACGGGCCAGTTCCAACAGACGGGGGAGACGGAGCGGTTCTCCATGGCGCTCATCTTCGGGCTCAATGTCGACGACCTCTTCCGGCGCAAGCGGACGGTCCAGCAGATCTACAACGCGAACTACCGCTTTGCGAAACCCCCGGACAAGCCGACGGTGAAGGCGATCGCGGGGGACCACCGTGTCACTCTCTATTGGGACGACCGTGCCGAGAAGACGTTCGACGCCTTCTACCAGAAGTACAACTTCGAGGGGTACCGGGTCTACCGTAGCACGGAAGCGAACTTCCTCGAGGACAAGGTCATCACCGACGCGTTCGGCCAGCCGACGTACCGGCTGCCGATCGCACAGTACGACCTCGTGGACGGGGTCAAGGGTCTCCACCCGATCGGCGTCAACGGCGCCTACTTCTATCTCGGCAACGACAACGGGCTCCAGCATTCGCTCATCGATTCGACGGTGAACAACGGCCAGACGTACTACTATGCCGTCGTTCCCTACGACCAGGGGTTCACGACAACGACGATCACGGGCGAGTTCCTCGGCATCCCTCCGACCGAAGCGACGAGCATCATCAAGGTGGACATCAACGGGAAGGTGAAGACCGACATCAACACCGCGGTGGTCACACCGCACGCGCCGGCCGCCGGGTACATCGCTCCCCAGATCATCCCGGAGCTCGTCACGGGCCCGGGCACGGGATCGGTCGGGATCGACAAGCTCGACCCCGATTCGATCAAGGAAAGTCACCGGTATCGGCTCGGCTTCACGGACTATACGGCGTTCCACGATAACCCGCTGCCCACCTACAGCCTCGTGGACATGACCACGGGCGATTCCCTCATCCGCAAGACTCCGATGGCGTCCGCGCAGGAGCAGACGCACATCGTGAACGGGTTCGCGATCAAGATCACCAATGACATGACGGTCTCGATCGACCAAAAAGCCTCTCGGTGGACGAAGGGGAACTGCAACTATGTCGTTCAGCTCGGGTTCGATTCCCGGTACGCTCCCGCGTACCAGTCGCGCCGGGTCAACTATCCGGCGGACTTCGACGTGACATTCAAAAGCGACGGCGCCGGCGACCTCTCGTTCCCGTCGTCGAGTTTCAGCGGTCCGGAAGTCTCCAATATCACGCTCACGAACACCACCGAAGGGACGGATCATGTCCAGTTCATCTTCCGGGACAACGATCTCGATTCCAAGTTCACCGCCGGGGATGCGATATTCGTCGTCTGCGGGGACTCCGCGGGAAAACGCGCGACGACCTACCCCACGGCGCGCAAGAGCTGGTCGGTGACGTTCATCCGCGACACGCTGATCCCGCCGGGGCAGCAGATCGCGCCCCAACCCGGAGACGTGTTCCATCTCGCGACGACCAAACCGTTCCGGACCGGCGAGTTCACGGAGTTCGTGACGCACGCCCAGTCCTACGACAAAGCGAAGGCGGTCGTGGACCTTTCGAAGGTCGCCGTCGTCCCGAACCCGTATGTCGGAGCGGCGTCGTGGGAGCCGCAGTCCACGAGCGTTGGCCGGGGGGAGAGGCGCATCTTTTTCATCCATCTTCCGCCATTGTGTACCATCCGGATCTATACGATCAGCGGCCAGTTGGTCCAAACCATCGAGCACGACGCTCCGATCGCCGATGGCCAGGAGAGCTGGAACCTCGTTTCCCGGGACGGGATGGATATCTCGTACGGCATGTACGTCTTCCACGTGGAGACGCCGGATCTCGGGTCGACCGTCGGCCGATTTGCGGTCATCAAGTAACCCCATGGGACCCCGAAAGAGTGTGAGGGCGCAATGAAGACATATGTGATCATCCTGACGATGCTCTGCGGGCTCTGGCAAACGTCGCCGGCCCAGGATACGGGCAACAACGTCTCGAAATCGGGCACGAGCGCAGCCTCATTCCTGGAGATCCAGGTGGGCGCGGCGGCCGTCGCCATGGGCGGGGCGTACGTGAGCCAGGCGAACGACGCGACGGGGCTCTACTGGAACGCGGCCGGCGTCACGCACCTCACCCGGAACGAGGTCTTCGTCTCCCATACCGATTGGATCGCCGACACGAAGTTCAATTACGCGGCGTTCGTCATGCCCTTGGGACCCTCGGTCGGCGTGCTCGGCATCAGCCTCACGTCGCTCTCCATGGAGGACATGATGGTCCGGACCGTCGACATGCCCGAGGGGACCGGCGAGTTCTTCAGCGCGAACGACCTCGCGCTCGGCGTGACGTACGCGCGGCAGCTCACCGATCGGTTCTCCATCGGGTTCACGGGAAAGTACATCCAGGAATCGATCTGGCACGAGTCGGCGCACGCCATCGCGGCCGACCTCGGGACGAGCTTCAAGACGGACCTCTTCGGCGGGCTCATCATCGGCGCGTCGCTCACGAACTTCGGGACGTCGATGCAGCTCTCGGGCCGCGACACGCGCCAGTTCATCCGGATCGACCCCACCATCCAGGGTTCGAACGACCGCATCCCCTTCGACGTGGAGCTCGACGCGTGGAGCCTGCCGCTCTCGTTCCAGCTCGGGATCTCCACGAACGTCGCTCGGACCGAAAACCTCCGATGGACCGTCGCCGCCGATGCGATCCATCCGAGCGATAACTATGAGAGCTTGAACGTCGGTTCGGAGTTCGCCTACAAGGAGAGCTTCTTCGTCAGAGGGGGATATCACTCCCTGTTCCTCGATCAGTCCGAAGGGGGACTCTCCGTCGGCGCCGGCATCGCCATCCCGACGGGGTTCACTACGGGCTCCGTGAAGGCCGATTACGCGTTTCGGGATATGGGCAGGTTGGCCGGCGTCCACGTCTTTTCCCTCGCCGTCCAATTCTGAGCGTTATGCGGATCGGGCGTATCCTCTCCTTCTTTCCGATCGCCGGTTTTCTTGCTATATTTCCAGCGTCACCATCCACCGTCTTTGCCCAGGGGGAGGCCCGGGGCCAAAAGAACACCTCGCTGACCGATCCGTCGTACGAGAGGATCGTGGTAGCGGAGGTGGGCGGCGTGAAGATCACCGCGCAGGAGTTCCTGCTGAACTACGGGTTCGGCCCCGCATTCACGAAACGCGAGAAGGACTCGAAGCTGCGCTACTTGAATTTCATGATCTATGAGAAGCTTTTTGCCCTTGACGCCTACGAGCGCGGGCTCCAGAATAGACGGCTCACGCGCGAAGCGTTGAGCGACATCGAAGGCGACCTGGCGACGGAGGAACTCTATACACAGGACGTCGCGAAGCGCGTCTCGGTCACACCGAAGGAGATCGCCACAGGCATCCGCCTCAAGCGCGTCTCGCTCTCACTCGAATGGGTCTATGCGCCGACCGAGTCGGCCGTCGCGGTCTCTGAGAAGCTCCTCCAGGGAGGTGCGTCGTTCGATTCGGTCTACACCCTCCAGATCCACTCAGGCGCGGATCCGGCTGACCGCTCGCTCCGGACGACCCAGTTTGACCTTCAGATGAAGAACCCCGTCCTCGCCAAGATCGTCGACTCCCTCAAAGCCGGCGTCGTATCGCTCCCGATCCACGTCGACGACGGCTGGTACATCGTCCGCGTCGCCGAACGGACGAAGGACGCCGTTACGACCGAGTCGGAAGCCGTGCGCCAGCGCGAGGATGTCCACCGGGCCCTCGTCGAACGGGAGTCCGACCGTCTCTCGGACCAGTATGTCAACCAGATCCTCACCGACGCCAAGGCGACCATCGAGCGGCGCGGGTTCGATATCGTCCAGGCCCACATCGCCGCTACAATCGTTCCGCACGAGACGTTCGCGCAATGGGACATGGGTGGACTCCTCGTCAAGAAGTGGGGTCCTCTCGATGTCTCCGACATCGCCCCGTTCAAAAGCCTGACCATCGTCACCACGGGCCAGGGGAGACTCACCGTCGGCGACTTCCTCCGATGGTACGATGCGCGGTCCACGCTCATCCGCCTCAAAACGACGTCGGCGCCGGCATTCTTCTCGTCCTTCGAAGGGGTCGTTTGGAGGATGGTCCGCGACACGCTCCTCGTCGGGCGCGCGTTCCAGAGGCATCTGCAATTGGCGCACACCGTCCAACAGCAGAAGAAGTGGTGGGAAGAGAAGGTACTTTTCGAGCTGGAGAAGTCCATGATCAGCGATTCACTCCCGAGGGATAGCGCGCATGTGAGGGACTATTACACCCGGAACGAACGCGACTTCCGCGACAGCACGGGCAGGGTCCGGTCCTTTGAGCACGTCGCTGATGACGTCCTCCGGGCGTACTATGCGAGCGCGATGACGGAGCGGATGCTCCACCGGGTCCTCGCCCTCAAGGCGCGCTACAATGTTACGGTGCATGAGGCCGCGCTCGATCGCCTCGTCACGGATCCGGAGAATGATCCGGGAGCGATCGACGTCTATTCGGTCAAAAAGGGGGGGACCTTCCCCCACCCGGCGTTCCCCACGATCGACCTCGGATGGCAGGAATGGCATTGATCCTCACGACAATGCGGGTGTGTGCGCTCACCGCGTGCGTCCTAGGGATGCTCTCGATGCCGTGGGGCTGTTCCGGCCGGCAGGGCGCGCGCGCGCCGGGCGGGGGAGAGATCGTCGAACTCACCTACTGGCCTGCGCCGAACACCCAAGAGATCGATTTGGCCGATTCGCTCGTCCGGGGATGGAACGCTTCGCATCCGCTCATCCACGTCCGGATGCAGCCGATCCCGGTGAGCCAGTCGAGCGAGGAAGTGCTCCTTGCCGCGATCGCCGGCAGGACGACGCCCGACGTCTGCTCGAACATCTGGCCCGGGGCGCTCCACGACTACACCGTCTCTGGGGGCCTCATCCCGCTCGATTCGTTCAGCGACTTTGATTCGGTTTCCCTCTCGAGGATGCCGAAGGACCTCCTGGAATCGTTCCGGTCCGGCGACGGCCATTACTATCAGTTCCCCTGGAAGACGAATCCCGTCATGATGTTCTACAATCTCCGTCTGTTCCGAGAGGCGGGCGTCACCGAGGTGCCGAGGACGTACTCCGAGTATTTTGCGGCCGGAGCGAAGGTCTCCCGGGACACCTCGGGTGACGGTCAGATCGATGTCTGGATGGGGGAGCGCGACGTGCGCCCGATCTGGTGGCAGCGCCTGTTCGACTTCTATCCCTTCTATATCGCCGCCTCCGGCGGGAAGACGCTCTTCACCAACGGAAACGTCGACTTCGATAACGCCGAGGCGAGGAACGTGTTCGCGTTCTTCCAGGAGTGCTACTCGCGCAATTTCTTTCCGAAGACGTACTTCGTCGGAGGGGACCCGTTCGACCTCGAGAAGAAGGCGACGCACTTCGCCGGCCCGTGGGAGGTCGCGCACCTGGAGAAGTTCGTCCCCTCGATGCGCTACGGCGTGGCGCCGCTTCCCGTCCCGGACGGCCACACGGGGCCGGTCTATACGAGCGGAGACTACAAGAACATCGCCATCTTCAGCACGACGACCCACCCGGCCGAGTCGTGGGAGTTCGTCAAATACCTCGTGTCGGCCGAGCACGACCTCATGCTCCTGGAGATCTGCAACCAGATCCCCGTGCGCGGCGACCTGCGGTCGAACCGGCTGTTCTCGGACTACTTTGTGCGCAATCCACTCATGATCCATTTCGCGGACCAGGCGCCCTTCACGCGCGGAATGGACTCCGCCCCCGATCTGAAGGAGATCTTCGATGCGATCTCCCAGGAGTACGAGGGATGCGCGGTGTACGGCCGGAAGTCGCCCGCAGAGGCCATCCATGCGGCCGCACTGCGCACGAAGTCCATCGTGGAGTGGAACCAATGAGCTCTCCGACGAACATCTTCCGCAGATTCAAACGGAGCGACCGGACCGCGTACGTGTTTGTCCTGCCGTATCTCGTGTACTTTGCGACGTTCGTGGCGTATCCGCTCCTGTTTTCACTCATTCTCATGTTCCACCGGTGGAACATCGTCACGCCGATGGAATGGATCGGTCTGAAGAACTTCATCCGCATGTTCGGCGATCCTCTGTTCTTCAAATCGCTCGTCAATACGCTTGTCTTCCTCGCGATCCACATCCCGCTCCAGATCGCCGTGGCCTTGGCCATCGCGCTGCTCCTCAACGCGAGGCTCCGGTTCCGGAGCTTCTTCCGCGCCGTCTACTTCATGCCGGTCGTCGTCTCCGGGGTCGTCGTGACGATCCTCTGGCAGCAGATGTACCTCTTCGACTACGGCGTCTTCAATTCGATCCTGACCTCCATCGGGCTCCCCCGGGTCCCCTGGCTCGTCGATCCGTCGTTCGCCATGCCGTCGATCGCGATCATGGCGACATGGAAGAACGTCGGCATCTACATCGTCCTGTTCCTCGTCGGCCTCCAGAACATCCCGGGCGAACTCTATGAAGCGGCGGAACTCGACGGCGCGGCGAGCGCGAACCAGTTCCTTCACATCACGCTCCCCATGCTGAACCCCACCGTGATCGCGATCGTCGTCCTGTCGACCATCGGAGGGTTCTCCCTGTTCATCGAACCGTACGTCCTCACCGGCGGCGGTCCGATGCAGAGCACGCTCTCCGGGATGCTCTACATCTATAACCAGGCGTTCTACTTCAATCACATGGGATACGCCGCCACCCTCGGCATCACGTTCGCCCTGATCGTGCTCTCGGTCGTCGTCATCCAGCGCAAGCTCATCGAGGCGGAGGCGTGATGGCCGCCCGGACCTTAAAATACATCGCCTTGTGCGTCGGGCTCGTCGTCTTCGGCTACCCGTTCATCTGGATGATCGTCGGGTCGCTCAAGCCGGAGATGGAGATCGGCAACCTGAAGCTCTGGTCCTCGCTCCTGAGCTTCAACAGCTACCGCGCGGTCTTCACGAAGATCCCGATCGCCCGGGCGTTCTTCAACAGCATGTTCGTTTCCCTCTCCGTGACGACGCTCGTCGTCGTTCTGGGGTCCATGGTCGGCTACGCTCTGGCAAAGCTGCGGTTCGTGGGGAAAGGAGTGCTCTATATCCTCATCCTCTTCACGATGATGATCCCGTTCCAGATCACGCTCATCCCGCAGTATGTCCTCATGGTGAAACTCGGCTGGACCGACACCTACCTTTCGCTCATCGTCCCTTCGATGATGACCGGACTGAGCATTGTACTCTTCCGGCAGTTCTTCACGAGCGTTCCCGAGGCGCTCCTGGACGCCGCCCGGATCGACGGGTGCTCGGAACTCTATATCCTGTTTCGGCTCATCTGGCCGTTGTCCCGGCCCGTCATCATCACCGTGGCGATCCTGACGTTCATGGCGAGCTGGAACGACGTCCTCTGGCCGATGATCGTCGTCCGGGACCGCTCGCTGATGACCATGCCCCAACTGGTGGCCATCTTCGTCATCGGGGGAGAGGCGGAAACGCAGCTCGGTTCGCTCCTGGCGGCGGCGACGCTCCTGGCGCTCCCGATCATCATCGCCTACTCGTTCTTCCAGCGCTACTTCATCGAAAGCATGGCATCGTCGGGGATCAAGGGCTAACACCGCGCTCCGTCTCCCCCAGGATTCACCACCACAATGCAGGGAACATGGAATATCCCGTCTATAGGTACCCCGTACACGCTCTCCATACCGGTTCGAGCCTGGGCAACTTCCTCACGTTCGCCCGGCTCAGCGCGGAGACGGATCTGGAGGGCCTCTGGAGCGCGTCCGACAGCGCATATTATGCCGGTCGGTGGACCATGACGTTCTCCTCGGGCGGGAGAAGGGTCCAGCCCCTGGAGACCCTGTTCGCTCCGGAATCCCAAACGACGATCCTTCGTGACGGCGACCTCGCGATCGAGAAGCAGTTCTTTATCCCTTTCTCCCGCGACGAACGGTCGATGGCGTCACCCTCCTTCCTGCGCCAAGGAGTCTATCTCATCCGGCTAAAGAACGCGGGGGCCGGCCCGCTGACGGTACAGGCGCACCACGAGCTCACGTTTCCCGCCTGTCCAACGGCACTCTTCACAAAGCAGCCGACCCCGCAGCAGATGACCGGGCGCGTCGCCATCGAAATCGATGGGAACACGTGCATCGTTCACTCGGTGGGGAGCCCGGACGAGGTCCGGGTGTTCCGGTCTCCGGTGCCCTGGACCCGGGTGACGCACGATGATGCTTCGCTGTCGCTCGAGTACGCGCATGTCATACCGCCCGGCGGGGAGCTCCATCTCCCGTTCATCCTCTCCTACTCGCCGGAGGGGCTCGCGGGCGTCCCCAACGCCGCAGGTGCGCAAGCGCAGGCTCTCCTCGACGGCTCCACCCAGGAGTACCGCTCGATCCTTGCCCGGTCCTCCATCGCGACGCCCAGTGCGGTCATCAACCGGGGCATCCAGTGGGCGAAAGTGAACACCGTCCGGGTCCAGCACCGGTACGTGTCCGGGTTCGGGTTCACGAACGACCCGCCCCAAGACATCGTCGTCGTGCGCGACGTCGCATGGTACGTGCTGGGATCGGACTACGTCACGCCGGAATTCTCCCGAAGCCTCCTCGACCTGTGCGAACGCCACGCCTTCCACGCCGGAGGAAAGCTCACCGAGTACATTCATGCCTGCGAACCCTCCCCGGCGCTCCATGACTACGAACTCAACATCAACGACAACACGCCTCTGTTCGTGCATGCCGCATACCACCACGCGCTCGTATCGGGGAGCGACGCCACGCTCGGCGCCGACTACCCGTACATGCGCCGAGCGTGCGAGTGGATCCTTTCCCAGATCCATGAGGGGCTGGTGACCTGTTTTGCCGACGGCACGAACGTCTGGGGGATCTGCGGCTGGCGCAATATCATCGACGGGTACAACCTCACGGGGGCGGTGACCGAGATCAATGCGGAGTGCGTGCACGCCCTCCAGTGCACCGCCGGAGCGGCCCGGCGGCTCGGGCTCATGGGCGATGCCTCGCGCTTCGAGGAGGCGTCGGAAGTACTCCGGGGGACGATCAACGAGCGGCTCACCTCTGAAAAGACGGGGATGTACCTCTTGAGCCACGCGAACGACGGCGACCGGCGCCACGATGTCACCGGAGACCTCATCTTCACGGTCATGTTCGGCGTCGCCAATCCGGATGTCGCCAGGCGCATCCTCGAGAAGCTCACCGACGCCGATATGTGGACTCCGTACGGTTCTCGGACCGTCAGCAGCGCCGAATTGGGCTACCATCCCGACCAAGGATGTCAGCTCGTCGGCGGTCTGTGGCCGAACCTGACGGCGTGGACAGCCTACTGCTTGCGGAAGGAGCGGCCGGAAAAACTCGTCGAGGGCATGGAGAACATCTACCAATACTGCGAGCCTTCCCGGCCGGTCGATTTTGCGAACGTCGTGCCGGGGCAGTTTCCTGAGCGGATCCACGGAGAGGACTACACGAGCCGCGGGATGGCGATGAGCCCCTGGATGCCTCCGACGTATCTCTGGCTCGGCGTGGAGGGGCTCCTCGGAGTGAACCCCCGTGCAGACGGGCTCGAGATCGATCCGGCGATCCCTCCCGATTGGCATTGGCTGGCGATCAAAGAGATGCCCTACAAGGACCGGACGGTGACGGCGTTCCTGTTCGACGGGACGCTCTACGCTGATTATCCCGTCCGGAGCCGCTTCCCGACGAAGGTCGGCCGATTGCTCCACTCCTCATCGACCGACGGGTCGATCTATTCGATCGCGATCCTCGTCGATTCCAACATCTTCGTTCTCGCCGCCTCCGACACGGCGGTCAAGGGGGACGTCACGATCCGCCAGGGCGCCAAGACCGACGAGAGGGATGTCGATCTTCACGCCGGAGTGGCACAGCTTCTCATTCTCTCAACGATGGAGACCGCAACACTCGGTCAGACGAAAGGTGCATCATGAACGCTCGAATCATTCTCGTACTCATTGGACTCGGCGTCGGCGCTATGGAGGCACAGGTGCCGGCCGATCCGCTCTCATTCACCTTTGACAAGCATTACGGCCAGGTGGAGGTCGGAGGCCACTTCGCGGGGGCAGAATTCCACGGCAGCCGCCCTCTCCCGGCCCGGATCAGCTTCTACTATCCGGTCGCCAACAGCATCGACCTGAGCACCGACTACTGGAAACGGGGCGTCTCCCAGCCGATGGTTCTCGGTGTCCGGCGCGACAACGGCAAGAAGGAGTGGCTCGGCAAGGATGCCTGGACATACGTCCTGAGTCCCCACAAAGCGCTCTTCACGAAGGCCGACCGCGGTCTGGAATACCGGATCTCGTACGAGTTCTGCCTCGAACAGCCGGCGATGGTCCAGAAATGCGTCATCCGGAACCTCTCACGGAAGACCGTGTCCATGGAAGTCTATGCGCATCTCGCGCTCTCGCTGAGAACCTGCCAGAGCTATGCGCGAAAGGACTCGGCGTGGACGGAGTACGATTCCGCACACTACGCGGTCGTCGCGAACTACGACGATGCCGATGCCGACAAGGCGAGCATTTTCGTCGAGAACGTCGGCGCGGTGCCGACGAGCTGGACCTCGAGCGCCCAAAACCTCGCCGTTGCCGACTCCGGGACGTCGAACTGGCTGACCTCATCTGGTCTGGGGTTCCGTCTTCTTCCGCGGGGCAAGAAGGGGCCGGCCGTCGCGGCCTTCGTCTACCGCAAGAACATCTTGCCGGGGGATTCCCTCTCGATCATACAGGTCATCGGCAGCTGCCGGCGCGAGGAGAGATCCGTCACGATCTCCACGCTCGCCAGGGAGTGGTCGACAGAGGTGTCGTCCTACGATCGGTTCGTCCGGGAGGGCGCACAGGGCCTTGCAACGTTCACGACGGGGGATCCATCGCTCGACCGGTCCGCGGTCTGGGCCCGCGGTCTCCTGCGGTCGAACAAGCACTATCTCGACGGCAAGGTCGTCCCGATGCCGTGCCCCGCGGAGTACAACTTCTTCTTCACGCACGACCTGCTTCTGACCGATCTTGGCGCCGTGAACTTCGACCTCCCCCGGGTCAAAAGCGATCTTCTCTACGTCGCATCCTTGGCGAAGGACGATATCATCCCCCATGCGTACTATTGGCGGGATGACGGCTACAAGACGGAATTCTGCACGCCGGAGAACTGGAACAACCTTTGGTTCATCATCACCTCGGCACGCTACCTCCGGCACTCGGGCGACGTCGCGACGGGGAAGACCCTCTATCCGCTCATCACGAAAAGCCTGACGGAGATCCTGACGAACCAGAGGTCCGACACGCTCATGTATGCCTTTCGGCCCGACTGGTGGGATATCGGACACCGCGACGGACCGCGGTCGTACATCACGATCCTGACGATTCGGGCCCTGCGAGACTATCTCTACACGAGCACGGCCCTGGATCGACGATCGGCGACGCTCCCCGCCTACGAAAAGCTCGCCGATGCCATGCAGCGCTCGCTTGGGCACAAGCTCTGGGACGGGGCGCTCCAGTACCTTGTGAACTACAACGATTCGCTGAAGGACAGACATATCTACATGGGTTCGCTCCTGGCGCCGGTCTACGGCGTCCTGGAGCCCGGGAAGGCGGCGGCGCTCTTGGCGACCGCAACGAAGGAACTCGTGCGCCCGCCCGTGGGGGTGATGGTCGTGGCGCCTCCCGACTTCCATATCGACTCGGTGCGCACGTTCTTCAAGTTCCTGGGAAATGAGGCGGGCGATCCCTATCTTTACGCGAACGGGGGCATCTGGCCCCACGCGAACGCCTTCTACGCCCTCGCGCTCAACGCCGTCGGTCGGACCGACGACGCGCTGGGCTTTGTCAAGGGCTCGATGACCTTGGACGGCGTCGCGGAGAGCCCGAACGGCCTTCCCGCCATGTACGAATACCGGATGTCCGATTCGACGTCGCCTGCGTTCGGGACCATCGATAAGCCATCCTTCATGTGGGCGGCGGGGTTCTACATGAATGTGCTGTACGCGCTTTCGGGGTTCCAGGATAACGAGTGGAACCTCTCGTTCTCCGGCACAATGCCAGCGGCGCTCGGCCCGGTGCGCTGTTCGTACGCCTTTGGGGAACTGCATGACGTCTCCATCGGGGGCACGGGAGGGACGCTTCGATCATTGACCAACGGCGCGGACGAATTGGGCTCTCTGGTGCTTCCGCGTTCGGCAATGAACAACCTCCCGATGAAGGTGGAGTACGGCGCGCCGGCTCGTCCTTATCTGGAGAGCGTCAATGCCATCGTCGAGAGCGTCGTACCGGCTACGGGTCCGACGGGCATGGAGATCGTGCTCTCGTCGTTCCAGGGCCATCGGATCGAGATGCATCTCATCGCGCCGGCTGTACCCCGGCGGATCCGTGTCGACGGCCGGGACGTCGCTGTGCCTCCAAGATCGGCCGGACCCGGAGAGTCGAACCGGGTACAACTTGTTTTCGCGGGATCCGACGCCCCGCAACACGTCGTCATCGAATTCTAGCATATGAGAGCAGCGCTCTTTGAAAAGGCCCGTCAACTCCAGGTGACCGAGAGACCTCTCCGGGCGCTCGGTCCGGGCGAACTCCTCGTGAGGGTCGACGCGTGCGGCATCTGCGGCACGGACGTTCATATCCTCGACGGGACCTCGCGGTCCAAGCCGCCCGTGGTCCTCGGACATGAGTTTGCCGGAACAATCGACGATGTGGGGCCGGGGGTCAATCGCGACCAGCTGGGTGCAAAGGTCGCCGTCGATCCGAACATCTCGTGCGGCCGCTGCGCGTACTGCCGGCGCGAACTCGTCCATCTCTGCACGGACCTCAAAGCCCTGGGGGTCGATATCGACGGCGGCATGGCGCAGTATTCCATCGTCCCGGCGGCGCAGGCGTACCGTCTGCCTCCCGGATTTCCGTCGCAGGCGGCCGCGTTCGTCGAGCCTGTTTCGTGCGCCATTCACGGTATCGACAGGGCCGGGGTCAGCGCCGGCGATACGGTCGTCATCCTCGGCGCCGGAACGATCGGGCTCATCATGCTGCAGCTCGCTCGGATGGCCGGCGCGGCCAGAATCATCATCGTCGAGCCCTTGGAACACAAACGGGCCATCGCACTGGCATTGAACGCGGAGCACGTCATCGACCCGTCAGTGACAGACCCGCGCTCTGTGATCGAGGAGGTCACCGGGATCGGGGCGGACGTCGTGATCGAATGCGCTGGAAGACCGGAGACCGCCGAGCTCGCGCTCACACTCGCCCGGCGCGGCGGGACGGTGGAATTCTTCGGCCTCTGCGCCGCGGGCGCCACCATTCCGGTCGAGCCGTACGCCGTGTACGCGAAAGAACTGACGATCGTGGGATCGTACGTGAATCCCCGCACGTTCGACCGGTCGATCGCCGCGCTGCATTCGGGGAAGGTCCGGGTGGACGCATTTCAGATCAATACGTTCTCCCTCGCGTCTGTCCATGAAGCCCTTCGGTATCAACGCGAGGGGTTGACCATCAAAAGCATCATCACCCCCAACCTATGAAAAAGAACGCGACCGTCACCTGCATCGGTGAACTCATCGCCGACCTCTACGCCTCGGGCGACGGAACGTCGTTCCGGCCGAGCGCTGGAGGCGCTGCGGCGAACGTCGCGGTCGGGCTCGCCAGACTGGGCGTCCCATCCGCGTTCGCAGGCAGGGTCGGAAGCGACAGCTTCGGTCGGTTTCTCGCGGATGCATTGCGCGACACAGGAGTCGACA
This sequence comes from Ignavibacteriota bacterium, assembly GCA_025358305.1. GTDB lineage: Bacteria > Bacteroidota > Ignavibacteria > UBA10030 > SZUA-254 > JANYJZ01. Next base: position 19,020 of record JANYJZ010000016.1, read on the forward strand.
CACGCGGTATCGTCCTCGATCCCAGCCACAAGACGCGTCTCGCGTTCATCCGCCTGTCGAAAACCGGGGAACGCTCATTCGAATTTTGGGAGAACCATCCCGCGGATGAACAGCTCAGGTGGTCCGACATCAGCCGTGAGGCGATCCGAAGGTCGGCCATCGTTCACCTCAGCTCGTTCCTCCTGATGAAAGAGCCCTCGCGGCGAGCCGCGCTCGCCGTCGCGCGGCACTGTTCCCAGTCCGGCCGAATCGTGTCGTTCGACCCGAACCTCAGGCTCTCCCTCTGGCCCTCGAGTTCGGAAGCCCGGCGCATCATTCTCAAGATGGTCTCGTACACCAGAATCCTCCGGCTCAACGAGGAGGAGGCCTACATTCTGACGCGCAAGCGAAGACCGGAGGCCGCTGCCAGGGAGCTGCAGTCGGTTGGGCCTTCCCTTGTCGTCATCACGCGCGGCTCGAAGGGCTCCTACTTCCAGTCGGGCGCTGCGTCGGCCTATGCCGAGGGATTTCGGGTGCGCGCAGTCGATACGACCGGCTGCGGCGACGCCTTCCTCGCCGGCATCCTCTCGGGGATCATCGGGCTCAAAGCGAAGCCGGAGGAACTCGACGGACCGCAGCTCTCTGCGCTGGGACGCTTCGCGAACGCCGTGGGCGCGCTCACGGCGTTAAAGCGCGGCGTCTTCCCGGCGCTTCCAACGCTCTCCGAAGTCCGCACATTCTTGAAGGCACACCCGTGACGAACCTCCTGAAACGCCTCCTTGTCCTCGCATTCCTCCTCGTCGCGGAAGTCCTCGCCGGCTTTGCGCAGAGTTCGCTCGTCAACTTCGCTCACCTCCGGCACCTGACCGAACGCATCGCGCTGGAAGGGGATTCGGTGAGCATCGTCCACGTCTATGCGAACGCACCGACCTACGCCTGGGTCGACGCCAAGGAATCGGGTCCGGAAGGGATCGCCTGCGTGGACGACGCTGCGCGCGCGGCGGTGGTGTACCTTCGGCATTATGAGACGACGGGCGACACGCTCAGCTTGCGGCAAGGGCGTTCGCTCCTGGAATTCGTTCTGAAGATGGAGAGGGAAGACGGGATGTTCTACAACTTCATCGCCGCGGACCATTCGATCAATCGCACGGGCACGACAAGCTACCCGTCCTTCGGCTGGTGGGCATCGCGCGGCGTCTGGGCCATGGCGACAGGGTGCAGGGTATACAAGGACCTCGATACGGCGTTCGCACGTCGGCTGCAGAACGGAGTTGACCGTACGATCCCCCATATCGACTCTCTGATGCTGCACTACGGACGCTACGACACGCTCAACGGGTACCGCGTGCCCACGTGGCTCCTCTATGGATCAGGAGCGGACGTGACGTCGGAACTCCTGCTCGGCCTGGTCACGCAATACGGGGCCGTTCAGAGTACACATCTGCGCCAGTTGATCGAGAAGCTCTCCGAAGGCGTGATGACGATGCAGGACGGAAGTGCCACTAAGTATCCCTTCGGGCTCCACCGGTCGTGGCAGACGATGTGGCACATGTGGGGCAACGGTCAGACACAGGCGCTTGCTTCCGGAGCGAAAATTCTCCGGAATCATGACATGTCCATGTCCGCGAAGCGGGAGGTCACGGGCTTCTACAGCAGGCTCCTTATACGGGGGTTCATGAAGGAGATGGATCTTGCGGATACCACAAAGAACACGACATACGAACAGATCGCCTATGGGGTTCGTCCGATGGCGGTGGGTCTCATCCGCTTCTATGAGTTGACCAACAAGCCGATCTATCTCAAGATGGCAGGACTGACTGCAAGCTGGCTCTTTGGCAATAATCCGGCTGGCCAGACGATGTACGACTCGGCCACCGGCCGCTGTTACGACGGCGTCAAGGACTCAGCGACCATCAATAAGAATTCGGGCGCAGAATCCACGATCGAAGCACTCCACACGCTTGTAGAGCTCCAAAAGTATCCAGCAGCCTTGCCGTATATGCATTATCGAAAGGTCCGATCCGGAAGCACAACAAGGTATGAATACGCCATCTTTCGCGACGCCGATAACCACGAATTGACGTTCGCGATTGATCTTCGGTCGGCCCGGAGCTTGATACTGGAGGAAGGTGTAGAGAGCTCGAAATTCCTTACGGTACCGAAAATGCCGCGATGACATTGCCATACACTCGATCCATCGTGGCCAAGACGTGCGGGTCCGCCTGTCGACGGATGCTCTTCAGAGGCATCCGAGGCGTGATCGCCGTGATCGCTGTGTGCGCTTCCATGTCCAATGCGCACG
>JANYJZ010000023.1 GCA_025358305.1 Ignavibacteriota bacterium
CGAGAAGAACAAAGAAACCCTCCACGGGCCGTTCAACCTCGGCGACGCGCTCTACAAACAGGACCGCTTCGACGAGGCGGCCGAACAGTACCGCAACGCCGCCGCAAAGACGACCGATCCGACCGTCAAGGCGGAAGCGCTCCATAATCTGGGGAACACGATGCTCAAGGCGCAGAAGTACCCCGAGAGCATTGCATCGTACAAGGAAGCGCTGAAGCTCAATCCGAAGGACGCGGACACGAAATACAATATGGAATACGCGAAGGCGATGCTGAAGCAGCAAGAACAGCAGAAACAACAGCAGAAGAAAGACGACAAGAAGAAGGACGATAAAAAGGACGACAAAAAGAAGCAAGACCAGAACAAGGATCAGCAGAACAAAGACCAGCAGCAGCAAAAGCAGCAGGATCAGAAACAGGAGCAGAAGAAGCAGCAGATCTCCAAAGCGGACGCCGAGCGGATCCTCGAGGCTCTGCGCAACGAGGAAAAGAACGTGAAGAAGAAGCTCCAAAAGAAAGCACCCTCGCAGGTGAAGGTGGAAAAAGACTGGTGAGCTCCAGAGCTCTGACATACGTCCCCAGGATGCGGTCCTTCATCCTATTGCTGGTGCTGTCCGCACTCGCCTGCCCGGCCTTCTCCCAGAATGCCGCGTTCACCGCGTCGGTCGACAAGAACCAGCTCACCACCTCTGACCAGCTCCAGGTGACCTTCTGGCTCAACGGCTCGAGCGGGGGGAAGAACTTTCGCCCGCCCACCTTCAACGATTTCCTCGTCCTATCCGGCCCGAACCAGTCGACGAGCATGCAGTTCATCAACGGTTCGATGTCGTCTTCCGTGTCGTACGGGTACGTTCTCCAGCCCCGGGCCGAAGGAAAGTTCACGATCGGGCCGGCGACGATCGAATACGACGGCAAGCTCCTGAAGTCCCAGCCGGTCGCGATCCAGGTCTCCAAGGGGGCCGCACGCCCGAACCAGGGAAAGCAGGGGAACGACGCGGAGGTCGGCAAGCAGATCGGCGACAACCTCTACCTTAAGGTCGTGATCGACAAGTCAAAGATCTACCAGGGTGAGCAGATCACGGTGACGTACAAGATCTACACGCGCGTGAGTGTCGTGAACTATCAGATCTCAAAGGTCCCGGCCCTTACGGGCTTTTGGAGCGAGGATGTCGAGGTCCCGAAGCAGATCCAGCTCACGACCGAGACGATCGCGGGGAAGCAGTACCGCGTCGGCATCCTCAAGAAGGTCGCCCTTTTTCCCCAGAGGAGCGGTTCGCTCGACCTCGACCCGATGGAAGTGGAGTGCGTCGTCCAGGTGCAGTCGCGCAAGAAGACGAACGACCTCTTCGATCAATTTTTTAACGACCCCTTCTTCGGCAACGTCCAGAACGTCAACTACAAGGTCCACAGCGATCCGGTGAAGATCAACGTTCTCCCGCTTCCTTCGGCGTCCGTACCCGCGAGCTTTCACGGAGCGGTGGGAAAATACGCGATGGAGGTCTGGCTCGACAAGGAGAAGACGAGCACGAACGAACCGGTGACGCTCAAGGTGAAGATCACCGGACGCGGCAACATCAAGCTCCTGGAAGCGCCGTCACTCAATGTCCCTCCCGACATCGAACGGTACGATCCGAAGGTCTCCGACAATATTTCAAAGGGGGCGGAAGTACTCACCGGAAGCCGGACGTTCGAGTATCTCCTTATCCCCAGGCACGCCGGGGAGCAGCATATACCGCCGGTGGAGTTCTCCTACTTCGACCTCGATAAGAAATCGTATTCCACGCTCTCCGGACCCGCGTTCACGGTGAACGTCGCCAAAGGAACACAGACCGTCTCGTCGACCGTCTCCGGCCTCGGGAAAGAAGACGTGAAGATGCTCGGGGAGGATATCCGTTTCATCAAGAGCGACCAGTTCACGTTCCGGCGCAAGGGGACGTCGTTCGTCTCGTCGCCGGTCTTCTACGTCCTGGCCCTGAGTCCGTTCTTCGCGTTCGTCGGGTTTGTCGTCCTTCTTCGGCGGAGGGAAAAGGCGCTTGGCGATGTCGCCGGACTGAGAAACCGGAAGGCCCGGAAGGTCGCGCAGCGCAGGCTCACCGAAGCGAAGAAGTTCCTTGACGCTCAGAAGAAGGAAGAGTTCTACGCGGAAACCTCGCGCGCGCTCTTCGGCTACATTTCCGATAAGCTTGCGATCCCGCCGGCGGATCTCTCGCTCGAATCGATCCGGCGCTCCCTCGAAGGGCGCGGCGTGAAGGCGGAGCTCGTTGAGCGCCTCGCCAGGTCGCTCGAGCAGTGCGAGTTCGCCCGGTTCGCCCCGTCGGTGGGCTCGATCGAAATGGGCGGCATGTACTCGGAGACTGTGGACCTCATTTCATCGATGGAGGATACGATACGATGAAACGCGCTCTCGTGTTGATCGTGATCGTTTGCTCTTCCTTCGCGGCCAAAGCTGACGAAGCGGCACTCCAATTTGAAAAGGCGAACGCGGCATACCGGAACGCCGACTTCGCCGATGCGGCGAAGATGTACGAAGAGGTCTTGGCGAGCGGACAGGAGAGCGCGGCGCTCTACTACAATCTCGGTAACACCTATTTCAAGTTACAGAACATGCCCGCCGCCCTCCTGAATTATGAACGGGCCTTGAGGCTTGTGCCAGGCGACGATGACATCAGGTATAATCTCCGCCTCGCGAATCTGCGCGTCATCGACAAGATCGAGCCGGTCCCGGAGCTCTTCTTCATGGAATGGTGGGACGCACTCCTGTCCACGTTCTCCGCCGAAGGGTGGGGGATCCTCGCGATCATCGCCATGTGGACCGCTGCAGCTGCCGCGGCATTGATGCTCGCGACACGCTCATTCCTCGTCCAGCGGAGCATGCTTGTACTTCTGTTTCTCGCTCTCGGCGCCGGCGCGCTGGGACTCACTTCGGCCTTTCAGCGCCGCCATCTTGAGGACGTTGCCCATAGCGCGATCGTCTTCGCCGCCTCCGTTCCTGTAAAGAGCGCGCCGGACGTCAAAAGCACCGACCTCTTCGTCCTCCATGAGGGAGTGAAAGTGGATCTCCTTGACGAGGTGGGCATTTGGCGCAAGATCCGCCTGGCTGATGGAAAGATCGGCTGGCTGCCCATCGAGTCTCTGAGCATCATCTGAGTCTGTCGCCGCTGGACTCTGGCGGCGGTATTTCCTATATTCCAACGAGTAGCATCGGTAACAATCCGATATGTGGCGTAGGGAGGTTCGAAAGGGATACGGAATGCGCATGCAGACCATTCTCCAGTTATTTGGTAGATTCCCGCAGTTCAACCGACGAACGCAAGAGACTTTTCAATCCGAGTTCGCTCCGAACATCGGCATCCCTTGCATCGAATACCCCGTTCGTATTCACTCATTCCCCTTATTCTTCCGGATTAGTCTTCGAGTTCATCTCAAGTCCAATCCACGAGTACTCGGTGCGATGTCCCCATGTCTACCGGGTAACTTCTCGGACGCGTATTCCATTGATGTTAATTGAGAACGTACTGCCCACATCGCTCGTTGAGAGCATACAATGAACGGTCGATGTCGCTCAGAAACTCCAGGAATGTCGCATGGAGCACTGTCCAAGAATCTCACATCTCCAGATGTTCGTGGGCAAATGTCATGACTCTCATCATCTTGACTATGGTGCTCTCGTACACATCCTACACGCAGCAAGACACTCTGATTGATGTCCTCCCTCTGAAGATCGGCAATAGCTGGGTATACCACTACTATCTGCTGAATTCCAATGGAACATCCCACACAGCGGTCACTGATACCGGCACCGTCCAATACACGATCATCGGGAAGACTCAATTATCGGATTCCACGCGGTGGCAATTCATTCGGCAGCTCAGTTACACTCGGCATATTGACGGGAATCCGTATTGGTACTCGGGCTATGACTCATCCAATTTTGAGGTCGTAGAATTCACGAACGGTCGTCACGAAATCTATACGCCAGTATTTAACAGTTCCAATATCTTTCCACTCCAGAAGGCATATGCCGACTCAGACAGATTCTTCAGATACGTCATCGCCGACACTTCGCAAGAGGCGACGTTCAACGTAAAACTGATCGACCAGAATGATCCATCGTTGACGTATCGTGATTCTCTCAGGCTGCGTGCTGATACCGGTATTGTCCGATCACGTGCGTTCCAATTTTTAGGATTTCCTGCAAGCTACCGCCGTGTGGATCACGATCTTCTTGCGTTCTACACATCTCCGTACACCGGCCCCTACCTGAGTCACCCGGAATCAGTTTCTGTAACGTCATTTGCTGGTATTCCAAAGGATACGGTGATCGTAGTTCGAAACATCGGGATCGACACGCTTCGGATCAGCTCAATCGAGAGCTCCGATAACGCGCTAAGGGTCAGCTTCTCGACGTCGGATGTTCCGCCGTTACAAGATCTGTCCATTTCGCTGCGATTTCTTTCCGACTCTGGAGGGACCAGGAGGCTCAATCTGAGGCTTTTGAGTAATTCCGCGGCTTCGCCTGATACTATCGCCATCTCGTTCCTCAACAGGGTGCGTGCCGTCATGCGTCTTCCTATGAAGACCATCGACTTCGGGGGTATCATCCTGTCCAGGAGATACAAGGATACCCTCGTCGCGATAACGAACGAAAGCAACATTCCGCTAACTGTGGATAGTATCAGGATTACAAGCCCGGAGTTTTCCGTCTCGCCGGCAACGACCGTACTAGGGGCGCGTCAGACGGTGCTGTTCAATTTTCGATGCACTCCCACGCCGGCTCTTTACCATAACGCGAATGCCGTGATCTTTACAAATGCGATCACATCTCCAGATACGATCCACTTGTTGGCAAGTGTTCAGGGAGGCATCCTGACATTCGACAACAGAACCATCGATTTCGGCAATGTCGAGGTGGGCAGCACGGCAGATACGCTCATCTTTATGCTTCCTCTCGGTAACGCGGATCTCTACACGACGAGAAGTATGCCGAATGACCCGTCGTTTAGTTCCTCGGGCCCGCTTCCGGGGTGGTTGCGGAAATACTTTGATTATATTGACACGATACGCTTCAGCCCGACAGCCATCGGGTACAAGAGCGCAGTGATTATCTATTCGTATACATCATCTTTTATCGGAGATAATCTCACCATGACTGATACGATCTGGATTTCGGGCATCGGTACGCCGGCTGCAGAGTACGCCTTGTATCAGAATTATCCCAATCCGTTTAATCCGGAGACCCACATCGAGTACGAACTCGCGGCGCCGGGCGATGTGAAACTTACGATCTCCAATATGCTCGGACAAGTGGTCGCAATCCTGGTCAACGCGAGGCAGGTCGAGGGGGTGCACCGGGTAGATTTTAATCCAGCACGATTGTCGAGTGGGATCTATTTTTACAGCATTCAAAGCGGCGGCCATGTCATCACGAAAAAGATGACCTTGCTCAGATGAGAGCCATCCGTCCGTCTGGTGCAGAATCAGCGCTCGATGACCGCGCTCAAAGGCCCTTACCATGAATTCGATGGATGCCCGGCTTTCAATGCCCGGCTTTCAGAGTCGGCCCGAATTGATTTTTGCCCCGCCGTTTCGTAGATTTCATCTGATAAGACAGCCACTATCACCAGCGAAAGTATCCGCTCCTGCCAATTTGCGATTGCTTGACCAGATCCACTCTCCCGGTTTTCCCACATTATTTGTAGTTTTCCGCTGATTTCATTGACTTTCGGGGGTCAATTTCGTAGATTTATCTTCATTATTGCCGATTTTTTGGTTGTCTAGGGCAATTTTCGACCGGCTTCCCCGGAGGATTGTTCACTATCGCAGGGTTTGAATGAATTTACTGGTTACCGGCGGTTGCGGCTTCATCGGCAGTAACTTTGTCCGGGCAATGCTGGAAAAGTACCCCGCCTACACGGTCATAAACCTCGATTATCTCACCTACGCTGGCAACCTCCGGAACCTCGAAGGCCTGGAAAGACATCCCAAGTACCACTTCGTAAAAGGAAGCATTTGCGACCGGGGTGCGGTGAGCGCTCTCGTGTCCAAATTCGCCGTCGATGCGATCGTGAATTTTGCTGCCGAGACGCACGTTGACAGGAGCATCTCTGGATCGTCGGTCTTTGTCGAGACGAACGTGGGGGGCACGAATACCCTGCTCGAAGTTGCGAAGGATCATGGTATCAAACGGTTCGTGCAGGTTTCTACCGATGAGGTGTACGGCTCCCTTGGCGCATCCGGCGCTTTTACCGAGTCGACGCCGCTCCATCCGAACAGCCCGTACGCGGCATCGAAAGCTGCTGCTGACTTGCTCGTATTGGCCTACCACCACACGTTTGGACTTCCGGCCCTCATTACCCGCTGTTCGAACAACTACGGCCCCTATCAGTTCCCGGAAAAGCTTATTCCGCTCATGATCATCAACGCGCTCAACGACAAACCGCTCCCGGTCTACGGCGACGGACTCAATGTCCGTGACTGGCTTCATGTGAGCGATCACTGTACGGCGATCGACGCTGTGCTCCACAGCGGCAACGTTGGAGAGGTGTACAACGTCGGCGGAGAGAATGAGTGGAAGAACATCGACATCGTCCGCCTCCTCCTCTCGCACGTCCGCAAGCCCGAGACCCTCATTACGTTCGTGAAGGACCGCCCCGGTCACGACCGGCGGTATGCCATCGACGCGGCGAAGATCGGCTCGAAACTTGGATGGAAGCCTTCGGTGAAGTTTGAAGGCGGAATGCGTTCGACGATTGAGTGGTACCAGCAGCATGAATCGTGGTGGCGTGAGATCATCACAGGTGAATATCAGGACTATTATCGAAAAATGTATGCCGACCGCTAACGCCGTGCCCCGGAATGCCGGGTACTATTGCCGTTCTGCCTGGAACTCTACGGCGTGCATTATTGCCGTTGTGGGCCTCCTTGCCCTGAGTTCTGTTCTGGCCGATGCACAGTCTCAGTCGGGTAGTGCAAAGAAGGATGACGACATTGAATCGCTTCTACAGGAGAAGATGCAGGCGACCGCCGCGCAAGCACCTGGCGGCGCCGCGGTGGCGCTCGAATCCGCGGTCAATCCTGAACAGTATTACGTCGGTCCTTCGGATATCATTTCTGTCAACATCTGGATGAGCCCGCCGGTGAGTTTTATTCTGACCGTCACGCCCGAAGGAACGCTCATCATTCCCACGGTGGGCGAAGTAAATCTGGTTGATCTGACCCTCGCTGACGCGAAGCAGCGCATCGTGAAGGAGGTGCGGAGAAAGTATCTTGCGCCGGACGTCACCGCCACGCTGCTGAAGCCGCGGCCGATCGTCGTGAGCATCACAGGAAACATCCTCAATCCGGGCCTCTACACATTGAACGCCGTGGACCGGGTGAACAAGCTCATCGAAGAGGCGAATAAACTCACGAAGCTCCAGTCGCCGTACGATCTCGCACCACTGAAGAGAAGCATGTCGACGCGGAATATCGTCCTCAAGCACCGAAATGGCTCTGAACACAGGGTCGACCTTCCCAAGTACTTTGCCATGCAGGTGGATTCATTGAACCCGTATCTTCGGGAAGGCGACGTCGTTATCATCCCGAGGAGGGAGATCAAGAAGAATGTCTTCGGCGTGTACGGCCAGGTGAATGCCCCCGGGCGCTACGAATATGTGGATGGCGACAACGTGCTCGATGCCATCCGCGTCGCCCAGGGCGTAACCAACCTCGCGATCTCAAACAAAGCCATCTTCTCCAGGCTTAGCAGTGACGGCTCGACGCTTACGACACGCGTGATCAATCTGCTGGCGATGATGACCGGAGCGGAACAAAACATCCCCTTGGAGCCGGGGGATAGGATCGTGGTCCAGGGGAAGAACGATCTGCGTGAGGACTATAATGTGGATATAAAAGGCGAGGTCCAATTTCCCGCGACGTACCCGATAACGAAGGATCGGACGCGGCTCTCGGAGATGATACGACAGGCAGGCGGATTGACGGACAACGCTGATCTGGGGACCGCAACCATTATCCGCAAGACGTACAACGAGGAGGATATTCCCGGCGAAGCAATGATCAGCCAGCGAGGTGTGGTCTCCACGCAGGACACACTCGGTTATGGACTGGAAAATTCGCTTCGGTTTACAAGGGAAGCCGTCACGGTCGATTTTGTGAAGCTGCTTGTGCAAGGAGATAGCACGCAGGACGTTTTCCTTCAGGCAGAAGACGAGATCATCATTCCGAAGCGCCAGCACACGATCTACGTCTTCGGTCAGGTCGCAACGCCGGGACATGTTGCATATGCCGAAGGAAAGAATACGGACTACTACGTCCAAAAGGCGGGCGGATTTTCGGACCGGGCGAGCCGGGGAGACGTCAAGGTCGTGAAGTCGAAAACGAAGCAGTGGCTTTCTCCCGGTGAGACGCGCATCGAGCCAGGCGATTACATCTGGATCCCGGCGGAGCCGGACCATCCATTCTCGTATTATATGACCGTGGCAAGTCAGGCAGCCGCAGTCCTCAGCGTGATCATCGGCGTGGCCGTATTGGTCGTGCAGGTTTCCAAGTAACCATCAGAAGAGGTGTTTGATTGAGTCTCAATCCGGAAGAACGAACCGAGAGGGCTGGTGTGAAATCACTTGGTGAGAATTTGCTAGATGTCATTTCCGTGATCGCGGAACGCCGACGATTTGTCGTCCGATTCGTGCTCATCGCAACGCTCGGTACCGCACTGGTAACATTTCTACTGCCAAAATGGTACAAGTCGACGGCATCTGTCTTCCCTGCGGAACAGACCAATTTGTTTCCCGGCCTTGATGGCGTTTCCTCGCTCGTCAAAACGTTGTCCGGCGGCGGAAAGCGGTTGGGCTCTCTTGCAGGACCAACTGAAGCTGATCGGTTCATCGCGATCCTGAAGAGCGACCGTGTGATCAGCGGTGTGATCCAGAAATTTCAGCTCGTGGATGTCTACGACTATGCCTCGTCGAGTTATGCCATGGAGAAGACATCCGAGGAACTAGTGGACAATACGGTCGTCGCGGTCCAGGACGAAGGAAATATGACCATTTCGGTTTTTGATAAGGACCCGAAGCGGGCGGCCAGTATTGCGAATTATTACGTCGAGCTTCTCAATCAGACGAATTCCGAATTACAAGTCCAAAATGCGCGCGGCAACCGGGAATTCATCGAGCAACGCTACGCGAAGAATCTTGAGGATCTGAAAGTCGCCGAGGAAGCAATGAAGAGCTTCCAGATGAAACACGGAATCGTGGCCGTGCCAGAACAGGCGGAAGCGACTATCAAGGCGGGAGCGGAACTCTATGCGAAACTGGCCGCAAAGGAAATTGAACTGAACGTCCTGAAGAGGCAATTCTCTGCCGATCATCCCAGCGTCGCGGCAGCGCAGATCGAGATCGACGAGATTCAGAAGAAGCTGAATGAGATGAATTCAAGCACGTACAAGTCCGCGGATGAGATCAAGGTTCTCGTGCCGTTCCGTCAGATGCCCGAACTTGCCACAGACTATGTCCGTCTTTACCGGAACCTCCAGATTCAAAACAAGATCCTGGAATTCATTACTCCGCTCTACGAACAGGCTAAGATCGAGGAAAAACGGAACACGCCGTCGGTCGTCGTCCTCGACAATGCGACCGCCCCTGAGCGAAAGGCCAAGCCAAAGGTCCTGATGATGACGCTCCTCGGGTTCGTCATCTCACTTGGTGTGTCGCTCTTTGCGGTATTTACCGCCGAAGCGCTACTCCGGCTTCGCTCCTCCCACCCTGACCGGGTGGACGGCCTCTGGTCGCTCCTGCGGTCTGACTGGTTCGGCCTGCGCCTCAAGGAATCTCCGGAGAATCCTTCCCGCGACAAAGGGCGAGCATAAGGTATCCCCCCATGCAGACCATGGCTTCCAGGATCAAATGGAACTCATTGTTCTATTTTCTTTCCTTCGCTATCCGCCTCCTGACAAACTTTCTTCTCTTCGTAGGCATCGCGCGATTCTATGGTCCCGAGACGTTCGGCCAGTTTACGGCCGCCCATACCCTCTCGACGCTTTTTATTCTCTTCGCCGATTTTGGATTTGACACCCTTCTGACGACGGAGGTCGCCCGACATCGCGAGCGTGCGGTAGCGTTGACGCAGCAGTTCCTCTCCATCAAGCTTATCTTCTGCGTCGCGTCAACCGCCGTGATGTTCGTGTTGCCATTCTTTCGGGGGGCGAGCCCTCAGACGAGAATGCTCATCGAAATCTTCAGTTTTTACGTCCTCCTTTCCGCTCTCAATAATTTCTTCTTCGCCCTGTTCAGGGGATTCGAACACATGCACCAAGAAACGAGGATCTCGTTCATTATCAACCTCCTGTTGCTGGCGTTGTTGGTAATATTCGGGGTGCTTCATATTCCTATCATCGCCATCGCGATCGCCTTCGTCGGTTCCCGGCTCTTAGGCCTGGCGATCGCGTACGGCGTCGCGAGGAAGACCCTGGGCGTTGCGTCGCTTCAGCTTTCGCTTGGCGAGTGGAGGACGATATGGAAGCAGGTGGCCGTGTTTGGGTGTACGTTTGTCTTTGGAAATCTCTTCTTCATGCTTGATACGGTATTGATGACGTTCATGGGAAATGATCACGATGTCGGGATCTACCAATCGGTCTTCAAGATCGTCGCTCTGGTCCTCATCGTCCCCGATATTCTCACAACGACGCTTATGCCTGTTCTGTCGAAGCTTCATCGTGAAGACATGCAACGGTGGGATCGCATAGGAATGCTGCTGAATAAGACGCTTCTGTTTGTCGGTTTGGGGGTTAGCATTGTGATGTTCGTCTATGCCGATCAGATCATACGGCTCGTGTATGGCCTAAAGGAATACGACGAGGCCGTTCCGATCATGAGGATCTTCAGCATCATCGTGTTTGTGAGATATCTCGCCGAGACCTCCGCGCTCATGCTTACCACGTCGGGGTTGCAGCGAACGCGCATGAACGTTGTCATCGCGGCGACCGCCATGAATTTCGCGTTGAACCTCTATGTCCTTCCGCAGTACGGGATCCTCGGGGCGGCGTCCGTATCGCTGCTGACGAATCTCGTGGTCGGACTGGGATATATCGTCGCTCAGAGAGCGTTGTTTATTTCTTGGGTCACGAGATTGAAAACTGTGCTCCCGCCGTTTATCCTCGGCGCATGCGCCCTCGGACTCTGGCAGATCCGAGCGGTCCCGATGTTCTATGTGTTGCCCGCAGTTGCAGGATTGTTTTTTGCGGTGATCTATTTCATGGGCTACACCGCTGAAGAACGGCTACTCGTGTCGGTCGGAGGGAAGACGTCGTGAGGAGACGGATGCTGGGAATTCTATCACCATCCCGGAAGGCGGCGTGATGTCTGCTCTTTCCATGACATGTTTTCTCGTGTGCTTCGGGATACTGATCTCCAGTTTCCGTAAGGGTGCGGACGTGTTCTCGCCCGGGAGAGTCTTTGGTTTTACCTGGTGCTTCGTACTCGCCCTAACGGACTTGAAGCTGAGCCGTCTTCAGCACGAATGGTCCGGTGACGTCTGGGCGATCCTGCTCTTCGGACCAGCAGCATTCCTTCTCGGTGTCTTCATCATGTATGTACAAAATGTTGGCAGTGTATATACGCCGCTCGACGAGATGCGACTAACGCTCCGGAGCGAACAGGTAAATGAACGGAGACTGTTTGGAAGCATCGTTGTGCTGTTTGTGATGTATGGCGTTTCGTATTTCGTGATCTATCTCATCAAGGGGTATGTTCCCCTGCTGAGCCCTGAGGGGATCCTCTTCAGGACGGAATTTACGGCCTTCGGCGTGGGATTATTCATTCATCTTATGCCAGTCATTCTCGTCTGCGTGCTGGTGTATCATGTCGTCTTCGAAAGCGCCCATCGTCACAAGACCGCCCTCAAGATCATCGCGGCAATCACCGCGTTATCCTTCCTCCTCCTGTTGCAGCGATTTCACTTCATCATGTCGGCGGTTATCTGCATTCCAATGCTCTACTATTCGACGAGGGTCATCCGGCTGAAGACAGCGAGCATCTTCATTCTGGCGACTGTAGCCCTGTTCTACTGGGTCTCCTCCCTCAGGACGGGGGAACTCATTCAGTACTACCTGTACCTTTCCTCCAAGATGAAATTTTCGTATCATTATGCACTCCTCACGGAGCCGTATATGTATTTTGTGATGAATCTGGAAAATTACGCACGTTCCATCGAACTTCATCAAGATTTCACGTTTGGAGCGTACACATTTGATTTCGTGGCCGCCGTAACGGGGCTCAAACACTGGCTAAGAAGCTACTTCCTTCTTGAAGATAATCCTTACTTGGTAAGCGGTTATAATACGTATACCGCCTTTTGGACATTCTATCGGGATTTTGGCATCGCCGGTCTTGGGACGATTAGCCTGATGCTGGGGGCAATGACGGGATATCTCCATGCTCGGCTGCGTCTGCGACCGTCGGTACTCAATCTTACATCGTATGCGATCGCCATCTTCATGATGGTGATTTCATTTTTCAATTTTCCATTTTCACTCCTCTGGTTCATACTTGTGATTGCACTCATCATCATGGTGCTGCACTACATAGCCGGGGTGAAAGATGGTCCCGGGACGGCGGGGTTATGATCGGCCCCGCTTCCGATGGGCGAAGATTGAGGATATTGATTGATGACGGCCTTTCAAGTCGGGGAAATAAATCAGGTGTGGGTCAACACAGTGAAAATGTCGCGAAGCATCTGAATGCGTTTGCCTCGGCCGAGCTCGCGTCCTTTCCGGTCGCCGGTGCGATGCCGCGATACTTCCGCAAGTGGGCTTATATCGCAGCAACGAACGTAGCTGCACGATATAGCAAGTACGATATCGTGCACCATATGAGCCACTACGTCCCGCTCATCCGCGGGACGAGCACGCACGTGGCCACGATCCATGATCTCGGAATTGTCCGATACCCGGAGACGGTGTCGCTGGCATGGCGGCATTACAACCGATACGCGTTCGATCGCGCCATCAGACGATCGGACGCGTTGGTGACAATTTCGCAGGCGGTGCGCGATGAGCTTGCCGGGTACTGCCCCTCGTTTCCACTGGAGAGGATCTATGTGTGTTCAAGCGGAGTCCGCGACGTATTCTTTCAGGTGAAGCCGGACAGTACCGATATCACACCTCTACGCGTAAAACCATTTTCGTATCTCCTCTTTGTGGGAGACCTCTCACGGAGGAAGAATCTTCTCTTCCTGCTGGAGGCGTTTATCTCGGCAAAGCGCGCCAGGCGGCTGAAACCCGACACGGAACTAATCCTCGTGGGAAGAAAAGGTTGGGGCTACAGGGAATTCGAGCACCTCGTGAGAGACGTCAATGGCGTGCGGGTGCTCGGTTACTTGCCGGATGCTGTGCTCGTCAGCCTGTATAAGTTTTGCAAGGCAGTGATATTTCCGTCCGTCTACGAAGGGTTCGGTTCGCCGATTGTCGAAGCGATGAGCCAGCAGAGCCCCGTGGTGATCTCGAATATTCCCTCGAGTACTGAACTCAATCTGGCTCATAACAAACAGATGCTCGTCTTCAGTCTCGGCGATCGCGAACAGCTCGAGTCGATGCTTGAAAAGGTTGACCAGAATCACGAATCGATCCGCAGCGGTCTCCGCTACGGGGATCTGTCGCAGTACACGTATCATAATGTCGCACGAAGACACTTTGAGGCGTATGAGAGGATTCTTGCATAGGAAGTTGGGTCAAATAAGGCCTCCAGTTCCATTGTACGTTACTATTACCGCCGCTTAAATTTATTTCTATTGCACATGAAACAATTTCTCAAAGAAACTCTTTCACCGTCGACCTGGCAGACCCTCAGGTCGGCTTATTACTCCGTGATCGCCATAAAGATCCGACTCTTCGGGCGTCCACCGTTATTTGCGGAGACGACAAAAGCAAAGCCGAGAAGGATTGCTGATGGATTTTATGACAAGTTCTGCGCCGGAAAGGGGCTCGACGTTGGGCATGGCGGGGACAAGATCATGCCGGATGCGGATGGGTGGGATTTTGAGGATGGGGATGCCCAGTACCTTCGCGGCGTCCCGGATGAAAAATATGATTTTGTGTACTCCTCGCACACATTGGAGCATATGGTGGATGCGGCAATAGCCCTGAAGAACTGGTGGAGAGTGGTCAAACCGAATGGGTTTCTTTTGATGTATATTCCTCACCGGGATCTCTACGAGAAGAAGAAGACGCTGCCTTCACTCTGGAATCTTGACCATAAGCATTTCTTTCTTGTTGACCATGACGAACCGCCTGACACGAAGGGCATCGTACCCCTCGTTCAGAAATCGCTTTCTGAGTGCGAGATCGTCTACGTCAAGGAGTGCACCGCCGGGCATACCGTAACCGACCCGGCAAAGCCGAGCGATGGCGAATACTCCATCGAGGTCGTCCTGCGGAAACGGGCAAAACGATAACGTGCGAATTGCCTGCAGGCCATGGTAAACGTCCTCCTCGATAGTGGCAACGCGCCGCCAAAGACCGGTATCGGAATTTACGGGCAGCTGCTTGTGCGCGCGATGCAGACGTATTGCCCTGAGGAGATCACGATTACGGAGGCAGCAATAGGCTATCCAGCGCATACGCTACGACCGCTCCGGCGTCTATTCTACTTGATCGAGCTTGGAGAACTTCGGCGGAAGCGCTTTCGTGGCGCCGACGTCGTCCATTATATCAACCAGTATGCACCGGCCCGGCGAAAAGACGTGTCGTACGTTGTTTCTATCCATGATCTCGATCCGCTGATGCTGCCGAGCGCGCATACGAGGAGGTTTGCATTATATTATTCACGGTCCATTCGCCTAACGACCCAACGAGCTCACCTTATAGTCACGCAAAGCGAAGCTGTCCGTTGCGAGGTTCTGGAGCATTTCCGACTTTCTCCGTCATCGGTCTGTGTTGGCGGGGATGGCCTCTCAGAGGAATTTACGAGGCTGGCCGACGAGACGCGCAAATCCACGCCCGCGGTGCCGGTGCTGTTGTATGTCGGTCAATTGAGCAAGAAAAAGAATATTGCCTGGGTCGTGCGAACACTGCGTGAAGGGCTGGCTTCGGGAGCGCTTCCGCCGCTCAGGCTTGAACTTGCCGGCGGGGAAGGATTTGGCTCAGGGGAAATTCGAACGGAGATCGAACAGAGCGGCTCCTTCGTCCATTGGCACGATCGTCCCTCGCTTGAAACGATCGTTTCCCTGTACTGCTCATGCTCCGCTGTCCTCCTGGCTTCGTTGCGTGAAGGTTTCGGAAGACCGCTTCTCGAAGCGATGTACTGCGATAAACCGATCATCGCGAGCAGGATCCCGACAAGCGAGGAGCTGGCCGGCTCGAGCGCCCATTACTTCGCCATCGATGACACTGACGAATTCTACGAAGCTGTGCGAAACGCACTTCAGGATACGAAGCATGATGTCCGAACGAGGCTGGCGCCCGAGGTGCTGGAAAGATATTCGTGGAGAAACCTTGCAAATGTCTATTCCAACATCTATCAAAGAGCCGTATGGCTTCGCTGAACCGCCGGCTACGGGTAGGGCATCTAATTACCAATTTTGCGGTTGGTGGCGCCCAGGATTATTTGTTTATGGTCATCCGTGGTTTGGATCAAGCAATCTTCGACCCGATCATCATGGGAAGAGATGAAGGCGACTGGGCTGAAAGGGCGAGAACTATTGACGGCGTCCGGTTTCAGGATATCCCATCCCTTCGAAGGCGTATCTCGCCGTGGCACGATTTACGGGCGGTCCTTGAGGTCCGCACCTATTGCCGCCGCCTTCAACTCGATGTTCTTCATACGCATTCGTCGAAACCAGGAGTCGTCGGAAGACTGGGGGCGTATCTCGCGGGGGTGCCGGTGGTGATTCACACGGTCCATGGGTTTCCTTTCCATAATTTTATGCCATCATGGAAACGGAAGCTTTTCGTGGCAACCGAACGCGCGATGTCTCAGTACACCACGAGGCTCCTCGTTTACTCGAACGCTGATGCACAGACTGCGGGATCGTTGAAGATCGGGACCCCCCGATCGATTGCAATGTTCTATTACGGTGTCGATTATACTCCATTCGAGGCGAACATTGACAGGGTGAAGGTCCGGCAAGCGCTCGGATTTGACGATTCCCATTACATCATTGGGTTCACGGGTAGGTTCTCGGATCAGAAAGCTCTTCATATTTTAATTAAGGCATTCGCGAAGGTCGCGAAACAGCACCCGGATGCACGCCTTCTGCTCGTGGGCGATGGATCGCTGAGACACGATTTGGAAGCATTGGCGGCGACGTTAGGAGTTTTGGATCGAATTCTCATCACGGGTTTTCGATCAGACATTGTCCCTATGCTCAAGGCCATGGATCTCTTTGTTATGACGAGTCTCTGGGAGGGCCTCAGCAGATCCCTTGCTGAAGCGATGTATGCGCGTCTGCCGGTCGTTGCGACTGATGTCGGGGGAACATCCGATGCTGTGAGGAATGATGAAACCGGGTGGCTCATCGCACCGAACAGCGTTGACGACACGGTTGCCGCGATCCTTGAGGCAAGACAGAAACCATCGATGGCTCGAATCTTCGCGGGTGCGGGACATGCCTGGGCGATAAAAGCTTTCGACATCGCAACAATGCACAAGAAGATCGCCGCTCTCTATCTTGATCTCTTTTCAGGTAAAAAGGGACAGTTGACGTGAGGCCAAACGTTCGAAAGGAAATATCGATCCTGCTTCTCGGCGATTTCATCATGACGAGTTGTGCCTGGTCATTGTATTTTTGGTTCAGGATCAGGAGCGGGGTGCTTTTGTCCGTCATGGAACCCGACTATTGGGTGCCGATGATCGCTCTTGCGTTCTTCTGGATGTTCATCTTCTTTCTGTTCGGACTCTACCGGTCGTGGTACGCAAAGTCGCGGCTCGATGAGCTGACCCTTATTGCCAGAGCCGTGATCTCCGGCATTTTACTTCTCTTCTTCCTGATATTCTTCGATGATCGGGGAACTGGCTCTCCGATTCATACGCGGCTCCTCATTGCCGTCTATTGCGCGTTCATGATCGTATGTGTCGGCGGCGGGAGGATGTTGCAGCACACATTTCAACGCAGGCTGCTCACTGCTGGAATTGGACTGCACAACACCCTCATCGTTGGATGGGAATCGAAGGCCCGCGCGCTCTATGATTCGATCCAACTCTACCCAGCTCTGGGCTATCGCGTTGTCGGCTTTGTTCCCGTGAGGGAACATCCCAGTACCGATCCGTATAAGCAGGTGCCGGTTCTCGGACCCATCGATGACCTTGCACGGATCATCGATCTTCATAATGTCAAAGATGTGCTCATCGCACTCGATTCAACCGATCATGACGGGCTGCTTTCCATTGTCGCGTCGTGCAATTCGCACGATGTGAGCCTAAAGATCATTCCCGACTTGTATGATATCATCAGCGGGCAGGCGCGGACGAACCAGATCTACGGATTCCCGCTCATCGAGATCATGCCGCAGCTGATGCAGCCCTGGGAACTGTTCATGAAGCGCGCCATTGATATCGGCGCCTCATTTCTCATTCTCCTCGCCGGGCTGCCGATTTGGCTTCTCGCGGCGCTTCTCATTCGATTGGATTCCCGGGGTCCGCTCTTCTACACGCAGGAACGCCTTGGAAAGGATGAGCGACTCTTCAATGTGCTCAAGTTTCGATCGATGCACGTCGACGCAGAAAAAGAGTCAGGCCCGGTGTGGGCTAATAGGGAAGACCCCCGCGTGACGCGGGTCGGCAAATGGCTGCGCAAGTCAAGAATCGATGAGGTTCCACAGCTAATCAATGTCCTTGACGGCGAGATGAGTCTCGTCGGCCCTCGCCCAGAGCGCCCGTTCTTCGTCGAGCAGCTTTCGAAAGAGATCCCACTCTACAAGCGCCGCCTCAAGGTCCGTCCCGGCATCACTGGGTGGGCCCAGGTGAAACACAAGTACGACGAGAATATAGACGACGTTCGGAAGAAGGTGGAGTACGATCTCTATTATATTGAAAACATGTCGATCAGGATGGATCTGAAAATATTGCTTAATACGATCGCAGTGGTCTTACTGGGGAAGGGCCATTGATGAAGAAGCGCACTGTTCGATTCACTCTAATGGTCCTTCTGCTTTACTCGGCATGGAGCATCGTCTCCGCACAGATCGAGAACGTCCCGGTCCAGAACCAGGTCTACGAGTTCCTGAATCGCATGGGTGTGCGGGGCATCCTTCCTCTGTACAGCAATACGATGGTGCCCATCTCACGGCGGGACGTTGCGGATGATATTGCCACGATCGCCCGGCACGAGGCAGAACTCTCGTCAGCGGAGAAGGAGTACCTGGCCAAGTTCCGACGGGAGTTCATGCATGAGCTTGATCCTTCCCAGGAGCATCCTTCGGGCCTCTTTAACGGTGACCCAATTGTTGACGCCTTCTCCGATAAAGAGAAGTATCTGTATCACTTTGCCGACAGTACCGCGTCGCTCTACCTTGAATTCCTCGCATCGGGGGAATACCGGCGTGCGAGCGGGAACTCATACGGGACGACGCACGCCTCCTTCGAAACGCACGGCTTCCGGGCCCGCGGAACGATAAAAGAAAAACTCGGATATTACATCCAGGCCACCAACGGCACCCTCTACGGAGACCACGCGTACGCCCTGAGCGATAAGCGGCTTCGGGGCAATATCAAGTTCAATGACCTGAACTCACCGTACTTTGATTTTACGGAAGCCTACATCCGCGCCGACCTGAATTGGTTTAACGTCGAGCTCGGACGGGAATACACGATGATCGGCACGGGATACTCCGACCGGCTCCTGTTGTCGGAGAATGCGCCGGTCTTCGATTTCGTGAAGCTTGATGCGCGGTACCGGTCGATCCGATTCCTCTTCCTTCATGCGTCCCTCCTCGGGGACTCGACAGTCATCAGCGGCATTCCAGTGACCGAACCGCGCGAAAGTAACAAATATCTAGCCCTCCACAGGGTGGAGATCTCGATGTTCGACCGCCTGCGATTGGGTGTTTCAGAGATGATCATTTATCAGCGGTTCACCCCGGAACTCGGATACCTCAATCCTGTGAATTTCTATAAATCCGCCGAACATTCACTTCGGGACCGAGACAACGCATTTCTGGATATCGATTTTGAATATTATCCATTTCCGGATTACAAGTTCTACGGCTCCTGGCTTGTCGACGACATTGATTTCTCAAAGATGGGGACCGGCTGGTGGGGTAATGAGTTCGGATGGCAGGGGGGGCTCTTCGCCTCGGAACTTGCCTCCATCCAGAACCTTGACGGCGTCGTCGAATACACGCGATTGGAGCCATTCGTCTACAGCAACCGGCTCCACGGAAACGACTTCACGCACAATAGGATCGGTCTCGGCCATCACCTCGACCCGAACTCCGATGAGTGGTTCGCGCAGCTGAGCTTCCGCCCCTGTAGTAGCTTGCGGACATGGTGTACTGTCACGCGCACGAGACACGGTGAGAACATTGAATCCGGGGGGGCGGTCGCCCTTAACGTCGGCGGTGATCCACTCGTAGGGCACCGCGATATTGACAGCCCAACCGCAAGATTCCTCGACGGCAACCTCGTCCGTACAACGATGGTGCAGCTCAAGGCCAGCTACGAACCGGTCACGAACCTTATTTTCACTTGCACTTTCGAACATCAGCGTGCAGACCATGCAACGCAGGGGTTTACTGCTGATGATAATGCAGCCTCGTTGCGCGTGCAGCTCGAGTATTAATCATACAGGAACGCCATCTCATGCCGAAAACGCTTGTCGTCACGCCGACATATGATGAAGCCCAGAACATTGAATCGTTTATCGCCAGGGTGCTCTCGCAGGGTCCCGAGATCGAGATCCTCGTCGTCGACGATAATTCACCAGACGGCACCGGTAACATCGTCGAGCGGCTCCAGCAGTACCATCCGCGCGTCCATCTGATCCGCAGGGCGGGGAAGATGGGCCTCGGAACGGCGTACGTCGAAGGGTTCCGCTACGCCATCGAAAAGAAGTTCGATTATATCTGCGAGATGGACGCGGACTTCTCCCACGACCCTGATGAGATACCGAAATTCATCGCGAAGATGGGGGGTTGCGACCTTGCCCTCGGTTCCCGGTACACCGGCGGCGTCCGTGTCATCAACTGGCCGATCCGGAGGCTCATCCTGAGCTATGCAGCGAACGTCTACACGCGCATCATCACCGGCATGCCGGTGAAAGATGCGACGGGAGGGTTCAAATGTTTCAAGCGGGAAGTCCTCGAGGCGATCGACCTGCGCAAGATCCGCTCGAACGGCTATGCCTTTCAGATCGAGATGAATTTCCGTGCTTGGAGCAAGGGGTACAAACTCTGCGAGCATCCGATCATCTTCTTCGAGCGGCAATCGGGCGTTTCAAAGATGTCGAAAAAGATCGTCTACGAAGCGGTCTTCATGGTTTGGAATCTGAAGATCCTCAAGCTCCTCGGGAGACTCTAGGACCTCGGATGGACCTTTCCGTCATCATCGTCAATTACAACGTCAGGGCCTTCCTCGAAAGCGCTCTCATCTCCGTTCGCAAGGCCATGTCCGGTATCGACGGCGAGATCATCGTCGTCGACAATGCGTCGGATGACGGCAGCGTTGAGATGATGCAGCAGAAGTTTCCCGACGTGTCGCTCATCGTGAACA
The DNA here is from genome assembly GCA_025358305.1 of Ignavibacteriota bacterium. Classification (GTDB taxonomy): domain Bacteria; phylum Bacteroidota; class Ignavibacteria; order UBA10030; family SZUA-254; genus JANYJZ01. The sequence goes on from JANYJZ010000023.1 coordinate 20,693, forward strand.
AGCAGAACACAGGCTTCGCCGCGGCGAACAACCTCGCGATGAAGTCGGCCAGGGGGCGCTATCTTCTCCTGTTGAACCCCGACACGCTCGTTCAGGAGGACACATTCCAGAGCATGATCGGTGTCCTCGAGCGGCGTCCGGACATCGGGCTCGCCGGATGCAAGATCCTTAATCCTGACGGCACGCTGCAGCTTGCTTGCCGCAGAAGCTTCCCAACCCCTTGGGTCGCCTTCACGAAGATTGCCGGACTGAGCGCTCTATTTCCTCATTCTCCTCTCTTCGGGAAGTACAACCTCGCCTATCTCGATCCCGACCAATCGTACGAAGTGGACGCGATCAGCGGTTCATTCATGTTCCTCCGTCGCTCGGTCCTGGAGGAGGTCGGGAGCCTTGATGAGCAGTTCTTCATGTACGGCGAAGATCTCGACTGGTGCTACCGGATCAAAAGCGCCGGATGGAAGGTCTTTTATGTTCACGAGACGCAGATCATTCATTACAAGGGGGAGTCGGCGCGGAGGAGCGATCTCGACGAGGTGAAGCTGTTCTACCAGGCGATGCGCGTTTTTGTACAGAAGCACCTCGCGCGCGGGTTGATCTCCGACGCGATTCTCCGCGTCGGCATTGGCTTGAGGGAGTGGATTGCCTTTTTAGCAAAGCTTGCGAAACCCCTCCGGGCCGTCGTGTTTGATGTCCTGCTCGTGAACGTGTCGCTTCTCCTGAGCGAGCTGCTCTGGTTCAGAGTACTCTTTCATTTCCCTGAGTACGCCTATCCTGTCACGCTGACGATTCCTCCGCTGGCCGTCGTCTCCGCTTTGTACTTCCTTGGGGTCTACACGACTCGGCGGCTCTCGATCAGCCGGGCAGCGGGAGGTGTCCTTATAGGATATGTGATCATTTCTGCGCTGACGTTCTTCTTCAAGCAGTATGGATTTAGCCGCATGGTGATGGTCATCGCGGGTGCGATGGACATTGTCCTGCTCCCCGGGTGGCGCGTGGTGGCTCGTACGTTCTTCCGGTCTCCCGCAACCAAGCGGGGGAGCCTTTTCGGGAGGCGGACGCTTATCGTCGGTGCCGATGCTTCCGGCCAGGAGGTCCTGAGGAAACTCAGGACACGCGTCGATGACGGCTACGACGTTGTGGGGTTCATTGATGTGAACCGGAAGAGGGTGGGGGAAAGGGTCGCCGGGGTTGAAATTCTCGGAAGTATTGACAATATTGGAAAGGTCATTCTCGAACAAAAGGCGTCGGAAGTGATCTTTTCGACCGATATTCTCTCCTACACCGATATTCTGACGGTCATCGGGAGGAGCAGAAACCGAGCCGTGAACTTCCGGCTGGTGCCGAGCAGTCTCGAAGTGATCATCGGAAAAACCCACATCGACGAGTTGGACGACATTCCGCTCGTCGATATCGAGTACAACATTAACCGGCCCCTCAACCGGCTGGTCAAGCGTCTCGTTGATCTTTCTATCTCGTCGATCCTCCTGACGGTCGTCTATCCGCTGATCCTGATGCAGAAGAACTCAGGGAATGCGGTAAGCAAGACGGGCAAGACCGTGCTTCTTCTGCCCCGGGTCTGGCGCGGGGAAATGAGCCTCGTTGGGCCGGCCGGACGGACCGCCGCGGCCGATCGAGGCAACGCGGTCTCATCGTGGTACCTCGGCAAGCCGGGGATCACCGGGCTCGCGCAGGTCCGTCACAGAAATGACCGTACGCAGGAAGAAGTCGAACGGTACAACGTGTACTATGCGAAGAATCAAACGCTCCTGTTGGACCTCGAAATCCTCATGAAGTCCTTCATCGACCTCATGAAGCAGTAAGGAGAAGGAATGGCAAAGACTGTACTGGAATTTGAGAAGCCTGTCGTCGAGCTGGAGCAGAAGGTCGAGGAGATGCGGAAATATTCCGACGCCCTCGACATCGCGGATGAGATCAAGGTCCTCGAAGAGAAGATACTGCAGTTGCGGAAGACCATTTACAGCGGTCTGACCCGATGGCAGAAGGTTCAGCTTGCCCGTCATCCCGACCGCCCCTACACGCTCGACTACATTGCGATGATGACGACGGACTTCATCGAGATGCACGGCGACCGCTGTTTCGCGGACGACAAGGCGATCGTCGGCGGATTCGCCCGCATCGAAGGCGAGCCCGTGATGATCATCGGCCACCAGAAGGGGCGGGACACGAAGTCGAACCTCTACCGGAACTTTGGGATGCCCAACCCCGACGGCTACCGGAAAGCTCTGCGTCTCATGAAACTTGCCGCGAAGTTCGGACGTCCCGTTGTCACGATGCTCGACACTCCCGGCGCGTTCCCCGGATTGGAAGCGGAAGAACGCGGACAGGCCGAGGCGATCGCCAGGAACCTCTTTGAAATGTCCCACCTCCCCGTGCCGATCATCGTTATCATCATCGGAGAGGGTGCATCCGGAGGCGCTCTCGGGATCGGCGTCGGCGACCGCGTCCTCATGCTCGAAAATACCTGGTATTCCGTCATCTCCCCCGAATCGTGCTCGAGCATCCTCTGGCGTAGCTGGGAGTTCAAAGAACAGGCAGCGGAGGCCCTCAAATTGACGGCTCCAGACCTGCTCGCCCAGGGGATCATCGACCGCATCGTGCCCGAACCATTGGGCGGGGCCCACCGCAACCCCCAGCAGACTGCTGATACGCTCCGAGTCGTGATCCACGAGGAACTGAAGAAATTCCGCAAGGTGAATCCCGACAAGCTCATCGAAAAGCGGGTCGAGAAGTTCGCCAAGATGGGCAAATGGGAAGAGTGAGCGTCGCCTCCGTTACAAAAATTCGCGTCCGGTACGCGGACACCGACCAAATGAAGCGGGCATACTACGGCAACTACTTTTCGTACTTCGAAGAGGGAAGGTCCGAACTCCTTCGGCAGCTCGGTCTGCCCTACCCCGAGATCGAAGCCATGGGGTATTACCTCCCCGTCGCCGAGGCGCAGGCGAAGTACCTGAAGCCCGCCCGGTACGACGACCTCCTCGCGATCACGGCGATCATGGACGAGATGCCGCAGGCGCGTATCGTCATCCGCTACGAGGTCCGGCTCGACGGGTCTCCCGATCTCCTCGCCCAGGGATACACCGTGCATTCGTTCGTCGCAGTGAAGACCGGAAAGCCGACGCGTCCTCCGCAGCGATTCCTCGACCTCCTCGAATCCGCATTCCTGCGCGGACCGTTCCAGACCGTGACGGTGTGACCTCCCTTGCTCTCTGAGAAACTTCTTGATATTCTTGTCTGTCCCCGCTGTCACGGCGATCTCACGCCGGACGAGCGGCAGGCCGACCTCGTCTGCCGCTCATGCAAGAGGAAGTTCGCCGTGGAAGAAAATATTCCCATCATGATCGAACCCGATGAACGAACACCAGCATGAGCCGTACGGCGAAAGCCGAATGAGCGCGCTCATCGAGGAGGCGATCTTTGAAGATCTCGGCATGGGGGATATCACCACCGACGCGGTCGTTCCACCGGACGCCGTCGGCAGGGGGGAGTTTCTCGCCAAAGAGCAGGGGATTATTGCGGGACTCGCCGTGGCGGCGATGGTGTTCCAATGCCTTGATCCCGAGATCCATTTTCACCCTTCGGTGGAAGAGGGGGCAAGTGTAGCGAAGGGGACGGTCGTCGCACAGGTATACGGATCGCTCCAGGGGATCTTGAAAGGGGAACGGACCGCGCTTAACTTTATGCAGCGGATGAGCGGCATCGCGACCTTCACCGGATCGTTCGTTAAGGCCGTGCAGGGAACAGGTGCAAGGATCACCGACACGCGAAAGACGGCGCCCGGCCTCAGGCTCTTCGATAAGCTCGCCGTGAGGATGGGCGGGGGCGTGAACCACCGGTACGGCCTGGACGACATGGCGATGATCAAGGACAACCACATCGCGGCGGCGGGGGGGATCACCGAGGCCGTCCGCCGGTACCAGGTCGCCGCGCCTACCGGGGACCATCGCCCGAGGCTGGAGGTCGAGACGAAGAACCTTGATGAAGTGAAGGAGGTCCTTGGGCTCCAGGGCATCGACCGGATCATGCTCGACAACTTTTCCATCGAGGAGATGCAAAAGGCGGTCGTCATCATCGGCAAGCGACTCGAGGTTGAGGCCTCCGGCAATGTCTCCCTGACCACCGTTCGGGCGATCGCGGAGACGGGCGTCGACGTGATCTCCGTCGGAGCCCTCACGCACTCAGCGAAATCCCTTGATATCTCGCTGGAGCTTCTCTCCGTTCCACCCAATTCTCAACACGCCTCATAGCATGTTCACACAGCTGAAGCGTCTGGGAAGCGACACCGCCGTGTACGGACTCAGCACCATCCTGGGCCGGTTCCTCAACTTCCTCCTCGTCCCTTTCTATACGAACGTCCTTCTCCCGGGGGACTACGGCGTCGTGGCGTACGTCTACTCTCTCATCGCGTTTGTGAACGTGCTCTACGCGTACGGGATGGAATCTGCATATTTCAAGTACGCTTCTACGCTGGAACGGGGAAACACGAAGGAGAATTTCAGCACGCCGTTCTGGAGCATGGTGGCGACCTCCGCCGCATTCTCCGGCCTGATCGCGCTTTCGGCGGCGCCCATTGCCGGTCTTATGCACCTTCCAGGGCAGTTCGTCAAGGTGATCTACTATACGGCCGGGATCCTTGCATTCGACGCGATCGCGATCGTCCCGTTCGGTGCGCTGAGGCTCGAGCGGAAATCGCGCCATTTCGCGGCGATCAAGTTCTTTAATATTCTTATCACAGTCGTTCTCAATATCGTGCTCCTCCTCGTGTTCCACCGGGGCGTGGAGGGGATCTTCCTGAGCAGCCTCGCGGCGTCCGTCGTGACGTTCCTCCTCCTCCTCCCGACGATTCGCCGGAACCTCGTCTTTACGGTCGATCGGACGCTCTGGAGGGCGCTTCTCTTGTTCGGGCTCCCCGGCGTGCCCGCCGGTCTTGCCGCGATGACGATGCAGGTGATTGACCGACCGATCCTCCGTTCGATGACGAGCGACAGCGTCGTCGGCATCTACCAGGCGAATTATCGCCTCGGGATCTTCATGATGCTCGTTGTGCAGATGTTCGATTACGCCTGGCGCCCGTTCTACTTCACGACGGCGAAGGAACCGAATGCCAAGGAGATCTTTGCACGCGTCCTGACATACATGGTGCTTCTCATGTCGGGCATTTTCATCGTGCTGACGTTCTTCATTCAGGACATCGTCACAATATCGTTCTTCGGCCATTCCATCATTGCGCCAGCCTATTGGGAAGGTCTCTCCGTCATCCCGGTCGTCCTCATGGGATATGTCTTTCTCGGCATCTCCACAAACCTCTCGGCGGGACTCTTCATCGAGAAGAAGACGAAGCTCGTACCCGTGAGCACGTTCATCGGTGCATGCGTGAATGTCGCTGTGAACCTCCTGCTCATCCCGCGCTTCGGGATGATGGGCGCCGCCTGGGCGACGCTCTTCGCGTATCTTGCGATGGCCATCTCCGTCTATTTCCTGTCGGAACATGTCTACCCCGTTCCGTACGAGTATTCCCGGCTGGGGAAGATCGCCGCAGCCGTGAGCGTCGTCATGCTTCTTTCGATCGCGTGGACGCCGGATTCGCATCTACTGGCGGTCTGTCTTAAACTGGGTCTTCTCCTCTTGTTCATGATTCTCATGTACGCGATGAAATTCTTCGACCAAAAGGAGCTCACATTCCTCAGGAGAACCGTCAAGAGGAACAAGGGTGGAGAAGGAGAACTTCCGCCAATTCTTGAGGGCTAACGCACAAGTGTCTGATCGTAGCATCCATTCTGACGATCCGCTAGGAAAGTGATCGTATTGGAAGACTGATTGGATTGTGTAGCGCGATTTGATTCTGAACCATCTTCCGAACACTGCTCGGACCGCCACTTTGCGGTTCCATAGAAAGTCGAGAATACAGTATGACTCTGCCCTACATGGTCTACAAGGTCTTGAAGCGCCTCGCAAGGATGGCGGGCTATGCATTTACGATCAGAAGGTTGCCGCAACCAGGCACGCCATATGAGCCCGTGTTTCCGAATGCAACCTATGCCCCGTGGCTGTCAGACGGTGCATTTCGGAAAGCCTACGAAATAGTTCAGCGCCATACGTTAGTTGATATGTATAGATGCTTCGAACTCTGGGAGTTGGTTGGAGAAACCGTGAACTTAGATGGGGCCTTGATCGAGGTAGGCGTGTGGCGGGGCGGTAGTGGTGCGTTGATCGCGTTGAGGAACAAACTTGATGGTAGGGCAGAAAGCGTATATCTCTGCGATACGTTTACCGGCGTAGTCAAAACGAGCGTGTATGATCCGACTTATAGGGAGGGAGAGCACGACGACACTACGAAGGGAACTGTCCAAGATCTTCTCAGGCAGCTCGGGTTGGAGACTACAAAGATATTGGTCGGAATCTATCCCGATGAAACCGGTGCAATGGTCAGCGAATCATCATTTCGATTCTGTCATATAGACGTTGATGTTTATCAGTCCGCAAAGGACGTTTTAAAAACGATCTGGCCAAAAATGGTCGTTGGCGGAATCGTCGTCTTCGACGATTATGGATTTCAAAGGTGTGCCGGCATCACGCGATTGGTGAATGAGGAGCGACACAAGAAAGATAGGCTCGTGATACATAATCTCAACGGGCACGCTTTGTTCGTAAAGATCAAGGAATGATCGCACTGCAGAATATGAGTTGAGCCCCCGGCGCCTTCGTTGTACTGCACGTGAACTTACCCTCACGTGTATTATCCAGTGGAGATTGGTTCTCCCTTTATCATTCTCATGCGATTATGACGGGCAGCAAAATTATTATCCCTGCACGATCTGAATGCCACCTGGTCTCTCTTCCTCCCACATTACTCCGTTCGAGATCCGTCGATCCAGGGACAGTCCGCTAGCATCGTGGCTTCTGACACGGCAATTCCGTATATTTAACATAATGAAAGGAGTTTTTCGTGTCTGAAACCAAATATCAATTTGACCCAAATAAGCCGCTGATGGTGGGCGGGCAGGCCGTAATCGAAGGCGTCATGATGCGCGGTCCCGGGCGCATTGCCACAGCGGTCCGCCGCTCGAATGGCAGCATCGTGGTCAAGAAGAAAGAGTACGAATCGCTCGCCGAAAAGTACCCCGTTTTCCGGCTCCCGATCCTCCGCGGGGCCGTCGGCCTTATTGAAATGATGTTCGTTGGGATCGAGACCCTGAACTTCTCGGCCGAAGTGGCCATGCACGATATCGAAGAGAAGGAACGTGCGAACGGCAACGGCAAAGCGAAGAAGGAAAAAAAGGCGGCCTCGAATACGAAGATCGGCCTCACCGTGGCGTTTTCACTCCTCGTCGGGGTCGGCGTCTTCTTCTTCACCCCGCTCTTCATCACGACGAAACTCTTCAACATCGAACAGAGTGCGTTCGTGTTCAACGTCGTCGCCGGTGTCATCCGGATCGGCATCCTCCTCGGATATCTTTCCGCCATCTCCCTCATGAAGGACGTGCAGCGCCTGTTCCGGTACCACGGCGCCGAGCACAAGGCGGTCTTTACGTTCGAGTCGCGGGCGGATCTCACCCCCGAATCTGCCGCGCACTACACCAGATTTCACCCACGCTGCGGGACGAGCTTCATCCTCATTGTCATGGTGACGTCGATCCTCCTGTTCGCGGTCATCGATTCGCTTCTCATCATGTGGCTGGGCCACATCTCACTCCCCGTGCGGCTTCTGACGCACATCCCGTTCATCCCCCTTGTCGGCGGGGCAGCCTATGAGTTCATCCGGTGGTCCGCCAAGCGCAGCACGACCGCTGTCGGCAAGATGCTCGTAGCCCCAGGCCTCTGGCTCCAGCGCATCACGACGAAAGAGCCCGACCACGGTATGCTCGAGGTTGCGGTCGTCGCGCTCAAGTGCGCCCTCCGAATGGAGGAGCCCGCGGGCATCGCCTATATCGAGAGCGCTTCCGAGCTCGTCGCAGGGTAAACCATGTTCGATCGGCTAGAAAAATCGGCGCTTCGCTACGAAGAGTTGATGCGGCTCCTTGCCGACCCCGAGACGCTTTCCAACCAGGACCGTTTCCGGGACCTGAGCAAGGAACACAGCGAGCTCACCCCCATCATCCAGACCTACGAGAAGTACAAGAAGTCCCGCAAGGACGCCGAGAACCTCAAGACCCTTGCCAACACCTCCTCTGATCCGGAGATGCGGGATCTCGCTCGTGCGGAATTAAGCGAAGCAGAAACCCTCCAACAGTCTCTCGAAGAAACCCTCAAACTGCTCCTCCTTCCGAAGGATCCGAACGACGATAAGGACTGCATCGTTGAGATCCGGGGCGGCACCGGCGGGGAAGAGGCTGCGCTCTTTGCGGCGGACCTTTACCGCATGTACACGCGGTTCGCGGAACGGCAAGGATGGAAGACCGAGCTTCTCGACTGGAACGATACGGGGAAGGGAGGCTTCAAGGAAGTGATCTTCTCGCTCAGGGGAACGGGTGCCTACGGTGCCCTGAAGTTTGAAAGCGGAGTCCACCGCGTCCAGCGCGTCCCGGAAACGGAATCGCAGGGAAGGGTCCACACCTCTGCTGCGACGGTCGCCGTGCTGCCGGAGCTCGAAGAGGTAGATTCCGACATCCAGATCAACCCCGTCGACCTCGACATCGACACATACCGTTCAGGAGGCAAGGGGGGACAGAACGTCAACAAGGTCGAGACCGCCGTGAGGATCACCCACCGGCCTTCGGGCATCGTGGTGGCTTGCCAGCAGGAGCGCTCGCAGTTTCAGAACCGCCAGAAGGCGATGGTGATGCTCCGGTCAAAGCTCTATGAGATCAAAGTGCAGGAACAGAACGCCTCCATCTCGCTGCAGCGGAAGCTCATGGTGAAAAGCGGAGACCGCAGCGACAAGATCCGCACGTATAATTTCCCCCAGAATCGCGTCACCGATCATCGGATCGGCGTGACGCTCTACAATCTCTCCGATGTCATTGACGGAAAGCTCGACGAACTTATCGAGCGCCTCCGCATCGCCGATCGCGCCGAACGGCTCCAGGAAAGTTCGACCAAGTAAACCCTTCGCCTGTTCTGTTTATTTCTCCGCTCCGGGCCTTCTCGCCTTAAAAAATTCCTTTAGTATTCCCCCGCATTGCTCTTCGCGTACTCCCCCGACCGTGTGGACGCGGTGGTTGAGCCGCGTGTCATTCGTGATCGTATAGAGCGTCGTGCAGGCGCCCGCCTTCGGGTCGTACGCTCCGAAGACGAGGATCGGCATTCGCGCCAGGACGATGGCCCCCGCGCACATGGGGCAGGGCTCCAGCGTCACGTAGAGGATGCAGTCATCAAGGCGCCGGCTCCCGAGGTGGGACGCAGCCGAGGTTATCGCGATCATTTCGGCGTGGGCCGTCGGGTCGTTGAGCATTTCGGTCTGGTTGGAGCCCTTCGCAATGACGACGCCGCGCTGGACGATGATGGCGCCCACGGGGACCTCTTTGCGGGCAAGGGCGACCCCCGCTTCCTTAAGCGCCAGATCCATGAAATACTCGTGGGGTTTATCGGGCTGAATCATGATCGCATATCCGATGGTGTTGAAATTTTAATGTTTCTAGTATAGCGAAAATAGACGGATTTGGCAAAGTTTGCACCAGTATGATGCCACAGTCACAGCTTGGTTTGAATTTCCTGCCTATAATGGGTATATTTCCGTATAACCTTACACTATATATGGAGCAGTAAGCTTCCGATGAAGAACCGCCTCCCGATGCTGTTCATGCTGGGGTTTGTCTTCGCTTTCCCCGTACTCGTCTCTGCGCAGACGTATAATGTCTACTTCGGCGACATGCATTCGCACACCTGGTATTCCGATGGAAACAAGGACCAGGATACGAATACCTACAAGAAGCCCGTCGCTCGCGCCATCACCTATGCGCGCGATGTCGCGAACAATATGGACTTTCTCGGTGTGAGCGAGCACAACCACAACGAGAGTCTGAACATGAAGATGGGGTACTGGCGCTCCGGTGGTGTAGAAGCTGATTCGGTGAATCAGGATGGAACATTCGTCGGATTCTACGGTCAGGAGTGGGGGGTGATCAGTCAGGGCGGTCACGCGATGATCTACGGAACGAAGAAACTGTTCGGCTGGAATACAGGCATCTTCGACGTGTTTGTTGCAAAGGGCGATTATGCCTCGCTCTATGATTCGGTCAAGAAGTACAACGGCTGGATGTATCTTGCCCATCCGCAAGCGACGGATTTTGGCGGCATCTTCTCCACGTATCACGCCAGCTGGGACAGCGTCGTTCAGGGGGTTGCAGTACGGAGCGGACCGGCACTTACAGCGAATTATACCGAGACGGCCGGTCTCGGCACACAATACGAGGTACGGTATCACGATCTCCTCCGGCTCGGCTACCACGTCGCGCCGTGCGCAAATCAGGATAATCATTACACGAGCTATGGGATGGTGAACCAGCAGCGCACTGCTGTCTTGGCCACATCCCTGACGCAAGCGAATATCCTGGACGCGCTGAAGAACCGGCGCGCGTATGCCACCGAAGATCACAACCTCGAACTCCGCTTCGAATCCGGCGCACACCAGATGGGGGAGATCTACACCACGAGCGGCAACGTCCCGCTACGCGTGAAGGTTGCCGATCCGGGAGAGACGTTTGCGAGCATCACTATTCGGTACGGTGTCCCCGGCTCCGGATCGGCTCCGACGGCATTGCCCGGGGGCTCGGCTACCGGAAAGGATTCACTCATCGTTTCGCAGACGCAGCCTGTCAATACCACGTATTACTACTACGCGTACGTTGTTGAGTCGGATGGCAACGCCGCTTGGTCCGCACCGATATGGGTCACGACGGTAGCGTCAGTAGGACCGCCCTCAGCCTTCAATCTCACTGCACCGACGAACAACGCCACGATTCAACCGGTCAGCGGGACGCTGACGTGGGGTTCGGCAACGGGCGCCACACAGTACGATGTCTACTTCGGGACATCATCTCCGGGAACACTTGTCAGCACCAATCAGTTCGGCACCTCGTACAATTACACCGCGGCCTACAACACCTCGTATTTCTGGAAGGTGGTGGCGAAGAACGGATTTGGCAACACTGATGCGACCGGCTCTCCCTGGGGCTTTACCACGGCGATCGCGCCGCCAGCGAATTTCTCGCTCGTAACTCCTACCAATCTTGCGACGAACCAGGCAGTCTCCGGTACACTGAACTGGTCCGCGTCGACAGGCGCGACGGCGTACGATGTCTATTTCAGCACCGCGTCGCCGCCTGCGGTCATCATCAGCCCCGACCAGGCGGATACGACATATAACTACTCTGGTTTGGCGAACAGCACGGCATATCATTGGAGAGTTGTGGCAAAAAATGCAGGCGGTTCCACCGAGGCGTTCTCCTCGCCTCGGGCCTTCACAACGATCGTGGGAGCCCCTGGAGCATTCACGCAGAGCTCTCCCGCAGACAGCGCGATTGATCGTCCCGTCACTGGCCAGTTATCTTGGACGGTTTCACCCACTGCGGCAACCTATGACGTGTATCTCGACACGGCTGCGAATCCGACGACGCTCGTGAGCCCTGATCAGGCTGGAACGACCTATAATTATAGCGGACTGTCAAACTCGACGCTGTACCGCTGGAAGATCGTCGCGAAGAATTTTTCCGGAAACCTCGCTGCGAGCAATGCGCCGACGAGCTTTACGACGGTCATACCCGCGCCGAACGCGTTCACGCTGCTCACTCCTCCCAACGGCGCGATCAACCAGCAGCACGCCGGAACCCTCATCTGGCAGGCTTCTGCGAATGCCGCAACGTATGACGTCTATCTCGATACATCGGCCAGCCCGGCCGTGATCGTCAGCGCGAACCAGGCTCCTACGTCGTACGCGTATGCGGGACTCACGGACGGATCGGTCTATTATTGGAAGGTCGTCGCAAAGAACGCCGGAGGCAGTACGCCGGCGACAGTGGTGCCATTCCAGTTCACGGCGATCAATCTTCCCGCGGCGCCGAGCCTCGTCATTTCCTCGAACGTGACGACGAGTAGCCTCCAACTCTCCTGGAAGGACAACGCACCGGATGAGACCGGCTACCGCGTGTACCGTTCTCTTGCCGCCGGCGGTCCGTTCATACAGCAGGGCGGCGATCTTCCGGCGAATACTGTATTCTTCAACGACGCCGGTCTTTTGCCTAACGTACGGTACTATTACCAGATCATTCCCTTCAACGGTCTCGGCGAGGGCGACCATGCCTCTTTCAATCTTGCCACGCTTGCCGTGCCTGCCGGTCCGCCAACGCTCAGTGAAGCGACGTATCTCAGCATGCGGGTAACTCTCAACCCCGGTGTCAATCCGGATCCGACGCAATTCTCGATCAGAACGATCGCCGACGCGGACACGCAATACCTACGCATCAATGGGACCTCCGGCAGCACACCAGCCTGGGGAACGTTCGAAGAGTGGGGGAGCGCGAGCGGGATTGTCATCAGCAGCCTGCATACGTGCAAGGACTATGCTGTAGCAGTTCAAGCCCGGAATCTGGATAACATCACAACGACCCTCACCGCTGACGTCCACCAGACGCTTCAGTGTTTCTCGATTTCCGGCGCGGCCGAAACGGGTTGGAACCTCGTCTCCTTGCCTGTTGCCGTCGCGGATCAGAGCAAGAACTCGGTATTCCCGACGAGCATCTCGAATGCGTTCTCGTATCAGACCGGGTATCAACAGCGCGATACTCTTGTGCAGGGACTCGGATACTGGCTGAAGTTCAACGCCGCCGATCCGATGCTTCTGCAGGGGGAGCCGGGAACGCTGGATTCCATTCCCGTGGCGAGCGGGTGGAATATCATCGGATCGGTCGCATCCACCGTGAGTATCGGCTCGATCATTGAAGTACCGTCGGGTCTTGTTTCTTCCCCGTACTTCGGCTATAGCGGCGCTTACGCCACGACGGATTCGATCCATCCTCTCCATGGATACTGGGTAAAAGCGAGTGCGCCTGGAAAACTCGTCCTGACTTCACTCTCAGCGGTGCCGCTGGCGCATCCGCGCATATCTGCGGAAACCGTCCCGACGCTCGGAACTTTCACATTCAAGGATGCACAGGGCCATGCGCAGACGCTCGGTATCGTACTGAGCCAAAATGATGCCGGCGGAGATGTGCTTTCCGAACTTCCTCCTCGTCCTCCTCAGGGATCCTTCGACGTCCGGTTCGCCTCACAACGCTCCACGGAAGCGGTCGTGAATACGGCTGGTGTTGCGACATCATTGCCGATCGAGCTGCAGTCGCCCTCAGGCGCGGTGGAACTCTCCTGGAGCCTCGCAAGGATGGGCGGCGTCCAATTTGAGCTTTCCTACGGCGCCGCGACCATGCCCCTCTCCGGGAGCGGATCGCTCAAGCTGCCGCAGGGTACGGCCCAGCTGACTCTGAAAGGTACGGCCTCGAGGGGAGAACATCTTCCGACGGCGTTCGCACTGCATCAGAACTATCCGAATCCGTTCAACCCCTCCACGGAGATCCGTTACGATCTTCCGGTTCGCAGCGCAGTACGCATGACGGTCTATAACCTCCTTGGCGTCCAAATCGCGACACTTGTCGACGGTGAACAGGAGCCGGGATACCATGCCGTCTCCTGGCACCCGCAGGTTTCCAGCGGAATGTACTTTTACAAGATGGAGGCGGTCAGCTCCGCGAATCCAAGCGATTCGTTCCAGAAGACCTCGCGGATGCTCTATCTGAAGTAGATCCCCCCGTTCCACGAATCGTTGCATCCCTTTCAAGCCGCCGGTCATTGACCGGCGGCTTTTTTTCGACCCAGTTGAGCCGATGCGGCCCCAAAATCCCTGAAATCGGCCTTTTATTTGGTGGGGTCGGGCGGTCATTCGTGTGACGCGGGATACTGCATAATTGCCAAAATAAGTGTATCTAGAAGGCGAAACCTGCGTTTCACTCTAGATTGCCAAAACGATCAGTTGCTCTAAGGACGAACCGATGAAAGTTCTGACCTCCGTATTAGTATTGTTTGTCGCTCTCTCTAACGCCTTTGGGCAGATCCCCGCGTCGACGCCTTTGAGTCGAATCCTGGGCGTAACCGGACTCCATGAAAGCCCCGGTGTATCCGGCGGAAAACTCCGTTTCGGATCGAGCGCTGCGCGTGCTTTCACACCCTCGAATACTTTGTCCGAACTGGCCGATCCGGCAGACTCGGCATGGGATAACCGCTTCGATTCCCTGGGCGGGCTAAATGGTATTGCGCACGCCGTCGCAATCAACGGTTCGGACGTCTATGTTGGCGGTGAGTTCACGACCGCCGGTGGAATCGCCGCGAGCGCCATCGCTCGGTGGGACGGGCAGAACTGGCATGCCCTCGGAGCAGGGGTGAATAACGTCGTGTGGGCCATCGCCGTCAACGGCGCGGACGTCTACGCGGCCGGACAGTTCACCACCGCTGGAGGATCGCCGGCGAACTCCATCGCGAAGTGGGACGGCAGCACGTGGACCCCCCTGGGGTCCGGCATGAACGGCACCGTCTACGCGTTGGCCGTAAAAGGATCGGATCTCTATGCCGGCGGACTCTTTACGACGGCGGACGGGGCGAGTGCCTCGAACATCGCGAAGTGGGATGGAGCGAATTGGTCCGCTCTCGGGTCGGGAATGAATAGTTATGTCTTTGCCCTTGCCGCGCGCGGCCCGGAGCTCATCGCTGGCGGCAACTTCACAAGTGCCGGCGGCACTGGTGCGAACCGCGTGGCATCGTGGGATGGACTGACGTGGTCACCGTTGGGTTCAGGAATGAATAACTTTGTCTTTGCGGTCGCCACGAGCGGAAGCGACGTCGTCGCGGCGGGAGACTTTCAGACAGCTGACGGCGTGAGCGCGACTCGGATCGCGAGATGGAACGGAGCGAACTGGTCGGCCCTCGGGTCGGGAATGAACAACACCGTCTTCTCCCTGGCGGTCAATGGTCAGGAGATCTATGCAGGCGGGTTCTTCACGCAAGCTGGAATTGCGGCGGTGAACCACGTCGCGCGCTACGACAGCACGGGATGGTCGGCGCTCGGGTCGGGAACGAACGGCACTTCGGTCTTTGCGCTTGCACTGCGCCAAGGCAGTCTCTACGCCGGAGGGAACTACACTATCGCGGGAGAAAATCCCTCGTTCTATTTCGGCCGGTGGAACCTCCCTCCTTGGATGATCACCGCAACCGCGGGAAGCGGTGGCACGATCCTCCCCTCGGGAAGCCTGGCCGTAGAAAATGGAACTGATACGCTCATTTCGTTCCTGGCGGACGTCGGCAGGCACCTTGACAGTGTTTTCGTCGACGGCGTCTATGTCGGACATCCGGCGTCATATTCCTTCACGAATGTCACGGCGAACCATACCATACGTGCGAGCTTCGCGAACGACACGTTCACGGTGAGCGCGAGCTCCGGTGCGAACGGCACAATCGCTCCTACGGGCAGCACAATCGTCCTGTATGGCGGCAACCAGATATACACGATCACGCCGAATACCGGCTACCACGTGGCGGACGTGCTCGTCGACGGTGCCTCGGTTGGTGCGGTTACAAGCTACCCCTTCACCAGTGTCACCGCGAACCATACGATCAGCGCGAGCTTCGCGATCGACGTCTTTACGATCACGGCGAGCTCCGGCGCGAACGGTTCCGTGACGCCTGCGGGCGCCACGCCTGTGAACTACGGCGGCAGTCAGACCTATACGATCACTCCGAACATAGGCTATCACGTCGCTGACGTCCTCGTTGACGGCGTCTCTGTCGGCGCGGTAACGAGCTATCCATTTACATCCGTCACGGCGAATCACACGATAGCCGCGAGCTTTGCGGTTGACATCTTTACGATCACGGCGAGCTCGGGCGCAAATGGCTCAGTGACGCCTGCCGGTGCGACCCCCGTGAACTACGGCGGCGGCCAGATCTACGCGATCACCCCGAATACGGGCTATCACGTCACGGACGTCCTGGTAGACGGCGTCTCAGTGGGCGCAGTGGCGAGCCATCCCTTTACGAACGTCACGGAGAACCACACGATAGCTGCGAGCTTTGCGATCGATGTTTTCACGATCACGGCGAGCTCCGGTGCGAACGGAACTGTCACGCCTGCCGGTGCGACTCCCGTGAACTACGGCGGCGGCCAGATCTACGCGATCACCCCGAATACGGGGTATCACGTCACGGACGTCCTGGTAGACGGCGTCTCAGTGGGCGCAGTGGCGAGCTATCCCTTTACGAACGTCACGGAGAACCACACGATAGCTGCGAGCTTTGCGATCGATGTTTTCACGATCACGGCGAGCTCTGGCGCGAACGGAACCGTGACGCCTCCGGGTGCCACGCCAGTGAACTATGGCGGCAGTCAGACCTACGCGATCACCCCAAGTGCGGGCTACCACGTCGCGGACGTTCTCGTTGACGGCGCGTCGGTCGGCGCGGTAACAAGTTATCCGTTCACATTCATCGCGGCCAATCACACGATAGCCGCGAGCTTCGCGATCGATGTTTTCACGATCACGGCGAGCTCCGGTGCGAACGGAACCGTCACGCCTGCGGGCGCGACCCTCGTGAACTTCGGCGGCAGCCAGACCTACACAATCACCCCTAATGCGGGTTACCATGTGGCGGATGTCCTGGTAGACGGCGCTTCTGTCGGCGCGGTGACGAGCTATCCCTTTACAAGCGTCACGGCGAACCACACGATAGCCGCGAGCTTAGCAATCGACGTCTTTACGATCACGGCGAGCTCCGGCACGAACGGAACCGTGACGCCTGCCGGTGCGACCCCCGTGAATTACGGCACCGGCCAGACCTACGCGATCACGCCTGATGCCGGTTACCATGTGGCGGACGTCTTGGTCGACGGCGCCTCGGTCGGCGCGGTGACGAGCTATCCCTTTACAAGCGTCACGGCGAACCACACGATAGCCGCGAGCTTCGCGGTTGACGTCTTTACGATTACGGCGAGTTCCGGCGCGAACGGTGCGGTCACTCCCGTGGGTGCGACTCCCGTGAACTACGGCGGCAACCAGACCTACGCAATCACCGCGAATACGGGCTACCACGTCGCGGACGTCCTGGTGGATGGCGCCTCGGTCGGTGCGGTGACGAGCTATCCGTTTACGAACGTTGCGGCGAACCACACTATAGCCGCGAGCTTCGCGGTTGACGTTTTTACGATCACGGCGAGCTCCGGCGCGAATGGAACCGTGGCGCCTGCTGGCGCTACTCCCGTGAACTACGGCGGCAGCCAGACCTACGCGATCACTCCGAATACCGGCTACCATGTTGCAGACGTCCTTGTGGACGGCTCTTCGGTGGGCGCGGTGACGAGCTATCCCTTTACGAACGTCACGACGAACCGCACGATAGCCGCGAGCTTTGCGATCGATACGTTTGCGATCTCGGCATCGGCCGGCGCAAACGGCGCAATCGCACCGTCGGGCGTGACCAGCCTGACATACGGCGGGAGCCAGACCTACGCGATCACCCCGAATACGGGGTACCACGTGGCGGACGTTCTTGTTGACGGTGTTTCTGTTGGCGGGGTGACGAGTTATCCATTCACCAGCGTAAGCGCGAACCATACGATTAGCACAAGTTTCGCCATCGACACCTTTACGATCACAGCGTCGGCCGGCGCGAACGGAGCGATCGCTCCTCCGGGGTTCACGAACGTTAATTACGGCGGCAACCAGTCGTACACGATCACCCCGAATACCGGCTACCATGTGGCGGACGTTCTTGTGGACGGTGCCTCGGTCGGCGCGGTGACGAGCTATCCGTTCACCAATGTCACGACGAGCCATACGATCGGTGCGAGCTTCGCGATCGATACGTTCGCGATCACGGCAAGCGCGGGTGCGCATGGTGCGATTGCTCCTTCAGGTGTCTTGAACGTGAACTTCGGCGCAGGCCAGACCTACACGATCACCCCTGATACGGGGTATCATGTGGCGGACGTCCTGGTCGACGGCGCCTCGGTCGGTGCGGTGACGAGCTATCCATTCACGAGCGTCAACGCCAATCATACGATCAGCGCGAGCTTTGCGATCGACGCGTTTACGATCACGGCCACTTCTGGTGCGAACGGCTCGGTGACGCCCCCTGGAATCTCGGGCGTGAGCTTCGGCGGAAGTCAAAACTACACGATCACGCCCAATACCGGGTACAACGTTGCAAACGTTATTGTCGACGGCGTGTCAATCGGCACAGTGGCGAGCTATCCGTTCACTAATGTCAATGCGAATCACACGATCAGTGCGAGCTTCGCGATCGATACGTTCGCGATCACGGCGTCTGCGGGTGCGAACGGCAGCGTTACTCCTGCCGGCGTCACGCACGTTCTTTTCGGCGGCAACCAGACATACACTATCACGCCGAATTCCGGCTACCATGTCGCCGACGTCCTTGTGGACGGTGTCTCGGTGGGCGCGGTGGCGAGCCATCCGTTCACGGCCGTGGCGGCGAATCATACGATCAGTGCGAGCTTCGCGATCGATGTCTTCACAATCACGGCAAGCGCTGGTCCGAACGGATCGATCGCTCCGTCCGGCGTGACGAACCTGAACAGCGGCGGCAATCAGGCGTACACGATCACGCCCAATACGGGCTACCACGTGGCAGACGTTCTCGTTGACGGCGCCTCGGTCAGCGCGGTGACGAGCTATCCGTTCACCAACGTCACAGCGAACCATACCATCGCCGCGAGCTTCGCGATCGATACGTTTGCGATCACGGCATCGGCTGGCGCGAACGGTGCAATCGCACCGTCCGGCGTGACCAAGCTGACCTACGGCACAAACCAGACCTATGCGATCACGCCGAATACGGGCTACCACGTGGCGGACGTTCTCGTTGACGGCACCTCGGTCGGCGCGGTGACGAGCTATCCGTTCACCAACGTCAGCGCGAACCATACGATCAGCGCGAACTTCGCCATCGACGCCTTTACGATCACGGCATCGGCTGGCGCGAACGGAGCGATCGCTCCTCCGGGGGTCGCGAACGTCAATTACGGCGGCAGCCAGTCGTACACCATCACACCGAATACCGGCTACCATGTGGCCGACGTCCTGGTGGACGGTGCCTCAGTTGGGGCGGTCACGAGCCATGCGTTCACCCTCGTCACGGCGAACCACACGATCAGTGCGAGTTTCGCCATCGATACGTTCGCGATCACGGCGAGTTCCGGCGCGAACGGTACTGTCACTCCCGCAGCCATTACGAATGTCCTCTACGGCGGGAACCAGAGCTACACGATCACTCCGAGCTCCGGCTACCATGTGGCGAACGTTCTCGTCGACGGCGCTTCTGTCGGCGCGGTGACGAGCTATCCCTTCACGAACGTTACGGCGAACCACACGATCACTGCGAACTTCGCGATCGATGTCTTCACGATCACGGCAAGCGCGGGTGCGAACGGATCGATCGCTCCCTCTGGTGTGACGAGCCTGAATAGCGGACAAAACCAGGCCTATACGATCACGCCCAATACGGGCTATCATGTCGCTGATGTTCTCGTGGACGGCGTGTCGGTGGGTGCAGGTGCGAACTATCCGTTTACCAACGTCACGGCGAATCATACGATCAATGCGAGCTTCGCGATCGACGCCTTCACCATCACGGCAAGCGCGGGTGCGAACGGATCGATCGCACCGTCCGGCGTGACGAACCTGAACAGCGGCGACAACCAGGCCTATACGATCACCCCGAACAGCGGGTATCACGTGGCGGACGTCCTGGTGGACGGAGCATCAGTAAGCGCGGTGACGAGCTATCCGTTCACGAACGTCACGGCGAACCATACGATAGCCGCGAGCTTCGCGATCGACGCCTTTACGATCACGTCGAGCGCGGGCTCCAACGGATCGATCGCTCCCCCCGGCGTTACGAACGTCAACTTCGGAGGGAACCAGAGCTATGCGATCACGCCGAACAGCGGGTACCACGTGGCAGACGTCCTGGTGGACGGCGCCTCGGTGGGCGCGGTGACGAGCTATCCGTTCACGAACGTCACGGCGAACCATACGATCGCCGCGAGCTTTGCGGTCGACACGTTCGCCATCACGGCGAGTTCCGGCGCGAATGGTACCGTTACCCCAGCCGGCCTCACGCATGTTCTCTTCGGCGGCAGCCAGACGTATACCATCACGCCTGACGCCGGATACCACATCGTCGACGTCCTGGTCGACGGCGCCTCGGTCGGCGCAGTGGCAAGCTATCCCTTCACAAGCGTCAGTGCGAGCCATTCGATAGCCGCGAGCTTCGCGATCAACATCTACACGGTCGCAGCGTCAGCCGGCGCGAATGGCACGATCAGCCCGAACGGCGCGGTTTCGGTGAACAGCGGCAGCGACCAGGCCTTTACGATCGCGGCGAACGCCGGGTTCTTCATCTCGGACGTCCACGTTGACAGCGTCTCGGTGGGTGCGGTGTCGAACTACACGTTCACCAGCGTCACGGCGAACCACACGATCGTGGCCTCCTTCGATACGCTGAAGTACGTCATCACGGCCTCGGCCAATGGGCACGGCGCGATCTCGCCCTCGGGCGCGGTCACGGTGAACTACGGCGCCAACCGGACCTTCACGGTCACCCCCGATACCGGGTTCTTCATCACCGACGTCCATGTCGATACCGCCTCTGTCGGTGCGGTCGGGAGCTACACGTTCACCAGCGTCACAGGAAACCACACGATCGTGGCCTCCTTTGACACGCTGTCGTACGTCATTACCGCCAGCGCGGGTCCAAACGGCACGATCACTCCGTCAGGACCGTCGACGGTGAAGTACGGCCACAATAAGTCGTTTGCCATCGCGGCGAACGCCGGGTTCTTCATCTCGGACGTCCATGTGGACAGCGTCTCGGTGGGTGTGCTCGCGAACTACACGTTCACCAGCGTCAAGGCGAACCACACGATCCAGGCGTTCTTCGTGGCGAACCATGCTCCGTCGGCGGCGCGTCTCCTGGTGCCGGCGAACGGGGACACCCTGACGTTGACGAGCGCGGGCGACTCCATCGCGTTCAAGTGGATCAGCTCGAGTGACATCGATCTCGGCGATACGGTGCGCTACGGCATTCATGTCTGGGGTGCCGGAGTCGACACGACGCTCGGCGGTCTGAGTGATACGAGTGTGGCAGTGAAGTTCCACGGCATCCAGCGGGGCCAGCGTTACCAGTGGACGGTCGCGTCCACCGATGGGAGCCTGAGCACGGCGTCACCTGATACGTTCGCGTTCCATATCGACTTCTCGACGGGCGTGGGCGAAGGGAAGGGCCTGCCGACGGTGTTCATGCTGCATCAGAACTACCCGAACCCGTTCAACCCGACGACGACGATCAAGTTCGATCTGCCGGAAGCGTCGCTGGTGACCCTGAAGGTGTACAACCTGCTGGGCCAGGAGGTCCGGACGCTTGTAGGCGACCAGTCACTCTCGGCCGGGTATCAGGAGCTCCGGTTCGACGCATCGAGCCTCCCGTCGGGGGTCTACCTCTACCGAATAACGGCGAAGGGGACGGCGCAGAACCAGTTCGTCAGCGTGAAAAAGATGGTGCTTATCAAGTAGCGGTACGCAGGACCCCCGGGCTTCTGTGAGTGGGGCGCGGGGCGTTGGGTGATGTGGATGTGGTGGATGAGAGAAAAGCCGGCCTTTGGATTAGGGGCCGGCTTTTTATTGTGGCCTCTCGCGGCGGCTGCCGCCGGGGAATGGCAGCGCTTAGGCGCGCGGCTTGAGGGCCGCGCGGAGCTCGCGGATGGTCGTCTCGACATGCTCCGCCGTGATGATGAGGGGAGGGAGGAACCGGAGGACCGAGACGTTCGTGCCGTTCACCAGTACGTGGTGCTCCCGGAGCGTCTTCACGATTGAATCGCATTCGCGGTTGAGTTCCATGCCGAGCATGAGGCCGTATCCCCGGACCTCCTTGACGAGCTTCGGAAACTCGCGCTGCAGGCCCTTGAGCTGGTCCATGAAGAGGGTGCCCATCGCTGCCGCGTTCTTCATGACCCCGCCCTCGGTGAGTTCCCGGAGGACGACAAGTCCCGCAGCGCAGGCGACGGGGTTGCCGCCAAAGGTCGTCCCGTGCATCCCGGGCGAGAGGATCTCCGCCATGGCGCTCGAGCCGATGATCGCCCCTAATGGCAGGCCCCCGCCGATCGGCTTCGCGACGACAATGAGGTCCGGCGTCACGTTGAAATGCTGAAATCCGAAGAATTTCCCTGTCCTGCCTATCCCTGACTGGATCTCGTCCGCTACAAGGAGGAACCCGAACTCCTGTTGTAGGAGCCGAAGTTCGTCGGCGAACTCCGGCGACACGGGGCAGACGCCCCCCTCGCCCTGGATGAACTCGATGATGACCGCCGCGGTTTTCTTACCGATGATCGTGCGGAGGGCCTTCCGATCGTTGAAGGGGGCGATGTGGCAGTTGTCGAGGAATGGCCCGTACCCTTCGCGGTAGAGAGGCTTATCCATGATGGAGAGGGCGCCCATCGTCCTTCCATGGAAGCCGTTCGAAAAGGCGACAATATCGGTCTTTCCGCGCGTGGATCCCCATTTTCGGGAGATCTTGATGGCCCCCTCGATCGACTCGGTGCCGCTGTTGGAGAGGAATACCTTTGAGTAGCCGGAGTGCTTCACGAGCTCTTCGGCCAAGCGGAGCTGGGGTTCCTGGAGGTAGTAGTTCGAGAGATGGATGTACCGCTTGCTCTGCTCCGTGATCGCCTGGACGACCTTCGGGTGGGCGTACCCGAGGGCGTTCACGGCGAGCCCGCCGAACATGTCGAGATACTTCGTCCCATCCTTGGCGTAGAGATAGACGCCTTCGCCGCGGTCGATCTCCAGGGGGATGCGCTTGTAGGTGTGGAAGAAGAATGCTGCTTCGCGGTCCAGGACGTCCATCGTGTGCCTTTCAAAGAAAAAGTGTGCCGGGATGATTTTCTGCTTGCATAATAATACAAAATGTTGTATACTTATGCAACCAAAATCTTCATGGATTTTATCCACCCCATTGATTAAGACTGCGATCCTCGGCGCATCAGGATACTCTGGCGCGGAACTGCTCCGGTTGCTCCACTCGCGCGACGACATCGAGTTGACCCACCTCGTCGCAGGGAGCTCCGCCGGCAAGCGCGTGGCCGAGGTCTATCCCTGGTTCACCGGCGTTGTCAACGCCACGTTCGAGGCGCTCGACCCGGACGCCCTCGCGGGTTCGGACGTCGTCTTCTGCGCCCTCCCGTCGGGAGAGGCGATGAACATCCTCCCGTCCTTGCGCTCCAGCGTCGGCCGGGTCATCGACCTTGGCGGCGACTTCCGGCTCCCGACGCCGGCCCTTTATAAAGAGTACTACGCCCACGACCATGCCGCGCCGGAACTCCTCGCGGAATCGGTCTACGGGCTTCCGGAATGGCAGTTCGACCTCATCCGGGAGGCCCGGTTCCTCGCGAACCCCGGCTGCTATCCGACGAGCGCGATCCTCGCGCTCCTGCCCGCGTTGCGCTACGGGCTCATTCAACCGTCCGGGATCGTCATCAACTCCCTCTCCGGGGTCTCCGGGGCGGGCCGCAGCGCCAGCGTCGAGATGAGCTTCACGGAAGTGAATGAAAATATCAGGGCCTACAAGATCGGCACGCACCAGCACATCCCCGAGATCGAGTCGATCCTGAGCCAGGCCACGGGGAAGTCCGTCTCCTGCTCGTTCGTGCCGCACCTCGTCCCGATCTCCCGGGGCATCTACACGACCATCCACGCTCCCTTGGTCTCCATGGTGAGCCGGAGCGACGTTCACGAGCTCTACACCGCCTTCTACCGCCACGCCCCATTCGTACGCGTGAAGACCGACGTTCCCCAGATCGCCGGCGTCGTCCGGACCAACTACTGCGACCTCTGCGTGACGGTCGAGCCAAGGACGAACCACCTCATCATCACCTCCGTCATCGACAATCTCGTCAAGGGCGCGGCCGGCCAGGCGATCCAGAATATGAACATTATGTTTGATCTACCACAGGAACGAGGACTTCTTTAGAGGAACAATGCTATGATCAAGGAATGCACGGGCGGAGTCTCCGCGCCGAATGAGTTTTTCGCGTCAGGTGTACACTCCGGCGTCAAGAAGGTGAAGAAGGACCTCGCTCTTGTCTACTCGGGCACGGCGGCGCATGCCGCCGGCGTCTTCACGACGAACAAGGTCCCCGCGGCCCCCGTCATCGTCGACAAGCTCCAGCTCCTCAAGTCGACCTCGTTCCGTGCGATCATCGTCAACAGCGGGAACGCGAACGCCTGCACGGGCGAACGCGGCCTCAACGACGCTTGGTCCATGGTCACGCTCACCGCCAAGGCCTTGGGCGTGGATGAGAGGGAAGTCCTCGTGTCCTCGACCGGCGTCATCGGCCAGTACCTTCCGATGGACAAGATCTCCGGCGGGATCGTCGAGGCGATGTCGATGCTCGACGCCGACGGCAACGGCTCGGCGGCCGAGGCGATCATGACGACCGATAAGTTCCTCAAGGAGCTCGCCGTGCAGGTGACGATCGACGGCCTGGAGGTCACGATCGGCGGCATGGCGAAGGGCTCCGGCATGATCGCGCCGAACATGGCGACGATGCTCGCATTCATCACGACGGACGTCGCCATCGCCCCGGCGCTCCTCCAGCACGCCGTAAAGCACGCCGCGGACCACTCGTTCAACCGGATCACGGTCGACGGGGACACGAGCACGAACGACATGGTGCTCGCCCTGGCCAACGGCGCCGCCGGCAACACGTCGATCGAGAGCGCGGCGGACCCCCGGTACGACGCGTGGTATGAGGCGTTCGAATACCTTCTCGTCCGGCTCTGCAAGATGATCGTCGTCGATGGGGAAGGGGCGACGAAGTTCATCGAGATCCACGTTCTCGGCGCGGCCACCGAGGAAGGCGCCGTCCAGGTCGGGCGCGCCATCGCAAACTCCAACCTCGTGAAGACCGCCATCCACGGCGAGGACGCGAACTGGGGACGGATCCTCGCCGCGGTCGGCTACTCCGGCATCGATGTGCAGCCCGAGGACGTCGAGATCTTCTTTGGCGATGTGCCGATCCTCAGGAAAGGGTACTCCATCGACTTCTCGGAAGTCGACGCGAAGCGCGTCCTTTCTCAGAAGGAGATCGTCATCTCCGTCGACCTCAATCAGGGCGACGCCAGCGCGTCGTTCTGGACCTGCGACCTGTCGAAGGACTACGTCGCCATCAACGCGAACTACCGGACCTAGGACACAGGCGCATGATACCCATCGGAGAAAAGACCGAGATCCTCATCGAAGCCCTCCCGTACATCCGCCGGTACGAGGGGAAGACGTTCGTCGTGAAGTACGGCGGCGCGGCGATGATCGACGAGGAACTCGAAGAGACGTTCGCCCAGGACATCACACTCCTGGCGAAGGTCGGCATCAAGGTCGTCATCGTCCACGGCGGCGGCAACGAGGTGACGGAGATCGCCGGCCGGCTCGGCATCCCGACGACGTTCATCGGGGGCCAGCGCGTCACCGACGGGCCGATGATGGAGGTCGTGCAGATGGTCCTCGCCGGAAAGACGAACAAGAACATCGTTGCCCGGATCAACCGCCACCACGGGAACGCGGTCGGACTCTGCGGCATCGACGCCGATCTCCTCAGAGTGAAGAAGTACACGGCCGACGACCTCGGGTTCGTCGGCGAGATCACGGCAGTGAACACGTCGTTCCTCCAGCTCCTCCTCGGCAACGGGATCGTCCCCGTCCTCGCACCCGTTGGCGTGGACGCCCAGGGCCGGCCGCACAACATCAACGCCGACGTCGCAGCGTGCGAGATCGCCGCGGCGCTCCACGCCGAAAAGCTCGTCTTCCTGAGCGACGTCAAGGGCGTCCTCGCCGGCGGCAACCTCGTCAAGAGCATGGACCGCGACGAGGCGAAGAAGCTCATCGACCAGTCGATCATCATCAATGGGATGATCCCGAAGATCCGTTCGGCGTTCACCGCATTGGACGCCGGCGTCAATAAGGTCCACTTGATCGACGGCCGCGAAAAACACTCCCTCCTCCTCGAGATCTTCACCGACGAGGGCATCGGCACGGAGGTCATCCGCTCATCATTCCTACAGGAGGAACTCGCGTGAAGAAAGACCTCGTTTCGCTCTCAACGTTCACCCGGAAGGAGATCGAAGGGCTGCTCTCGACCGCCGGCGCGATGAAGAAGGCGCCGTACGCCTATCGGCCGCTCGCCGACAAGACCGCGGCGCTGATCTTCGAAAAGCAGTCCCTCAGGACGCACGTCTCGTTCGCCGTCGGCGTGACGCAGCTCGGCGGCCACAGCGTGTTCCTGAGCCAGCAGCATATCGGCCTTGCGACTCGGGAATCGGTGGAGGACATCGCCGAAGTGCTCTCGCGCTACAACGACCTCATCGTCGCCCGCACCGTCCTCCACGAGACGATCGCGGGACTCGGACGCGCCGCGAGCGTTCCTGTCATCAACGCGCTTTCCGACCTGCTCCATCCGTGCCAGATCCTCGCCGACGCGCTCACGATGCAGGAGCGGGGCGTCCTGTCGGAGCGGACGAAGGTCGTCTTCATCGGGGACGGCAACAACGTCGTGAACTCCTGGCTGGAGTTCGCCGAAAAGATCCCTCTTCATTTCGTGCTGGCCTGCCCGGAAGGGTACGAGCCCGACGCGGCGATTCTCGCCCAGGCGCGCGCCTCGGGCGTGAGCAATATCGAGGTCGTGCACGACCCGCTCGAGGCGGCCGAAGGCGCGGGCGTCCTCTATACCGACGTCTGGGTGAGCATGGGCCAGGAGGAGGAAAAGGCGGCCCGTCAGAAGGCGTTCCAGGGATTTCAGATCAACGAGCGCGCCATCAAGGCCGCAGGCCCGCGATGCCTCATCATGCATTGCCTCCCGGCGCACAGGGGGGAAGAGATCACCGAAGAGGCCATGGCGAGCCCGCAGTCGGTCATCATGGACGAGGCGGAGAACCGCCTCCACGTGCAGAAAGCCGTCATGTCGTACCTCGTCGCCGGCGCTGCCACCTCAGGACCGGCAGCGGAACAGCTCCTCGCATCTGCCGCGAACTAGGACCTCCACGGATGGACAAGCAGAAGCGACATTTTCTCATCAAGGGCATCATTGGCGGCAAGCACATTGCCAGCCAGGACGAGCTGCGTCTTGAGCTGAAGAAGCAGGGGTGCAGCGTCACCCAAGCGACTTTGTCGCGAGACCTCCAAGAGCTCGGCGTGGGGCGCGTTTCCAATCCGGACAAGACCTACTACGTCCTCCAGCCGCCGAACGAGACGGAGGTCCTGCAGCCCATCGTCACATCCCAGGTCCTCTCCATCGAGGCGAACGAATCGCTCATCGTCATCCGCACGCACCCGGCCTGCGCAAACGTCGTCGCAGAGTTCCTCGATACCCTGCACAACACCGACATCATCGGCACGCTCGCGGGCGACAACACCGTTCTTATCATCCCCCGGTCCCAGCGCAAGACCGCGCAGACCGTCAGGTTTCTCAAAGAAAAACTCATCGAAGGAAAGAAATGAAGAAAGTGAAGATCGTCGTCGCGTACTCCGGAGGTCTCGACACCTCCGTCATGGTGAAATGGCTCATGGATAAGTACAACGCTGAGATCATCACCGCCACGGGCAACTTGGGACAGAAGAAGGAGCTCATCGGGGTCGAAGAAAAGGCGAAGAAGACCGGCGTCTCGAAGGTCTACCTCCAGGACCGCACCTCCGAGTTCGTCGAGGAGTACATCTTCCCGTCGCTCAAGGCCGGCGCGCTCTACGAAGGCGTCTATCCGATGGCGACCTCGCTCGGCCGTCCGCTCCTGGCGAAGATGCTCGTCGACGTCGCCCGGAAAGAAGGCGCGACGATGGTCGCACACGGCTGCACCGGCAAGGGAAACGACCAAGTGCGGTTCGAGGTCTCGATCGGCGCCCTCGCGCCCGACCTGAAGGTCCTGGCCCCCCTGCGCGAATGGGAGTTCACCTCCCGGGAGGAGGAGATGGCGTACGCGAAGCGGCACAACATCCCCGTCTCGGCCACGCTCGCGAGCCCCTATTCCATAGACGAGAACATCTGGGGGACGAGCATCGAGTGCGGCGTCCTCGAGGATCCGATGGTCGAGCCGCCGGAGGACGCATACCAGCGGACCGTCTCGCCGCAGAAGGCGCCGGACAGCGCGACGTCCGTTCTCATCGATTTCGAGCAGGGGATCCCGGTCCGGCTCGACGGCAAGGCACTCGACCCGATCCGGCTCATCCACACCCTCAACGAGACCGGCGGGGCGAACGGCGTGGGCAGGATCGACCTCGTCGAAAACCGCCTCGTCGGCATCAAGTCCCGGGAGATCTACGAAGCGCCGGCGGCGTGCATCCTCCACTTCGCCCACACGGAACTCGAGCGGCTCACGCTCGACAAGCCGGTCTTCCACATGAAGAAGCAGCTCTCGGCCGAGTACGCGAACCTCGTCTACAACGGCCTCTGGTTCTCCCCGCTGCGCAGGTCGCTCGATGCGTTCGTCAACGAGACGCAGAAGACCGTCACCGGCAGCGTCAAGGTGAAGCTCTACAAGGGAACGCTCACGGTCGCCGGCCGGAGCTCCCCGTATTCGCTCTACAACACAAAGCTCGCGACCTACACGAAGGAGGATCAGTTCGACCACCGCGCGTCGGAAGGGTTCATAAAGATCTACGGCCTCCCTCTGAAGACGTTTCACCAGGTGCAGCTCCAGATGAACGGCAACGGATCCAACGGCAGGTCTGCAAACGGCAAGCAGGCGACCGCGAAGCAGCCGAAATCCGTCCCCGCATGACCTCCCAAGTTCGCTGACCTATGGCAGACACTAAAGGCCGATTCGCCTCGCGCCTGGACCCTCGGGCGCTCGCATTCTCCTCGTCGCTCCCCGTCGATAAACTGCTCTACCGCGAGGACATCGAGGGAAGCCTCGCCCATCTGGCGATGCTCGCCAAGCGCCGCATCATCAAGCGGCGCGACGCCGCGGTGATCCGCAAGGCGCTTCTGGAGATCCGCCGGGAGATCGCCTCCGGCAGCCTCTCGCTCGACGTGCCGGCACGAGGGGGAAAACGCTTCGCTGCCGAAGACATCCACATGCTCATCGAGGAGCGGCTCATCCGGAAGGTGGGTGCCGTCGGCGGCGTCCTCCACACAGCGCGGAGCCGGAACGACCAGGTCGCCCTCGATGAACGGCTCTATCTCCGCACGGCCCTCGACGACGTCTGCAGCGCGATCAACGCCCTCCAGCGGTCGTTCCTCGCCTCCGCGCTCAAGCACCAGACCATCGTCATGCCGGGGTACACGCACCTCCAGCAGGCGCAGCCGATCCTCCTGGCCCACCACCTCCTCGCGTACGTTGCCATGCTCGGCCGCGACGCGGAGCGGTTCGTCGACTGCCGGAAACGCGTGAACCGTTCGCCCCTCGGCGCGGGCGCGCTCGCGGGCACTTCGTTCCCGATCTCCCGCACCGACACGGCCGATGCGCTCGGGTTCGACGCCGTCCTCGAGAACAGCATCGACGCAGTGAGCGACCGGGATGTGCAGATCGAGTTCATCGGATGCTGCGCCGTGATGATGATGCATCTGAGCCGCTTCGCGGAGGAACTCGTTCTTTGGAGCTCGCTCGAGTGGGGGTTCGCGGAGATCGGGGACGCCTATACGACCGGCAGCAGCATCATGCCGCAGAAGAAGAACCCCGACATGGCGGAGCTCATCCGCGGAAAGTCGGGCCGGGTGTACGGGGACCTTATGGCGCTTCTCACGGTGATGAAGGGCCTGCCGCTCTCGTACAACCGCGACATGCAGGAGGACAAGGAACCGCTCTTCGACGCCGCCAGGACCTCCGCGGACTGCCTCGAGATCGCGCGACTCATGCTTGATTCAACGAAGTTCAGAGCTGCGAGGTTCGAAGAGGATTGGAGATCGGATTTTCTGCTGGCGACGGAGCTCGCCGACTATCTCGTCCGAAAAGGGATGCCGTTCCGAAAGGCCCACGGGATCGCGGGACAGATCGTCCGGGACTGCCTCGCCAAGAAGGTGCGCCTCGGCGCCCTTCCATTGAAATCATATCGCACGTATTCGCCCCTCTTTTCCGCCGACCTCTTCATTTGGATCGACATCAGAGAATCGATTCGCCGGAAGCGTTCGGCCGGATCGACCTCGCCGAAAGAGGTCGCCGCCGCCATCCACCGCTGGAAGATGAAGCTCCGCACCTGAACCGGACGCGCCGCGGGCGTCTAGCCGAGGGCCCTGCGGTATTCAGAGACGGGGATGATGCCGGCCGCCACCTTCTTCGCCGCGTCGATGCGGACATTCTCGAACCCCGTCTCGACGGCCGCTTCCTTGAGCTTCAGGAGCGAGTCCTGCTGGTAGATGAGGTCCCTCATGTTATCGTCGACGATCACGATCTCGTGGATCGCCGTCCTTCCGTCGAATCCGGTCTGCTTGCAGGCCGGACATCCCTTCCCCCGATAGACCCTCGCGATCGACTGCTTTGACGCCGCGAGGACCTCGAGGTCCTCCGACGTCGCGGGAAGGGCTTCCTTGCACGACTGGCAGATCCTCCGGACGAGCTGCTGGTAGGCGATGCCGACGAGCGTGGTCGCCAGCCAGTAGGGGGACATACCGAGGTTCAACAGTCGCGGGATCGCCGTGATGCCGTCTCCCGATAGCATCGTGCTGAGGACGAGGTTGCCGGTGAGGGCCGCTTCGGCCGCCACGGAGCCGATCTCGCCGTCACGGATCTCGCCGAGCATGATGGTGTTCGGCTCCTGCCTGAGGACAGCCCTCATGGCATCGACCATCGTGAAAGACTTGTCGGGGGAGAACATCACCTGCGAGGCGTAGTCAAGCCGGTATTCGATCGGGTTCTCGACGGTGATGATGTTCCTCTCGTCGGAACGCATGGCGTTGATCGCCGCATACAGGGTCGTGCTCTTGCCGGAGCCGGAGGGGCCGACGACGAGGAAGAGTCCCGATGGCCGCCGGAGGAGCGAGCGGAACCGCTCGAGGTTGTCCTTGGAGAACCCGAGCTCCTCGAGGTTCGCGATGCGCGCCGTCTTATGGAGGATGCGCAGGGCGACCCGCTCGCCGGTCATGATCGGCACCGTGCTGATGCGGATGTCGAACTGATGCGCGCCGTAGGTGACGGAGAAGCGCCCCTCCTGGGGCTTTCGCTTGTCGAACGCGTTCATGCCCGCCTTCGTCTTGAGGACGTTGGTGAGGTTTTCGGCGATCTCCTTCGGAAGCGAGACGAGCGGCTTGAGGACGCCGTCATGGCCGAGCCGGACCCGAAGTTCGTGCTCCGCAGGTTCGAAGTGGATGTCGTTCGCGCCGTCCTTCACGGCGCGCAGGACGACCTCGTCGACGATCGCCTCCGGGGTCGGGAGCTTGCCGGTGCGGTACATCTCCCGGAGTTTGTCCTTCGCAAGGACCCGGATGTCGATCTGCTCCAGGGAGACCTTGCTTGGTATGTTGCTCAGCTCTTCTATCATCGTTCTTCAGTCCTTAATGTTCGGGGTGAATCTACGAAAAAGGGGGGTGGGCGTCAAGGAAGGGTGATCCTGAATCACATCACAGGAATGCCCTGAAAACTGGGGAAAAGAGGCGGAATAGCAATGAAAAAGGGTGCCGAACGGCACCCTTACTGGGGTCTGATCTCGTGCGCCTGGAGGGACTTGAACCCCCAACCCTTTGGTCCGAAGCCAAATGCTCTATCCATTGAGCTACAGGCGCGTGACATACGGTGCAATGACCTGCTCAATGTACGACAATTTTCAGGGATGGTCAAGAACCGCCGCGCCCGCCGGGCGAGAGGGTCCGCTCGAGTGAGCCGACGATCTCCTCCAGGGTGTAGGGCTTGCCGATGAAGTCGACCGCCCCGAACTTCTTGGCTTCGGCGGCATGCCCGAGATCGGCATACCCCGTGACCACGATCGATTTCATGGCCGGATGATGCTCCGAAATGTACTTCAGCAGCTGTATCCCGTCCATGTTCGGCATCTGGATGTCAACGAGGGCCGCGTCAAAGTCCTGTTTCTTCAGTATGTCGAGCGCTTCGAGGCCGTTGGCCGCCGTCGATATCGCGTAGCCCGCCCGTTCCAGGACGTCGCCGAGGAGCATCCGGAGGTCCTCCTCGTCGTCGACGATGAGGACGTGGTGTTGCGGATCGTTCTTCAATGGTGGTGGCTGATAGATGCGGAGCTGTTAGGGGTTGTCGCCCTGGCGAGTCGCCGGTAGTCCGGGGAGCGGCGCAGAGGGGATGATTTCCGGCGTCGGACGATCGAATTGTTCGACACCAGAATATACGAAGAATTCCGGATCTTCTTCGCCGATCGGTGCCGCCGATCACGACCCGCACGAACGGCGAGCATCCCCCGACAGTTCCGCGCAGGAGAGCGCTATTTCACGGCAGTCGCGACCTCCTCGTCGAGGTAGGCGGTCTCGCCATGAAGGGCGCTGTCGAGTCCCATGCCCTCGGACCCTTCTTCGACCCGGACGGGAGTGATCAGGTCGATGAGCCAGAGCATCCCGTAGGTGAATCCAAACGCCCATACCGACGAAAAGAGCGTGGCAGCGACCTGCTTCAGGAAGAAGGTCACATTGCCGGCGAGCAATCCGTCCGTTCCGGCCGCAGGATTGAAGGAGAGAGATGCGAAGACGCCAAGAAGGATGATGCCGAGAAATCCCCCGACGCCGTGGACGCCCCAGACGTCCAAGGCGTCGTCAAGGTGCAGCTTGTTCTTCAACGCGACGGCAAAATAACAGACGATGCCGGCAATGATGCCGATGAGCGCCGCGACCGACGGCGACACGAATCCCGCAGCCGGCGTGATGGTGGCAAGTCCCGCGACCGCACCGGTGAGGAGGCCCAGGAATTTCGGCTTCCGTCCGATCATCCACTCGACCGTCAGCCAGGAGACCGCGGCGAAGGACGCGGCGATATCGGTGTTCAGGAACGCGCTCGCCGTGACGGCGTCGACCCGGAACTCGCTCCCGGCATTGAAGCCGTACCATCCGAACCAGAGAAGGCCCGTGCCCAAGGCGACGAGCGGAATGCTGTGCGGACCCCGGTCGAGGATCTTGCGCTTGCCGATGTAGAGCACCGAAGCGAGCGCGGCCATTCCGGCGATATTGTGGACGACGATGCCGCCGGCAAAATCAAGGACGCCCCATTTTTGGAGGATGCCGCCGCCCCAGATCATGTGCACGAACGGGAAGTAGACGAAGGTGAGCCATCCGGTGAGAAACAACATGTACGCCTTGAAGCTCACGCGGTTGGCGAACGCCCCGGTGATGAGCGCAGGGGTGATGATGGCGAACATCATCTGATAGGCGATGAAGACGATGACCGGTATCCCCGAGTTGATGGGCGACGGGTCCATGAGTTTCACACCGTGCAAGAACGCCATGTCGAAGTTGCCGATGACGCCCCCGACATCGCCGCTGAAGCAGAGCGAGTACCCGAAGCCGTACCAGAGAACGGTCGTCCATCCCATGGACACGAAACTCTGCATCATGATGGCAAGGACGTTCTTTCGCCCCACGAGTCCGCCATAGAAGAACGCCAATCCCGGCGTCATGAGCATCACGAGACTGCAGCATAAGAGCATGAAGCCGGTATTTCCGGTGTCGATCTGCATCGAAGTATCCTTTCAGAAAGTCCACTGAATATACGGAATATGTCACTAACTGTGCCAATCCCGAGACGGCTGAAAATGGCGCATTCGCACTGGTTCAGGGCCCTCTCGGAAGTCGGGCGTTTCAGAATTGAGAAGCGCATCCTGGCCGAATTCTCAGATGAGCGAACGCACGAGAACAAGGACCTTCGGCTCCGCTGTCACAGAGAAGTGGCATTTCGAGTCCGATATTCTTATATTTTCAAAACCTCAATCGCCGAATGCCCAAGCGCACAGACCTCAAGTCCATCCTTATCATCGGCGCAGGACCGATCGTCATCGGCCAAGCCTGCGAATTCGACTATTCCGGCACGCAAGCCTGCAAAGTCCTCCGCGAGGAGGGCTACCGCGTCATTCTCATCAACAGCAACCCCGCGACGATCATGACCGACCCGGAGTTCGCGGATCGGACCTATATCGAGCCGATCACCCCCGCGTTCGTCGAGATGATCATCGAGCGCGAACGCCCCGATGCCATCCTGCCGACGATGGGGGGCCAGACGGCCCTCAACACCGCGGTGGCCCTGGCCGAACAGGGCGTCCTGAAGAAATACGGCGTGGAACTCATCGGCGCGAAGCTCGAGGCCATCCAGCGGGCCGAGAACCGCGAGCTTTTCGGCAAGACCATGCGCGAGATCGGGCTCGCGACCCCGCGAGGAAGCTTCGTCAAGACCGTCGACGACGCCCTGAAGTTCGCCGAGACGACCGGGTACCCGATCATCATCCGGCCGTCGTTCACTCTCGGCGGGACCGGCGGCGGGACGGCGTACAACGCTGAAGAATACCGGACGAAGATCGCGCTTGCCCTGTCGGCGAGCCCGATCCACGAGACGCTCGTCGAAGAGTCGGTCATCGGCTGGAAAGAGTTCGAGCTCGAGGTTATGCGCGACCTCAAGGACAACGTCGTCATCATCTGTTCCATCGAGAACGTCGACCCGATGGGCGTCCATACGGGCGACTCCATCACGGTCGCCCCGGCCCAAACGCTCTCCGACAAGGAGTATCAGTTCCTCCGGGACGCATCGGTGAAGATCATTCGGGCCATCGGCGTGGAGACGGGGGGCTCGAACATCCAGTTCGCCATCAGCCCGAAGGACGGACGCATGCTCGTCATCGAGATGAACCCCCGCGTCTCGCGGTCCTCCGCCCTCGCCTCGAAGGCGACGGGGTTCCCCATCGCCAAGATCGCCGCAAAGCTTTCCGTCGGCTACACACTCGACGAGATCTCGAACGACATCACGAAGAAGACCCCTGCGTCGTTCGAGCCGACGATCGATTACTGCGTCGTGAAGATCCCGCGGTGGGATTTCGAGAAGTTCAAGGGCGTCGACGACACCCTGGGCATCCAGATGAAATCCGTCGGCGAGGCGATGGCGTTCGGCCGTACATTTAAAGAGGCGCTCCAGAAGGCCTTGCGGTCTCTGGAGACCGGACGGCACGGCCTGGGGGCGGACGGGAAGGACGCGTTCGACCCGGAGCTGCTCTCGGCCTCGGAAAAGGCGGAATGGATCGAGAAGGTGACCAACCGCCTCCGGATGCCGAAGGCGGACAACATCTTCTACGTACGCTACGGGCTCCTCCTCGGGATGAGCGTGGAGGAACTCCACGCGATCACGAAGATCGACGAGTGGTTCCTCCGGAACATCGAACAGATCGTCCGGATGGAGCAGGAACTGAAGGCATACGCGCTTCCCGCCGGCGTATAGGATACGACGAATGAAAGGAAATTGACCATGCTAAAGTCACTCGCACTATTATTCCTCCTGGCGGCGTCTCTCGGCTCCGCCCAAGTGCCGTTGGACAAGGAAGCGCTCCTCAAGGGTGAGGGGGCGGGACAGGGGACCTACGCAGAGCTGAACGGGTATCCAGGTCCGAAGCACGTCCTCGACCTCGCGTCGACGCTCAACCTCACGACCGAACAGAAGCGGCACATCACCGAGATCTACAAGGCGATGGACTCGCGCGCGCGCGAACTCGGCGCGAGGATCGTCCACGTGGAGGACGAACTGAACACCGCCTTCCGCCAGGGCCTCGTCAACGAACGCTCGGTGAACGACGATGCGGAGCAGATCGGCCGATTGCGGGGCCGGCTGCGCGCGGTCCACCTTACGGCGCACATGAAGACGAAGGACTTTCTCACCCGAGCTCAGCTCGACATGTACAAGTCGCTCCGCGCCAAGGACGACCACAACCAGCAGACCCATTAACGGATCGAAGATGGCAGTTCCCACGACAGAATTACTTCTCAGGGCGAAACGGTACGGGTTCTCGGACCGGCAGCTCGCGCATCTCTGGAAGACCGACGAAACGACCGTCCGCCGGTGGCGGAAGGGCCTTGGCGTCACGCCGGTCTTCAAGACCATCGACACCTGCGCCGCCGAATTTCAGGCGGAGACCCCGTACCACTACTCCACGTACGAGACCGAGACTGAGGTGACGCGCACTCCCCGGAAGAAGGTCATCATCCTCGGCGGCGGACCCAACCGCATCGGCCAGGGGATCGAGTTCGACTACTGCTGCGTCCACGGCGTCTTCGCGCTTGAACGCGAGGGGTACGAGACGATCATGATCAACTGCAATCCCGAGACGGTCTCG
>JANYJZ010000037.1 GCA_025358305.1 Ignavibacteriota bacterium
AGCGCTTCCGCCTTGACGGTCGGATCGGTCGTCTTTGCGGCGGCGTTGCGGTACTGTTCGGCCGCCTCGTCGAAGCGGTCCTGTTTGTAGAGCGCGTCGCCGAGGTTGAACGGCCCGTGGAGGGTTTCTTTGTTCTTCTCGAGCGACTTCCGGTAGTTCACCTCGGCGTCGGCGTATTTGCCCGACTCATAGAGGCGGTTCCCGTCCCGGAGGAGCGAACGGTCGGATTGCCCAAAGAGCGATCCGGCCGCCGCGATCACCGCGGCGAGGATTACGACAATTTTCTGAGAATATTCCATCGTGAGAGCCATGTCGTTTTACGGTCTGAGAGAAAGAACTCCAGCAGCAGGAGCAACAGCGCCGGTAGGAGAAAGTACTGAAATCGGTCTTCAAATTCAGTGAAGAGCTTCGCGCCGTATTCCTTCTTTTCCATCGTCTCGATCTCCTTGAAGATGGCGTCGAGCTCGTTCTGCTGGTTCGTGGCGCGGATGAATTTCCCCCCGCCGGCGTCGGCGATCTCCTGGAGGGCGCGTTCGTCGAGCTTCGTGAGAATAACATTTCCCTCGTTGTCCTTCTTGAATCCGGTCTGCACCTCGTTCTGGTAGATGGGGATCGGCGCGCCTTCCGGCGAGCCCATGCCGATCGTATGGACGATGACGCCGTCGGCCCGGCATTCCTTCGCCGCCGCGATCGCGTCGTCCTCGTGGTTCTCGCCGTCGGTGATGAGGACGATGACCTTGTACTTCTTCACCTCGGCGAGGAACGACTTCATCGAGAGCCGCAGCGCGGAGCCGATGGCCGTCCCGGGGACGGGTACGACGTCGACGTCGATCGTACCGAGAATGAGCCTGCCGGCGGAGTAGTCGGTCGTCAAGGGGAGCTGGAGATAGGCGTCTCCGGCGAACACGACGAGCCCCACACGGTCATTCTGGAGCTTGTCGAACATCCGCGAGATCTCCTGCTTCGCGCTCTCGAGCCTGTTCGGCTTGATGTCCTCCGCCTTCATGCTGTTGGAGACGTCCAATGCGATCATGATGTCGACCCCTTCGCGCTTCACTTCTTCAAGCTTCGTACCGATCTGGGGGTTCGAGATACCCAGGATCACCAGCGCGAGCGCCGAAAAGAGGAGCGCGAATTTCAACGCGCGCTTGTACCGGCCGGAACCGGGCATGAGCTGCGCGAGAAGTTCTGGGTTGCCGAAGCGGTCAAGAGACCGCCGTCGCGCCCTGAGCGCCCACCAGAACAATACCGCCAGGAGCGGCAGGGCCGCCAGTGCGTAGAGAACCTCGATATAGGCGAACTTTATCATTGTCAGGGAACGGAGCGGAAGATTGTCTGTCCAAGAAGCACTTCAAGAAGCAGCAACAGCCCGCCAAGTGACGCGGCGGCGTAGAATTCTTCGCTGTGTCGTCGAAACTGGGTCACTTCGATCTTCGTCTTCTCAAGCCGGTCGATCTCGTCATAGATGGCCTTAAGCTTCTTGTTGTCGGTGGCGCGGAAGTACTGTCCGCCCGTCTGCGATGCGATCTTTTGAAGAAGCGCCTCGTCGATCTCCACCGGAATGTTCTGGTACTGCACGCCGAACGGCGTCTGAACCGGGTAGGGCGCTGTCCCCATCGTGCCGACGCCGATCGTGTAGACCCGGATGCCGAACGATTGCGCGATCCCGGCGGCGGTCATGGGGTCGATGAAT
Source organism: Ignavibacteriota bacterium (assembly GCA_025358305.1). Lineage (GTDB taxonomy): Bacteria > Bacteroidota > Ignavibacteria > UBA10030 > SZUA-254 > JANYJZ01. Next base: position 1,694 of record JANYJZ010000037.1, read on the forward strand.
CCGCGGTTGTTCACGCCGTCGGTCAGCAGGATGATCACGCGGCTCTTCGCCTTGCTGTCCTTCAGGCGGCTCACCGATGTCGCAAGACCCATGCCGATGGCGGTTCCGTCCTCGACCATGCCGGCCTTCACATCCTTCAATAAATTGAGCACGACCGCATGGTCGAGCGTCAGCGGGCACTGCGTGAAGCTTTCACCCGCGAAAATGACGAGCGCGACGCGGTCGTTCTCGCGTCCGTTCACGAAGTCGCTCACGACGCGCTTCGCCGCCTCGATGCGGTTCGGACGGAAGTCCTCCGCGAGCATGCTGCCGGAGATGTCGGTCGCCAGTACGATATCGATCCCCTCGGTCGTCACGTTCTCGCCGTGCGAGGTCGACTGGGGACGCGCGACGGCGACGATGAAGCAGACGGTCGACAGGACCCGGAATACGATTAACAGATGCCGCATCCGCTGCCGCCAGCTCCTGGGTGCCAGGTGGAACGGCATCACGGACGAGACCTGGAGGTCGACGAGCTGGCGCTTCTCCTTGCGCCAGTACCACCACGCCATGACCGGAACGACCGCCAGGAGGAAGAGGTATTCGGGGTTCGCGAAGGTCACGTCCATCATGCGCTGAGCTCCGTCGGTTGAGGTTCCGGGGCCTTTGGTTCCTCGCGTTCGATCGTCGACTCCACAAAGGTCTTTGCCGATGCAATGCTTGCGTCGTGTTCCTCTTTCGGAGGCTCGAACTTCGCGAACTTCACGAGATCGGCCCGGACGAGCATCGTGCGGAGATGCGCGGTCGTTTCCTTGGGCAGTTCGGCGATCGTCGATGACGAAAGGACCTCATCGGACGTCTGTTCCAATGCCATCACATGAAATCGCAGTTCGATGTACGCCCGGACGATCTCCGTGACGCGCGAATGGAACTCCTTGATCTTGCCTCGCTGCCAGAGGTGGTCGGCTTCGAGCGCATTAAGTTGTTCCAGGGCGAGCTCGTGCGGGGGCCGCGGAGGCGCGACCGGGATGATGCTCTCTCCGCGCTTGCGCTTCTTCCGAATGTAGAGGAAGAGCCAGACAAGGCCGGCGACGAGGAGTACGCCGAGGAGATACGGCAGGATCTCCATGAAGCTCAATGGGAGCGAAAGGGGCGGCTTGATATCCTTGATCGCGAGGCTCGTGTCGACGGCGACGCCGTGGACGAGCACCGAGAACGGCTGCGTTGCGGCGTATTTCCGGGCAGTATCGGCGCCGACCATGTAGGGTATCCTTACCGCGGGGAACTGGAAACTGCCGGAATCGAACGCCGTCACTGTCAGGAGCGTGCGCTCGAGCGTCCCGCCGTCGTTTTGGGCCGCCGACGGCGCAGTTCCGCGCTTCACAAGGTCGAAGCCTGGGATCGAGTCTGGGAGCTCCGGCGCACCGAGGACGACATTCCCGGGGTGAAGCACCTCAATAGAGACGTTAAGCCAGTCGCCGACAGTGATCGTATTCGTATCGACCTTCGCGACGGCCGTGACCGTCTGCGCGTCCGCTCCGCTCCCGAAGAGGAAGAGGAGAACGGCGCAGAGAATCGCGGTCCGGAAATGTCGGAGCGCCGTCACCATCGCTTCTCCCGGATCCTGAAGAACGCCATGAGGGGAGTGATATACGATTGATCGATGCGGACATCGACGCTGTCGACGCCGCTTCGCCGGAAGAGCCGCGTCCGGACATCCTGCCGCTCCTTCCACCATCGGTTGTACTGAGAACGCACGGCGGCGCTGCTCGTGTCGACCCAGAGCGACTCGCCCGATTCGGCGTCTCTGAGCCGCATGAGGCCGACCGGGACAAGATCGCCCTCCCGAGGATCGAGGAGCCGGACGCCGATGAGATCGTGCTTCTTCGCAGCGATCTTCAACGCGTCCTCGTATCCGTCGTCGAGAAAATCGGAGATGAGGAATGCGATCGAGCGCTTCTTGATGGCGCTCGTGAGGTAGCGCAGGCCTTCGGTGATGCTCGTCTTGCGGTGGACGGGCTCAAAATTGAGTACCTCCCGGACGATGCGCAGGATGTGGCTTCGGCCCTTCTTCGGCGGGATGAATTTCTCCACGATGTCGCTAAAGAAGATCACGCCCACCTTGTCGTTGTTCTGGAGCGCGGAGAACGCCAAGACGGCGCAGAGTTCGGCGGCGACCTCTTTTTTGAGCTGCAGTGCGGTCCCGAACTCGCCCGAGCCGCTCACGTCGACGACGAGCATGACGGTGAGCTCGCGTTCCTCCTCGAATACCTTGACGAACGGGTGGTTGAACCGAGCCGAGACGTTCCAGTCGATCGTGCGGATGTCGTCGCCGAACTGGTACTCACGCACCTCGCTGAAGGCCATGCCGCGGCCCTTGAAGACGGAGTGGTACTCGCCCGAGAAGATCTGATTCACCAGTCCCTTCGTGCGAATCTCGATCTTGCGTACTTTTTTTATGAGTTCAGCGGTTTCCATCAAGTCATTTTCTTTCCCTGGAGCGGGAAACGATGTTACGGGACTTCGACGGCATTGAGGATGTCGTCCACGATCTGCTCGGAGGTGACGTTCTCCGCCTCGGCTTCGTACGACACCGCGATGCGGTGGCGCAGGACGTCGTGGCAGACCGCCCGGACGTCCTCGGGGATGACGTACCCGCGCCGCTTGATGAACGCAAAGGCCTTCGAGGCGAGCGCGAGGTTGATCGTGGCGCGCGGCGACGCGCCGTAGTTGATGAGCGCGGCGAGCCGCTCGAGCTTGAAGTCCTTCGGCGTCCGGGTCGCGAAGACGATATCGAGGATGTAGCGCTCGATCTTTTCGTCCATGTAGACCTCTTGGACGGCGGCGCGCGCCTTGAGGATGTCGGCCGGGGAGACGACGGCCTTCATCGACGGCGTGGTGCCGGCGACGTTCTGGCGCATGATGAGGCGCTCTTCCTCCCGGTTCGGGTAGTCGATCTTGATCTTCAGCATGAACCGGTCGACCTGCGCTTCGGGGAGAGGATACGTGCCCTCCTGCTCGATCGGGTTCTGGGTCGCCAGGACGAGGAACGGCTCGTCGAGCTTGAACGTCTGGTCCCCGATCGTGATCTGCCGCTCCTGCATCGCCTCCAAGAGCGCGCTCTGGACCTTCGCGGGCGCGCGGTTGATCTCGTCGGCGAGGATGAAGTTCGCGAAGATCGGGCCCCGACGGACGGTGAAGTCGCCGGTCTTCTGATTATAGATCATCGTGCCGATGACGTCCGCCGGGAGCAGGTCCGGTGTGAACTGGATCCGCTGGAACTTCGCCTGGATCGCCGAGGAGAGCGTCTTGATGGCGAGCGTCTTGGCGAGTCCCGGGACGCCTTCCAAGAGGACGTGGCCGTTCGAGAGAAGCCCGATGATGAGCCGCTCGACCATGTACTTCTGGCCGACGATCACCTTGCCGACCTCCATCTGGAGAAGGTCGACGAACGCGCTTTCGCGCTGGATCCGTTCATTGAGTTGCTGAATATCCGTCATGGGGTACCCTTTTTGTTATGAACACGACAATGGGGATAAATAATTCTTTTGCGGCGCGCTGCGGGGGCGTGCTGCGCTCGTTCGACGCTACATCTTCTCCGGCGCGGAAATACCAAGGATCGTGAAACCGTTCCCGAGGACGCACTTCGTCGCCTCGCACAGGCCCATCCGGGCGGCCATGAGCTCCAGGTCATCCGTGACGACGCGGTGAGCGTGGTAGAACGCGTGGAATCTTCCTGCGGCATCGTGGAGATATTCTGCGAGGCGGTGCGGCTCGTACGCGGAAGCGCACGAGGCGACGACATCGGGAAACGTAATGAGCATTTTAATGAGTTCCAATTCTTCCGGCTCTCTTAGTAACGAAAAATTCCGCGAAATGTTGCGCCCCTCCGTCTGGGTTCCGGCGTGCCGGACGATGCTCGCGATCCGAGCGTACGCGTACTGGAGGTAGTAGACGGGGTTCTCCTCCGACTGCTCCTTGGCGAGCTTAAGGTCGAAATTCAGGTGGCTGTTGATCCCCCGCATAAGGAAGAAGTACCGGACGACGTCCGCGCTCACCTCGTCCATGAGCTGATCCAAGGTAATGTAGTTCGCCTTCCGCGTCGACATCTTCACCACCTCGCCCCCCTGGACGATCGTGACGAACTGGTGGATCAGGACCTTCACCTTCGCGTCGTCGAACCCCAAGGCCTTCACGGCCGCCAGGACATCGGGGTACGTCGCGATGTGGTCGGCCCCGAGGACGTCGATGATGAGGTCGAACCCCCGGCGGAACTTCTCCCGGTGGTAGGCGATGTCGGGAAGCCGGTAGGTCGGCTCGCCGGTGCTCTTGACGATGACCTTGTCCTTCTCCAACCCGAGCGCCGACGTCTTGAACCAGAGGGCTCCCTCCTGCTCGTAGGCGAGCCCTTTCGCCTTGAGCTCGTCAATGACCGCTTGTACTTTGCCCGACTCGTAGAGCGTATGTTCGTTATAGAAGACGTCGAACGCCACACCGAGCCTCTTAAGGGATCCCTTGATGTTCTCGAAGATCTCCTCTTCCGCCCGGGCCTTGAACCGGCCTTCCGCCGGTTCCTCTTTGAGGGTGTCGCCGCATTCCGCTTTGAGATGCTGGGCGATCTCGCGGATGTACTCCCCCTGATAGTAGTCTTCGGGGAACGCCTGCGCGGGAACGCCGATCTCTTCGAGGTACCGCAGACGCACCGAGTCGCCCAGGACGCGCATCTGGCGGCCGGCGTTGTTGAAGTAATATTCTCTGGTCACGTCGAAGTTCGCCCACTCGAGGAGCCGGGAGACCGTGTCGCCGAACACCGCTCCGCGCCCGTGCCCGACGGTCAAAGGACCTGTCGGATTGGCGCTCACGAACTCGACCTGCGTCTTTCGCCGGCGGCCGACATCAACGCGTCCGAAGCTTGGTCCGGATGCGAGGATCTCGGCGAGCGCATTCTGATAATAGTCCCTCGTGAACCGGAAATTGATGAAGCCGGGCCCCGCGATATCGACGCCCGCGATGCGCTTCGGGTCCAGGTCGAGATGATCGACGATCGTCTGGGCAAGCTTGCGCGGCGGAACGCCGAGGACCTTCGAAGCGACCATGGCGACGTTCGTCGTCAGGTCTCCGTGTTCGGCGATCTTCGGCTTCTCAAACGTGGGGACAACGGAATCGGGGCACCCCGCAAGCGTGAGGCTCGCGAGGACCTTGTCGCGCAAATACTGTTTCATTTCGCCTTGGCGACCCGCGGCTTCCGGGCGGGTGCCGATGTTGCGGTCTTGGGTTTCACTGCCTTGGCCTTGACGGCCTTGGCTTTCACGGGCTTGGCCTTGACGGCCTTCACCTTGGCGGGCTTCGCTTTTGCAGCCTTTGCTTTCGGCGCGACGGGCTCATCGACGACGACCTCGGATTTCGCATCGCCCCAGAGCTTCTCGAGGCCATAGAACTTCCGGGCTTCTCTGTGGAAGACGTGGACGACGACGTCGACATAATCGAGGAGCACCCACTGGCGTTCCGTGAGCCCTTCCCGGTGCCACGCCTGGACGCCGGCTTGGTCCATGCCGTCGGTGATGGCGTCGGCGATCGCCTTAACCTGCGTGTCGGAATCCCCCGAGCAGATGACGAAGAAGTCCGCCATGTCGGTCACTTTCCGAAGGTCCATGATGGTCACGTCCGCCGCCTTCTTGGTCAGCGCGAAGAGCGCTGTCTTCTTTGCGAGTATCTTTGGTGTCAACGAGTCTCCTCTAGAGGTTAATGTCCCACGCGGAGCGACGGGTAGTCCGCTCCGATGATGACGGATACATCTACGAAATAATCCTGATTTATTTGCTGCACGACGTTCTTTTCGACGACGCCGAGCGCTGCCGCCACCCGGCGCGCGAGCGCGAGGTCGCCGACGCGGTCGACCACCAGGGTCTGCGCCACGTTGAACGTCTTGTAGTTCTTCAATTCCACGACGTCGAACCCGTTGGTCCGGAGGAAGCTCGTGAACTTCACCCCTACGCCCTTCGCCCCGCAGCCGTTGAGGACGTCAAGCTGGATGACCTTCGCCGGCCTCGCCGGGGCCGTCTCCGGCGGGGGGACCGCCGGGCTCTTCGCGAGGAACGCGTACGAGAAGTAGCAGACCGCCCCCAGCATGCAGACGATGAGCACGTTGAGGCCCGCCTTCAGGACCGAGCGCGTCTTTTTCGGCGCGGGATGTTCGGGGTGTTGGTGTTGGTCGTTTTCCATAGAGAAAAAAAATCGAGTTAGCCTTCCCCCACAGGGAGACTAACTCGGGAGTATGTCAAACAGCGGTGAACGCACACATGAGCATCGAACCAGCGCTTACTCATTCCCCCCAGCGGTGATCGCTGAACGGAGAGTCGTACCAGCCGAAGCGGCCGTACGGGTTGCGCTGATACTGCAGGGAGATCATGAAGTCGTGCGACGGCCGGTAATTGAGCTCTGCGCGGCTCAGGAAGATACCGTTAAGACTGCTTTGAGCGACGTTCCCGTACTGGCCGAAGGGAGACCCCTGGAGCGTGACATCCATTCGGACGTCGAGCGGGTCGGCGATCTTGTAGAACATGCTGTTCGTGTAGTCCGCGATCGAGAGCCCCTGTCCGCCAGAGGTGATGAAACTCATCCCGACGCTGTGATGCATCCTGAAGTTCTCAGCGTTGAGGAGGCCGAAAAAGCTTGTGATACCTGCCGAAGGGTGGATCAAGGACCGGGAGGCGCTCATATCCTCCTGAGCCTGGGTCTTCAACTGCGCGGAAAGAGGAACGCTCACACACAACAGCGCGATAACAACCGCAAACGCCCATTTCATGCCAGAACCTTTCACTTTTCCTTCATAATAATACAGAAAAAGAGGCTGAGAGTCAAACCATCACCCGGGCAGCCGGCGCTGCATGACTCGTCGGGCCTCCTCGAGCTGCGCCAGGTCGTTGATGCCCATAACTTCAATTGCGTCAATGACTTTCACCGCCGAAACGAGCCATGTATTCTTCCAGAACGATTCAAAGACGTCGGTGAGATAATACTCCCCCTGGGCGTTGTTCGGCTTGAGCTCCTGAAGGCAGGCGAAGAGCTTTTCCTTCTCGAAGAGGTAGATGCCGGAATTGATCTCCGTGATGGCGAGCTCCTTCTTCGAGGCGTCCTTGTGCTCGACGATCTTCTGCACCGAGTCGTCGCTGTTCCTGACGATACGGCCGTAGCCGGTAGGATCCTCGAGCTCGGCCGTCAGGATCGTCGCGGATGCGCCGGTCGCGCGGTGATACCCGAGGAGCGCGCGGGCGGTCTTCTCCGTTAGGAGCGGCACGTCGCCGGAAAGGACGAGGACGTCCCCGTCGAACTCCATAAGCTGGGCGGTCGTCTGCATGATGGCATGGCCGGTCCCTTTCTGCTCGTTCTGCTCCGCAAACTCCACGGCCGGGAAGACGGCCGAGATCCGCGCCATGACGGATTCCTTCTGATGGCCGACGATGAGAAGGATCCGTTGGGCCTGGAGCTTCATCGCGAGGTCGACGACGTACTCCACCATGGGCTTTCCTTCGATCTCGTGCATCACCTTCGCCATTTCGGGGTTCTTCATCCGGGTCCCCTTCCCGGCGGCCATGATGGCAACGGCCAGCTGCGGTGTCTTTATCGGATCGGGCATATGGTCGGCTAGAGGTTCACAAGTGAGTTATCTATCAGGCGCGTTGCGCCGAACCGGACGGCGAGGGAGAGAAGCACCGAGGCTCCCTGCGCGAGGACCTGCAGCTCCTTGAGCGTGTCCGCGTCAGCGACCGAAATGTAGTCGACCTTCGCGGCCGCCTGGGCTGCGATCAGGTCGCTCATCGCGCCGATGAGCACACCGGCGCGGCGTTCGCCGGCCCGGATGAGCTCCCCTGCTTTGGCGAGCGAACGGTGGAGCACTGTACTCTGGCGGCGCTCCTCCGGTGAAAGATAGACGTTTCTCGAGCTCATTGCAAGTCCATCCGCCTCGCGGACGATCGGGCCGACGATGATCTCGACCGGGAAGTTCAAATCGAGAGTCATGCGTCTCAGAACGGCAACCTGCTGGGCGTCCTTTTGGCCGAAAACGGCGACATGGGGGGCAGCGCAGTGAAAGAGCTTCGCCACGACCGTGGCGACGCCTCGGAAATGACCCGGGCGCACCTTCCCTTCGAGCACGTCGGTGATCCGGTCCACGCTCGCGTAGGTCGCATAGCCGTCGGGATACATCTCTGCAACCGTCGGTACGAAGAGGATAGCCGTGCCGGCCGACGCGGCCAGGCGCGTGTCGCGTTCGATGTCCCGAGGGTACTTCTCGAAGTCTTCTGCGGGACCGAACTGGGTAGGGTTGACGAAGATGCTCGTCACGACGGCGTCGGCATGCGAGCGCGCGATGCGCATGAGGCTCAGGTGGCCTTCGTGGAGGAACCCCATGGTGGGGACCATGCCGATCCGTTTCCCAGACCGGCGTAGCTCCTCGGCCGCGCTCTGCATCTCGGCGATGCCGGAAATGACGTTCATTGGAGCCGGAGCTTCGCACCGAGCGTCAGCACCCTGCCGGGGGCGGGATACCCGTCCCACCAGGAGTAGCTGCTGTTCAAAAGATTCGCGGCGTCGAACGACAGCACGACCCTCGAGAGAACCGAGACCGTCGCGCCCGCCCCGACCAAGACGAGATCGCCGAGGGTGCGGGTCCCCGTGCGGTCGATATTCTCCTTGCTCCGGTAGTCGACCGACGACCAAACGGTGAGGATCGGAAGCACATCGAGCTCGCCCTTCGCCCCGAGCTTGAGGACAGGCGTCATCGGCAACTGAGTCGTCGTGCCGTCTTCGAACGACGGCTGGAGCGTGCCGGAGAAGTTGATCCTCGTCCGCTCCGACGCCCGGACGGTCCCTTCCGCCGCGACGATACTCTGGAACACTTCGGCGGGTTCCAGACGGATCCTCCCGCTGTCGGCGATCGTCAGGCTCTTGCCCGAACTTTTGATGAACGTCGCTTTGACCTCGAGCGTGAGCATGCCGCGGTTGTACCAGACGGCGCTCCCAAAATTGAGGATTTGGCGCTCAGGCTGGAGCACGAGTTCACGGCCGATATACGGATTGAGCTTCACCGCCTCGTCGTACGTTTCGAGGCGCATCTGCGGTTCGAACCAGAACGAGATGGAGCGGCCGTCGTCGATCTCCCACGTCAGCCGGGCCAAGGGCGCAACGAGTGAGCGCCTCCCCCCAGAGGAGTTCGATCCGCCTGAGTACCGGCCCCCGGCCTGGAGGAACACCCTGTTCCCGATCCCCCAGCGCACGCTTCCCGCGAACGAGAGGAGCGACGGAGATTCGGTCGGATGCTGGTAGTCGAGCGAGGAGCTCTCGTACGAAAAATCCCCGAGGAGCCTTCCCGCGCCGATGTCGGCGGCGAGGCTCGCGTCCACCTTCGGCGACACGACGCTCACCTCGGAATCAGCCGGCGCATGCTCGTCGCTCACCTTCCAGATATTCGCGCCGAGGTTCATGTCGAGAACGAGGCCCTGCCGGTTGAGCGAGCCCATTCGGCCGTCCACGACGATGTTGTTTCTCGAGCGGTGCGCACTGGGGCCGACGATGCCGGTGAGGCCGTACGATTCATGCTGGAGGGAGACGCCGAACGAGGCACGCATGGTCCTGAGGACGTCGTTGTCGGTTGCAACGAGCGAATGGATCGTCGCGCCCGCGAGCGTCGTTGTTCCGGAGCTGTTCTCGGTATGGCCGCCCGTGCGGTGGAATCCCCCCTTGCCCGAGATGCCCCAGCGTTCGGCCGAGTAGTCGATATATCCGCCCGCGCCCGCGCTCGCGTAGTTGCCGAGAGCCCCTTCAAGAGACCAGCGCCACGGCATCTGCCGTTGCTCGTACCGGGGAAGCGAGCCGACCGGAATGCCCGGCTGCAGCCTCTCCAGGAGAAGGCTGGAATCGGGCGCCGGCGCTTCGTACACCGGCACGTCGTAGATCTCTCCCTTCCGAGCGAACGGAAGCTCGATCGCCTTCTTTCCAACGATCGTCAATTCGGGGATCTCCAGCGTCGGCAGTTCCTTACGTACAGTGGTGGTGGTGTCCGCGCCCTGCTGCCGGGCGAGCGACGGCGAAGGCGCGACGACCAGGAAAAGGACAACCAAGCAGAACAGTGTTCTTGTCGTCATCGCCGGAGCCTCTTCAATCGTTCCTGGGCATCTTTCCGCACCGTCGGATCGACGGCGTTGTTCGCGACCGCCTCGTAGGCGGCGCGCGCCTTCGGGATGTCACGGAGCTTTTCATAGCATCCGCCGGCGCCCAAGCGCGCCCGCTCGACGAACAGCGGGAACTCGGCGTACTGCTCGTAGACGTCCTTGTACGCCTGGAGCGCGTCGGGGGTCTTCTTCATCGAGAGGTAGCAATCGGCGATGATGAGGAGGCCTTCGGCTGCCAGGTCGTCGTTTCGCCGGGAGACGAGCGCGTTGAGCGTGTCAAGCGCGGCCCTATGTTCTTTCTTCGCGACGTGAATCCGAGCGATCTGGATGCGGCTTCTGTCCGCGAAGATGTCGGTCGGGTAGTGCTCGATGACGAATTGGAACTGCTCCGTTGCCTCGGAGAGACTCGGGACGAGCGAGAGGGCCACCCCGCGGTTGTACCGTGATTCCGTGAGGAGCGGCGAATCGGGATGCCGGTGCTCGAAATCCTCGAGTTCGGCGACCGCCGCCTTGTACTGCTTCGTCTTGATCTCCGCCAGGCCCAAGGCCAGCCCCGCCGTCGGGGCGACCTCCGCGTCGGAGAACTCCTTGCGGATCCGTTCGTAGTACGGGATCGCCTGCTGGGGGTTATTCTCGAGCTCGTACGAGCGCCCCAATTGGTAGAGCGCCTTCGCCTCGACCGTCTTCGACGGCTTCAGCGCAAGGAGCTTCTGGTATTCCAGAACCGCGCCGCCGAAGTCGGATTGGCCGAAGAGGATGTCCCCTTTCCGCAGGACAAGCTCCTCCTGCGGCGAACCGGCGGGCGTTGCGCGCAAGAGCGTATCGATCTCCGCAAGGGCCCCGGCCGGGTGCCCTTCCGCCTCGTACGTATACTGAAGCCCCGACATGGCGTCGGGAACAAGCGGCGTCGAAGGGTACTCCTTCAGAACGCGCTGGTAGTAGACTCGGGCGCTGTCGTACTGCTTCATGTTGTAGAAGGCGTCGCCAGTGTTGAACAGAACGCGCGGCATGAGCTGACTCTGCGGATAATCGCGCATGACGCCGCGGAACTCCGTCAAGGCCTCCGGGAACTGGTCCTTCGAAAAATAGGTCCATCCGATGTTGAACGCCACGACCTCGTTGTAGACGGACGAGGGGTAGCGCATGAGGAAGTTCCGCAAGTGCGTGATCCCCCGCTCCGATTCCCCGCGCTGGATGTACGACATGCCGAGCTGGAAGGCGGCGTACTCGGCCTGGCGGCTCCCGCCCTTCTCCTCGGCCAGGGATGCGTAGAGCGCGCTCGACTTCTCGTACTCGCCCATGAAGAAGTAGCAGTCGGCCTTGCGCAGCGAGGCGTCGAGGACGTGCTCGTCGTTCGGGAAATCCGTCGTGAACTTGTCGAATGCCGCGGCCGCCTGCGCGAATTTCTTCTGTTCGAACAGCGTCCAGGCGATGCCGTAGGAGGCGGTGGCCTTGTGGTTCCCGGCCGACTCGAGCCGCAGCGCGTCGTTATAGGCATGTTCCGCATCGGCGAAGCGGCCGTCCTGGTAGAGCGCTTCGCCGCGCCAGAGGTTCACCTCGGCGATGCGCGGATCGTTCGGGTACTTATGGAGGAAGTCCGCGAGAAGGTCCGCGCTCGACTTGAACCGGCCGAGATGATACATCGCGATCCCTTCCTCGTACATTGCGCCCGGGATAAGGTCGGGGTTCGTGCCGAGGCGCCGTACTTGGGCGAACGCGTACTGCGCGTTGGAGAAGTCGCTCAATGCGACGCTCGCTTCGCCCGACATGCGGTAGGCTTCAGCGCGGTGTCCGCTCTCGGGAAACAGCCGCGCCGAAAGCTGGAAGTAGTGCCGAGCGTCCTTGTAGCGCTTCATCCGGTACTGGATGAGGCCCATCTGGTAGTAGGAACGTTCCGCGAACTGGTCGTACGGCGAGACCGCCGTCAGGGAATCGAACCGCGACATCGCGGAGAGGACATTGTTCTGAAGAAGGGTCAGGACGCTCGCCTGGTACATCGCGGCGTACGCCAGCGAGTCCTTCCCCCGGAGGCTCAGGGCGTCAAAATCGGTCTGCGCGCCCGCCGCGTCGCCCCGCTTGAGTTTCGACCAGGCGATGCCGTAGTTCGCCGCCTTCCGAAGCGCGTCATTCCCGGCGATCTTTAAGAGATCCTCATAGTCCGACTGGGCCGGCTCGTACCGGCCGGTAAGGTATTCCGCTTCCGCGCGGAGGAAGAGCGATTCCTCGCGCTGCCGCGGAGTCGACGGGTTGGCCTGTTCGAGGTGCTTCAGTGTCCCCGCGAAGTCGCGCTGCCGAAGGGCGAGGGAGGCGAGCCGGATCTGCGCGTCGGTGATGAGCTCGCTCGACGGGTACTCCGTGACGAGCCGCTGGAGGTAGTCGGACGCCTTCGGGTATTCCCCGCGTCGTTCGAGCGAAAGGGCCCATCCCATGAGGGCGTTGTCCCGGAACTCGGTCGACGAGGAGTCGTCGAAGCAGTGCTGAATGTCCGATTCGGCCGGACCCCAGTCCCCTTGGTCGATGGCGCACATCGCGCGCCAGAAGAACGCCGCGCCGCGCTGCCGATGCGCTGGATTCTCGTCGAGGAAGAGCGTCAGGGATTCCCGGGCGTCGCGGATCTGGTGGATCTGGTAGGCGCTCACCCCTTTTCGCAAGAGCGCTTCGCCTCGGGAGCCGTCGGCGGAGTACTCCGAGAGAAATTCCGCCGCCCACTGGAACGCCTCCACGTAGTCGCGGTCTTCGTACGAGCTCTGGAGAAGAAGGTAGAGGACGTCGCGGTCCCGGTCGTTCGCACCGCCCCGCTCGAGCATACGCTCAAGTTCCTGCCGGGCGACATGGTACGATCCGATGCCGATCCATTCGGCCGCGTCGGCCGTACCGGCCCGGCGTTCCGCTCGGGAAAGATCCTGCGCGCGCGCCTGCGGCACGCCGCAGAGCGCCGCGCAGAACAGAATGACGCAGCAATGTCTCTTCACCGAGCGCTACTCCGGAAGGATGTCGATGATGACGGTCCTATTGTAGAACCGCTCTTCGGGCAGCGTGTTTTCGAACGGCGCCCGGCGCAGGTCCTCGCCGAACCCGTACGCGTCGAACTTCACGCGGCGCTTGCCGGCCTTCGCCAGCGCGTTGGCGATGATCGCCTTCGTCTCCTCGGCGCGGTCTTTCGAGAGCTTCAGATTGTGGCTCTCTTCGCCGATGAGATCGGTGTGGCCGTGGATGATGACGCTTCCGCCCTCGGGGACGAGCGGTGCGACGACGTCGGTGAGGAAGCGCTCGTACGTCGCGACGGTCCGGGACTGGTCGAACTCGAAGAGGATGCTGAACCGAAGTCCGAGGTCCTCGACCGGCTCGTCGGACCGAGTGAGCGTGACGGTCTCCTCTTTCCGGAACGTCTGGCCGCTCTTTGTCTGCGCGAGGAGGGCCATCGTATACTTGCCTTTAAAGCGGGTGCCCATGATCTGGCGTCCGCCGATGCGCCCCTGGTCGCCCGTGAACGGGCCGTACCGGTTCACACTGCCGTTCTCATCGATCGCCTCGACCGACCATGACGCGAGTTTCTCGTCGCCGTTCGTCACGTTCACCAGAACGTCGGAGTCGAGCGGATCTTCCTGGAGGGAGACGATCTGAACCGGTTCAAGAAGGCCGGCCGTCGTGCTCGTGATGTCGACGCGGCGGTCTTCCGGCCGGACGAGGTCGAGCTCGCGCGTCGCGCCGGAGGCCACCGAGGGGACCTCGGGCTTGTCGCGTCCGGCCGTCGTGATGCGCCCGCCGTCGATGCCGAAGACGTCGACGAGGTAGCGTTTCACTTCTTCCGCGTACATTTTGCCCGTCGCAGCGCCCTTGTCGGAGGCCCCGGAGAGCGTCACCGACGCGTTGGCATGGTCGCGCATACGGTCGCCGAGGATGTTGAGGATATTATGATAGACGGTAAGCTGCCGGCGGGACCGGCCGGTGAGGTCCTTCGGCTCGGGCTGGACGAGCTGTTCCTCCTTGAACGAGGAGGCTTGGTCGTGCGTCAGCTGGACGTAGCGGCTCGGGACCGCCGTGGAGCCTTCGTCGAAGAAGACGAAGTTGCGCATCGGGAAGGTCTCCTTCACCCGGCGCTCCGTCGGGATGAGGCGCGGGGCGCGGACCGAGAACTGGACGTCGCGGCTCAGTGCTTCGGTCGTGCCGGCGGTGCTGCCGAATTTCAGCGCGACGCCGAACCGGACGCTCGAGAGCGTCCAGTTGTCCTCCGAGCGCGGGCCCTGCCCGAAATGGATCGCAAGGAACGGGGCGAGGTCGATCCTGGTGCTCTGATTGGCGGAGGTGAGCGCGATGTCATACCCGGCGCCCAGTTGGAGCCCCAGGACCGTGCCGCGCACCCCGCTCCAATCGCCGATGGCGGTGCCGGCGGCGTTGTTGTCTTCGGTGTAGGTGAACGATTTTGCGACGTTGAACCCTAGACGCGGACCGGCGAAGAAGTAGACGTTCGCGGGAAACGGGGAGATCTTCAGGCTCGGTTCGAGGCTCAGGTAGTTCATCGATGCCTTGACCCGTGAGGTCACTCCGGCGGCCGTGACGGCGTCAAAGTCGCCGCTCCGGTTGTCGAATCCGAGCGTCACCATGGCGCCCCAGACCGGATCGGGCCGGTACTCGACCAGGGGGGCGAGCCACAGACCGGTCCCCGACCCCTTCGTGTACGAGGCGGGTGCGATGGATTTTGCCGCGTTGAGCGTGCTCGTGTTCCCGCCGTAGTAGTTGAAGTTCAGGCCCAGACCGCCGCCGAACCACCACTCGGGTTGGACCGAGCGGCTCTCCTGTGCCGTCAGCATGAGTGTGAACAGGAGCGTGAATAGCACGGCAGCCTGCGTTCGTTTTCCCATCGTCATCATCTTCATTGCGTCTCCTTGTGCGAGGTAATGGTTCTTGTGGTACTCTGGCGCTGCTTCGCCCCAGGCATGAGGTCTCCAGCGATGCGCGTTCAACGGCACGGGTCCGCTACAGGATCTTCTTGCCGAAAGCGGACTGTACCAACTCTACGGCGAATTCAGCCGATTGGTTACGGTTGTCGAGGATGGGGTTCACCTCGACGAGCTCGAGCGACGTCATCTTCTTCGATTCGGCGAGCATTTCCATGATGAGGTGGGCTTCACGGTAGTCGAGCCCTCCCTTGACCGGCGTACCGACGCCCGGGGCGTAGATCGGGTCGACGCTGTCCAAATCGAAGCTCACGTGGAGATAGTCGACGTTGTTCGCTACCTGGTCGAACGCCCGCTTCATGACCTTGTGGACGCCGTACTTGTCGATGTCCTCCATCGTGTAGAGGTGAACGCCGAACTTCTTCAGGTTCTCCCGTTCGCTCTTGTCGAGGTCCCTGAGGCCGATGATGGCGATGTTCTTGGCGTCGACCTTCGTGAACGATCCTCCGACATTGACGAGCTGGCGCGGCCCCAGGCCGGCGCAGATCGCCAAGGGCATGCCATGGATGTTCCCCGACGGGGAGCTCCCGGGGGTGTTGAAATCGCCATGAGCGTCGATCCAGAAGATGCCGAGCTTCTTCTTCCGGCGCCGGGCGTTCAGAGAGAGCCCCGCGACCGTCCCGATCGCGATCGAATGGTCGCCCCCGAGGACGAGCGGAAACTGCCCTTTCTGCGAGATCTTCTCGACCTTCCGGGCGAGTACGGTGCAGGCCCGGGCGATTTCGGGGAGGTACTTCGCCTTGGCGTCCTTCACCTGCTGCTCTTCCTGGGTCTTGATCGTCAGGTCGCCGTCATCGATGACCTTGTAGCCGAGTTCCTTCAGCCGGGCGCCTATCCCGGCGTAGCGGATCGCCGAAGGGCCCATATCGACGCCGCGACGCCCCTGGCCCAGATCCATCGGCATACCAATGATGTTGATCGTCATTCGATCCTTGTCTAAGAGGTTCATCTATAATAGGAACGGAAATCTGTACACTCAAATCATATCAAATTACGCCACATTGAAGCATCGCGGCAACGGCCGAACAGACACATACCCGTAAGATATTAAAATCTTTGAATGTTACCAAACTTTGCTAAGGTAATTCGTAAAGGGGGAGCACCGAGGATGGAAGAAACTGGTGAAAAACAGGAGAAAAGGAATGTCTTAAGAGGGTTTTCAAGGCCGCCCCTCACATTCGTTGAAAAAACATCGCTTTTTTAGGAGGGGTCAATTCATGCTGATATCAAGGCTTGTCCGGTGCTATCCGTGTGAACACACCCCGGGGAATGAGGCGGCGGTGCAAGGTGACAGGTCCTTAGTCTACCTTGATGTCTCCGTGTCCGGAGACGGTCAGATCGATCATCTGCGAACAGGACGTTCCGGGCGGTCCATCGCACACGGCCGTGTTCCACGAGTAGACGCACCGGTAATACCCCGGCGGCACCCTGTTGCCGGCCTCGTCGTCGAGATGCCAGACGATCAATTCGGCACCCGCATCGATCGGATCCTTGAAGAGCGTCTTGACAAGTACCCCCTGGCTCGTGTACATCCTGAACGATGGAAGGCCTCCGAGTCCCATGGTGAACTCCAAGGAGGTCGAATCATGCGCCGGGTTCGGATATGCCGGAGTGATCCTCGGATCGAGTTGCCGGCCCCCCAGCGCGTAATGGACGATCTTGGAAGGATGGATCTGCCAATCATCCGGGTCCTGCGACACGATGGTGAAGGAACCGGGGCCATTGGAGACGGTGACCGTTATCTTGGTGTCGGGGAAGACCGATTCGCCGTTCCCCGTCGGCGAACTGCATGACACGAGCCAAGCGCACATGGCCGCAATCCCGATGAGACCGGCAGCGTTTAGACGAGTTGCCATAGATGATTCCTTCTCTTGGTCTTGACGATGGGACAAAAGCGAACGAGCGGCCGTCGGCCTGCGTGCTTCACGGGTAAAACAGAACCGTCCGGACCGGGACACCGAGCCGAGCGGAATATCGCATGAGCCGTAAGGCTACGCCCAGAGATAGTTCAGGAGCTTGGTGACGGTCTCCTTCATCTCTTTCCTGTGGACGACCATGTCGACGAACCCGTGCTCCATCTGGAACTCGGAGCGCTGGAATCCCGGCGGCAGGTCCTTGCCGATCGTCTGCTTGATGACGCGCGGCCCGGCGAACCCGATGAGCGCCGCCGGTTCCGCCAGGTTGACGTCCCCGAGCATCGCGTAGCTCGCGGTAACGCCGCCGGTCGTCGGATCGGTCATCAAGGATATGTACGGGATCCCCGCATCGGAGAGCTGCGCGAGCCGTCCGCTCGTCTTGGCGAGCTGCATGAGGGAAAGGGCTCCCTCCATCATGCGGGCGCCGCCGCTCGAGGATATGATGATGAGCGGGCACTTCGATTTGAGCGCCTTTTCCGCGGCCCGTGCGACCTTCTCCCCCACAACCGAGCCCATGCTCCCGCCGATGAACCCGAAGTCCATCGCCGCGATGGCGATCGGCATGCCCGAGATCTTCCCGGTCCCGGTCCTCACCGCGTCCTGGAGCCCCGTTTTGCGCATCGACTCCTTGATCCGTTCCTTGTACAGCTTCGTATCCTTGAAGTTGATCGGATCGGTGGAGCGCATCTTGCGGTCCATCTCCTTGAAGGAGCCTTCGTCGAGGAGGAACGAGAGGTACTGCTCGCTCGTGATTCGGAAATGGTACTGGCACTTGAGGCAGGTGAACAGCTGCTGTTCCAGCTGAGACCGGTGGATGATCTCCCCGCAGCTCTCGCACTTGATCCACATCCCGTCGGGAATATCCTTCCTCTGCGCGTCGTTGACGTTGATGCTGACTTTGGAACGGCGGAACCATGCCATGGGAGTTACCCTTGTTGTGGAAGTGGGATCGCTGTCGTGTAGAATTCCTTGCCGTACTCGGGCTCGAGCGACTCGAGATCGGCCCGTTCGCCGTAAAGGAGTCTCGCTTCTCCGAGGATCGCCACCGCAGCAGCTGAGCAGAGCTCCTGGCCCGGCAGGGGCACCGCAAAGAGTTCGGCCGCGGCACGCTCGATCTTCGCGCTGCCGTCACCGGTCAGAACGATCTTCTCCCCCCCCGCGAACTGCGCCAGCTGGGCGAGGAGAGCGTGCACTGTGAGTGCCGCCCGGGGCATGAGCGCTCCGAGCGCAGAGCCGTTCCACGAGAAGAGCGCGGCGAAGACCTCGTCCCGGCGCGCGTCGAGCGCCGCGAGGACGCGGCCGCCGGACAAAAGCCGGCCGTCTCTGACGGCCCGGAGCGCGAGCGCTTCGAGCGTCGGTACGGCAACAAGCGGCAGATCGGCCGCAAAGGCGAGCCCTTTCGCCGTGCTGAGCCCAATGCGCAGGCCCGTGAACGAACCGGGGCCGATGGAACAGGCGATGCCGTCGAGCTCCCGTACCGGAACGCCGGCGGATCGGAGAAGGCCGTCAATGAGCGACAAAAGCATTTCCGAATGGATCTGCGGCGCGATACGCTGCGACTCTCCGATGACGGCACCGTCTCTGACGAGCGCCGCTCCGCAGACGACCGAGGCCGTTTCGATGCCGAGGATGGTCACGCGGTCACCGCCGATGGCTCTTCGATGGCGATCCGGCGGCCGCCGTCGGTGGAGCCGTGCGCGAGACGCACATTGTAGCGCCGCGCGGGAAGGAACGCTTCCACCTGTTCGGCCCATTCCACGAGACAGATGCCGCCGGAGGAGAGGTACTCCTCAAAGCCGATCTCCCGGAGCTCGCTCCGGCTTTTCAGCCGGTAGAAGTCAAAATGGTACACGATCCCCGTCCTTCCCTCGTACTGATTGACGATCGTGAAGGTCGGGCTCGTGACGTGGACGGCGACCCCGAGGCCGCGGCAGATCCCCTTGATGAACCGGGTCTTGCCGGTGCCGAGCGTCCCGAAGAGTGCGACGACGTCTCCGGGCCGCAGTCGGGACGCGAACGACGCGCCCAGGGCGATCGTCTCCTCTTCGGTCGATGTGTCGACGGTGCGGGCCATCGAGTGCAAGGCTTACTTCGGCTCGAGTTTTACGACCGGGAGGATCATCTCCTCCATGGAGATGCCGCCGTGCTGGAAGCTGTCCCGGTACTGGTTGACGTACTTGTGGTAGTCCGTCGGATAGACGAAGTAATAGTCTTCCTTCGCGATGAGGTAGTTGATCGTCGAACTCCGCTTCGGGAGCCGGAAGTCCTTCGGATTCTTCACGAGGATCGCGTGCCGATCGTCGCACTTCAGGTTGCGGCCGTACTTGTACCGCAAGTTCGTCGAGGCTTCCCGGTCGCCGATGACCTTGACGCCGCGCAGGCTCCGGATGCTCCCGTGATCGGTGGTGAGGATGATCGTGACGTTCTTCTGGCGCGAGAGCGTCTTGAGCATGCCGAACAGCGCGCTGTGCCGAAACCAGGACGCCGTGAGCGACCGGTACGCGGCCTCGTCGGGGGCGATTTCCTTCAAAAGGTCGGAGTCCGACCGCCCGTGCGCGAGCATGTCGACGAAGTTCACGACGATCGCCGTGAGGCGGTTCTTCGTGTAGGAGAGGATGTTGTTCTCGATGCTGCGGCCGAACTCCGCGTCGAGGATCTTCACGTACTTCGAGTCGGGCTTCAGCTGGATCTTGCGCCGCTCAAGGAGGTTGTCCATGAACTGGTGCTCGTGGCGGTTGAGGCTGTTGTCGTCGTCCTCCATCTGCGCCCAGATATCGGGGAACCGGACCTCTATCTCGTCCGGGAACGCGCCGCTGAAGATCGCGTTGCGCGAATACGGCGTCGCCGTCGGAAGGATCGAGTAGTAGTACTCGCGCGAGATCGAATAGTACTCCCGCAGGACCGTCTCCATGAGCATCCACTGGTCGAGCCTGAGGCAGTCGATGACGAAGAAGAAGACGGACTTGTCCGGGGTCAGCTCGGGGATGAGGTAGCGCTCGATGACGTCGACCGACAGGGTCGGCCGGTTCTTCTGCTCAAGCCAGTTGCGGTAGTTCCGCTCGATGAACTTCGAGAACTCGACGTTGCATTCCCGGATCTGATCGATGAGCGTTTGGGTCAGGCCCAGCTCCGGGTGCGAGTCCATCTCGATGGACCAGTCGACGAGGCGCGCGGCGATGCCGGTCCAGTCCGAGGCGTTCAAAGGCCCCTGAAGCGCGAGCGAGATCTCGTTGAATTCTTTGATGTAGTCGCGAGAGACGGCCGCGCCGGTGATCTTCTTCCGCTCGAGAAACTTCTTGCAGGCCAACAGCACCTGGCTCGGGTTCACGGGCTTCGTGAGGTAATCGCTGATCTTGACGCCGATGGCGTCCTCCATGAGCCCCTCGTCCTCGTTCTTCGTGACCATGACGACCGGAACCTCGGGGCGCAGGTTGTTGATGGCCGACAAGGTCTTGAGGCCCCCCATTCCGGCCATCATCTCGTCGAGGAAGACGAGGTCGAACGCTCGGTCCTTCACCATGTCGATGGCGTCCTCGCCGTTCGTCGCCGTTTCGACGGAGTAGCCTTTCTCCGACAGGAGAAGGATATGGGGCCGAAGGAGCTCGATTTCGTCGTCAACCCAGAGTATTTTGCCTTTTGTCGCGGTCATGACAGCCATGGGGGTCCTCGCTGGTAAAGTAAGGAAATCGTGAGAGAGAATCAATGAAGCTGGTCCGGGGGGCGGATCAGATCGAGATGTGGATGTCGATCCCAGCCTCGTTGGTCGTATTGCCGACGATGAACGAACCGCCCTCGTCGGGAGCGATCCTGGTGTACCGGTAGTAGAGGCCGGCGGTGACGCGCGTGCTCAGGACGTACTTCACCTGCGGTTCGATCGACGTGCGCGTGTTGCCGTCAAGAGGCGTCCCTTCCTGGTTGAGGGAGAGATACTGCAGGAGATGCTGCCGCTTGGAGTTCTTCGTCCGGGAGTAGGTGAGGCTCACGTCGATGTCGTTCGAGAGGTTCAGCCCGAAGAGCGGGAACGAGAACCCTCGCCGGTTGAACGAGAGCGAGAGAGACATCTCGTTCGCAAGCGTCTCGACGATATTCTTTGAGGAGGCGTTGAGATTGAGGTCGTACGAGGTCGTCGTGTTGTACCGGATCGAGCCCGTGAGGTTCCCCTTCATGATCTGCTTGAAGGTGGCGTTGATGCTCGCCAGCGGCGAGAATCCGTATGTGATGCGCTCCGCGTCGGTCTGCTCTTCCCCCGTCGGCAATCCGCGGAAGTCACGCCGGAACCCGGAGACGTACGCGTGCTCGAGCGTCATCCGTTCGATGACGTTGGAGAAACCGAGCGTCTTCTCGACGCCGTCCCACCGGAGCGACCAGTTGGGGCGCGGGACGTACTGGCCGAAGAGCTTGCTCAAGAAAGGCAGGGCCTCGAACCCCTTCTCAAATGCGTTCGAGATCGCCGCGTTCGAATTCTGATCTTCCGGCGAGAGCGCATCGTACTTCTTCCCGACATCCTCGAGGCTGCTCTTGAACACCTTGAAGAAGAGCACCGGCGGCAGCGTGAGGTACGACCGTTCGATGTTCCCCGAGGTCGAGACGAGGCCGGCGACCGGGGTGCCGGCGGCGTCGGTGGTGATGGAGGTCGACTTGTTAAACTGCCAGGCGACCTTCCAGTCGATGTCGAGCGTCGCGCCGGCCCACAAGGGACGGTTCGTCTTGAGCGTGATGCCGTTCGCTTGGGAGAACTGGTCCGTGAGGTTTGCGTTCGCGGCGCGCAGGCCGTGCTCGGTCTTCCATCCGACGAACGGGAAGCTCGAGGAGGGCGACCACCGAAGCTTGCCGCTCGGATCGGAGATTAGCCCGAGCTGGTAGAGCCGGGACGGGCCGTTCTCGAGCCGGGGTTCCTGGAACGGGAGCCTGCCCCAGAAGTTCTGGAACCCGGGGGCCCCGACGACGCCGGTGTTTGTCGCCCGGTTGCTCTGCGTGAACGAAACGTTGATGTTCTCGTAGTCGAGGAACGGATACTTGATGAACATCTTTGCCATCGATTTCAGCTCGTTGAGGATGTTCAAGGGCTTCCCCTTCGGGGCCGCCGGCGCTTCCGGCTTTTCCGCCTTCTTCCCCGGATTCGTGGAGTCGGCGGAAGCCGTGGAGGTCGTGTCGCGCTCCTTCGTACGGACAGGTGCGGGTCGTGCAGGCGTCGTCGGCGGTTCCTTGTCCTCGACGAACCAGGGATCGGTGAGCGCCTTCAAGCGGAAGCTCATCGCAAGGTTGCCGCTGTTGTCCCAGCCCGCGCTTTTGCCGATATCGCCCTGCTGAAAAGAGTTCTGCCAGCTGTAGTTCACCCCGTAGCCCGCCTGAAAGTCGAGGTACTTCGTCACGTCCAGGATGTTCGGGATCCTCGGCTTCATGTTCACCGTCACTCGCTGCCGATAGCTCCGGTCGGAGCCGCCAAAGAGGATGCTGTTCAGGATCGATCCGAACCCCCGTCCGACCGAGTCGTTGTCGAGGGGCTGGAGGTTCCGGTCGGTGCCGAGGCTGTAGTCGCCGCCGAACCCGAGGAGGCCGCCTTCGGTGAGCTTCCAGGCGAAGCCGAGGGATTTCGTGACGGTGAAGCTCCTCGTGTCGCGCGGGATGGCGTCCGGGATGCGCGTCAGTTCGAGAGTCCGTGCGCGGTTCGCCGACACGTCGGCCCGGACGTTGAGGATCGGGAGGTAGTAGAACTTCCAGTCCTTGAACTCTCTGAGGATGAAGATCGACGAGAAGAGGCTCTTGAACGGCTGGAAGTAGCCGTCCTGGGGAAGCGTTACGGCGTATCCTCCGCGCATGCCCCAGAGCCACGCCGTCCGGGCAAGGATCGCCGGATCGCGGTCGTTCGCCTTGTTGTAATTGAAGCTGAACGCCAGCTTGTTGATGGTCTCCCGGATGTACCACTTCTGCGACGGGATGAGGACGCGCATGTTCGTCAAGGCGTACGTGCTTTGCACATGGAGCGTCTGCGACTGCCGGATGAGGCTGTCCGCGGCGGCGGCCCCGCCGCCGAGCGAATCAGGCCGTGCCGCGGTCCGCGCCGCCGCCTCGCTGACGACGACGTCGGTGTTCGGCATGTACTTCGGCTTCGAGATGTTCTCCGTATGGGAGAACGCAAACGGGATGCTCGAGCCCGCCCAGTCGCTCGGGAGGAACTTGTCGAGCGCGAAGTTCGTCGTCACCGACCAGGTGATGCCGGTCGTCTGACTTCCGAAGCGGTCGGTGAGCGAGTGGAAGTTCGGGTCGACCTTCGAGTAATTGAACGCGACGTTGCCGAAGTCCGCGAGCTTGATCTGCGTGTCGAACCGGTATGCGATCCCGGGATCGCTGTTGACGTCGACGAGCCGCAGTTCGTTCACCCAGACGTCCCCCGTCAGGGTGCTGTTGGTCCCCTGGGGCGACGGGTTCGCGATGCCGATCGAGATCTCCTGGACCTGCCGAAGCGAGGGATTTCCCTGAATGGCGTATGTCGCCCCGGGGACGCCGTTCTCCGCCGGGACCCGAAAGAGTTTGTTGATGGAATCCCGGGCCGTTTTGATCGACGTGATCTGCGCGAAGACGATGTTGATCTCATTCAAGGGGTCCCATCCCCGTCTGATCGGAGCTCGGTATTCATAGAAATTGAGCGAGTCCGCTCCGAACCGGATGAATGCCTCCGCGTCGTACTGGTCGGGCGAATTGAAGGTGAAAGCGTCGTCGCCGTGGACGAACATCTTCAACGACTTGTAGTTGAACAGGTCGATCGGCCGCGTGATGAACTTCTTTACGACCTGCCGGGAGTCTCCCTTGGCGAGACCGCGGATCAAGAGTTCCAGGGACTGCTCGTTCCCCTGGATGACCTGGTCGGGCTGCGTCCGGTCCACTTCGCGCTGCACGCCCGGCGGGCCGACGTACCCCGGGTTGTCCTCGATGTTCACGACCGAGACCTTCATGATGGAATCGTTGTGCACCCGCTCTTCCCACTGGTTGCCGACGAACCCGATGTCCGCAATGTGGAGGCTCACCGAGTCCTTGAACCCGCTCAGCCAGAGACGGAAGTACTGGACCGACCGCAGGATCGACGCCGCGTCGCCGCTGCTCCCGACGACCCTGGTCGGTTGGAGAAGCGGGATCCGGTACTGGTACCACTTGTTGCTCCCCCCGCCGACGATGTAGTTGTTCTGGAACTCCGCCGAGCCGGTGGAATCGGTGATGTAGCTCTTGTCGAGCGGGACCTCGTACTCCAGGTACTCGTTGTTCAGATTGACGGTATAGTCGCTGTTGAGGTCCTCGGTGTTCGGAAAGAGCCCCGATGCGTCTCCGCCGTCCTGGGCGTTCTTCTCCGACCCGTTTCGATGAGAGAAATCGGTCTGGCTTTTGAAGGAGTAGTCGTCCCCCGCCGGGTCGTTCGGATCGACGTCCGGGTCGCCGGCGTTGGCGACGAGGAAGTCGTGGTGGAGACGGATCTCCACCGCGTCCGGCTCCATGTCAAGACCGACGTCCTCCTCATCCTTGTTGAGAATGCCGTTCGGGAGACCGTTCGGATTCGAGGGCGTCACAAGGTAGTCCTCGGAGTTCAGCTTGCCGTCGGGGATGACGTCCTCGCTGATGCGTCCGATATTGACCATCATGCGCCCCGATTTCAGATTGATGCTGTCCGCGGCGGACGCCCGCATCCAGATCTCGAGGTAGTTCACGTTCTGTTCGAGGAGGCTGCCGGCGGTCGCGCCGATGTACCGCATGATGCCGTTCCAGTTGTTCTTCACTTCCGGCAGACCCCGGTGCAGCCACAGGTTGAGGGCGGGCGCGTAGTTGTACATCGCGCGGCGGCTCGGGTAATAGTCGATGTCGAGGACCTGCACGATGTCCTGGCCCGGCCGGTACTGCTTGTTCGGCCAGATCTCCCGGATCGTTGCGGCGTTCGGACGATTGTACCAGAGCATCCGGGCCCTGGACCAGTCCTTCACGCTGTCGGGGACGTCCCCGAGCCTGCTCGAGATCGGCGCGCTCGAAGGTGTCCAGGAGGAAAAGAACACCGTCATCGGGATCGTCCGGCGGGCGCCCTCAAAATCGTCGAGGTATGCGATGCTCGCTCCGTTGTCGCTCGGGATCGTGCTCTTCTTCGTGTTCGGGTCGGGGAGGATGTACGCCGCCTCGCCCGAAAACCGAATGTTCGACATCTCCCGGGTGCGGAGGAACGGAAGGGCGTCGATCGCTTCGGTGAGGAACGGCAGGTCGAACGCCGACGAAAAATCCGTGCCGAGGATCATGTTCTTCGTCGGCTCCTCGCCGAGCCGCACTTTGTCGCTCAGCGTCGCCTGGCTCAGGGTCATGAGCGTGAACCCGAGGTTCGTCTTCGGGATCAACGCAAGCTCGGCGCGGGCGCCGATAAGGGTCTTCGAGGCGAGCTGGAAGAGGTCGTTCTGCTCGTACTTCACCTGCACGTCCGCCCCCGGCACGAGCGCCTCGGGCTTCCGGATCGTCACCTGGCCGCCGATGTAGTCGACGGTGTAGTCGACGTTCGCCACCAAGGGCGTCCCGTTGTAGAGGACCTGGACAGACCCCTCGACGACGTTGAATCCGAGGTTGTAGCTCGTCGAGACGGCGCTCGAGAACTTCCCCTTCATGATGTAACGGTTCTTGAAGGAGTTCCTCTGCGCGGCGACCTGGGTCGTGTCGTAGATGTCGCTGAATAGAAGCGAATCGGTGACCGCGATGCCCCCGTTGGTCGGCAACGCGAAATAGTTCCGGATCGTCTGATCGAGGGGCCGGAGCGTTGGGAAGATGACCTCGCCCCGCTCGGGATCGACCGTCAGGCCGGGGATGAAGTCGAATTGGTTGTTCGGCACGGGTGAGTTGTTGTCGTCGAAGCGGTCGAGGCCAACGACCTCCATGATGCTCTTGCCGAGGACGACGTCGACGTCCGCGGCTCCCGGGGTCCGGCGGAAGACCCTCAAGTCGAACCCTTCCTTCTTGAGCCCCGTCCCGCCGAGAGAATAGATGTTCTTCATCATGAGGTCCCAGGCAGGCTTGTAGTTCGGGTGGTTCTGGATGTCCTTCGGCTTGATGAGCTTCAGGATGAGGCGGTTCTCGCCCTGGACGCTGTCGCCGTAGACCTGGCTCTCGGCCTGGCCCAGGATGCGGTAGGTCACGGCGAGGGCGTGCGTCGCATCGTTGAAGCTCGTGAGGATCGCGACGTGGCCGTCGAAGCCGTTGAGGTCGTACTTGTAATCCTTCCCCGGCTCGAGCCTGATCCAGCGACCCTGTTCGAAGTTCCCCTCGTCGATCCTCAATCCCGTGGTGTCCTGGCCGACATAGCCGTGCTGGGAGACTGGGTGCGGCGGCAGGTCGACGTAGGCGGTGGCGTTGACGAGGTTCTGGCTTCCGTTGGGATTCTCGACGAAGAGCCGGTAGACGTCGAGCTGGATGATCTGGTTGTAGCGCATCTCCGGGGTGATCAACGGGACGATCTGACGCAGCGACGGCCAGAAGCTCCGGTAGAGCGTATCGACGAAGAAGTGATTTTCCGCGTAATGGTCGAAGTAGAGTTCCGTCAGCGACGACTGCTGGCCGCCCTTGAGGGAGAGCTCCTTCGTCTGGCCCTTCTTCTGGGAGAGGAGGGTCGTAAGGGTGAGCGGTCCGGCCTGCATCCTCGCCTTGATGCCGAAGAGAGCTTGACCGCCGCCGACCAAGGAGGGTGTCTGAAGTGAGACGTTGCCCGCCTCGATCGACTGGACGATCTCGTCGTCGTAGCCGGTGTACTTGATCTTCAGCTGGTTCTCGTAGTCGAACGTGCGCTCCGTGTTCCAGTCGGCGAGGATGTTGAGCTTGTCGCCGATGCCGCCGCTGACGTTGATCCGGACGGTCTGGTTGAAGTTCGGCTCGTTGCGGATCTGGTTCTGCTGGGTCCCGGTCGACTGGTCGGACGCGATGCGCTTGAACCCGAACCGAATGTCGACGCCGCCGGAGACCTTCAGGCTGATGATATTGCGGCCGAAGATGCTAAAGAGCGGGTTCGCTGGAATCGGTATCTCGATGTTCGTGAAGTTGCTCAGGAGTCCTCCGAGCTCGTCGCGGTTCTCCTTGAATTGATACGACGTGACGAGGCTCCGCCACGACGTCTCACGTTCGAACGCATACCGGTTGTGGATGTACTCGTCGAGGGTCACCGTGACGGGGACCTTTACGTCGAGGCCGTTGACGGTCTCGTGGATCGTCACGTACCGACCCGTGGAGTCGAGTTGGAGGTCGCGCTTGAGCGCCGGGGACTTCACGTCGCCGTAGAGGCTGTACGCGGGCCGCACAAAGAAGTTCACAACGGGGTCGTCCGACCGCTGGTGGACGAACTGTTCCATCCGCGCAGTCGAGTCGAGATAGGCGGTCCAGGTCGTATCGATGACGAGCGTATCGGATGCGAGGCCGAGCGAATCGGGACGGCGACCGAAATGGTCGCGTCCAGTGGAATCGAGTCCGCGCGCTGCGAGCGAATCGAGCCGGTGCTGCCGAACGGCGTTCACCGAGTCCGTGGAATCGGCGTAGTCGTACGTCGTGAGTTCGAAGGGTGTACTGTGGAATGGGAACGACGCGTCCGCTGCAATGGCAGGAACGAAATGGTCGGACAGCCTCGGCGACGACGCGCGCGTCAGCGCAAGCGTGCACGCGATGGCTCCGATGAGGAGGAGGAACCGAAACGTGCGCCGGAGGAGCACGGAGCCTCGGTGAGGCGCGCGAAAGCGAGTCACGTGTAGTATATGATCTTGTGATCGTTCAACAATGCGGCATGACCGCTGATCATGGTCCAACCGAACAACCTGCCGCTAAACTGTTACCAAGACTCTATACTAACGGCTCCTTTCGCGTCAGAGGGAAGAAATACCTTGAACTACGCGTTGGGGATCACCGGAACTCACGCGTGAAACCCCGGTAATCCTCTTAAAAATGTAGGGAAAAGCAAATTCAATTGCAAGTTGCGCGTGATGCCCCTCCACAGCTTGTAAAAGCGGTGAAATGGGGCTATATTCTTCCATGAAGCTCCACTGGCATATCCTCAGGGCGCACGCCGGACCGTTCGTTTTTTCGCTGGTGACGCTCATGTTCATCTTTCTCCTCCAGTTCGTGATGAAATTCATCGATCAGCTGGTCGGAAAGGGCCTCAGCGGATGGGTCATCAGCGAGCTCATTGCCCTCAATCTGGCCTGGATGGTCGTCCTGGCGGTCCCCATGTCGGTACTCGTGGCGACCCTCATGGCGTTCGGAGCCCTTTCGGCCGGAAACGAGGTCACCGCCATGAAGGCGACCGGGATGAGCCTCTACCGGATGCTCACGACCGTCGTTCTCGCCTCGGTCGTCCTGGCGTACCTCCTCGTCCTGTTCAACAACGACGTGCTCCCGGACGCGAACCACCGCGCGAAGACCCTCATCACGGACATCCGCCGGATCAAGCCGACGCTCGCGATCTCCCCGGGGCTTTTTTCCCAGGACGTCGCGGGCTACAGCATCCTCGCCCGAAAAACGTTCGAGCACTCGAACGACCTCGAAGGCGTGACGATCTACGATTACACCGACCCGGCGTCGAGCGTCGTGGTCACGGCGGAGCGCGGGACGGTGTCGTTCACACCCGACTACCGCAAGCTCATCATGGATCTTTACGATGGGGAGATCCACCGGCTCGACGTCCACGATATGGGGACCTACCGCCGGATGCGCTACCACCGCCACCGCATCATCATGAACGCCGAGGGGTTCGATTTCGAGCGGTCCGACAATGAGAGCTTCGCGAACAGCCGCGGGGACCGCGAACTGAGCGCCCACGCGATGACGACGATCGTCGACAGCCTCAAGCGCCTCAACGCCGACGCACGGGCGCACGCCGTAGCCGTGACGAGCCAGAGCGCCGCGGCCCCCTCCTCCCGTCTCGCGTATGCGGCCACGGCCGATTCCGACGTCCACAACACGGCACTCATCGTCGCCCTGAACCGCTCCAAGAACACGCTCCAGACGATCGAGAACCAGATGCTCCTCACGGAGATCAACCAGACGCAGATCAACAGCTATCTCGTCGAGATCCACAAGAAGTACTCGATCCCCGTCGCCTGCATCGTCTTCGTCTTCATCGGCGCGCCCCTGGGCATCATGTCGCGCAGGGGAACCTTCGGCGCCGGCGCCAGCTTGAGCCTCGGGTTCTTCCTCCTCTATTGGGCGTCCCTCATCGGCGGGGAGAAGCTCGCCGACAGGGGCATCATCGCGCCATGGGTAGGGATGTGGATGGCGAACATCGCCCTCGGGGCCGTCGGCATCTACCTCACGGTCCGCACCGCCCGGGAGACCCCGTCGCTCTCGTTCGCCTGGGCCGAACGCCTCGTGCCGCGGTTCATCAGGAAGCGCGCGGGCGGCGCGGGCGCGGGAGAGGCCGCGAACGCATGAACCGCGTCGACCGGTACGTCCTCAGGCAGTTCATCGTGACGGCGTTCTTCGCCCTGATCGCGTTCGTCCTCATCTTCGTCATCATCGACCTCATGGAGAACCTCGACGACTTCCTCGATCGGAACGCGACGTCGGCGGTCATCACCGCGTATTACTTCTACTTCACGCCGGAGATCATCAAGCTCATGGTGCCGCTCTCGATGCTCCTCTCGGCGCTCTTCACGACGGGCCGCCTCTCCGGCCTCAACGAGATCACCGCGCTCAAGGCCGGGGGCATGAGCCTCTACCGCTTCATGGCGCCGATCGTCCTGTTCTCGCTCATCGTGAGCGGCCTGTCGATCTACTTCAACGGCTGGGTCGTGCCGTATGCGAACCACGAGAAGCTCCAGATCGGGAGGCTCTACTTTCAGAAGAACATCGAGTTCGTCTCGAAGAACAACATCTACATCCAGGACACCGAGACGAAGATCCTCGCCATCGGGCTCTTTGACGACAACCGGAACATCGCGTCGCGCGTGAGCGTCCAGGAGTTCGACAACAAGGACCATACCCGACTCATTGAACGACATGACGCACCGGAGATGCGGTGGAATGTGAAGGACCGCTCCTGGACGCTCATGAACGGGATCGAGCGGACGTTTTCGGACAGCGGCGAGACGATGCGGCCGTTCGCGAGCGAGGCGCTCGCCGGACTCCACTTCTCTCCCGAAGACATCAAGAAGAAGCAGGAGAAGCCGGACGAGATGGATTACACGGAACTGGGGGAGTTCATCAAGGACCAGCAGAGGGCGGGACAGGACGCGTCGCACTGGCTTGTCGACTATTACGGGAAGATCGCGTTCCCGTTCTCAAATTTCATCGTGGTACTTTTCGGGATCCCGTTCTCATCGATGAAGCGGAGGGCTGGCCTCGGCATCGAGTTCGGCATCGCCATGGGGATCTGCTTTCTGTACATGATCTTCCTCAAGATCAGCCAGGCGTTCGGCTATAACGGCGACCTCGACCCGCTCCTCACCGCGTGGCTCGCCAACATCCTCTTCCTCCTCGCCGGCATCTACAACCTCTGGCGCGTCCCGAAGTAGGCGACGCCACCTTCGGTGGCTCAGAAATCGAACCGGAAGTTCGCCTGCGTCACCGGCGCGTAGTAGCCGTACGGCGTGCGCTGCATCTTCATGCGGAGCTCGGCGTGGAGCGCCTTGTTGTACCGCGTCGCGGACCAGAAGGCGTCGGCAGCGCTCAAAATATGATTGATGACGGCGACGCTCACGAACGTACTCGCGACGTCGTAGTAGTTGTTCGCCTGCGCGCGCATCTCCGCGTACTGGAACATCCGCGCCGACGTGCTCCGGATGGGGACGTTGTTCTCCACGGGGCTTGACGGGTCGGAGTCGTCCCACCCGCGGCTGAACTGCT
The DNA here is from genome assembly GCA_025358305.1 of Ignavibacteriota bacterium. Taxonomy (GTDB): domain Bacteria; phylum Bacteroidota; class Ignavibacteria; order UBA10030; family SZUA-254; genus JANYJZ01. Next base: position 32,552 of record JANYJZ010000037.1, read on the forward strand.
CGTACTTCCCGATGAGCTCGTAGTACTGTTGTTCGCCGTAGTACGGCAGCGAATGCGTGTAGCCGTTGCTCCCGCCGGCCGCGATGTCGCGTTCCATGGCGTTGAGCTCGGCCCAGTTGATGCAGTCGAACGGCGGCGGACACGGCTGGGACGGGTCGGGATCGTAGACGTAGATGGCGTCATGGTACTCCGTCGCGGAGTGCGGGATCAAGGGGTTGAGGGCGCTCAGGTGCGCGAGCGTCCAGTTCGCGTAGCGGTCGACGCTGTAGTGCTCGTCGGCGTACGCCTTGAACAGCGCCGTCTGATTATCCCCCTTCTTGTCGTACGAGAAGTGGATGATCCAGGAGGCGGCTTCCACAGCGAAGAAGGCCGCGCCTTTGATGTAGTTCTTCGTGTAGACCTCGCCCGCGCCGGGGATGGCGAGCGACATCGCTCCCGCCAACCAGGGGGACTTTTCGGTGCCGTCCGGCGATTCGGAGAGTTCCTGGAGCGAGACGGGCCGGTCCTTCAGGGCGAGCGCGGGCTCGGCCGAACCGAAGAAGTCAACCTGGCGGTTCCCCGTCAGGTGAACGGCGGCGGCGGCGGCAGGCTTCTCCCCCGCGAAGGCCGCAAGCGGCACGAGGAGCGTGAGGACGAACAGGAGGCGTTTCATGTGTGATCCCTTTCTCATCAGTCAAAATCAAAGCCGAACAGGACCCCGACGTGGAAGTTCCATTCTTTTCCATACGTCACGGTCGTGCCGCTGCTTGCGATATAGTGGTTGAACTGGTCGAGGCCGTACGTGGCGTTGAAGAAGATCCTCGTCGGATACGAATAGTAGGAGAACGCCTCGAGCCGAAGCTCCATGCCGACGTCGCGCTTGAACTTCTGGCCCTTGAGCCCCCCTTCGGTCCAGGCGTTGCCGACGTCGCCGTAGACCGCCGCGTAGAGCTTGTCGAAGTAGAGCTGCGCGACGCGCAGGTCGATGTGCTCGGCGACCGGGAACCGGTACGTCAGGTTCATCGTAGCGAACTCGTTCCCTCCGAGGGAGTAGAAGGGGTACCCCTTCATGCCGGCGAGCCCGCCGATGTAGAAGTCGAAGAAGTCGTCGACCGCGGGGCCGAAGATCGTCCCGCCCCGGACCTGTGCCGAAAGCGTGTGGCGGCCCCAGGGGAGGCGCCGGGATTCCCGCCAGCTCGCCTCGAGCTTGTGGAACGACGGGTGCTCGTAGAGGTGGACGAGCTCCCCGCGGGAGTTCACCGTGTCGGTCGGGTTGAACTTGTTGAACTCATGGTCGTACCGCAGCCGGATCTTCGACCCGACCGGGTTGATCTCCTGGGTGCGCGAGGGGGCGATCCCGTCGAAGGTCAATCCGACGGAAAGGTCGTTCCCGACGAGATAGAGGACGTCGGTCGCCTGCACGAGAAAGCCCGCCTCCGGCAGGAAGAACGACGATAGCGAGGCCGTGTAGCGGCTGTGGGCGTAGCGGAGCTCGAGCTCGAGCGCCTCTGAGAAGATCTTCTGCTTGAACGCGATGTCAAGCTCGAGGAGGTGGTACGCGATGCCGACCCCTATCGTATCGAGGGGAAGCGGGATGAACGAATCGGTCTTCCGGGTGATGTCGTACACCTCGAGCGACATCGCCGGCTCGAGGCCGAGCTGGTAGAACCCGGGGATCTTCCCGCGATAATCGACGGTGAAGAAAAGGTCGCGCTCCCCCTTGCGGTTCATCGCCGCGCTGGCAAAGAACCCGTAGTGCTCGAGGACGTCGTACGAGAACGCGTAGAAGCCCGGCTTGATGACGTCGATGCCCTTGTTCTTGGGGTTGTAATTGTCCACGCGGAGGAACGGCACGATCGTGAGGCTCGTTGCGATGTTCTTGTACTTCGTGTCGGTGTACGAGGTCGCCGTCGTGTCGTTGAAATGCCGGAGCGCTTGCCAGTCGAACTCCTTCGGCGTTGCGGGCGGGTCGGAGGCGACGCCCGGCGCGAGCGGCGTGCGCTCAACGGCGAGCGGCGTGCGGTCGTAGCCGGCGGAGCTTGCGAGCGGCTTCGCGTCGGCGAGGAGGGAGAGCTTGTAGCCCGTCGAGGTGTAGTTCGCGAAGGCGACCTTCCCGTCGGGCGCGACGGACGGCATGAACGCGCCCCCCAGGACGTTCGTCACTTGCGCGGTCTCCTTCGTCCGGAGGTCGTACCGATAGATATTAAAGATGCCCGAGCGGTCGGAGGCGAAGACGACCGACGCGCCGTCGGCGCTGAAGACGCCGTTCCGCTCGTCGTCCGGGGTCGCCAACAGCATCGACACCTCTCCCCCGTCGGCGCTGACCGTCGCGAGGTCCCTCCCGTTCGTCAAGGAGTAGTCGAAGAGGATCGTGCGGCCGTCGGGCGACCAGGCCGGGTTGTAGACCTGCTCCCCCTGGGCGTAGTTCGTGCGGCGGGCCATGTTCTTCCCGTCGATGTCCATGACGAAGAGGTTGAGCGTTCCGTCGGACCCGGCGACGTAGGCGATCCTCTTGCCGTCGGGGGATACCGCCGGCGAGCCGGCCCGACGCCCGAATGTCAGGCGCGTCTCGTCCTTCTTCTCGATGTCGTAGGAGTAGAGGTCGAGGTAGTTCGACCAGTGCGCGTTGTCGCGGCTGTGCTTCGCGTAGTAGAGGCGCTTGCCGTCGGGGGACCAGGAGATGCCGGAGCGGACGCCCGGCTGGATGAGCTGTTCGGTCTTCGACGCGACGTCGTAGACGTAGAGGCCGGACTGGAAGAAGTAGTCCCCCTCTTTGTTGCTCGTGTAGGCGATCTTCTTCCCGTCGGGCGAGAACGCGGGGGAAAGGTTCGCGAACCCGACGCCGGCGAACTGTTCGCCCGCGACGACCTGACCTTCCAGGCTGGCGACTCGGTTCTTGTAGTCGCTCTTGAGGTACTCCTTCCACTCGTTGTAGACGTCAGAGCCGCTCTTGCCGACGGCCCGTTCGATCGCGGCGTCGATCGTGAGCGTGGTCAAGGACGAGAGGTTCCGGGAGATCGCCGGAAGGGCCTCGTCCCCGTACCGGTCGTTGAGGTAGCGCACGAAGGAGAACCCGGCGTTGTACGACGACTCGTTCCCGAGGCTCGTCTTGCCGAACACCGCCATCTCGTTCCAGGAGAGCATGTTGCCGTCGAGGGCGTACATCCGAAGGATCATGTCACGGTGGGTGTCCCACGAATCGTACTGGAGCTCCTTGCGGTTGAACTGGGCGACGCCTTCGGCGAACCAGCTCGGCACGACAAACCCTGAGATGGGGTACGAGACGATGGTGTTGGGGTAGCCGTAGAGGACGTCGGTGCGGCGTTCCGATTCATAGCCGAGCCACTGGAGGTAGATGCCGGGGACCTTCCGGCCGAACTTGATCGTCGTCTGGATCTGGACGATGTGCGTGAACTCGTGCGTGATGACGTTTCGGAGCCAGTTGTGCGTCCCGCGCAGGTCGGTATCGAGCGACGGGGCCCAGATCTCGATCTTGTTGTCGAAGAAGTACGCCGCGCCGTTCGAGTAGTCGTCGTAATCCTTGATGATGAAGCTCACCTTCGTGTCGGGGACGTGGTTGTAGAGCGTCGTCACCGGCCCGTAGATCTCCTCGGCCACCTTCGCGGCGATCCGCGCGGTCCGTTCCGTGCCTTCGTGGTAATGGACGTAAAAATGTTCCGTCTCGATGGTCCGCCATTCAAGTTCCGGGTGGTAGAAGTCGTCCTGGGCCCGTGCGCCGGAAAAGGCGATCACAGCGACAAACAGTGCACACAACGATCTCATCATCGGACAGTAAAGGCTGCGGTGGTTATCTGGTTCAGTTGAAGCGTGACGCTCGACGCGCCGAAGAGGCTCCCCTTGCGGAGTTCCAGGTCGATCTTCGGCAGCACGACGTACGTTCCTGCGTACTGGTCCTGCACGGTATAAATGTCAAAATTCTTGCCGACGGGGAAACGGTCCATCCCGATCGAAAACCGACCGCCCGCGTCGCTGTACGCCGTCGGCGTTCCCTCGACGATCCGGTGTTCGCGCTTCACCACGATGGTATCGAACGCGTACCTGACGATATACTCGCCGCTCGGAACGAACAACCCATGGGAATCGAAATAGTCCCACTGAAACCTCGGCACGTCGCCCGGAGCGCGGTAACTGAGGTAGAGCTGCCGCACGAATGCCCCCTGCAGCGTCGTCACGGAGACGTCGACGATCTTCGTCGGATCGGTCACGACCACGTGCGTCGTGTCGACCGGAGGAACGCCGGCGGTGTCAAAATTGTACCAGAGCCGCACTTCCACGCTGTCGAGCGCGATCCCGCCGGTCGTCGTGACGGTCCCGCGGAGCTCATACCCGTCGGCCGCTTCCGGAACGACGTTGACCGGTTGGATCTCCCGGCAGGAGAGCGCGGCGAGACAGCAAGCGAACAGGAGCGCACGCACGCGTCAACTCCTCCTACTTCACGACGGCGATCTTGATGACCGCAGAGCCGGCCGAGCCCGCTCCGTCAGCCTGAATGTGCGCGAAATAGACGCCGCTCTGGATCCCCGACACGTCCCAGAGGAGCTCATGGTCGGCGCCGCCCGACGAGGCGATATTCGGGAACTCCGCCACGAGGTCGCCGGCAAGGTCGACGATCTTGATCGAGACGGTCGCATCGGTGCCGACATACCACCGGATATGCGTCTTGAAGCCGTCCTCGGGCCCCACCGGGTTCGGCCAGTTATAGGACCGAGACGCCGGGAGGAGATCGGTCGAGATCACGCGGACCGTCGTCGTGAAGCCTTCGTACCCGGAATGCCCCGCATCATGGAGATAGACCGGCCATGGCATCGCTGCTGGATCGTACGCCGCGCCGGTCTCGAACGCGTAGAGATAATGGTCTTCCGCCGCGACCGCGATGCCGACCTTGCCGGAAGCCGTCCGGAAGAGCGCCGGCGATGAACGTATGCCGCGTCCGGCCTGGACGGGAAATCCTTCCAGGCGGGCGCCGCGAGCATTGTACGCGTCGATCGCCCCTTCGACCGTGCCGACACAGACGTCGGCGACCTGGTCGCCGTCGATGTCACCGACGACCGGCGAACTCTCGAGCGGGAACGCCGTCTGGACTGTGATCGGAAAATGATCGAGGATCGCGCCGTGCGCGTTGACCGCGATGATCGTGCGCCCCGCCGCGACGATGATATCCTTGTACCCGTCGCCGTCAAGGTCCGCGATCACGGGCGATGTCATCACGTCCGCGTGCAGATCGATTGGGAACGGCGCGATCATATGAAGAGAAGAGTCGAGAACGGCGAGCATCCCGCTCTTGGAGACAACGACGATCTCCGGGATCCCGTCGTGGTTCAGGTCTCCCACCGCAGGAGATCCGGAGATGTGGAACCCGAGGTCTAGCCGGCGCAGCGTATCGGCCGGGAGTCCGAGTTCGACCGACTGCGTATCGCCCGCCGCGGCAAGGATGTCCGTGGACCCAAGCGTGGAAACACCCGAGAGCAGATCGTGTTGACCGCTGATGGAGACAAATGCGCCGGACGCCCTGTTCATGGAGATATGCCCGCTTCCGCCCCAGACGAGGTATGAAGGCGTTGCGGTCACCACCACCGGGCTCAACAGCTCGGGCGGAAAGCGCGTCACGCCCGTCGAGTAGAGGAGATCAGGTGCGTTGTCCGCATTGCCGTCCAGGGGAGAGTAGACCGCGGCCGTACCGGACGCATGCGACCACTGGGAGGCGTGTGAGAAGACGGCTATTTCCGACTTGCCGTCGCCTGTGATGTCGGCCGCCGCAACCTGGTCATAGGATTGTCCGACCGAGCCGAGGAACAGCGACGTCGGAAAATAGGTTGAACCGTTCTGCCGCCAAGCGAGCACCTGCCCGTCCGACGTGTAGGTCGTATCGGACGCTGACGCCCTGCCGGTCGTCGTCACAAGGAGTTCCGGCACGCCGTCGCCGTCAAGGTCTGCCACGAGGACTCCCGAGGCGTCAGGGGCGGACCCAAGGGCTTTCGGAAATCCCGCCATCGGCCGGATCTCGGCGTCCCCGAGCTCGATCCGCGCGGTCATCCGGGGTCCGCGGGCCGAAAAGTCCTTCACCGTAATGTGGCTGTTCGCCAGATCGTTGGAGAGGCTGCTGGGGTTGGAATTCGGCGTGAACGCATTGGACCGGAGACGCAGCGGCGCGGCGTTCCCCTGGAACCAGAAGTCGAGCGCGGTGCCGTCCTCGCTTCCCGAACCGGCCGACAGGAACCCGTACGACTGGCCGATGTCCTGCGACCCGTCCGCTTCTTCGAGATCGACTCCGCGGCGGTCCGGGTCGGCGTTCACCGTCCCAGCCGCGATGTTGGCCTCGATGACGTTCTCGTCGATGTGCCAGATGAGAATGCCGCCGTCGAAGAACTCGTGCGTGCGGCTGCTGACACCGCCGGGGAGGCTCCAGTCGAACTCGTCGACGTCGGTGATGACGCCGTCGAGGTCGGACTGGTTAAACGCGTTGAACCCCGTTGTGTCCTGCGGGAACTGCTTCACGGTCGTCACGCCGCCGCGGACCATCGTCACGTGCGCGCCGTCGCGCAAGGCGTCGCGGTTCCGGTTCTCGATCAGGAAATATTCCTTCGCGCTGATGGGAACGCGGTAGACCGTATCGGGGGAGCCGGCGACGCCGACGGCCGGAAGATCGTAGACGTTGCTCCCCGGTGGGACAGTGACGGGCTCCACCCAGCCGAGGCACCATCGCTCCCACGCGCTCGGTTCGGGAGGGAAGACGCCGTTCCAGCTAAAGATCGACTGCCCGTCCATGAGTCCGAAGCGCCCGATGCCCGAGCGGCCCGTCTTCGTGTTGAAGAGGTCCGGGAGGCCCAAGTGGCTGCCGATGCTCGCGGCAAGGAGTCCGTTGATGCTGAGTTCGAGGAGCGCCGAGCCGCCGATGGTGGAAATTTCACGGTTCTCCGTCTCCGGGAGGATCATCGAGCTCCTGATGTGGAACGAGCCGCCTGCGACGCTTACACCGTTATACGACGAGCCGAAGATCGTGTGGAGGCTCTGGATATTGAGATAGAGCGACGGGATGTCGTACGGGGTGGGATCGTAGCCGTAGATGCTCACAAGATCGATGTCCCTCCCGACGCCCGCGTGGAAGAGAATGAAGCCGTCGTACTGATCGAACGGAAGCCCCGGCGTCAAAGAATCGACCTCGTGCCACGCATCCTCCATGAACGCGCCGAGCTGGGCGTTCGTCGCGCTCGAGCGCGGCGGGCTGTAGTGCTGCATGTTGTGCGGAAGCCGGTAGACGCTGTCAAGGACGGTGCCGACGACGACGAGCGCGCCGTGGGAGACCTTTCGAAAATAGTTCTGTGCGAACAGAAGGTGGTTCTCGAAATAGTTCTTGTCGCGCGGCGCGGGATCGACCACGCCGGCCTGCGACATGGTCTGGTCGAAGCTGCCGGTCCCGGAGGTGCGGGTGTCGTTGTCCTCCTGGAATGCGATCATCGCCGCCAGGACGTGGAGCGTCTCGGCCGCGGAGGCCGCCGTGTGCGGCGGGTGCGCCAACCGGACCGCGTTCTGCGGCGCGAGGGCATGGCTGAAGATCGGCTGTATGGGCTTCTGCGCGATCGCGCCGGAGGCGAACAGCAGGACGAACAGACTGAGACGAGCTGGGATCGTGCGCACGGAGATTTGTCCGAAGGTTAGTTCGTTCGACATGGGGGATATCCCACAACACCGGTGAGACGCGGGGAGCAGAATGAGAAAGCCCGCCCCGCGATGCTTCGAGTGAAGAACCTGTCGGGGCGGGCGATCATCACTATGGGCCCGTTCGGCCTCTTAGCTCCCGCCCCAGGCGATGAGAAGCGTGAACCGCAAGGTTTCGCTCAAGGGGTGATTCTCCTCGATCGCGGAGAGGTAGCTGAAGTCGAAGCCGTAGACGTCGTAGCGCACGCCCGCGCCGAACGTCATGAACTTCCTGCCGCCGTAATTGGGGTTCTCGTAGAAGTACCCGAACCGGAGCGCGACGAGCTTCGGCGCGCCGTACCAGTACTCGATGCCGGTGCCGATGGTGACCTTCTTCAGGCCGCCGTCGCCCCAGGAGGTGAAGATGGCCTTGTAGAAGTTGTCGGGCTGGGGCGAGGTGATGACCGTCCCGTTCGAGTCCGTGATCTGGGGATACCGGCGCACGAGGAGCCGCGCGAAATCCACGACGATGTTCATGTTGTTGTACTCGCTCTTCACGATATTGGCCGCGATGCCCAAGCGGAGGTTCGTCGGAAGGGGATCCGCCTGCTCCGCGTCGATGTACGTGAGCTTCGGTCCGAGGTTCGAGAGGTTCAAACCGACGCTGACGCGGTCGCCGATGTCGCCGAGCCCCGTCGGCTTCCAGAGAGTGGCGAGATCGAAGCTGATGCTGCTTGCGACGCCCTGGCGGTCCTGACCCTGCACGTTGAACGGCGCCAAGGAGCTGTGGATGAAGCGCAAGTTGAGGCCGACGCCGAAGTCGTTCGTAACCTTCATCGCGTAGCCGAGCGTTGCCGCGAGTTCGTACGCGCGGAACGTGTTGATGACCTCGGGGCCGTCCGGCGTCGTCTCATTGAACTCGCCGAGGCTCAGGTAGGTGACGCTCGCTCCGAGGGTCCCGCCCCAGTCGTCGAGATGGTTCCGGTAGGCCAGATAGTCGTAGAAGAGGTCGGACTGCTGGAACTGCGGAAGCCAAGCGGAGTGCGTCAGGCTGATCTCCTGCCCGGGAAGGAACGCCAGAGCTGCGGGATTCCAGAAGGACGCGGAGGCATCATCCGCGAGAGCCGCCCCGGACTCGCCCATCGCATCTGCGCGGGCGTTCGGCGCGATCAGCAGGAACGGCACGGCTGATTCACCCTGACCGAACAGCGCGTGGGGCGCAAGAGTCCCCATCACCAGGAGCGCGAAGAGCACCACCAGCGATACTCTCCCTGATTTTGTGAAAGCCATAGTCATATTCCTTTAATGAAATGGATGTGTGAAGGTAGCGTAATTTAATTGCGTCAGGGGATTGAAATTTACCACCTTTCGCTGTGAGAAGCAACTCGTTGAGAGCGTATCATCTCAAAATGCTCAATTTTCCAAGAACTTCGCTCGTATACCGGCCGTCGTGCGTCCGTGCGGTGACCTTGTACAGGTAGACCCCGTTCGCCAGCTCGTCGCCGTCCCGGTCGCGTCCGTCCCACGGGATCTGGATGCGTTCGTCGGTCGCGTTCGCGGTCGCGAGGGTCTGGATGAGCCGGCCCGCCACGGTGTAGATCCGGACCTCCGCGTCGATGCCGGAGACCTGGTTCTGCTCGAACGTGAAGAGCGTCGAACGCGAGACCGGGTTCGGGTAGTTCAGGACGTTCGTGAGCCTGAGGCCCGTGTTCGTGCCGACGTCGAAGACCGTCTCCTCGATCGAGGAGTTGTTGTACGTGTCCCAGGCGCGCATGCGCAGACGGTGCGTCCCCTCGGCGAGGTTCGTCAGGCGGTATTCCACCGTCCCCTCTCGGTACGTGTCCTTCTTGCTCGTATAGTAGTTCGTAAGATCGATGCTCTCGGGGTTTCCGTCGAGCCAGGCCTCGAGCCGGTGGCCGATCCCCGCGCCGGAGGTGTTGATGCCGTTCGAGTCGGAGAGTTCCGCGATGAGGAGCGGCGAGCCGCTCACGAGGTCCCCGGGGCGAAAGCCCTTCGAATCAAGGTAGAGCGCGATGCCGGGCCCCTTGCTGTCCGCGGCGGCGAGGCTGTCGGTCCCGCCGATCCGCACGTTCGCCGAGTAGCCTGCGCCGTCCTCTTGGGAATTCCAAAAGTACGAGACGATGCGGCCGAGGTTGTTGCCGTACGAGATGTCCTTCGGGACGACGAACGACGCGGAGATCGCGCCGCCGGTGACGCTCTGGTCCCCGCGAAACAAGATGTTGCCGTCGACGGGGTAGCTGAAGGTGCCCCAGCGCGGGTCGACGATCTGCGCCGTCTGGTTCGCGTCATAGACGACGACCTGCGCCTGTCCGTTGAATGGCCGGGCCGGGCCGGCGGCGCTGTCGCGGACCGTCGCATTCACCGTCGCATGGCCGAGCGCCTTGAGCTGCGCCACCTGGGTCGAGGGGACGCCGTTGATGCTGTCGACCGTCGCCGAAAGCCTCGGGAACGCCATGACCATGGCGGGATCGCCGAGGAGGAAGTACTTCCGGTCGTTGTCCGAGGTCCGGGTCTGCTTCGTCTCGTAGAGGATGTCCCCGAGCCGCTGGGTGATGACCGCGCCGGAGCTGTTCACCTGGAACATGTTCGCGAAGAAGGCCTCGTTGATGAGGAGGTTCTCCCAGGCGAACACGACGCGCGTCGCCGAAAAGACGCCGATCGCCCCCGCGCCGGGCATCGAGAGGAGGAGCTCTCCACCGCTCTGATCGCTCAGGGCGTCGAAATCGGAGAAATTGCAGGTCGCCGCCACCAGGAGGAAGCTCTTGTTCGTGTTGTGGAGGAACGCGAAATCGGTCTCCCGGACGAAGACGTTCTCGTGCGCCCAGAGGCGCGGATTGCCGTGCCCGGAGTAATTCAGGATGACGGTCCCCTCGTTTACCTGGTCGTGGATCGCGAGGTTCACCGCGGGCTTCCGCCGGCCGCCGGCGGCAATGACCGTGGGATACTGGTAGAGATAGATCTTCCGCTGTTCGAAGAGCGGCGGGAGGTGCTTCGCGACGGTCTCCGCGTGGCTCACGTGCGTGAAACCGTTGTCCTCGCCGGGACCGGCGAGGCCGTCATCGGCGACGAACGTGACCCGGAGCTTCCAGGGATCGTTCACCGGGCCGGTCTCGTACGCGATGATCTTATCGACGATCGCGTTCGCCTCAGGAAGGCTCCGCGAGGTCAGGCGTCCGATGCCGAGGTTCACCCGGTCCGCGGTGTTGAAGATGACGAAATCGTCCTCCGGCGCGTAGGTATCGAGCGGCTGGTATGATTCCGCGGTCTCCCAGGGGGGGACCCAGTTCGGGCCGCGCGCGATGGCCCGCTTGTAGTCGTAATCGCCGTCCCCGAACAGGAGCGCGTACCTCGGCGGCACGCTCTGGTTGTTGTACCGATAGCGCAGGTAGTTCCGGATGGCCGACGGGGAGGCGATGCCTCCGCCGAACTCGTTGTAGATCTCCTCGGTCGTCACGACGACCGTTCTGAGGAAATCGCTCCCCGGACGTTCGCGGTGAGCCTTCAGCCTGAGCGCCGCCGGGAGAAAATCGGGATGCGTGATGATAATGTTCTCGGCTTCGGTCGGGTCGCCGTGGAGATCCTGGTTCGGCACCGGCGTCAGGGCGCCGGGCGTCTTGAATCCGCCGGGACCCACCATGAACAGGTCGGACGCCGTCCCGGGGACTCCCGGAGTCTGAAACGTGCAGGTGTCGCCGGAGATCCGCGCGGGAGTCACTTCCACGACGCTGTCAAAGCGCGTCACGTCGAAGATGCGCACCGTCCCTCCGGAAAATCCCCGCACGCTGAATTCCATCACGGCCGAAGTGTCCGCGGCGCGGAACCGAAACTGGTCGGCGAGCGCCACGAGGTTCCGGCGGTACGTGATCTCCAGCCAGTCCAGGAACCCCTTCCCCGTGGCGCTCGGCGTGTTGTAGGCGAAGCGCAGCTGGCTCTGCTGGTCGGGGATGGAGGGCGAGATCGTGCGGTCGAGAATGCCGTTGATGAACTGCGATGCGAAATAGTCGCCGACTTGGGTCCCCCCGAGGCCGATCGATCCGATGACCGCGCCGTGTTCCGTCACCGTGAACGACGAGCTCGAGTTCGACTGCGAGCCGAGATGGAACCGGTATCGCACGGGGGCCGCGGGGTCGATGCCAGGGAGCGGTTGGACGAGCGTGATCTGGTCGCCGCCGTTGAACGACTGTCCCTGCCATTCGAGGCCGGACGCGAGAATGTTCGTCTTTTCGTCTTCGCGGACCACCCGGTCGATGACCGAGGAGAGGACATACGGAGCGGGGTCGGCGGCCGACGGTACTTGCGTCATCGGCTTGGGGGCGCCAGTGCCGTAGGTGAGCCAGTAGACGTTCGTCTCCGAAAAATGGTTGAGGTAGTGCGCGAACGACTTCGTCGCGGGCTGATACGCCCAGCCGCGCGGCGTTTTACCGTACATGAGAATGTAATCGCTCGGATCGAGCGCGCCGATCGAGCCGGCGTCGACCACGTCGACCGCGTTCTGGACGAGGTCGTCGGGGGCGGGGGCGGAAACGTCGAGGGGGGTCTCGGTGCCGCCGTTGCCGTAGATGCTGATCGTATGCGGGTCGACGGACGCTGGCACGCCGGCGTCGAGGAGCGCCTGTCCGGTAAGCTTGTAGATCCCTTCTTCGGTGACGTTGAACCGGAACCACTGGCCGGAGGCGAGAACGCTGCTCGCAAGGACCGCGGACTTCGTGCGAACGGGCCTCGAGCCGCGGGCGCCGGCGTCATTCAGGACGAACCCTTTCGGCATCGCGCCGCCTTTCGGGCGTTCGGCCGGACCGAAGCTCACCCGCACGATGATCCTCGTGTACCGCCTGAGGAGTCTCCGGGCGGCATTGTACTGCATCGGCGCGAACTCGAGATCGGCCAGCACCCTCCCCTGCGTTTCGGCGACGCGCCGGAGCGTGCAGAGGTCCGCGGGAAGAAGATCGTTCCGGCCGTACGCCGCCGCGTCGACCGAGTATCGCTGGACCGGTTCTCCGTTTTGGTCGACGGCGCTCGGCAGCGGGGCGAGGAGGACGCCGGTGAGTTCCTCGAACTCCGTGGTGACCGTTTCGACGCTGTTGCCGCGGGTGCCGGCTAGCGCGACCGTCACTGAGCGCACCGGAAGCTCCGGGGCCCCCGATGTGCGGCCGGCGGCGGCGATGCCGCCTTCAAGGTCATAACGCTGGTACGTCGTTCCATCGACCGTCACGGGGGTCGGAGCCGCATAGTGGGGCGTGAACTCGACGAGCAATCCGCCCGCGTCGGATTGAAGGATGCGGAGATCACCCTCGGCCGCCAGTGCGGTCTGGAGGAAGAAAAGCGAGAAAAACACGATCGCCGTCCCCGTGGTGAGCCTATGTCCTAACACTTGAATCAACCGGACTCCCCTATACAATGAAAAAACCGAATGTCGGAATTCCATGACATTCGGTCGCGATTGGCTGCCACGATGGGCCCAAGGCGTCTGTCAAAGGTTTTCCTTCTCTTCGATTCCGCCCCCCGAAAATGCGAAGGAGGCGTCATAAGCGTGAGAAAATCTCACGTAGTCATCTCAGATCAACCTTTAACAACAAGCGCCAGCAGCGTACTCCTTGGGTTTAACATCGGTACACGTCTTGAAATAATATAGAAAATGTTTGCCAGATTGTCAAGATGCGAGTTGTATTTGTGGCATTAAATTCGTAAATTATTGAAGAAACTTCCCGTTTTCTACCTTTTTTGGTCCCTCATGTCAAAGAACATTGGCGTTCTCTATGTAGCCAGCGAGGCGGACCCGTTTATCAAAACGGGGACCATCGGAGAACTTGCCGGCAACCTACCGAAGTCGATCAAGTCGCAGGGGCATGACATCCGCGTGATGCTTCCCGGGTACAGTTCCATCAACAGCCGGCGTTTCCAGATCCACAACCTCCTGAGAATGAAGGACATTGACATTCCGGTGGGCGCGGACGTGGAGCGGGCGTACATCAAGTCGTCCTATCTCAACGGCGACAGCCAGAAGGTCCTCGTCTATTTCCTGGCGAATGACCGCTACTACAACCGGGAGGGGCTCTACTTCCATCCCGACTCGAAGAAGCATTTCGTCGACAACGACGAGCGCTTCATCTTCTTCTGCCGCGGCGTCCTCGAGACCTTGAAGCGTCTTCAGTGGCAGCCGCAGATCATCCACTGCAACGACTGGCAGTGCGGCCTCATCCCGGCCTACCTCAAGACGATCTACAAGGATGACCCGTACTTCCGGAATGTGAAGACGGTCTTCACCGTCTACAGTATGGCGTCCTACGCGAGTTTCCCGAAGTCGACCTTCGCAAAGGCAGGCCTCGCCACGTCGCTCTTCGATACGAACGGATCGGTGAACGGGGCTGCGAACGGCAAGTTCAACTTCCTCAAGGCCGGCCTCACCTTCGCCGACGTCGTCACGACCTTCGGCAGCAAGGCGGACAAGGGCATCCGACTCTCCCCCCAGGACGGCATGGGGGAGATCATGAACGCCCGGAAGAACGCGATCGTCTCCATGGGGAACGACGCTCACAACGGCAGCGGACAGACCGTCCTCGCCCAACGGTTCATCGACGTCTATCGCGATCTGGTGAAGCATCCCTGATGGGCCGTATCGGGATCTTCCTTGACCGGGACGGCACCATCAACGTCGAAGTTGACTATCTCACCTCTCCAAAGGACCTCCAACTGATCCCAGGCTCGGCCGATGCCGTCCGCGAAGCGAACGGGCTCGACGCCGTCGTCTGCGTCATCACGAACCAGGCGGGCATCGCCCGGGGGCTCCTCACCGAAGAGCGGCTCGCGGAGATCCACACGGCGCTCCGTGAACAGCTCGCCGTAGCCGGCGCGCGCGTCGACGCCATCTACTACTGCCCGCACCACCCGACGATGGGAGAGCCCCCCTACCGGAAGGAATGCGACTGCCGGAAGCCGCTGCCCGGCATGGTGAACGCCGCCGTACGGGAGTTCGGCATCGATGTGAAGCGCTCCTTCGTCGTGGGGGATCGCCTCCTCGACGTCGGATTGGCGAACGCGGTCGGCGCAACGGCCATCCTCGTCCGGACCGGCTACGGCGAGACGGAACTCTCTCGGCCGATACCGGAAGGGGTCAAGATTGATTATGTTGCAAAGGATTTGTATGATGCAATACAGTTTGTCAAACGTATGATCCAGCATGATTAACATCCAGCGCGGTTCCACCCTCATCTCGCAGCTCGTTCTCCTTGCCGTCACGGCCTTCCTCCTCGCCGGGACCCTCTCCTCGTGCAGCGATGAGCCGAACGCCACCGGCGTCAGCCTCATCCCCGACACCCTGCACATCGGCACGCTCATCGCCCCGCTTACCGGCGACACGACCGTCCGAACAAGGATAGGGGGCAACGCCGCGAACCTCCTCACGGGCAAGAGCGGCACATATGAGGCCCGGTCACTCATGGAGTTCCTCTTTACCCCGTCGGACCTTGTCTCCGGGATCGTCATCGATTCCGCGGTCTTGACGCTCAAGGTGCTCTACCGGTTCCCCGACTCCACCGGCGACCTCGGGTTCGAGGCGCATGCGATGACGAGGACATGGGACGCGAAGACCTTCAATTGGGACAGCCTCCCGGGCTCGGCGAGCGCCACCTCCGCCGGCAGCTTCCTGAAGACCATCACCTCCGCGGACACCCTCATCCGGGTCCAGCTCGACACCGCACAGATCCGAACGTGGTGGCAGACGGGCAACGTCACGCTCCAGCTCGTCCCGTCCCCCGCCTCCGGGATCATCGCCGGGTTCTCGAACATCCTCTCCACCGTCGAGGACACGCGGCCGGATATACTCATCAGCTACCATAACGCGACGGTCGACTCCCTGAAACTTGAACGGCGAAGCCCGCGCGTCGTCTTTGTCGCCACAGACGACCTCCTTCCCGTACCTGCGGGGCTGACGCTCCAGGCGGGCGTCGCCCGCCGGGCGCTCCTCCGGTTCGACTCACTCTCGGTACCGCCGCTGGCGAGCATTACGAGCGCGGTCTTCGAGGTCGCCGTCGACGGCGCCAACTCGATCACGAACGGGTTCACGCGCGACAGCCTCTACGTCTACCTCCTCAGAAAGACCACGGCGCCCTACGACTCGCTCGCGGTCCAGATCGTCTGCACGCCGGTCACCGAGGGGGGACAGAAGTACTTCCGCGGCGACATTCGTGCGATCGTCCAGCAGTGGATCAGCCGGGAGCCGAACAAGGGCCTCCTTTTGAGGACCCTCGGCGATTTCACGACGATGGACAAGTTCACGCTCTACGACGGCACGGCGAGCGCGGCGCTCCAGCCGAAGATCAAGATCACTTATACGCTCCTTCCCCCATGAACCAGAACGCCCTTCGGACGATCATGCGTGTGATCTCCATGTTGCTCCTCCTCCCCGTCGGCGCGCTCGCGGCGGGCAACGGTGGGTCCATCTACTCCCGGTTCGGGATCGGCGACCTGCGCTACGGCTATTCTGCACAGTCGCTCGGCATGGCGGAAACCGGCCTCTCCATCCGCTCCATGAGCAATATCGACCAGACGAACCCCGCCTCCTGGAGCTCCATCAACCGGACCCGGTGGACCATCGGCGCGCTCTACGAGGGATATTCCTCGACCGATGGGATCTCGTCGACGCGGCTCGGCAGCGCGGAGTTCAACGGCGCCATGATCGCGTTCCCCATCGCCCCGAAGTCCGGCGTCGTCTTCGCCGGCGGCATCACGCCCTACAGCCGGGTGAACTATAACACCGTCACGCCGTCGTCGCAGGGCGGTCTCGACTACACGCTCCACTTCATCGGCACGGGCGGCCTCTCGGCCGCGCACGCCGGCTTCTCCGCGTCGCTCACCGACGAGCTCCACGCGGGCATCCAGCTGCAGTACTACTTCGGTTCGCTCAAGCACACCGTCCAGCAGTCCTTCAGCGGTTCAGATTACACCAGCGCTGAGGTGATCCGCTCGACGCAGCTCAGAGGGACGGGGCTCACGCTTGGACTCATCTACACCGGGCTGTCCGGCGTACTGCGCCTTCCGGAGACGGACCATTTCAGCGTCGGGGGATTCTTCTCGACGGCGGCACATCTCTCGTCGGACCAGGACGACTTCCTGAAGTACGTCGCCGGCGGCCTCACGACGTACGATACATCGACCGTCGCGAGCGGTTCGAATCACCTCCCCCTCTCCGCCGGCGCCGGCATCTCGTATGCCACCGAGCGCGTCACGGTCGGGGCGGACATGCAGTACCAGAACTGGAACGCCTACACGGACCGGGGCATCCACCCGACCGAGCTCCGGGACAGCTACCGCTACAGCGGCGGGATGGAGCTCGCCGCACGGCGCGACCCCACGGCGCCGTTCACCCAGCGCATGGCCTTCCGGGCGGGGCTCTTCTACAACCAGACCTATTATATCCTCAAGAACCAGCCGGTGAACGAGTACGGCGTCAGCGCGGGTACGGGCATCCCGATCTTCGGCGAGACCCGCCTCCACATCGGCGCGGAGTACTCCTTGCGCGGCACGACCGACCTTCAGCTCCAGAAGGACAAGATCCTGCGGTTTTCGTTCACGGTGACCGGCGGCGAACTCTGGTTCGTCCGTCCGGCGGAAGAATAACAATCTCTCACACGACCATGATCGCTCTCGGCGCGGACCACGCGGGCTTTGAATACAAGGAAAAGATCAAGGCGCTCCTCCAGTCGATGAATGTGCCGTTCGAGGACCTCGGGACGCACTCCCTGGACTCCACCGATTACCCCGACTACGCGCATCAGGTGTCCCTGGCCGTCGCCGCCGGCAAGGCGGAGTTCGGCATCCTCGTCTGCGGCACCGGCATCGGCATGTCCATCGTCGCCAACAAGCACTCAGGCATCCGCGCAGCAAATACCGAGTCGGTCGCGGGCGCGAAGCTCGCCCGGCAGCACAACAACGCGAACATCCTCGCCCTCGGCGCACGTTTGACCCCGTGGGAGACGGCGAAGGAGATCGTCCAGGCATTCCTCGCGACGCCGTTCGAGGGCGGGAGGCACCAGCGCCGCGTCGACAAGATCCACACTCTCACGAACCTGTAGCGAACCGACACCCCTTTCGAGCTTTTCTATGAACAGACTCCAGACCGCAGATCCCGCGATCGCCGCAACGATCCGGAAAGAGACGCATCGCCAGAACACCAAACTCGAGCTCATCGCCTCGGAGAACTTCGTGAGCCTCGCGGTCCTCGAGGCACTCGGATCGGTCATGACGAACAAGTACGCCGAAGGGTATCCCGGCAAGCGCTATTACGGGGGCTGCGAGTTCGTCGACGAGGCGGAGAACCTGGCCCGGGACCGCGCGAAGCAGCTCTTCGGGGCGGCCTACGCGAACGTCCAGCCTCACTCCGGCTCCCAGGCGAACATGGCGGTCTATTTCACGTTCATCAAGCCGGGCGACACCGTCATGGGGATGAACCTCTCGCACGGCGGACACCTCACCCACGGTTCCGCGGTGAACTTCTCCGGACAGTTATACAAGTTCGTGGCGTACGGCGTCAAGAAGGAGACCGGCCTCATCGACTACGATGAGGTCGAGACCGTCGCCTTGCGCGAGCGCCCGAAGATGATCACGGTCGGAGCGAGCGCCTACTCCCGGAACATCGACTACAAGGCCTTCCGGCAGATCGCCGACAAGGCCGGCGCGTTCCTCTTCGCCGACATCGCCCACCCGGCGGGGCTCATCGCCAAGGGGCTCCTTCATAACCCCCTCCCCCACTGCCACGTCGTCACCTCGACGACGCACAAGACCCTGCGAGGCCCGCGCGGCGGGCTCATCCTCATGGGGAGCGATTTTGACAACCCCTTCGGCATCGTCGCACCGAAATCCGGCAGGAACAAAATGATGTCGGAGCTCCTCGATTCCATGGTCATCCCCGGCATCCAGGGCGGGCCGCTCATGCACGTCATCGCCGCGAAGGCGACGGGGTTCCTCGAGAATCTCGACCCCTCGTTCGCGACGTATGCGAAGCAGATCATCCTCAACGCCCAGGCCCTGGCCGGCGCGCTTATGAAGCTCGGGTACTACGTCGTGTCGAACGGGACCGACAACCACCTCATGCTCCTCGACCTGAGGAACCGCAACCTCACCGGCAAGGAGGCCCAGGAAGCGCTCGATCTCGCCGGCATCACCGTGAACAAGAACGGCGTGCCGTTCGACGACAAGAGCCCCCTCATCACATCAGGCATCAGGATCGGCACCCCCGCCTTGACGACGCGCGGGATGAAGGAACCCGAAATGGCGATCGTCGCCGGTTTTATCCACGAGGTCCTCACGCACATCGGCGACACCAAGGTCTACACGAAGGTGGAAGAGGACATCCGGAAGTTCTGCGAGCGGTTCCCGCTTTACCCAGAGCTCCCGCAGTAATCAATCGAAAGCGAAAGCGCACGCACCATGTCATTTCTTGAACAGCTATCACGAGCCGTCGCCGACGACGACGGCCTGGAGCACGAAGGCGACGAACACGAGATGTCGTTCCTCGACCATCTCGAGGAACTCCGGTGGCGGGTCGTCAAGGCCGCCCTGGGCCTCCTCGTCGCGATCATCGTCTGCACCGTCTTTTCGGACTGGCTCGTCAACGTCGTCGTCCTCCGGCCGAGCCAGACCACGACGCCCCCCTTGAACCTCATCAACACCGTCCCGTACGGCCAGATCACGTTCTACATGATGACGGTCGTCGTTGCGGCGCTCATCATCACCTCGCCCTGGATCCTCTACCAGGTCTGGAAGTTCATCCAACCCGGGCTCCTGCCCAAAGAGCGGCGCTACATCTCCGGGATCGTCTTTTTCACGACGTTCTGCTTCCTCGCCGGCGTCGCGTTCGCGTACTTCCTCATGCTGCCGTACATGCTCCAGTTCTTCGCCACTTTCGGGACGACGGGGATCCAGAACCTCATTTCCGTCAGCGAATACATCTCGTTCGTCATTCAGCTCGTGCTCCTGTCCGGGCTCATCTTCGAACTCCCCATGATCTCGTACTTCCTGGCGCGCCTGGGCATCTTGACGCCCGCGTTCATGCGCCATTACCGCCGGCACTCGATCATCGTCATCCTGTTCATCGCCGCCGTCGTCACGCCGACGACCGATCCGTTCACGATGTCCATTTTCTCGATCCCGATGCTCCTCCTCTACGAGGTGAGCATTTTGGTCGCCGTCATCGCGCAGCGCCGCCGCACCGCAGCAAAAGCTCCCATCGACTAGCCCCCTCGCGCCCCCGGTGAAACTCGACGCCATCATTGAGCCCATCAGCACAGAACTCGACGAGTTCGACGCGCAGTTCCGCGTCGCCATGCAGTCGAAGGTCGCCTTCGTCGACATGATCGCGCGGTACATCGTGAAGCAGAAGGGGAAACGCATCCGTCCCGCGCTCGTCCTCTTGACCGCGAAGGCGTGCGGCGCGGTGAACGACAGCACATACCGCGGGGCGTCCTTGGTCGAGATCCTCCACACGGCGACGCTCATCCACGACGACGTCGTCGACGACGCCGACACCCGCCGGGGGTTCGCGTCGATCAACGCGGTCTGGAAGAACAAGATCGCGGTCCTCATGGGAGACTACATGCTCGCGAAGGGGCTCCTCCTCTCGCTCGACAACAACGACTTTCAGTTCCTGAAGATCACTTCCGACGCCGTCCGGCGGATGAGCGAGGCGGAGATCCTCCAGATCGCGAAGAGCAAGGACCTCGACCTCGACGAACAGACATACCTTTCGATCATCTCGGACAAGACCGCATCGCTCCTGTCGACCTGCACGCAGATCGGAGCCGCGAGCGTGTCGCGCGACGAGGCGCTCGTCCAGCGAATGAAGGTGTTCGGGGAGAACCTCGGTATGGTCTTCCAGATCAAGGACGACCTCCTCGACTACACCGGTCGGAAGAGCATCACCGGCAAGCCGACAGGCATCGACCTGAAGGAGAAGAAGCTCACCTTGCCGCTCATCTACGCGTTCACACAGGCGCCCCGGAGCGAGTCAAAGCAGGTGCTCAAAGTGATCAAGAACGGGCCGTCGAAGAAGGACGTGCTCAACGTCGTGGAGTTCGCGCACGAATACGGCGGGATCGACTACGCCGTTCGGCGCGCCGAGGAGTATTCCGAAGCGGCGCGCGAAGCGCTTGCGGCGCTCCCTCCCTCCCCTTCCAAGGACGCGCTCGTCGCATTCGTCACGTTCGTCATGGACCGCACGAAGTAAGTTCAGTTCCCCGCATGAAAGGGTCGTATGAAGAAGCTCCTGTGCATCGCAGTATGGATATGCTTTACCAATCTTGGCGTGAGCCAAGCCATCTTCTTCCCACAGGCCGACTACGCCGACAGCGCATCATTGGCAAGAGCCATGCCGATCCTCGCCAAGCGAGTCATTGCCGAATACCGGAACCCCGACACCTCTGCATTGTATGGTACTCTGTACCGCGCGCAAATTGTGGCGCAAGAGTATACCGGCGCAGAAAGAACGCTCGCGGCGTACTCGGACGTGATCGAGCCGGACAGCACGTTCAG
Organism: Ignavibacteriota bacterium; assembly: GCA_025358305.1. Lineage (GTDB taxonomy): Bacteria > Bacteroidota > Ignavibacteria > UBA10030 > SZUA-254 > JANYJZ01. The sequence continues at coordinate 53,729 of JANYJZ010000037.1, forward strand.
ACGCTCGATCGCTTTCTCCTACAAGGTCTATTGCCGCGTGATGGCTCTGAAGGAAGCGGACCGCGGCAGGCCGTTCAGCGATCTCTATGACGAGGCATTTAGCGAGCTCTTCCGCCCGCTCTCAGAAAAAGAGAGGGAGGACGCAGGATTCTTCTTTACGTACGATCTGACCGAGTTCAAAAAGACACTCGATGAGCTCATCGCATCGCAGAGGAATGCGCAGAGCGATTCCATCGCACTCACGCCGGCCGTGGCGCTCTGCAAGAACTACTGCAGATGGCTGGTGTATGCCACCACCGGGACGCTGGCCACAGAGCTCCTGACCAAGTTTGAGAATGAGACATACATCAGCGAGGACAGCGTGTTGGTCAAAACGGCGGACGGCGGGACGGTCTCGCTCACCGTGGTACGAAAGAAGGACGCGGTGCTCCCCCAGGCTGTCGCATTGATGTATACCATCTATCCCGGGTTCGACCATCTCATGGCCAGGGAGGCCGCGATGAGAGGGTATGTCGGCGTCGTGGCAAACACGCGGGGCAAACGCCTGAGCCCGGACGCGGTGGAGCCCTTCGAGCACGATGCGAAGGACGCCTACTCGATCATCGATTGGATCACGAAGCAGCCCTGGTGCAATGGAAAAGTGGGCATGTGGGGCGGGAGCTATCTCGGCTTCGCGCAATGGAGCGCCGCAAAGCACCTCCACCCGTCGCTACTGACGATCGTCCCGCAGGTCGCCGTAGGGATTGGCATCGACTACCCCATGCAAAACGGCATCTTCTGCACGTACATGCTGCGATGGATACATCTTGTGTCGGACACTAAGCTCACCGACTGGAATAATTTCCAAGATACCGCCAAATGGAATAACGTCTTTGCGAAGTGGTATCGAAGCGGGAGCAGCATGCGTCAGCTGGACACCGTCGAAGGCCGGCCGAACGCGATCTTCCAGCGATGGCTCGATCACCCGTCATACGATCGTTACTGGAAGGATATGACGCCGCAACAAGATGAGTTCTCCCGGATCACCATTCCCGTTCTCACCATCACCGGCTACTGGGATGACGACCAACTGGGCGCCATGTACTATTACAAGCAGCACCATCAATGGAACAAGAATACGAACCACTATCTGCTCATCGGACCGTATGACCATGGGGGTTCGCAGGGATTTCCCAGTCCGAAATTGTCTGGCTATACGATCGATTCGGTCGCAAATATTCCGATCTCGGACATCGTCTTTCAGTGGTTCGACCACGTCATGAAGGATAGCGCCATGCCGGCGATCCTCTCCGACAAGGTCAACTTTGAGGTGATGGGCGCGAACCAGTGGAGGCATGTCTCGTCACTGGAAAAGATGAACAACGACACCTTGTCGTTCTCGTTGAGCGATTCCATGAGCGACGGCCAGTACCGGCTTCTTCCGACGACACCCGGGGCGGCGGGATTCATAGAAAGCAAAGTGGATTTCAAGGACAGGACGGTCATAGAACCGACCGGAGATGCCATCGATGCATTTCCCGCACTTCTCGACAGCGTTCTGCATCCCGGGAAGAAACTCGTATTCATGAGCGATCGCCTCAAGGAGGACATGACGATCTCCGGTTCGATGAAGGCGTCCATCCGGGCGGCCATCAACAAGAAGGACATGGATGTCGTCGTCGATCTCTACGCACAAATGCCCGATGGACATTATCTCGCCCTCAATGAAAATGTGCAGCGGGCCAGCTATGCGAAGGACAGGACCACGAGACGCCTTCTGGAGCCAAATACAATCGAACAGATTGAACTCACCAATACGTTCATGACGAGCATTCGATTGACAAAGGGCAGCAGGATCGTCGTGATGGTTGGCGTCAATCTGAATCCGCAGTGGCAGATCAACTATGGCACCGGCAAGGATGTCAGTGAAGAAGATATCCGGGATGCGAATACCCCACTGGACGTGAAATGGTACACGAGCAGCACGATTAAAATACCTATCTGGAAATAATACAATTCACCTATGTGTGCAAGAGCAATCCTCAAACTGGAGGATGAAATGAAACAGAGTTGCCTATTCCTCATCGCAACAATTATCTCCGTCATTTTATCTGGTTGTCAAAGTGGTCCGTCAAAAACAACTGGGTCGTATGATGCTGACAGTATTAAGACGATTATTATGGATATTCAGCAGCAGATGTTGGATGCTTCGGCGATCCCTGATGCACAGAAGCGTGCGAAAACATACGAATCCTTTTGCGAAGACAGTCTTGTAGCTACTTCATATGAGAATGATTTTTCCACACATTCTTCTATGGTATCGCATGATTTATATACAAGATTTCTTGTTCCACCACACGATTACACTTTCCGTCTCTTCGGCGGCACAGCCATTCTTAGTTTTCTTGAAACCGCTTTGGAGATCATCAATGCTGACACTGTTTTTCATAATGTCCGCATTACGAAAACATTTTCCCTTGACCATGAGACATGGAAAATGGCCTCAATGAGTTCCACCCTTCAGCCTCATAATTATTTCAGACCTGTTCCGGAGAAACATCGGAATTCATATCCCAACTATGCGGGTATCTACCAATGGGGCCCATCGCAAATGGATACAGCCTTCGTGCAAAACGGAGAACTCTATGGTGGATCCACTGCCAACTCGTTGTCACACCTTTTTCCCGTGGATGATTCGACATATATGGATGGATATGATTTAGGTCGGGTAATTTTCGGGCGGGATGAGAACGGAAAGGTGACCCATTACACGTATGTGAGATACGATGGTCAAAGAATGAGAATTCCTAAAATCAAATAAGGAACTTTACTCCCTTCAACGTGTAACACTTGAATCTCACGAGCTGAGTTGACTCGCCGACGAATCGTATTCCAACTCAAAATGATAACCGTCTCGGTTGGCCAGATACATTCCAACTCCGCGAATGCCTTCGAGTTGACCGGTGCCGGAACCTTTCGCGATCCGCAACACCGCTTTTGCCTCTCCACCTTCAAAGGTACCATTGTCTTCGAGGACAAAACTGCCTGATCTTCCCGAGAGCGACCCTTTGAAATAGATGAGCCCTACTATCGAAGCGGAAGCGTTATGTTGATCATTCGGGTCAGAGTGACTGTAGAACATCAGATACTCGACAATGGCCTTGCCTTCGATCTCTCCGGTGAGGCTGTATTCGACGGAGGCTTTCGTCATCTTCTTGTCGGGCGCCATTTGTCGATAACTTGACTCTTCCCACTTCGTTAGCGTGTAGGTGCCTTTGGCCTTCATGTCTCTCTCCCTCCATTTGTTGTCATTTTCTGTGCATATGCCAAGGCAAGAATTCCGATGGCATATTCACACCAGCCTCCACGGCCTTAGGAAGCTCTCAAGAGCTTTCTAGCGAAAGACGGGCCCTTTTGGCCGCGTCTTTCGTTTGAAGGAGAGGGATGCGGAACTCCCCCCCTTCTTTTTCCATCATCCTGCACGAACGCCGGCCCGGATCTATTCCCTGTCACACCCCCCTTGATTCAGGGCGAGGTTTTGCCCTCTTTCCATCGACAAGATGAACGACGCCTAGGAGGAATAGTGTCACAGAGAATCAATTTCTGCGCCCGATCCGGCAGCATGAGGCTTTTCCTTTCTGCCATGGTGTGCATCACCATGGCGGCCGGGACGGTCTCCCGCGCTCAACTGATCTCGTCGGAGAGTTTCCAATACGCCACAGGCAATGTCACCGGGAAGAATGGTGGAACGGGTTGGAGCGGGGCGTGGTTCAACAGCCCCTTGAACTCCACCGACAACAAGGTCGATACCCTCGGGTTGTCGTCATCGCCTCAGGTCATTGGGGCAGGAAACAAGAATCGACAGATCGGGAGTGATGTCCGGAATTTCCGATATCTCGATACCACGAGTGCGTGGCTGGCGTCGTATCTTGTCAATGGAACGTACGGAAAGACGTTCGGCAAGGATTCAACGACCATCTGGATCAGTTTTTTGATCTCGTGCAGTTCGTACCCGACGCTCGCGTACGGCGGGCTTCATCTCATGGACGGGGTTGGCGACGTCACGCTCGATCCGTTCGGGTTCAAACAGCTCCACCAGCGATTTCAGTTCGGGGCCGACAACACGCATCCAAATTTCATCATGTCGCGCGTGACCAACGGACTGCCCGGCGGCGCGACGTGGCAGGGTCACGTACCGGTCAACGCACAAGTGCGGCTCCTGGTCCATCGGATCGACTTCCATGCGGGCCCCGAAGAAGCCTGGATGTGGATCGACCCGTCCGGATCGGGAGCTCCTGACACCTCCACGGCCGATCTTCACGCCGTGAATATCACGGATTTCAAGTTCAACGCCGTGAACATCGGCTCGGGCTCCAGCGCGAAGTTCTCGTTCGATGAGCTGCGCATCGGGACGACGTATCAATCAGTGGTCCCCGGGGCGGTGAGCGGCGTCGAAGAAGCGGACGTATCATCCCCGACAGCATTTTCCTTAGGACAAAACTATCCGAACCCCTTCAATCCGACAACCACAATCGAATATCATGTACGTTCCGGCGAAAGTCATATTCTCTTGAACGTGTTCGACCTGCTCGGACGGGAGATCACGACACTCGTCGACGACCGGAGGACCCAGGGCGATTACCGCATCATATGGGATGCTTCGCATTTGGCGAGTGGCACATATTTCTATCGTCTCAGCGCGACCCCGACAGCCGGAATGTTGAACGGATATGTCGAGACGAGGAAGGTCGTGCTGGCAAAATAGGTAGCGTGCAGTTCCTTACTGCGTAGAAGCGGGGGCTGTATGCCTCCGCGAGGGGGATGGCCGATGCCAGCCATTCGGTCGACGGGGGGAGGCGGGCGCGGTTACCTCGAGCCAGCTTGGAACGTTGACTCTCGCTCAATCGTCTCAGCCGTTTGTTGCGGAGTCGTCTATCCCCTTATGGTCATCGCCGGTGAATGCCATGTTGGCGAATGCCAGCAGGATCACCGCACGACGAGCACGTCGCACGGCGCCTTCCGTACGACCTTCTCCGCATTGCTGCCGAAGAGGATGTGCTCCACCCCCGTGTGGCCGTGCGTCGCGATGACGATGAGGTCGACCTTCTCTTCCTCGGTCGTCTTGATGATCTCCAGGAACGGCTTGCCGCTGCAGACGATCGTACGCGCCGGGACCGCGCCGGCGATCTGCTGCTTCACGAGCTTCGCCAGTTCCGCCTCCCCCCGCTCCGTCATCTCTCTTTCGATCGCGGGGACCGCCACCTGGCCGAACCCGAAATCCGCCGGATAGACCGCGCTCTCCACGACATAGAGGAGGATGAGTTCCGCCTGAAAGGTCTTGGCGAGGGTGATGGACGACAGAAGCGCCTTCTTCGAGGAGTCGGAAAAATCGATGGGCACGAGGATGCGTTTGTAGACGGGGGCGTGCGGGGGCGCGTGGTGTGCCATGGCGGTGTTCCCTTTCTTGGGGGCCTGGATCCGCGCCTCCGGAGGCCGTCCCCTGGCGAGGGGACGGCCCCGTTCCGGGCGCGCGTATGTCTCGAGTCTTCGCTGCTAGATGAACTTCAGCCATCCATGCGGGTCGTTCCCGTTATGGACGACGTCGAAGAACCGGCGCTGGACCTCTTTCGTGATCGGTCCGGGGATCGTCGTGCCGACCGTGAGTCGGTCGACGGAGCGGATCGGGGTGATCTCGGCGGCCGTGCCTGTGAAGAAGAGCTCGTCGGCGATCGAGAGCATCTCCCGGGCGACGGTGACCTCCTGAACGCGGTAGCCCATCTCTTTCAAGAGATGCATGGCCGAGGACCGCGTCACTCCGGCGAGGATGCTCGAGGTGAACGGCGGCGTGTAGACGTCCTTGTTCTTCACCATAAAGATGTTCTCGCCGCTTCCCTCGCTCACGTAGCCTCGGACGTCCAAGGCGATACCTTCGGTGAAGCCGGCCTTGATCGCCTCGATCTTGATGAGCTGCGCGTTGAGATAGTTCCCTCCGGCCTTCGCGATCGTGGGGAACGTGTTCGGCGCGGGACGCGTCCAGGAGGAGACGCAGACGTCGATGCCTTCGGTCAAGGCTTCCTTCCCGAGGTACGTGCCCCATTCCCAGACCGCGATCGCGACGTCGATCGGGTTGTTCAGGGGGTTCACGCCGACGTCGCCGTAGCCGCGGTACACGATGGGCCGGATGTAGCACGACTTCATCTTGTTCACCCTGATCGTCTCGATGATCGCGTCCTCGAGCTGCTGCTTTGTGTAGGGGATCTCGGCGTGGTAGATCCGCACGGAGTCATAGAGCCGCTCGAGATGTTTGTCAAGGCGGAAGATCGCAGGGCCCTTCTTCGTCTCGTAGCAGCGGATCCCTTCGAACCAGCTCGATCCGTAATGGACCACATGGGAGAGCACATGGATCTGCGCGTCGGCCCAATTGACGAGCTTTCCATTCATCCATATTTTTTCAACAGGCTTCACTGGCATTGGTCGATTCCTTCGGTTAGAGAGAGAGCGTTACTCCATCGGTTCACAGACTCGCTTCATAGATACGATACGTCTTGTACTTCTCGCCGTTCATGAACTCGGCAGCCCTGTTCATCATCACGTTGTCCTCGAGGACCCAGCTCGCCTCGCCGAAGGGGTACCCCATCTCGATGCCCCGCTTCCCCGTCTCATACAGGAGGAGCGAACCGGCGCCGCTCTTGATCTTCTCCGGGATGATCCCCAGGACGATGATCCGGACGAGCTTGATCTCCTTCTTTCGCGTCATCAGGTGGAAGAGGCCCGGGAGAAGCCGGCCCTTCTTGTTGTGCTTCAGGGCGATGTTGAGGTCGGGGAGCGACAGGGAGAAGCCGACCGGTACCCCCTTGTGCTCCGCGATGAGGACGAGCTCGGGCACGACGACCGGCTTGAGGTCCTTCGCCAGGGCGTTGAACTCGTCGTCCGTCATCGGCACGGCGCCCCAATTGTGCTGCCAGGCGCTGTTATAGAGCCCCTTGATGAGCTTGATCTCGTTCTTGAAGTCCTTCATGTTGATCGGCCGCACGGTGAGGTCCTCGCGCTTTCGGACGAGCTCCGCGACGCGCGCGAACTTCGGGCTGAAGACGTTCTCTTCGCGCATGAGGTAGGCGTAGAGATCCTTGCACTTCGCCAGGCCGGCCCCTTCGAGGAGCCGCGCGTAATAGGGGGGATTGTAGGGCATGAGCACCGCCGGGGTATGCTGGAACCCGTCGATGAGGAGCCCGTACTCGTCGTTCACCGACGGGGAAGCGGGGCCGCGCAGGGCGGTCATGCCGCGTGCCCTGAGCCACTCGCGCGCCGTCTGGACAAGTGCGGTGGCCACCGACTGGTCGTCGATGCACTCGAAGAACCCGAAGAACCCGAGCTTGTCTGCGTGTTCCTTGTTGTGGTTGCGGTTGACGATGGCGCCGATGCGCCCGACGATCTTCTCGTCGCGCCGCGCGAGGAAGAACTCAGCCTCTGAGTGGGAGTAGAAGGGGTTGCCTTTGCGGTCCATGAGCTTCCGGCGGTCCATGAGGAGCGGCGGCACCCATGCGGGGGAATCGCGGTAGATCTCCCAGGCAAAACGGATGAACGCTTCGGTTTCCTTCTTGGAAGCGATGGGTCGTATGCTCAAGGAGCTCATGGGCTAGCGAAGAATAGTGATGCAGCGGTGAACGGTCACGGCCCAGAGGGGGCACAGCCGCACGCCCGCATGGCGCGGGCGTCCGGCTGGCACGGAAGAAGTGCTAGATGATGCCGAGCTTTTTGCCCGTCTTCTCAAAGGCTTCCAGAATGCGGTCAAGATGGACATCCTCATGCGCCGACATGTAGCTTGTGCGCATCATCTGCATGCCCGGGGGCACCCCGGGGCTGATGAACGCATTGACGAACACGCCGTCGTCGAACAGCGCGCGCCAGAACTGGAACGCCAGCATGTCGTCGCCGACGATGACGGGGACGACCGCGGTCTGGCCTTCGATGATCTTGAACCCGAGGCGCTTGAAGCTCTGTCGCATCTTGTCCGCGTTCCGGATGAGCTTGTCGATCCGTTCGGGCTCCTTCTCGAGGATGTCGAGGGCGGCAAGCGCGGCCGCGACCGACGCGGGCGTCGGGCTCGCGCTGAAGATGAGCGCCGGAGAATGGTGCTTCAAATAGTTGATGATCCGCTCGTCGCCGACGACAAAACCGCCCAAGGACGCGAACGTCTTGCTGAAGGTTCCCATCGTCATGTCGACCTCGGCCTCGAGGCCGTAATGGCTCGCCGTTCCGCGTCCGCCTCGGCCGATGACGCCGACCGAATGGGCGTCGTCGACGAGGATGCGGGCGTTGTACTTCTTCGCCATCGCAACGAGGTCGGGGAGGTTGACGATCTCTCCGGTCGTGCTGAAGACGCCGTCGGTGACGATGAGCTTTCCGGCGCCGCGGGGGAGCTTCGAGATCACCCGTTCGAGGTCGGTCATCTCGTTATGCTTGTACCGGACGAAGTCCGCGAACATCCCCTTCGCCATCATGTAGCCGGCGACGATGCACGCGTGGTTGTCCTTGTCCGTAACGAGGTATTCGCCGCGCTGGACGAGCGTGGGGATGATCCCCTGCGCGGTCTGGTAGCCGGTGCTGAACAGGAGGCAGGATTCCTTGCCCATGTACCGGGCGAGGCGCACTTCGAGCTCGTTGTGGAGATCGAGCGTGCCCGTGAGGTAGCGCGATCCGGAGCATCCAGTGCCGTATTTTTCGACCGCCTTGATGGCGGCTTCCTTCACTTTCGGGTGCGCGGTGAGACCGAGGTAGTTGTTCGACCCGGCCATGACGATCTTTCTCCCCTCGATCTGCACGACAGGACCTTCATTCGCCTCGATCGCGCGGAAATATGGATAGAAACCGGCCGCTTTTACCTCGTCAGCCCGCGTAAAATCGAAGCATTTCTGGAAAAGGTCCGATACTCCCTTCGCGGCTTCTGCTGCGGGTGCTGGCGTCGGAGTTCCTGTGGAATGACTCATGAAGTACCTAAGGTTGCGCATGTCGCCGGAGAAGGATCCCGGTCGTTCAAGTAGAGATGCGTCGATTGAATTCAACCAATTCGCGCGGATTCGGCAGGTTGAATGTAATTTTTTTTTTCAATATACTTGATTGCCGTCTAAAAGTCAATTAATGGCCGACGAGCGGCTCTCCAGTCACTCTCTACGCACCCCCTTTCATGACCCGCATTCTCATCACTGGCGCCAACGGCTTCATCGGGAGCCACCTCGCCGAGGCGCTTGCCGCGAAAAAGTATCAGATACGCTGCCTAGTGAGGAAATCTTCCGATCTTCACTCGATCAAGGACTTGCCGGTCGAATTTGTCTACGGCGATCTCCTTGATCTACCGGCTCTGACCGCCGCCGTCCAGGGCGTCGATATGGTCTACCATCTCGCCGGCCTGACGAAAGCGAAGACGAAGGAGGAGTACGACCGAGGGAACCACATCGCCACGAAGAATCTCCTCGAGGCGGTCCTCCGGGTGAACCCCGGGCTCCGGCGGTTCGTCCACGTGAGCACGCAGGCGGCCGTCGGCCCAAGCACGGGCGGGAAGCCGGTCGACGAGACGACGCCCTTCCATCCCCTTACCACGTATGGAATTACGAAGATGGAGGCAGAGAAAGAATGCCTTCGGCTCATGGACAGACTCCCGATCACGATCACCCGGCCCCCGGCGGTCTACGGCCCTCGGGACAAAGACGTCTTCGAGTTCTTCCACACGATGGCGAAGGGCCTCCAGCCGATGGTAGGGTTCAACAACAAGGAGGTAAGCCTCATCCATGTGAAGGACCTCGTCGACGGCATCATCGCGGCGGGGGAGCACCCGAAGGCCGTCGGGCAGACCTACTTCATCTCGAGCGAGCGCTATTACGACTGGAAGACCATCGGCGCTGTGACGGCGAAGGTCATGGGAAAGCGCGCGCTCCGGTTGCGCATCCCGGAGTTCGGCGTCTACATCATCGCCGCGTTCTCCGAACTCTACGGGCTCGTGAGCCGTCAGCCCGTCCTCATCAACTTCGAGAAGGCTCGGGACATGGTCCAGGACGCGTGGACCTGCTCCATCGCGAAGGCGCAACGGGATCTCAACTTCCGCGAGTCGTTCACGCTCGAATCGGGCATTCGGAACACCGTGGAGTGGTACAAGCGCGAAGGGTGGATCTGATCCTCGTGCCGCGAACTTCTCCGAATATCGCACTCCGGGGCCTATGAACTATCTCCTCTGGTTCCTCATCAGCTGCGCCATCATCGCCACCGGATGCGGATACGTCGGCTGGCGCATCATCAGCGCCTCGGACCTGGAGACCCCCTGGAAACTCGGGGCGTGGTTGTCGCTCGGCGTGATCGCACTTCTCATTCCGGCGTCGTTCTACCTCCAGATCAACAGGATCGCGGTCCCCGGGGGAACGGTTTTCAACTGGATCGCATACCTTGGGATGGGGTTCTTCTCGCTCCTCCTCACGATCGTCCTCATGAGGGACATCGGGTGGATCACCGCCGCCGCGATGCAGAAGATCGCCGCCCTCGCCGCAAGCCTCTTCGACAAAGAACTCGGGCCGCTCATGCCCGCCAACCCGGAACGCCGCCGGCTCCTTGTCCGGTCCATGAGCCTGGGCCTCGTCGCCGCGGCGGGAGGGTTGACGATGTACGGGTTTTTCGAGGCGCGCCGCCGTCCGTCGCTCGTCAATGTCTCCGTCCCGCTGAGTGCCCTCCACCCGGACCTCGAGGGCCTGCGCATCCTCCAGATCACCGACATCCACGCGGGGCTCACCGTCGGCAGAGATTTTGTGGACCGAGTCGTCGCACAGGCGAACGAACTCTCCCCCGACATCATCGCGTTCACCGGGGACCTCGTCGACGGATCGGTCGAGCGACTGCGCGATGTCGTCGCGCCGATGCGGGACCTGAGGGCGCCCCTGGGGAAGTTCTTCATCACCGGCAATCATGAATACTACTCCGGCGCAGAGCAGTGGGTGGAGGAGGCCAAACGCCTCGACTTCACCGTGCTCCTCAACGAACACCGGGTCATCCGCCGCGGCGCAGGGAGCCTCCTGATGGCCGGGATCACCGACTACAGCGGCGGGAACTTCATCAAGAGCCACACCTCCGACCCCGCGAAAGCGTTCGCCGGCGCGCCGAAATGCGACGCGCGCATCCTCCTGGCGCACCAGCCGAAAAGCCTCCGGGCGGCGATGCCCCAAGGGTACGACCTCCAGATCTCGGGGCACACGCACGGCGGGCAGTTCTTTCCGTGGAACCTCCTCGCCGCCGTCGACCAGCCCTACATCTCGGGCTTCCACCGGCACGAGAACTCCTGGATCTACGTGAGCCGCGGGACCGGATACTGGGGCCCGCCGGTGCGGATCGCCGCGCGCTCGGAGATCACGCTCTTCACGCTCACGAAAGCCTAGCGCAAGGAACTGCTTCCCGCCTCCTTCTGAAGCTCTCCTAGGTTCTCCCCCCCCTTCGGCCCTTACGTGAATTTGACCGTTATTATCGTTACATTTACGGCGTAAAGATGTAGGATTTGTCCCAAAAACCACGAAAATCAACTATCCTCCTGAATACGTATGAAAGACCAGGGTACACATAGCTTTTTCGAAGACGTCGTCCGAAATTTCGACCTCGCCGCGAAGCATCTCTCCTATCCGGCGGGTCTCCTCCAGCAGATCAAGGAATGCAACAGCATCTATCATTTCAAGTTCCCCGTCCAATCCGGAGACAATGTCGAGGTCGTCTCGGCGTGGCGCGTGGAACACAGCCAGCACAAGCTCCCCACCAAGGGCGGGATCCGCTACAGCGAGGACGTGAACGAGGACGAAGTGATGGCGCTCGCCGCCCTCATGACGTACAAGTGCGCGGTCGTCGACGTCCCGTTCGGCGGGGCCAAGGGGGGCATCAAGATCAACCCCAAGAAGTACAACGCGAACCAGCTCCAGCGCATCACGCGCCGGTACGCTGCGGAGCTCATCAAGAAGAACTTCATCGGACCCGGCATCGACGTGCCCGCCCCCGACTACGGCACCGGCGAACGGGAGATGGCCTGGATCGCCGACACGTACTCGGCGTTCAACCCGATGGCCATCGACTCCGCCGCCTGCGTCACCGGAAAGCCGATCAGCCAGGGCGGCATCCGTGGCCGCCGGGAAGCGACGGGCAAGGGCGTCTTCTTCGGCATTCGGGAAGCGGTCCAGAAAGTAGACGACATGAAGGCGATCGGCCTCAAGCCCGGACTCCACGGCAAGAAGATCGTCGTCCAAGGCCTCGGCAATGTCGGCTACCACGCTGCGAAGTTCCTCGAGGAGGGGGGCTGCGTCATCGTCGGCCTCGCTGAATACGAGGGAGCCATCTACAACCCGAAGGGGCTCGACGTCGAAGCCGTGATGAAGCACCGAAAAGAGACGAAGTCAATCCTGAACTTCAAGGGAGCGAAGAACCTGAAGAACACCATGGACGCCCTCGAGCTCGAGTGCGACATCCTGGTCCCGGCGGCCCTTGAGAAACAGATCTCGCACGAGAACGCTCCCAGGATCAAGGCGAAGATCATCGGCGAAGGGGCGAACGGCCCGACCGGTTCGGATGCGGAGGATATCCTCCAGAAGAAGAAGATCATGGTCATCCCCGACATGTACCTCAACGCCGGCGGCGTGACGGTATCGTACTTCGAGTGGCTCAAGAACCTTCAGCACGTCCGGATGGGACGGATGGGGAAGCGCTTCACGGAGACCTCCTACGGCCAGATCATCTCGACGATCGAGAAGATGACCGGGAAGTCGCTGAGCCACATCGAGAAGGAAAAGCTCTCGATGGGCGCGGACGAGATCGACCTGGTGAATTCCGGCCTGGAAGACACGATGATCGTCGCGTACAACCAGATCGCGGAGATCCGGAAGCAGTACAAGGGCATCACGCTTCGCACGGCGGCGTTCATCAACGCCATCGACAAGATCGCGAAGTCGTACCTGGAACTCGGCATCTTCCCGTAAGCTAGCGCGCAAAGCAGCGCGGGGCGTAGAGGCCCCGCGCTGCTTTTTGATTTCCGACACGGCCTTCTCTTCGCCGGAGGCAACCGTTCTCCCCCCGTCCAAGGACAGAGATTGCTCCACACTACGAAAGGATGTTCCATGAAGCAGTTCCATGTTGCAGTCGTATTGCTCTGCGTGGTCCTCGCCGGAACGGCGTCATCGCTCGCGGGGGAGGTGTCGCTCGGACGCACGCTTTACGAAGCGCGGTGCGTGCAGTGCCACGGCAAGGAGGGCAAGGGAAACGGCCCCGCCTCGACGTTTCTGACGCCCCGGCCGAGGGATTTCACGTCGGGAACGTTCAAGTTTCGGTCCACCGAATCGGGGGGCATTCCGACCGACGAGGACATTGTCCGATCGATCGGGAACGGCCTCCACGGCACCTCGATGCCCGACTGGGGCGCGTTCGTCGGGAAGGATTCCCTCCTCGCGCTCGCCTCGTACGTCAAGACCTTCTCGCCCCGGTTCTCGCGCGAGACGCCGAAACCGATCAAGACCGGACCGACGGTCCCTCTCTCTCCGGCGAGCATCGCGGCCGGAGAAAAGGTCTATAAGAAGCTCGAGTGCGCGAGCTGCCACGGGAACGACGGCCGGTGCAACGACGCCATCGCGGCCGATTTTGTGGATGACTGGGGGTATAAGATCGCGGCGACGAACCTTGCGGAACCCTGGACGTTCCGGGGCGGCCGGGCGCCCGAGGACATCTACCTCCGGTTCATGACCGGCATCGACGGAACGCCCATGCCTTCATTCGCAGGCTCCGCTTCAGATCGGGAGATGCGCGACCTCGCGAACTACGTCACGTCGCTCGCCCGAAAACCGGCGTGGTCGATGACCGCCGAAGAGCTCACCGCCTTCTACGCCTCGCTCGACAAGGCGGCGAAATCGAACCCGGTCGAACGGGGCAGGTACCTCGCGAGCTCTATCGGCTGTGCGGCATGCCACACGCCGATGCGGCAGGATGGGACGATGATGGAAGAGCTGAAGTTCGCCGGCGGGCAGCGATGGGATCTCTTTCCGTTCGCGAACGTCGTGTCGTACAACCTCACCTCCGACAAGGAGACGGGACTCGGCAACTGGACGGACGACCAACTCAAGGCCTTCTTGACGACCGGCGTGCGCCGGGACGGCAGCCGGATGATCCCCTATCCGATGCCATGGCCCGCGCTGGCGCATCTCACGGCCGACGACCTCAGCGCGATCGTCGCCTATCTCAGGACCATACCGCCGGTCCATAATGCGATCCCCGAACCCGCAACGCCGGGCGTGTTCACCTATCTCTGGGGCAAGTTCCGCGTGCTCATCCTCAAAGAGGACATCCCGATCAAAGCGTACGCCGGCAATGCGGGCGTCGCCGCCCAGAAGGAGGTGCAGCCATGAAGAAGTTCCTGAAATGGGCCGCGATCGTCGTAGGGCTCCTCGCCGTCATGGGGTTCATTGGGTTTCTCTGGTTCATCCCGCCCTTCTCGCTCGTCCCGCCTGCGGAGTTCAGCAAGCCGCTCATCGCCGCGGCCCCGTCCACAAGCGACATCACGGACGATGCCGAACGGATGCTCGCGGAACGGGGAAAGTACATCCTCATCGTGCATGACTGCTCGGGATGCCACACGCCGCTGGGTGATCAGGGGCCGAAATACGACGAGTATCTCGCCGGAGGGGGCAAGGGGGTGTTCAAGGGCTACGGAACCTTCACCTCACGCAACCTCACTCCGGACAAGGAGACGGGTCTCGCTCGCCGGACGGACGAACAGGTGAACCGCGTCCTCAGAAGCGGACTTTTGCCGGAGGGGCGGATCGCGTATCACCGGGATATGCCGTGGGCCGTCTATTCAAATTGGACGGAGGAGGACCGGCATGCTGTCCTCGTCTACCTTCGCCATTTGAAGCCGATCCGCCACAATATCCCGCCTGATGTCGAGGGGACGGCAGGGGCCGATCCGGTCGCCCTCGAAACGCTGTTCGGATCGGACAACGCGATACACTAGAGTGAAGCAAGGTTGTCTGACATTCTTTTCGGGAACGTTTCTTCCTCCTTGCACCGCGTGAAACTGAACATTCGAAACGCCGACACACTCATTGTCTGGATCCGGCGCGAGCTCAGGGTCCAGGACCATCTCGCGCTCTGGTCCGCGCTCGAGGACGCCCGCACGGTGGCGCCTCTCTACATCATTGACGGGGCGTTCCGAACAGCGTCTCGCCCGCGGCAGCTCGTCATTCTCGACGGACTGGAAGAGCTCAAGGCCGCCTTACACTCGCTCGGCGGGAGGCTCTTCCTCCGCACGGGCGAGCCGGAGGCGGTGATACACGCGATGCTGCGGGAGACGGGAGCCGCCGGCGTCTACTGCACGAACGAGTCCCAGCCGGAGCTGCGCTGTCGCGATCAGCAGATCCGTTCCTCCGTGGAAGCCGCGGGAAAGCTCTGGAAGGAATTCAAGGACCGGACGCTCTTCGACGAGCGCGAGATACTGAGCAAGAGCCGCTCAGAACCCTTCACCGTCTTCACCGCATATAAGAACGCATGGACATCGCGGCAGGAGGAGATTCCCCCGCCTCTCCCCTTCATCACGCACGTGCGCGTCCCCGACATCACGCCGGGCGAGATGCCGGCCGTCTCCGTCCCGGCGGGGATCTTCAGAGAGCAAGTGAGGCCCGTTGGCGGCGAACGCGAGGGAGTACGGGCCCTAAAGCGGTTCCTGCGTAACGGCGTGGACGGATATCATGAAGAGCGGGATCGTCCGGGCAACGACGGAACGTCGCGGCTCTCGCACCATCTTGCCAGCGGATCTCTCGGCATCAGGACCGCATATCATGCGCTCGCGGAAGCGTCCGCCCAAGCGCGCGGGCTCGCCCGGCAGGGGCCCGAAGCGTTCCTTGACGAGCTCATCTGGCGCGAATTCTACCATCAAATCCTCGCGAACTTTCCGCATGTCGCCGAAGGCGCGTTCAAGCCGGCGTTCGACCGGCTCGATTGGCCCACCGACCGCTCGTACGCCGAGGCATGGCAGAACGGGTCGACGGGATACCCCATCGTCGACGCGGCGATGCGGCAGCTCAATACCGAAGGATGGATGCACAACCGATGCAGGATGATCGTCGCCAGCTTTCTGACGAAGGATCTCCATGTCGACTGGCGCGTCGGCGAAGGGTACTTTATGCGAATGCTCGCCGACGGCGACGTCGCGCTCAATAACGGCGGATGGCAGTGGTCCGCCGGGACCGGCAACGACGCGCAGCCGTGGTTCCGCATCTTCAATCCCACGCTTCAGTCGAAGAAATGCGACCCGGAAGGGGCCTATCTCCGGCGCTATGTCCCGGAACTCGCGCGCGTCCCCGCGAAGTACATCCACGAGCCGTGGACGATGCCGCCGTCGGTCCAGGCGGAAGCCGGCTGCCGCATCGGCAGGGAGTATCCCACGCCGATCGTGGATCACGCCCGCGAGCGGGCGCGGACTCTGGAATTGTACGCGAACGTCGTCTCCGGGGCGCGATCGCGCTGAGACGGTCATTCAGGTCGGCGGCGGGAGGGTCACGGACTCGAAAATGGAGATATGAATGATGTTATTGCAGCGGAGCTCAATGAGTGCAACTACGGGATTACGATGTTCTTGAAGGTCTTCGGTCTTGCCATTGTTGTGATCGCGGGCGGCCTCGGCGTCTTTTGGTACTTCGGAGGAACACGGAAGCCGGCGGAATCATCCAAGAGGACATCCATCTACGACTACTCGTTCACTTCCATCGAGGGACAGGCCGTTTCGCTCGCGTCGTACAAAGGGAAGTACATGCTCCTGGTGAACGTCGCTTCGCAGTGCGGGTTCACGCCGCAGTACGAGGAGCTCGAACAACTCTCCGAGAAGTACAAGGAGAAGCTCGTCGTCATCGGCTTTCCCGCGAACGATTTCATGGGACAGGAACCGGGAACGAACGACGAGATCAAGACCTTCTGCAAGGTCCGGTACGGCGTGACGTTCCCGTTGTCGCAAAAGGTGTCCGTCGTATCGCCCGCACGGTCCGACGTCTTTCGCTGGCTCACCGACGACTCGCTCAACGGCTGGAACGACAAGGCGCCGAAATGGAACTTCTACAAGTACCTCGTCACCCCCGGCGGGGAACTCGCACAGGTCTTCCCCTCGACGACGACCCCCATGAGCGAAGCTTTGACGGGCGCGATCCGATGAACATCCACACATTCACACAGCGGCAGCTCGTCCGCAGATCCCTCGAAGAGGTCTTCGCATTCTTCTCCCGCCCGGAGAACCTCGAGAGGCTCACGCCAAAGGCGCTCGGGTTCCGGATCCTGACGCCGACCCCCATCGACATGAAGGAAGGGGCGGTCATCGACTATTCCATCAGGATCCTCGCCGTTCCCGTGCGGTGGACCACGCTCATCACTCTCTATGAACCGCCGAACCGGTTCATCGACCTCCAGCAGAAGGGCCCGTACGCCTACTGGCGCCACACCCACACGTTCACGGCGACGCCGGACGGCACGCTCATCACCGACGAGGTCCAATACGCGATGCCGTACGGGCTCCTCGGCAGCATCGCGCGGGCGCTCTTTGTCGAACGGCAGCTCGACCACATTTTCCGGGAGCGCAGTTACGTCATCGAAGGGATCTTCGAACAAAAGAAGGGACTACAACCATGAACATCGTTGTCGCAGGCGGATCGGGATTCATCGGAAACGCCCTCATCGAACGTCTGCTTCGTGATGGGCACACGGTCACACTCCTGACGCGAAACCCCTCCCGGGCCGTCGAACGCGCGCCCGGACTGCGCATCGAGGAGTGGGACGCCCGGACGGTCGGGCCATGGAGCGAGAGGCTCGCCGAGGCCGACGCGGTCATCAACCTCACGGGGGAACTCATCGCGGGAAAGCGCTGGTCGGCTCTCCAAAAGGAACGCATCTTGAAGAGCCGAACGGAATCGACCGCGGCGATCGTCACGGCGATGGGGAAAGCGGTGAAGAAGCCCCCCCTGCTCATCAATGCGTCGGCTGTCGGTTACTACGGGAGCGTGCCGTCAGGCGACGTTCCGGAATCGTTTCCGGCCGGGAGCGGGTATCTTGCGGATATCTGCCGGATGTGGGAGGAGGAGGCGTTCCGGGCGACCGCCTCCGGCGTCCGCGTCATCACGGTACGGCTCGGCGTCGTCCTGGCGTCCGAGGGTGGCGCGCTCGAACGCATGCTTTTCCCCTTTAGGCTCTTTGTCGGAGGTCCGATCGGGAACGGCAGGCAGTGGTTCCCCTGGATCCACCGGGAGGACGTCGTGGGCGCGATCCTCTTTCTCCTGAACACCCCGGGAATGAGCGGACCGGTGAATCTCGCTGCGCCGGAAGCGGTGACCATGGGGGATTTTTGCAGGAAGCTCGGCTCGGTCATGGGACGGCCGTCGTGGGCGCCGGTGCCGGCCTTGGTCCTCCGCGCGGCCCTGGGAGAGATGGCGGGCATGATCCTCACCGGGCAGCGCGTCGTGCCGAAGAAGCTCACCGACGCGGGATTTACGTTTCGGTATCCGACCGTCACGGCCGCGCTCCAACAGATCCTCCACACGTAGCCCGCCGTTCCATAAAAAACCCCGACGCGGCTCGCTGTGAGCCGCGTCGGGATAAAAGATTCCGCATGAAGTTCCGTTACCGAGGCTGCTTTCGTCGAAGAAGAGGAAGGATGAGGAGCGCCAATACTCCTCCGTAGACCGTGCTGATCCAGGGATTGCCCGTGATCGGACATGTGCCCGTCTGACAGCCGATATAATAGTAGTACGCGAACCCTGCCGTTCCCCCGATAAGAGCGAAACCGGACCGCCAGAGCCAGGTCCCGATTTTCACTCTTCCCTCCACGCCGCGATCCCGCCTGTGAGATTGGCCGCTTTGAACCCCTTGGTCTTCAAAAGATGCGCCGCACTCGCGCTGCGTGCCCCGCTTGCGCAGTAGCAGACGATCTCCCGGTCGCGGTACCGTTCCAGTTCCGGGAGCCTGTCCGAGAGTTCCGGGAGAGGGATGTGCATCGAATCGGTGATGGAACGCGCCAAGCGCTCCGCTGAGCTTCTGACGTCGAGAAGGACGAGCGCCTCGTGCGCCTTGCGTTTCTGCGCCACAACAGCCGCGCTGTACTGGGGGATCCCGCGTGCGAGGAATCGGCCGCGCAGCCAGAACCCCACGATGACCGCAGAGATGAGGAGGATCCAGATGTTCGTCATCATCGGCCGCCTCGAGTCAGTTCATGCCGCATGAGCCGCCGCAGCACCCGCCGTCGTCGCACGGTCCCGCATCGCATGCCGGGCCCGACGGCGAGGACTGCTTCGAGGCCACGGCCGCGGCGGACATGAGCTTCTTGTAGTGCGTCGACGCGCATGACGGGCAGACGACGTCGGCGGTCACCTCGCGCCCCCGGTGGAAGATATCGTACGTCGTCCCGCAGGGGACGCACCTGTACTCGTAGACCGGCATCGTGTGTTCATCCTTTCGATCGGTGTGCCAAACTATAACGAATATCGGTGAAAGAATCCAATCTGGGGACTCACTCCATAACGAGCGCGCCGGGAGCAGAGTGCTCCACTTCGTTGATCCTGCAGGAGTGGGTGATCGCGACGCCGCCCTTGAGCATCGCCGAAACGGAACAGTATTTCGTGGTCGAAAGATCGATCGCGCGCTCGACGTCGGCAGGGTCGATGCCGACGCCGCGGAGAACGTACTCGACATGAATGTCGGTGAAGATCTGCGGGTGTTCCTCCCGGGCGTTGCCCGAGAGGCGGATCTCAAAACTCTCGATCGGAACACGCTTCTTCTGAAGGATCGGGATCACGTCCATCGCCGTGCAGCCCCCGAGCGCCATGAGGAGGAGCTCTTTCGGACTCGAACCGGCGCTGCTACCACCGAACGTGGGGGAGCCGTCCATGACGACCCAGTGCGCCGAATCAGCCTTCGCGACGAGCGTCGTTCCTTGGACCTGTTTGACCACCGCTGTTTTGTGCGCCATAGTTTCTGCCTTTGTGTTCTGTCGTCAGTTCAATGAATTCCCGCCGACATGCTTGTCGACGAGCTTCCGGAGCGTGGATTTGGGGACCGCACCCACGACACCGTCCACGGGCTTGCCATTGCGGAAGACCACCAGCGTCGGTATGCTCATGATGCCAAGGGACGACGCCGTCCCCTCCTCTTCGTCGGTGTTCACCTTGACGACCTTGAGCCGTCCGGCGTACTCCGCCGCCAGCTCTTCGACAACTGGTCCGACGAGCCGGCACGGCCCGCACCAGGGCGCCCAGAAATCGACGAGCACGGGACGATCGGCATCGAGCACTTCCTGCTTAAAATTGGCATCTGTGCCGGTCACGATCTTTCCATCCGTCATCGTATCACTACTGCGGTGCTCCTTCATCCTACCCCTCCTTCTTCTTCCCGAAGAGCGTATACATCGGACAATACCCGAAAGAGCTCGTCGCAAGAAAGACGATCGCCATGACGACCATGAGGAGTGCGATAATCCCGGTCACCGTGTTCGTCAGGACAAGTCCGATCATCACGCCTGCGGCCGCGATCCTGAGAAGCCTGTCTGCCACAACCATGTTCTTTTTCATCAGAACCTCTGATTTGATGGATTTCACACCTACATACGATAAGATGCAGGGATCATCAAAAAGATTCAACCTGCGCCGACGGACACAAAGGCTGGGCTAGAGGGTCGAACGGAGGGCCGTGCGAAGTCTTTTTCGTGCGGAATCGGAGAGAGCCGGGGCGGGATAACGGCGGTAGAGCGCCACCGTCGTCTTCAGGCTGTTGAGGTAATCGATGCATTCGGGGCACCCGTTGACGTGGCGCCGGATCTCCCGGCAGGCGGGGGAGTTCATGTCCTGGTCGAGATTCTCGCAGATATGGCGGAAGATCGTCTTGTGCGTGACGGGCTTCTTCTTCATGACGTCATGTAGCCATTGAGTTGTTCACGGAGGAACACGCGGGCTCGACGGAGGCGCGATTTGACGGCCGGGACGGAGAGCTTCATGATCTTCGCTGTCTCTTCCGCACTCTGGCCTTCGAGATCCCGGAGGATGAAGACGAGCCGGTGATCGACGGGGAGCTTCTGTATCGCCGCATCGAGAAGCGTCCGGAGCTCCTTCGTCATGGTCTCGTCGAGCGGGCTCTTCTGCCAGGGGGCGAGGAGGGACATTTCATGGAGGTCGGCGTCATGTTCGCCACGGCCGGGCATCTTCGGCTCATCGATGCTCACGGAGGCCTTTTCGAGCTTCTGCCGCCGCCGCTTCATGAGGCAGTTATTGGCGACGATGCTGTAGAGCCATGTGCTGAACTTCGATGTACCGTCAAACTGACCGAGCTTGCGGTAGACGTTCACGAACGTATCCTGCAGCGTCTCGGCTGCGTCGTTCCGGTCGCGGCACACCTTGAATGAAAAGTTGTAGACCATATCTTCGTACTCGCGGACAAGCGCGGTGAAGGCGCGTTCGTCGCCCTGCTTTGCTCTCTCGAGCAAATCCGATTCCTTCCTGGATGATCTCATGGTCTCTCTCACAGGGGTTCCTGCGTTGCGCGTTGATGGTTGGGCGGTCTGGATCCGGAGGAAATATACGAAAGACGCTCCTGACGTACAATCCCGAGAGAGCGGCCCGAGTGCTCTCCGTCTCCGAATTCATACTCATTGGGCCCATTTCCCGGTACAGACATTTTGAGAAATTCGCCGGAGGGCGCAAGCCGACAGGTCACAGGAAATATTTATATTTCTCAGGGCACCCGCAGTTGATCTCTCCGAGGACGTTTCTGTCGGGTATCGCTGTCCGACGTGTCGATTCCGTGTGATAATCGCCTTCGGAGAAAATCGGACTGATCGCTCTTCATTTGCGCCGCGTAAGAGCGACGCGCATCACTCTCCGTGCGACAATTCTTGCCGCGCGGAATTCAAATCGATATATTATGGTGTGATTTTCAATGCTCAGTACTTTTCCTCTTCGGATACTGGACGATGATATGAAAGATGTAGCGCGAAGTGTCCGGCGGGAGGAACGTGCACCATGAGTGCCCCGCTTTTTCGTGTTTCTCCCTTCGTCACCGGTCTTCGTTGCCTTCTCTGCGGCACCTCCTACGGATATGACTCTCTCTTCACCTGCCCGCGCTGCGGCGACCAAGGCATCCTCGACGTCCGTTATGACTACGCGGCCGCACGAGGGCCTCTGCTCGAGAACCTTCACGAGCGCCCGTATGACCTCTGGCGCTACCGCGAGCTCCTCCCGGTCTCGCCGGACCATCATCTTCCCCATCTCCAGATCGGCTGGACGCCGGTGTACGACGTCCACCGGCTCGCGCACGCGTTCGGGCTCCGGAAAGTCTATCTGAAGGACGACGGCCGCAACCCGACAAACTCGTTCAAGGACCGGGCGAGCGCGATAGGCGTCTTGAAGGCCTTGGAGTACGGATTCGACGCGATCGCCTGCGCCTCCACAGGAAATGCCGCATCCTCCCTGGCCGGCCTCTCGGCCGCGGTGGGGCTCAAGAGCTTCATCTTCGTCCCCGAACGGGCCCCGCAGCCGAAAATAACGCAATTGCTCATCTTCGGGGCGACGGTCCTGAAGATCCGCGGCACCTACGAACAGGCGTTCGATCTCTGCAAGGAGGCGTGCGACGCCTTCGGATGGTACAACAGGAACAGCGGCACGAACCCTTTCCTCGTCGAAGGGAAGAAGACCGCGGGACTCGAGATCGCTGAACAGTGCCGCGCGCACATCCCAGACTGGGTCGCCGTTTCCGTCGGAGACGGCTGCACCATCGGTGGGATCGGCAAAGGCCTCCAAGAAATGAAAGAACTGGGGCTCATCGACCGGATCCCGCGTCTCCTCGGTGTGCAGGCCGAAGGCGCCAAACCCATTCTCACCTCATTTTTGACGGGGAACGATCTGGTTCCGACGCCGACCGACACGATCGCCGACAGCATCGCCGTCGGCACGCCGCGCAATTGGCGTCGCGCCATCGCCCAGGTGAAGGCTTCCCACGGGCAGATGACGGCCGTCTCGGACGGGGAGATCCTGGAGGCGATGCGCGTCACCGCTCGGCTCGGCGGGGTCTTTGGCGAACCGGCCGGCGTGGCCGCCGTCGCAGGCGTCCACAAGGCGGTGAACGAGAACATCATCAAATCGAACGAGTCCGTCCTTGTCGTCGTCACCGGCAACGGCCTGAAGGATATCCAATCGGCGCGCCAGGCGGCCGGGACCGAGCATGTCATCGAGCCAAACATCGAAGCGCTCGCCGTCGTCCTGGCCCACGCGGAGAAGAAACGGAGCGCCGCTCCATAATGCTCCTCAAGAACGCCATCGCTGTCACGCTTTCTCCTCCCGCCGTCGGCACCACGGACCTCCGGATAGAACAGGGCATCGTCGCCGAGAAGGGGAAGACCTTGCGCCCGCACCGCGGCGAAGAGGTCCACGACCTGCGCGGGAACATTCTCATGCCCGGGCACGTCTGCGCCCACACGCACCTCTACTCCAGCCTCTCGCGAGGCATGCCGCCCCCACGCACGGCCCCGCGCGGCTTCCAGGAGATCTTACGGAACGTTTGGTGGAAGCTCGACCGCGCGCTTGAGGAAGAGACGATCTACGCAAGCGCACTCGCCGGGGCCGCCGAGGCCGTCCGGCTCGGCACGACGACGCTCATCGACCACCACGCGTCGCCAAACGCCATTCCCGGATCGCTCGACATCATCCGGCGGGCCATGAACGAGGTCGGGATCCGGGGCGTCCTCTGCTACGAGACGACCGACAGGGGCGGTGTGCAGCGGCGCGACGCCGGCCTCCGGGAGAACGAGCACTTCGCCGCGCAGACGCGTCACGATCCGCGCTTCCGCGGCATGATCGGCGCACACGCGTCGTTCACGCTGTCCGACGCGACGATGGAGCGGCTTGCCGAACTGACGCATGTCCTCGGCAGCGGCCTCCACATCCATGCCGCCGAGGATGCGAGCGACGCCCGGGGCCTGCGCGGCGGGATCATCCGGCGCCTCGAACGGTTCGGCCTGCTCGCGCCGAACGCCATCCTCGCGCACGGGGTGCATCTTTCGGGCGCGGAATGCGCGCGAGTCCGCTCCTCCGGCGCCTGGCTCGTCCACAACCCGCGCTCGAACATGAACAACGCGGTCGGGCACGCCCCGGTCCACCTCTTCGGGCCGCAGAGCGCCCTCGGCACGGACGGGTTTCCTGCAGACATGTTCGAAGAATCGAAGATCGGCTATCTCCGCAGCCGGGAATCGTCCCATCCGGTGCCGTTCGGAAGGCTTCCGGAGATGCTCTCCGCGGGGCACTCGCTTGCAAGATCCATCTTCGGCGCCGACTTCGGCAGCTTCCGAGTCGGGAGCCAGGCGGACTTCACGATCCTAGAGTACGACCCACCGACTCCCCTGTCCGCGGAGAACGTCCTCGGGCATTTTCTCTTCGGCATGCACGCACGCATGGCAACCGGCGTCCTCGTCGGCGGCCGCTGGATCATGCGCGACCGGGAGCTCCTGACCGTCGACGAGGAACTCATCGCCCGTCTTGCGAGGAAGGCCGCCGAACGTCTCTGGAAGAAGATGGGAACGATCGACCGATGACGACACAGCGGACGCATATCATCGGCCGGGGCGAGCGGCGCGTCGACGCCTTCGGAAAAGTGACGGGAAAGGCGAAGTTTGCCGCCGATTACAGCCTTCCTCACCAGCTCTACGGCGCGACGCTTTACGCGGAACATCCCCACGCAACGATCACTCACATCGACACGCGCGAGGCGGAACGCCTTGACGGCGTGTTCGCCGTCCTCACCGCGAAGGACATTCCCGGAGAGAACGCCTTCGGCATCGTCATCAAGAACCAGCCGGTCCTCGCTTGTGACATCGTCCGGTACTACGGCGACGGCGTCGCGCTCGTCGCGGCCGCGACGAGAGAGGCCGCGGAAGCAGCCCTCGCGCTCATCCGCGTCGAGTACGCCCCCCTGCCGGTCCTCACCGACCCGGAAGAAGCGCTCCTTGAAGGGTCCGTCAAGATCCACGGCGACAGCAACATCTTCGTCCACCACAAAGTGCGCAAAGGGGACATAGAGAACGGCTTTGCCGAAGCCGAGATTGTCATCGAGAAGAAGTTCAAGACGCAGTTCATCGAGCACTCCGCGCTCGAACCGGAAGCGGCCCTCGCCGAGCCGGCGGAACAGGGCGGCATCCGGATCACCGGATCGGTCCAGAACCTCTTTTCCAGCCGGCGCTCGGTCGCCGCCGCGCTGAACCTCGACCTCAACAAGGTCCAGATCGTCCAGGCGACGCTTGGCGGGTCGTTCGGCGGCAAGGACGAGGTCATGACCGCACTCTGCTGCCGCGCCGCGCTCCTGTCGCTGCGGACCGGCCGGCCGGTGAAAATGGTGAATACACGCGAGGCATCGATGCGGGAGAGCTACAAGCGCCATCCGTACGTCCTTTCCTACAAGTGGGGCGCGAAGAACGACGGCTCGATCACCGCGATGGAGATCACGTGCATCGCCGACGGCGGAGCGTACGCCTCGATGAGCCCGTTCGTCACGTGGCGGTCGGTCGTCCAGGCGACGGGCCCCTACCGGTGCGGCAACGTCAAGACAGACGTGTACGCCGTCTACACGAACAACACCTATACCGGCGCGATGCGGGGGTTCGGATCTCCGCAGGTCAATTTCGCCATCGAATCGATGATGGACATGCTCGCCGAGGCCGTCGGCAAGGATCCCCTCGAACTCCGCCTTCAGAACTGTTTTGAGACGGGCGCGGAGACGGCCACGGGCCAGACGCTCGACCATCATGTGAGCCTCAGCGAGGTCCTCACGACGGCCGCCGACGCGGCGCAGTTCAGCGCCCATTGGAAGTCGTTCCGGGGCCAGACGTCCGGTGCAAAGCGCCGCGGCATCGGACTCGCGTGCAGCTACCGCGGCGTCTCGCTCGGCGCCGAGGGCACCGACGCCGCCGGAACGATCGTTTCCGTCCAGACCGACGGCAGCGTCATCGTCTCCTCCGGTATCACCGACATGGGTCAAGGGGCGCAGACGCAGATGTCGCAGATCGCCGCGGAGGTCCTCGGCATCGGCATGGGACGGATTCAATTCTTGAACACCAACACGAGCCGCGTCCCCGACTCGGGACCGACGGTCGCGTCGCGCGGCACCATCATGGGCGGCTCCGCGGCGAAACGCGGGGCGGAGATCGTCCGCTCGACGATGCTCAAGGTCGGATCGCATATGACCGGTGAAGCGACCGGCGCCCTCGACTTTCGGGACGAGCACCTCGTGCGGATGAGCGACGGGACGCACCTCGCCACGTTCGCCGAGGTCGCCGCCGAGTGCTTCCGGCGCGGCTTGCCGATGTACGGGTTCGGATGGTTTCAGTCGCCGAAGACCTCGTGGGACGAGGAGCGGGGACAGGGCGAGGCGTATTTTACGTATGTCTACGGGGCGAATATCGCCGAAGTGGAGGTCGACATCGAAACGGGCAAGGTCGACGTGCTCCGGTTCGTCGCCGTCCACGATGTCGGCCGCGCGATCAACCGCTCCGCCGTGCTCGGCCAGTTTTACGGCGGCGTGGCGATGGGACTGGGCTACGGGCTCCTCGAATCGTTCGACTTCGAGGAGGGGATACCGAAGCAGCTGAACTTCGACGAGTACCTCATTCCGACTTCGCTGGACGTTCCGCCGATCAGGCCTGTCGTCATCGAGCATCCCGACCCCGCCGGTCCCTTCGGCGCCAAGTCGATCGGCGAACCGGCGAACGAACTCGCCGCACCGGCGATCATCAACGCCATCGCGAACGCCACGGGAAGACGGATCACCGAACTCCCGGCGACGCTCGAGCGGGTCCTCCTCGGCCACGCGCTGTCGCGGACGGGCGAGCGCGGCTCGCAGCACAAAACCTCCGACGAATCGTGCAAGATCCGACCGGCCGGCTTGTGAAGCCCTTTGAATACATAGCGCCCCGGTCGCTCGAGGAGACCACCGCACTCCTCGCCCGCGCCGGCACGGACGCGACCATCCTTGCCGGCGGAACCGACCTCCTTGTCGAAATGCGCAGGCCGAACAAGATGCGGAAGCGCGTCGTCGTGGATATCTCCAGGGTATCAGAGCTCGGCGGCATGATCACTTCGGACCGATCGGTCGTCATCCGGCCCCTCATGACGCACGCCCGGCTCCAGCACTCGGAACTCCTCCGCATCGCCGCCCCCCTTCTCGCGTCGGCGTCGGCGGCGATCGGTTCCCCACAGATACGGAACCGCGGCACGATCGGCGGGAACATCATGAACGCCGCCACGTGCGCGGACACGGTCCCCCCGCTCATCGCCCTCGGCGCGACCGTCACACTCCGGTCCGCGGCCGGCACGCGAGAGATGCCGCTCTCGAGCCTCTTCCTCCGGCCGTACCAGACGATCGCCGCCCCGGACGAACTCCTGACCGAAATCCGGTTCCCCGGACTGACCGCAGACGCCCGAAGCGCGTTCATCAAACTTGGCCGCAGGAACGCGCTCTCCATCTCACGCCTGAGCGTCGCGGCGATCTTGCGCATCGGGCGGGACTCGCGCATCGCGGAAGCGCGCATCGTTCCGGGCGCCGCCTTCCCGACATGGCAGAGAGTGACGGCCGCGGAAGCGCTTCTTCTCGGAGAACGCCCCTCCGCCCGCCTGTTCGCCGCAGCGGGGGCATGCGTTTCGAAGGAGATGATCCTTCAGACGGGCCGGCGCTGGTCGACCGAGTACAAGGAACCGGTGATCGCCGTCCTGGTGCGCAGAGCGCTCGAACAGTGCGCCGCGCCGGCGCTTCCGGAGGACGGCAAATGACGAAGATCCCGATCACCACGACGGTAAACGGAACGGTCCATACGCTGGAGATCGCGCCGCACCAGACGCTCCTCGAACTCCTCCGCGAAGGACTCGGCCTCACGGGGACGAAGTGCGGATGCGAGATCGGCGAGTGCGGCGCTTGCACGGTGCTGCTCGACGGGGAACCGGTAAACTCCTGCCTCGTGCTTGCCCCCCAGATCGACGGCCGAAACGTCAGCACAGTGGAAGGGCTCATGCGGGCGAACGCCACCGACCCGCTCCAGGACGCGTTCATGGACCACGACGCGGTCCACTGCGGATTCTGCACGCCCGGCATGCTCATGAGCGCGCGGGCGCTTCTCGCCGAGGATGCGCACCCGGACGAAGCGTCGATCCGCACAGCGATCTCGGGCAACCTCTGCCGCTGCACGGGCTACGTACAGATCATCGAAGCGATCAAACATGTCAAACCATAGCCTCGCACTTCCATGGAAATGACTCAGCAGCAGGCCAACGCGGAAGCCCAACGGTGTCTCTACTGTTCCGACGCCCCGTGCCGCGACGCTTGTCCGGCCCATATCGATATCCCCACCTACATCGCCATGATCCGGTCCGGCAACGTTCGCGGGGCGGCGGAGGTCGTCAAGACCTCGAACGCGCTCGCAAACGTCTGCGGCAAGATCTGCCCCGAGGAGGTCTTCTGTCAGACCGCCTGCACGCGCATGAAGCTGGACGCCCCGATCCTGATACGCGAGCTCCACTATTTCGCCACGCGGTCGGAAGCGCGCTCGGGCTTCAGCGCGCGCCGTACGCCTCCTCCGGCGACCCATACGGCCGCGGTCATCGGCGGAGGACCCGCCGGACTCGGATGCGCCTTCGAACTGTCGAAGCTCGGCATCTCAGTGACGCTCTTCGACGCCAAGGAACCCGGGGGCGTTCCCCGAGCGACCATCCCTTCGTTCCGGCTCACCGAGAGCGAACTCGGAGACGACCTGCGGTTCCTCGCCGACGCGTACACCGTACGGCGAGAGACTGTCACGCCCGCGCGGCTCTCCAGTCTCCGGAAGGAATTCGACGCGGTCTATGTCAGCATCGGGCTCGGGCTCGACCGGACGCTCGGGCTGAAAGGCGAGCACCTCCAGGGGGTCCTGCCGGTCCTCCCCTTCCTGGAATCGGCGAAGCGTGGAACGGCCGCCGTGCCGGACCGCGTCGTCATCGTCGGCGGTGGGAATGTCTCGCTCGATGCGGCGTCGACGGCGAAGCGTCTGGGGGCAGCCTCGGTCACGCTCATCTACCGCCGCGGCGAGCGGGAAATGAAGGTCTGGAAGAGCGAACTTGAAGAGGCTCGGCGCCAGGGCGTCGAGATTCGGTTCATGACCGTCCCCGTGGAGATCGCCGGAACGGAGTCGGTCGTCGGTCTCCTCTGCCGCCACACGAAGCTCTCCGCAGAGAAGGATGCTTCCGGACGCCCGATCCCGGTCGACGTGAAGGGATCCGAGTTCATGATCCGCGCGGAATGCGTCATCATCGCCGTCGGACAGGTGATCGGGTCGGATCTCGCCCGCGAGTTCAAGTTGACGAAGAAGGGGTATATTGCCGTGAACGGAGAGTTCCAGACGTCGGTCCGCGGCGTCTTCGCCGGCGGCGACGCGGTAGCCGGCGAGGGGACGATCGTGCAGTCGGTCGCCCACGGCAAGCTCGCTGCCCGTGCGATGCAGAGATTTCTCCACGATACCCGGCGCGCGTCGCGCCCGGGACACGTATGACAAAGAAGGCCCGAGATATGGATGAAACCAAGAGCAATACCACGCCGGGGGAACTACCGCTCTACCCGCAGCGGGACCTTTCGTACGAGTTCCTCGGGCTCCGGTTCGAGAACCCGTTCATCCTCGCCGCGGCCCCGTCGACCGACAACCTCGAGATGGTCCGCAGGGCGTTCCGTGCGGGATGGGCGGGAGCGATCCTCAAAACGACCTCGGTCGAGGGAACGCGCGTCGACCTCGCATACCCGATGATGACGACCTTCACGCACGAAGGGAAGCGGCTCTTCGGGATGGGAAACATCGACCTCATCTCCGAGCACCACATCGACAAGGTGGAAGCGAACGTTCGGCAGCTCAAGAAGGAATTTCCCGGTAAGATCGTCGGCGCAAGCATCATGGCCGGCAAAAAAGAGGACTGGCAATCGCTCGTCGTCCGCCTCACGAAGGCGGGGGTCGATCTCATCGAATGCAGCTTCTCCTGCCCCCAAGGCAATATCGGCGAGAACCCGGGAAAGATGCTCGCCCAGAGCATCAGCGCAACCGAGACGACCGCGCGCTGGGTGAAGGAGGCGGCCGGCCGCGTCCCGGTCTCCATCAAGATCACGCCGCATGTGACCGATATCGTCGACGTCGCCAACGCCGTGAAGCGGAGCGGGGCCGACGCACTCACCGCATCGAATTCGATCCAGGCGCTCATGGGCGTCGACATTCGGTCGTTCGTCCCCTATCCGCAGCTTCAGGGACGCTCCTCCTACAGCGGGCTCACGGGCCCCGCGATCAAACCCATCACGCTCCGGACGATCGCCGAGATCGCGCGCCACGTCGAGATCCCGATCCTCGGGACCGGGGGCGCGTCGACCTGGAGCGACGCCGTGGAGTTCATGGCGGTCGGCGCCGGCGTCGTGCAGTACTGCACGGCGGTCATGCACCGCGGGTTCCGGATCATCGACGACCTCACGAGCGGCATGGCCCACTATCTTGACGAGATGCACTTCGGTTCGGTCACGGACATCCACCGAAAGGCCCTTCCTCACCTCGCCGACCATGACGCTCTTCCCCGCCACACCGTTCGGAGCACCATCCACGAACCGCTCTGCATCGGGTGCGAAGCGTGCTATCTCGCCTGCTTCGACGGAGCGCACATGGCGATCGACCGGGGACCGGGGCGCGTTCCGAAGGTCGACTGGAACCGCTGTGTCGGGTGCGGGCTCTGCCAGCATGTCTGCCCCGTCGACGGATGCATTGAAATGACGCTTCACGAAAACTGACACACACTCCGACTGCCACGCACATGACATCACAGATCATCCGAACAATGAACCCCGCGGTCGTGAAGAAGACCGCGGCGCGGTGCCGCGAACGCGGCATCGTGATCCCCACCTTCGCGCAGATGCGCGACCCGTCGCTCGTGAGCGCATCCGTGCGGCAGAAACTCCCGGCCGTCGGGCTCTGGGACGTCAATCCTTTGAACCTCTTCCGCATCACCTGGAAGAACGACATCGCAAGCGGCCTCTACGGCACCGTGAACACGATCGAGATCTCCCCGAAGATCACCGGCGTGCGGCCGCGGATCATCGGCCTCGTCGGAAAGTACTTCCCGACCGGGGCACACAAGGTCGGGGCGGCCTTCGGCTGTCTCGTGCCTCGCCTGGTGAGCGGCGAGTTCGACCCCGACGAACACAAGGCGGTCTGGCCGTCGACCGGCAACTACTGCCGCGGCGGGGCGTTCAACTCCGCGCTCCTCGGGTGCACGGCAATCGCGATCCTTCCCGAGGAGATGTCGAAGGAGCGCTTCGCGTGGCTGAAGACGATCGGTGCGGAGGTCATCGCGACCCCCGGATGCGAGTCGAACGTGAAGGAGATCTACGACAAATGCTGGGAGCTCAAGAAGGACCCCCGCAACATGATCTTCAATCAGTTCGAGGAGTTCGGCAACCCCCTCTGGCACTACACCGTGACCGGTCCGGCCATCGAAGAGGTCTTTCGTTCGGTCGCGGCGCCGGGTGCGCGGGCGGCCGCATACATCTCCGCCACCGGTTCTGCCGGCACCATCGCAGCCGGAGATTACCTGAAGAAGCAGTTCCCGGGATTGAAGATCGTCGCGTCGGAGGCCCTGCAGTGCCCCACGCTCCTCCGGAATGGATACGGCGGCCACCGGATCGAGGGGATCGGCGACAAGCACGTGCCGTGGGTGCACAACGTCCGGAACACGGACGCGGTCGCGGCGGTCGATGACGAGGACTGCATGCGCGTCCTGAGGCTTTTCAACGAAGAGCAGGGAGCGGCCTATCTTTCGCGGCTCGGCATCCCCGACCCCGGCGTGCGCTCACTCCCAGCGCTCGGCATCTCGAGCATCTGCAACCTCCTCGCGGCGATCAAGACCGCGAAGTACTACGATCTCGACGAGAACGATTGCATCTTCACGATCTTCACCGATTCGGCCGAACTCTACCAGTCGCGCCTACAAGAGCTCCGGGAGGAGCGGGGCGCGTATTCGGCCATGGAGGCGGCGAAGGACCATGCCGGGCCGATCGCGCACCAGAGCGTCGACTACTTCAAGGAGCTCTCCTATCAGGACCGCAAGGCGCTCCACAACTTGAAGTATTTCACGTGGGTTGAGCAGCAGGGGAAGAGCTCCGAAGAGCTCTCCGCGCAGTGGAACCCGGAATACTGGCGGGCGCTCTTCGAGGATGAAGTGGCGCTCTTCGACAAGCTCATCCTCGAGTTCAACGCCATGGTCTCCGGCAAAGGATCATAAGGCGTAGGGACACGACAACCAGAACGCAACGACAAAGGACAGCAATGAAGATTCCGTACAACGAGATATTCGCCGCGGCGAAGCGCAATGAACCACAGGTCTCCGGATTTCTGCGGGACCTCATCGCGACGAAGTCGCTCAGCTCGCAGGAAGGGACGGTCATCGGGCGCATCCAGCAAGAGATGGAGCGCTGCCGTTTCGACGAAGTGACGATCGACCCGATGGGCAACATTCTCGGGCGCATCGGGAAGGGCAAGCACGTCATCGCCCTCGACGCCCACGTCGACACGGTCGGCGTCGGGAACCCGCAGAACTGGACGATCGACCCGTTCCGGGGAGCGCAGAAGGATGGCATCATCTACGGCCGGGGCGCCTGCGACATGAAGGGAGCGCTCGCCTCGATCGTCTACGGCGGCAAGCTCATCACGGAGCTCGGGCTGCAGGACGACTTCACGCTCTACGTCGTCGGGAGCGTCCAGGAGGAGGACTGCGACGGCCTCTGCTGGCAGTACATCATCAACGAGGACAAGCTCCGGCCCGAGGTGGTCGTCATCACCGAGCCGACGAATCTCGCGGTCTACCGCGGCCACCGTGGACGCATGGAGATCGAGGTCCGCACCAAGGGGATCTCGTGCCACGGCTCCGCGCCGGAGCGCGGTGTGAATGCCGTCTATCTGATGGCCCCGATCATTCAGGAGATCGAGCAGCTCAACGAGCGCCTCGGTGGAGAGCCGTTCCTCGGGAAAGGCACTGTCACGATCGCCGAGGTGCGCTCCACATCCCCGTCGCTTTGCGCTGTGGCGGACTCCGCCGCGATCCATCTCGACCGGCGGCTCGCCGCCACCGACACGCTTGAGTCCGCTGTCCGGGAGATCCAGGACCTGCCGAGCGTGAAGAAGGCCAAGGCGGAGGTCGTCGTCCTCGACTACGCCGTGCCGAGCTGGAAAGGACTCACCTACCCGACGAAGAAATACTACCCGACCTGGCTCCTGCCGGAGGACCACGCCGTCATGAAGGCGGGCGTGAAGACGTTTGAGGGCCTCTTCGGCGAAAAGCCCCCCGTGAGCCGCTGGGTCTTCAGCACCAACGGCGTCGCCGTCATGGGGATGCACAATATCCCGTGCATCGGCTTCGGGCCCGGCAACGAGATCTACGCGCACATGGCCACCGAACAGGTCCCCGTCGAACACCTTGTCAAGGCGAGCGCCTGGTATGCGGCGTTCCCGCTCGAGTGGGTCCGAGGCCGCTAGGCAGCGGCGGTCACGGACATCATTTCACGATTTTCTCAACAGAAAGGAACAGTATGCCGAAACTCACACCTCTTCCGAAGACTCTGCGGGGCAAGGACTATATCGAGACAAAGGACTGGACGGTCAAGGAGATCGAACTCGCATTGAAGACCGCCGCCGACCTGAAGAAGAAGTTCAAGACGGGGAAGCCGCACCGCCATCTTCCCGACAAGACGGTCTTCCTCTTTTTCTTCGACAAGTCAACGCGCACGCGCAATTCCTTCGAGGCCGGCGCGACGCAGTTGGGCGGGCACGCCCACTTCATCGCGGCGGAAACGTCCCAGGTCGCGCACGGCGAATCGCCGAAGGACATGGGGATCATCTTGTCAAGCTACGGACACGCCATCGCGATACGCCACGACCTCCTCCCCGGAGAAGGGAACTCCTACATGCGCAAGGTCGCCGAACATGCGACCGTCCCCGTCCTCAATATGCAGTGCGACATCGACCACCCGTTCCAGACGCTCGCGGACCTCATGACGATCCGCGAGGAGTTCGGAACCAAGCTGCGCCGCCGGAAGATCGCGGTCTCCTGGGCCTACGCGCCGAGCTACGCCAAGCCGATGTCGGTCCCCCAAGGCCTCATCACGCTCATGCCCCGGTTCGGACTCGACGTCGTTCTCGCCCACCCGCCGGAATACGCCCTCATGAAGAGCGAGGTCGAGTACGCCCGAAAGGCGGCCGCCGAGAACGGGACGTCGTTCGAGATCGTCGACAACATGGAAGAGGCGTTTGAAGGAGCCGACGTGGTCTACCCGAAATCGTGGGGAATCGAGTCGATGTTCCAGAATCCGAAGGACGCGCTCGAGATATCGAAGAGATACAAGCACTGGATTTGCGACGAACAGAAGATGAAGCTCGCAAAGAAGGAGGCGATCTACATGCACTGCCTCCCCGCCGACCGCGGCTATGAAGTGACGGACGGAGTGATCGACGGCCCGCAGTCGAGGGTCTTCCCCGAAGCAGAGAACCGGCTCCATACCTGCAAGTCCGTCATGGCATTGACGATGTGATGATGATCAGCGCACTGGTGCTCGCCGGAGGCGCTTCGCGCCGGATGGGGACGCCAAAGGCCCTCCTTCCCATCTACGGGACGACCTTTCTCCGGCATATCGTCACGACGATCCGCGCCGCGGGGATCTCCGACGTTGCCGTCGTTCTCGGCGCAGATGCGGCGAGGATACGGCCGACGATGGCATGGTTCAACGGCATCATCGTCGAAAACACCGAATGGGAAAAGGGGCAGCTCTCATCGGTGTGTGCCGGTCTCGCATGTCTTGCCGAGCGCGCGGTTGACGGAGCACTCGTTTGGCCCGTCGATCATCCGACGATCGGCCCGGACGTGGCCACCGACATGCTGCGCGCGTTCGAATCGTCGGGAAAAGGGATCATCCTTCCTCTTCATGCGGGGCGGCGGGGGCATCCGGTGCTCTTTGCGGCGAGGATGTTTTCGCTTCTGAGGGCAGCATCGCTCGATGCGGGGGCACGCGAGGTCATCCATGCGCATAGCGAAGAGATCTGCGAGATTGTCACGCCGGACGCGGGTGTTCTCCGGAACATCGATACCCTCGAGGAGTTCCTGCAATGTAGGCAGGCGCCGATGATCGTATAGCGTCTTCCCCCGCGTAACGATGGAGGAGAAGTAAACGGAGAAGGC
>JANYJZ010000040.1 GCA_025358305.1 Ignavibacteriota bacterium
GCCAAGCATCCTCTGGAGCTGAAGCGAAGAGACAGACTTCTTAGAGGCGCTAATGATGAAGAACGCAGTTAGCCACGTTACGAGTTTGATGTGCGAGGATTCCATGATCGTGCCGACAGTAACGGTAAACTGCTTACGGCAACCCCCGCAAAAGTAGAGTCCAGCACGCACCTTTTTAGCCGGATTCTGGGCAATCTTGTGGATTCTATCAGATTGGCAGCGAGGGCATTTGGGCTTACCCGCCCAACGCAAATTCTCGAAAAATTCGCGTGCTTTATCCTCTGTTCCGTGCTGTTTTAGAAGGTCTGTAAGAGTTATGCTTTTCATGTGGAAATCCTTGTTATTGACTCCCCTAATATACAAAACAAAAGTGCGTTTGTCAAGTATATAATTCCGCTTGACTTTGAGCAGCCAAAATATATATTTAGGTAAGCCTAAATAATCGATCGCCGCATTCGATGCAAAATCAGTCAACTGAAGACTATATCAAGGGGATCTACCAGCTCCGGCGCAGAACAGGCGCCGCCGTCTCCACGTCCGATCTCGCCCGGCATCTCAAAGTGGGGGACGGTTCCGTCACGGATATGGTGAAGCGGCTCTCCGCCAAGAAGCTTCTCAATTACGTCCCGTACAAGGGCGTCACGCTCACCGAAGTCGGCGTGAAGCTCGCGATGAAGACCATCCGCCGCCATCGTCTCTGGGAGATGTTTCTCGTCCGTCACCTCGGGTATTCCTGGGACGAGGTGCACGAGGAGGCGGAGCGTCTCGAGCACGTGACCTCCCTCGAGCTCGAGGAACGGCTGGACCGCGCCCTCGGCTCGCCTTCTGTGGATCCGCACGGAGACCCCATCCCCACGCGAGAAGGAGAGCTCAAAGAGCTCATCCATCCGAGCGTCGCCGAGTGCCGTGAGGGCGGACGGTACCGGATCGCGCGCGTGAGCGACGAGAGCCCGGAGGTCCTCCAGTATCTGAAGAAGCTCGGTCTGACGCTGAACAAAAGGATCGCGATCAAGCAGATGATCAAGTTCGACGGGTCCGTCATCGTCGAATGGAACAAGCGCGAGATCTTCCTCAGCGGCCTCATGGCCCGAAACATCTTCGTCGAGGAGGCATAGGACCATGCACCGCGACAGACCCAACTCCCTATCGGAGGTCCACCGCAGCGTCGAGATCCCGCCGAACAGCGGATTCATGCGGCGCATGTTCGCGTTCGCGGGCCCCGCATACCTCGTGAGCGTTGGATACATGGATCCCGGGAACTGGGCGACGGACCTCGAGGGGGGTGCCCGATTCGGCTACCAGCTCATCTGGGTGCTCCTCATGTCGAACCTCATGGCGGTGCTCCTCCAGACGCTCTCCGCGCGGCTCGGAATCGTGTCCGGCCGCGACCTCGCGCAGGCATGCCGCGAGTCGTATCCCCGGCCCGTCGCATACGTCCTCTGGGTCCTGTGCGAGATCGCCATCGCGGCGTGCGACCTCGCCGAGGTGCTCGGCACGGCGATCGGGCTGAACCTCCTCTTGAAGGTGCCCCTGCTCTACGGCGTCATCATCACGGGATTCGACACGATGATCTTCCTCGTGATCCAAAACCTCGGCATCAGGAAGATGGAGGCCTTCATCCTCATGCTCGTGACCACGATCGGCGTCTGTTTCGGGATCGAAGTGTTCCTGTCGGAGCCCGCCTGGGGCGAGGTCGTCGGCGGGTTCGCCCCGCGCCTCACCTCCGAGAGCCTCTATGTCGCCATCGGCATCCTCGGCGCGACGGTCATGCCGCATAACCTCTACCTTCATTCGGCGCTCGTGCAGACGCGCTCCGTGCAGCAGACCCCGGAGGGAAAGCGCACGGCCTGCACGTACAATTTCATCGACACGGCGGTCGCGCTCAACGCCGCATTCTTCGTCAACGCGGCGATCCTTGTCGTCGCCGCGGCCGTCTTCTTCAAACACGGCGTCATCGTCACGGAGATCCAGCAGGCGCACCAGCTGCTCTCCCCGCTCCTCGGGACGGCGGTCGCGAGCACGCTCTTCGCGGTCGCGCTCCTCTCCGCCGGCCAGAGCTCGACGCTTACCGGCACGCTCGCCGGACAGATCGTCATGGAGGGATTCCTCCAGCTCAAGGTTCGTCCCGTCCTTCGGCGCCTCATCACCCGTTCCATCGCGATCATACCGGCCATCCTCGTCATCGCGCTCAAGGGCGAAGGAGGCACGTACGGCCTTCTCATCCTGAGCCAGGTGATCCTCAGCCTGCAGCTCCCGTTCGCTGTCATCCCGCTCATACACTTCACGAGCGAACGCTCCCGGATGGGGGAATTCACGAGCGCGACATGGGTAAAGGTGCTCGCGTGGGTCAGCGCTGCGATCATCGTGGGGCTCAACGGAAAACTCATCGGCGATACGCTCTCGTCCTGGATCGCAGGAGCAGGGTCCGGGGCGATCTGGATATGGCTGACGGTGATCCCGGTGGTCGCCGGATGCGCCGGACTCCTTGTCTATATCACCATCCCGCGCTCGTGGCGGCGGCGATCATCGGTGCGCACGCAGCCGGCGGGCGATCTTGACCTGACGACGCAGACCTACCACCGGATCGGCGTGGCGCTCGACTACGGCGCGCTCGACGCAAAGGTGCTCTCCCATGCGCAGACGCTCGCGCATCAGCACGGCGCTTCCATCGCGCTCTTCCATATCGTCGAGGGTGTGAGCGGACAGCTCTACGGACACGATGCGTTCGACGACGAGGCCCGCAAGGACCTGGAACGCTTGGACGGCATCGCCCGGCAGCTCAGGAAGGGGGGCCACGAAGTATTCCCCGTGCTGGGGTTCGGAAGGGTCCCCGAACAGCTCGTCGCGCTCTCCCGCGAACAGGGGATCGATCTCCTCGTCATGGGCGGCCACCGCCACCGCGGCATCAAGGATCTCTTCTTTGGTGCGTCTGTGTCGGAGGTGCGGCACCAGCTCTCGATACCGGTGCTCGTCGTGCAGTAGGTTGTGGTTCTGAGGAGAGGGGTGCGGGTTATTCGCCGGTGCCTTGATCGCTCCCCTCAAGGAGCGACCGTTCATACTCGTGCTTGTACCGCTTCACGCCGTTGAAGATCGACTCAGCGATGCGCTCCTGTCCCTTCGCGCTCCTGAGCGTGCTTTCGTCCTTGCGATTGGAGAGGTAGGCTGTTTCTACGAGGACGTTCGGCATCGATGCCCCCACCAGGACGTAGAACCCCGCCTGCTTCACGCCGTTGTTCTCGATGTCGAGGTGCTTGCCCATCTCCTGCTGGAGGATCGCGGCGAACTTCTCGCTGTACTTCACATACGCGCTTTGGGCCATCGTCAGAAGGATGAAGTTCTCTTCGGTCAGCTGCTGGTAGCGCTGTTCGTACCCCTCTTCCAACTTCACGACGGCATTCTCCTCTTCTGCGATGTGGATCGCCGCGTCGGTCTTGCCGGGCCGGAGGAGGTAGATCTCGAACCCGTCCACCGGACTCGGCTTCCTCCGCGTCGCGTTGCAGTGGATGCTGATGAAGAGCTTGCCCCCGGCCTGGTTCGCGATCTGGCCGCGGCGGAAGAGTTCGACAAAATGGTCCGTCGTCCTCGTATAGATGACCTTCACGTCGGGGAGGCCCTTCTGGATGAGTCTTCCCAGCTTGAGGGCGATGCCGAGCGTGACGTCCTTCTCCTTCGTCCCCCCGGTGCCCGTCGTTCCGGGATCGGTCCCGCCGTGCCCCGCGTCGATGACGACGACGTCGAGCTTCCAGCGGCTCCGCTCGCGGTCGAGGTTCTGCTCGAAGCTCCGCTCCTTCCGGCTTGCGATCTGCTCCTCGGTCGGCATGTGGACGGCGACGAGGATGTCGTTGCTGTTCTCCGCGGGGATGAGTTCCGTGCTGCTCACTTCGCCTTTCAGCCTCAGGGTGAGCTGGACCGAGGCGGGGGACTGGATGACGACGATCTTCGTGACGATGCCGGACGGCTTGATGGCGTTGATGGCGCGGAGATCCGCTTTGGCGTTCGCGATCGTGATATACAGCCAGGTGTCGCTGCCGATCGTCTTGAGGAAGCTCTCGTAGTCGGAGAGCTTCCGGCCGCATTTGATCCGGATGAGAAACCCGTTCGCCTTCTGGCCGAAGCTCAGGCCGGCGACGTCGAACGCCGACTCGGCGAGGGGACGCCCCACGATGATCTCGCGGTCGCGCTTCACGTACGTGATCTCTTCGGCCAAGAGAGAGTTGAAGAGCGGTATGAACTGCTCCACGGGGGCGTAGAAGGCCTGCCGGTCCCCGATGACGTTCATCGGGAGCTGGATGATGCTCGCGTTCTGCAGCCGGTCCGCGATGATGATGAAGGGGTTCTCCGCGGAGACCCGCACGGTGAACGTGCCGGCCTGGAGCTCGAGCCTCTGCGTCTCAGGGTCGGGAGCGAGCCGCAGGCCGAAGGCCGGTCCGAGGTCGTTGAGGGAGATGTAGACCGTTCCTTCGCGCTCGATCATGCCGAGGTCGGCATTGCGCGCCGGTTCTTGGAGGAACCGCAGCGGAAGCGTCGTCTGGGCTGAGAGGGGTCCGGCGGCGCAGAACAGCGTGCACCAGATGATGAGTCGGAGGAAGCGCATCGCGTTCAGCGGTAGTTCTCGAACTGGACGGCGAACTTCAGGTCCGCCGTACGGACCATCGCCATGACCGCTTGGAGGTCGTCCTTGCTCTTGCCGCTGACGCGGACCTGGTCCTCCATGATCTGCGCCTGGACCTTTAGCTTTGAGTCCTTGATCATCTTTACGATGAGTTTCGCGTTCTCCTTGTCGATGCCGTTCTGCAGCGTGATCGTCTGCCGGACGGTCCCGCCTGCGGCGGGCTCCACGGCGCTGTACGTGAGCGCCTTGAGGGAAACGCCCCGTTTGACGAACTTGGACTGGAGGATGTCGAGGACGGCTTTCATCTTGAAATCGTCGTCCGAAACGAGGACGAGCTCGTGTTCCTTTTCGTTCAGTTCGATGGAGGACTTCGAGCCTTTGAAGTCGTAGCGCTGGATGATCTCCTTGCGCGCCTGGTTCAGCGCGTTGTCGACCTCCTGCATGTCGACGTCGGAGACGATGTCGAACGAGCTTGTGTCTGCCATGATGGTCCCTTCTTCCTGTCTGTCCCGACTACGAGAACGTAAAGACGGCCTTGAGAAAGATCGCGAAGAGCTTCAGGCGCGGGAAGCTCGTCTGCACGTCGAACCGCTGGTGGGTCTCGCGCAGTGTCTTCGGATCCTTTGATATGACGACAACCGACAATGGACGCTTCATACGCTTCCCTTCGTAGTGGACGTTCTTACGTAAGTGTTTCTTGGATGAGGATGTTCCGCTTCTTGAGTTCCGCGAGGAACGGCTCGAGGGGCACGCATTGCTCCGGCGGAAATGCGCCGCGCGCCGTGATGACCCCCTGGGCGACCATCTGGGCGATGATCGACGTCGGAAACGCTGTCGTGCGCATCATCGCGGTGATCTTCAGTCGTTCATCATAACGATCTATCATTTCATACGCAAGTGTCCTCCGGCGTCCGTCCATCGTCCCGGTGACCGAGACGCGCATGAGGACGACGTCGGGGCCGTTCGCGGGGAGCTTCCGCCGGAGCATCTCCTCGAAGATCTCCCGCGCCGTCCGGACGGTGCTGCCGACCATGAACGGTTCGGCGCTCGCGAACCCGAGGTCGAGGAGCGTCATGAACTTCTCGCAGTGCCCCGGGTAGCGGATGGTCTTGTAGTCCAGATCCGGGACGCGCCCTTCGAACATCTTCGTGAGCGTCGAGACGCCGCCGGACGTATGAAACGCCTCGAGTTTCCCGAACGGCGCCGGAAAGGTGAGTTCCTCGACCCCCGTCATGGACTCCACGCGCCGGAGGGCCCCGCGTTCGAGCACTTCGGCCGGTTCGAGGTATTCATTGATGAGCCCTTCGGCCGAGAACACGAGCTGGTAGTTGAGCGGGGGGACCGGGTGCTGAGGGAGTCCGCCGACGCGGATGTGGATCGCGTCGACCTTCGTGAACCGCTTCGCACCGCCCGCCGCGATGACGCAGGCCATACCAGGCGCAAGCCCGCAGTTCGGGAGGATCGTGACGTTCGCCTGCTTCGCCTGCGCATCCGAGGACATCTGGGCGTAGACGACGTCCATGTTGCCGCCGAGGTCGCAGAAGTGGACCCCCGCCTCGATCGCGGCCGACGAGAGCTGCACGTTGTGCGTGTACGATGTGGCGCCGACGGCGACCTGCACGCGCCGCATGAGCGCGAGGAGCGCGGGCCGGTCTTGAGTATCGAGAGCGTGCGCTTCGACGTTCGGGCCGATCGATGCGGCGACCGCGCGGGCTCGTTCCCCGTCGATGTCGGCGAGCAGGACCCCGCCGACGCCGGTCGAATGCGCGAGATCGTACGCCATTGCGCTTCCCATCATTCCCGCGCCGATGACCAGTGCCTTCATCAATAACCCTTTCTCATTTGAGGATTTCCCCTGTTTCCATGCTCCAGAAGAGGAGGTCGAGCTCATCCATGGGGATCCCGGATGATGCGGCGAACTTCAGGAACTTCGCCTCGATCGACAGATACCTCTTCGGCGTCAGCGAGGCCGGGAGCGACCGCAAGACCCCGGCGCGCAAGAGGTTCCTAAGAATATGCCGATCGAGGATGGCAAGGTCCCTGTGACCGATGTTCCGCAAGAAATGCGATGCTTCCTTCCACCCCAGACCCCGTACGTTCGTCACGAGCCAGGCCCTGAGCTCGGGACTCGGTGCGCCCGCGGACAGCCGGGAGCGGATCTCTCCGAACTGCTCCTTCGCCGAGAGAAGATGCTTTGCCTTCGTCCGGTGAAACCTGATGTAGAACTCCTTCTGGTGCAGGAGTGGTTCCGGGTCGACATCCTGAGCGTGAAAGCGGTGCCGGCGCAGGAGCTCGACGGCTTTCCCCGCGTTCACAGCGCTCGACTGCGGCGTCATGAGGCAGTAGAAGAGCTCATAGGCGTAATCGCTTTCCGGGACGCGCTCGAAGTCTCGCAGCCGCGCCCGAATAGCGGCCTTCCTCGGCGCATAGAGTTCTCTCAGCTCGCCTGTGGAGAAGCGCGTCGGACGCGGCCGCTTCACGACGCGAGACGCACACGCGTTGCGGAACCGGCGCTGCGGGTCTCGACGATCCCGTCCTTCGCGAGGCCCTCGATAACGGAAAGAAGCCACCCGGCTTCCCCCTCATGAAAATCGGGTTTGAGCCTCCGGCCGAGTTCCCCCAGCGGGATCGAGGAGGCTGCGCGCACCTTCCGGAGCGCCTCGACCGCCCTTCCGCGCCAGATGCGCTGGGGAACGCCCTGATAGGACGGCTCCGTTCCGGCACGAGTGATTCTTCGGGCGGGCCGAGCGTGTTCCAGGAGCGCGGCCGATGCGCACTGGCTCCGGATCGGGCACGAGGCGCAGAGCGGTCGCCGAGCGGTGCAGACCGTCGCTCCGAGATCCATGAGCGCCTGGTTCCAGACGTAGGCGTCGCGCGGAAGGATCTCCGCGGCGAGCTCCCACGCTGCGGCGTCGGCCACCGAGGAGGAGAGGTCGTCCATCTTCCAAAAGACGCGCGACAGGACGCGCCGGATATTCACGTCGACGAGGGGGACGCGTTTTCCGAACGCGAAGCAGAGGAGCGCATGCGCCGTGTAGGGACCGATACCGGGGAGACCGAGCAAAGCTTTCGACTGCCGCGGCAGCGCACCGCCGTGCAGCTCCAAGACCGTGCGGGCGAGCTCCCGGAGGCGGACGGCGCGGTTATTGTATCCCATGCCGGTCCATGCCCGGAGGACGTCGCTGTTCGAGGCCCGCGCGAGCGCCCTGAGCGTCGGAAAACTCTTCAAAAAGAGGGGAAGTTTCGCCTTGACGCGGCTGACCTGCGTCTGCTGGAGCATGACCTCCGAGACGAGGATCTCGTACGGATCGGTGGTCGTCCTCCACTGGAGCTCTCGGCGGTGCTTCTCGTACCAATCCCGGACGCGGCGGTGGAGGAGGATGGAGTTCCGCACTGACCGGCGCCTAGCCATGCGCGTCGATGAGCTTTGTCACGACGTTGCGGTTTCCTTCGAGAATGTCGTATTCGGAGAGCCGGGCGATCGGCACCCACTCGAACCGTTCGAAGACGCGGTTCTCCATCTCCCCCGAAAGGTGCTGGACGAGGTAGTAGAGCACGTCGAATGTGCCGCTGTCCGGATATGTGTAGTGCTGCTGGTGGTAGAGGGTGCCGACCGTCGCCTGGACGTGCAGTTCCTCGAAGAGCTCGCGCCGGAGGCACTCTTCCGGATGTTCGTTCGGTTCGACCTTCCCGCCGGGGAACTCCCATTTGAGGGGGTAGCGCGCCGATTGCTTCCGCTGACAGAGGAGGACCTGGCGCGGACCGGGTGACGGGTCCTCTTTGATGATGATGCCGACTGCAACGTTGATCATGGCTCAAAGATACGGAAAGGTGGAAGGAAAAACAAAGGAGAGGACCCCGGTCGGCCGCCGCATGCCGGCCGAGCGCGGGCGAAAGGAGTGGAATTTCTTTTCATGTTTCACTATCTTGCAACCCACAACGGACAAAGGAAAGAACTCTTGGCACACCTCACGAACCCGCAGGCCGAGGCGCTTCTCGACAAGGAACTGAAATGTCTCAACGCCGGTTTTGTCAGGCTCGTGGACTACATGGGCGGCGACGAAGCGATCGTCCAGGCGGCGCGCGTCTCCTACGGCAAAGGCACGAAATCGGTCAACGAGGACCGCGGCCTCATCCGGTACCTCATGCGCCACCTCCATACGACCCCGTTCGAGATGGTGGAGCTGAAATTCCACGTCAAGCTGCCGATCTTCGTCGCGCGGCAGTGGATACGGCACCGCACGGCGAACGTCA
This sequence comes from Ignavibacteriota bacterium, assembly GCA_025358305.1. Lineage (GTDB taxonomy): Bacteria > Bacteroidota > Ignavibacteria > UBA10030 > SZUA-254 > JANYJZ01. Next base: position 8,867 of record JANYJZ010000040.1, read on the forward strand.
ACGAGTATTCGGGCCGGTATTCAGTCATGAAGGACGAGTTCTACATCCCGGAACACCACGCGATCCACTACCAGAGCCTCCGAAACAAGCAGGGCCGGAGCGAGGAGGACGTTCCCGCGGAACTCAGAGGGCGCGTTCTCGACATCCTCACCGGGTCCCAGCAGCAGATGTACAAGGAATACGAGCAGATGCTCGAGTCCGACATCGCCCGGGAGCTCGCGCGAATCAACCTTCCCCTCTCCCTCTACACGGAATGGTACTGGAAGATCGACCTTCACAACCTGTTCCATTTCCTGCGGCTCAGGATCGACCCGCACGCCCAGTATGAGATCCGCGTCTACGGCGAGGCGATGGCGGAGATCACGAAGGCGGTCGCGCCGATGGCGTGGGAGGCGTTCGAGGATTACATTCTGAAGAGCGAGAAGTTCTCACGGCTTGAGCTCGCGGTCCTCGCGGAGCACGTCGACACGAAAGCCTTCACGCAGGAGTACCTGGAATCCAAGGGCCTCGGCAAGCGTGAAGCCGAAGAGTTCCTCGGGAAGGTGAAGCGCTTCAGCGCCTAGCGCCCAGCGTCCTTGTTCGCGATATCGTCGATGATGATCGACTTGTACCTTTGGTAGAGGTACGACGCTGCAAGGAGTATGACTCCGAGGCCGATGAACGAGAAGATGCGGTAGAGCGCCTCAAGGAACGACAGATCGTAGATGAAGATCTTCAGTATCGCAACGGCGAGGAGAGCGATCGCGGCGATCCGCAGCCCCCGTTTCCGCCGCCAAAGCCCCACCACCATGAGCAAGCCCCCGTAGAACATCCAGAGTCCCGAGAGCGACAACTGTTTGAGGTTCTCCAGCTGCGATGCTTCTGCGGACCCTCCCAGACCGAGAGCGTGCGCCCGGAAGATCCGGAGCTCAAACAGGTCGCGCGTCTCGCCGGTGAGCAGGGTCAGGATGACCAAGATCGCCGCGATCGCGATCGGGCCGCTCACCTCGGGCGCCCACGGAATTGCCGACGCGCTGCGCTCGAGCCAGCGACAGTGCACCGCCATAGACGCAGCGACGACGAGAAGCGCAAGGACGCGCACGTTGAGGATCGGGGAGAAGTATTCGATCGGGGAATACGCGACGCCCTTGATCACCGCCAGCCAGAACGACATTGTGACGATGAGAAGTCCCGGGACGATGAGGGAGCGCAGCTTGCCCCGGAGTCCGAAGAACACGATCGGGAGCGACAGGACCACCCACGCGGAGGTCATCATGAGGAACTTCGCAAATTCCAGATGGTTTTGTTCCGTCATCGAAGCTGCGATGGCGCGCTGCGAGTACCCGTCGTTGATCTCGACGGTGCAGAAGAGGACGAGAACCATGATCCAGGCGCCGTCGAGCCAGGGGACGACCTTCGCGACGGAAGCCTCCGGCGTGCGCCGGAACATGAACGCGCCGGCGAAGACCGAGGCGGCCATGGCGGCGTACGTAAGCGCCCGGTAGTTCAGGACCGGTGCATAGTCCGCGAGCGGCAGATAGCCGAACGTGCCCGAGGTCGAGGCGAACTTGAGCGCTGCGCAGGCAAAGAGGCCGATGGCAAAGAGCGCGACGTTGTACGATTCCCACCGCTGGGCGCACCAGACGAGGAACGCCGCCTCGAGCGACCAGAAGATGATCGTCGTCCACCCCGAATATTGTATCCCCGTCGCAATGACGAGGAGGAGAAGCGTGAGGAACAGGTTCTGTGCGATCATCGCGGCGTTGGCCGCCCACTTGCGGAGGATGACCGCCTGGAGGAGATAGATCCCGGAGAGGATGAGCGATGTCGCGCCCATCCAGGGATGATGCGGGCCGTCGATGAGGTCGTAGAGGACGGCGTAATAGATGCACGCGTTGAGGAGGTTCATGGCCTGCCGCATGAGGGCGCCGGAAATCTCCTGCCGCATCGCCTGGTACAGGTCGAAGAGCAGGAACAAGAACCAGAACGCAGTCAGGAAAAAGAGCGTCACTCCCAATGCGTCATCATGGTAATACCCAAACCGCCAGGCGAAGAAGACGAGATACGTTCCGGCGAGCGTGAGGCCGGCGAGGATGTTCCACGACGGCTTCCTCACGACCAGCGCGAGCAGTCCCGCCTCGAGGAGAAAGACGTACGCGAACAGCCCCACCTCGTTCGCGTTCCCCGTGCTGAGCATGAAGGGCGTCAGGAAGCCCCCTGCCCAGGCGAGAAGAGAGGTCGCAAGGGAATCATACCGCACAGCGATCGCGAACCCGAGCATCGTCACGAGCGACATCACCGCGAACGCCGCGGCCTGCGGCACGAGATGATAGAAGTTGAATGAGGCATAGATCGAGAGGTACAGGATGGAGATCCCGGCCCCGAAGAGACCCTGGGCGAAGATCGCAAACCCCTTCTTCTCCGTTCTGACGCCGAGAAGGAGGACCCCGATGCCCGCTGCGAGGCCGATGGCGACCCGCATCGTTTCGTTGATCCAGTTGTTGTCGAAGGCGTACTTGAGGAAGAACCCGACGCCCATGACGAGCGCAAGCGCGCCGATGCGGTTGAGAAGCTTCCCTCCGACAAACGCTTCGAACTCTTCCTTTGTCCGCGATGGTACCTTTGGAGGGGCTGGAGGAATGATGGCAACAGGAGGCGGTGAGGGTGGAACGGTGGCCTGAGCGCGCGGCGGCTCGGTTCGTACCGGGGTTGCTGCCGGCGGTGGAACGGATTGTCCGGGAGGCGCTTCCGGCTGCTGTTGCGGCGCATTCTCGCGAACCGCGCCTTCCAGCTTTCGTTCCAGCCAGCGCACTCGCTCGTCAACCGAGGTGACCCTGAGGAAGAGCATCACGAGAATGGCTATCCCGGAGATGGCGAACAGGACCATGAATCCTTCCATGTCTTCTCCCTTTCGACTCTCAATGGATGAATGCGAGGGTGTCTAATATACCGACAGACAGAGGGAAAGTCAACGGGGTCTGGGAATGGGAGAACGGGCCGAAATCAGCTTCGGTGGGGGTTAGCTGTCGATCCTGCGCAAGCGCTTCTTGTCGCCGCGTCGTTTCTTGTCGTCGATACGGCGTTGTTTTGCCGCTCGCGAGACCTTCGTCTTCACCCGTTTCTTCACCGGCTTGAGGGCCGCTTGGAGGAGTTCGATGAACCGCGTCAGCGCGGCCTGCCGGTTCTGCCACTGGCTGCGCGATTCCCCCGCGACGATGTGGAGGATGCCGGCCGTGTCGAGGCGCGACCGGAGGCGGTCGAAGAGGGTCGAGCGCATCTCGCCGGTGAGGGAGGGGGACTGGGCGACGTCGAAGAGGAGCTCGACCTTTGTCTCCACCTTGTTGACGTTCTGCCCGCCGGGCCCCCCGCCCCGCGCGTAGCGGAATTCCAGCTCCGACAGCGGGATCGTGAGCGCCTTTGTGATGATGAGTGCCGATCGCATCCACAAACATACAAAATTGCCGCGTGATTTTCACGGTGGCGGGAGCTTCGTCCGATCACCGCCTTCAATTCCGGACTCGGAGGTCGGATTTATGGTTGCTTTTGCGGCGGCATTTTTGTACACTCATGCAGATTTCGTGAGTGTGAAGCGTTCGCCGAATGCGGGGGGGAGCGAGACACGATGGGATGAAGGAATGATTCGCACCTCGACACTGAATCCACATGGTCTTTCGAGGATCGCCCCCATGACCCGCCGCCATCTCACGCCACTCCTTTCGCTCTGTACCCTCTTCTCTCTCACCCTCCTGTCCCGAGCGGTCGCCGGCACCGACGCACCCTCCAAGGAATGGGGGAGCGTGCCCAAGGAGCACTTCCTCATGTCGTCCTATCCCCCCGACAGCAACGCCGCTGCCGTGATCCTCTTCGACATCGGGGAGGCGTCGTTCGACTCACACTATGATCTCGAGTTCCACCGGCACACCCGCATCAAGATCCTCCGGAAGGAAGGGTACGCGCTGGGCACGGTGAAGGTGAGCTATCAGAAGCAAGTGCAGGACATCGGCGACATCGAAGGACAGACGCTCACGCTCGGGCCGGACGGCACCATCGTCCGGCAGGAACTGAGGGGTGACGACGTCTTCACCGAGGAGAGCGGAGAAAAATTCAAGACGGCAAAATTCACCCTGCCGGCGCTCGCGCCCGGCAGCGTCATCGAGTACCGCTACACCATCCGATCGACGAACGCCAACTACCTCAATGATTGGTCGTTCCAGAATGACGAACCGACGCTGTGGAGCGAGTACGAGCTCCGGACGCCGAACGTGTTCGCATACGCCTCCGTCACGCAAGGGTACCACAAGTTCTTCGTTCAGACGTCCGAACAGCTCAAGGAGTCCTTCCAGGGCCCCGCCGGCATGAACATCGTCCCGGTCTCCCACTCTCACTGGGTCATGAAGGATGTCCCGGCCCTGCGCGAAGAGCCGTTCATCACGACGCTCGACGACTACCGCGACCGCGTCTCCTTTCAGCTTTCCGGCGTGGCGTGGCCCGGGGAGGTCCCGCAGCCGATCCTCCGCACATGGGACAAGGTCGCAGAGGAATTGCGGAATCACGACCGTTTCGGCGGGCAGCTGGACGGCTCCGGGAGCATCCGCCGCGTCGCCGAATCGCTCTCGGCGGGGATCGCCGACTCGGCGAAAAGGATGGAGACGGTCTACGACTTTGTCCGCAACTCCATCCTCTGGGACGGCCGACATGCGCTCTTGACGCGGAAAGGCCTTGACGATGTGCTGGAAAAGAAGGCCGGCAACTCCGCGGACATCAACCTTCTTTTGACGGCAATGCTCCGCGCGGCCGGCCTGCCGGCGCACCCCGTGCTCGTGAGCACGCGCGACAACGGCAGGGTCGTCGATGTCTATCCTCTCGTCGACCAGTTCAACACGGTGATCTGCCAGACCTCCGTCGGCGGACGGAACGTCCTCCTGGATGCGACCGAGCGGATGCGCCCCTGGCCGCTTCTTCCGTTCGCGGATCTGAATCACACAGGATTTCTTGTGGGCGACGAGGGCTACGCCTGGATCCCGGTGGAACCCACCGCGACAAAGAACGCCCTCACCTTCGCCGACATGTCGCTCGACACCGCCGGAGCGATCGCCGGCAGGGTGCAGATGAAGCTGTCGGATTATGCGGCGGTGAACGAACGAGCGGCCCTGGCGGAGGGGAAGCGCGACAAATTTGTCTCGTCGCTCCTGAAATCCTCGTCGAACGGGATCAACGTCGATGCCTTCACGATCACGAACGCGGACAGCGTGCTCCTGCCGCTCGTCGTCGATGCGACCGTGTCTTCAGGCGTCTATGCGCAGGTGCTGAACGACTTCATCTACGTGAACCCCATGACGGTTGCCCGGTCGATGGAGAACCCCTTCAAGCGCAATGAGCGGCTCTTTCCCGTGGACTACGCCTACCCAAGGTCGTTCACCTACAAGCTGAACCTCAAGATCCCCCCCGGCTACGCGCTGATGGATCATCCGAAGGACCTGACGATCCAGCTTCCCATGAACGGCGCCATGTATCAGCGCCTCAGCCAGCAGGCGGAGAATGTGTTCATGCTCTCTGTCCGATTTGACCTGACGCAGACCTCGTTTCCTCCCGAGAAGTACGCGGCTCTCCGAGAGTTCTACGAACGCATCGTGGCGCTTGAATCAGAACAGCTCGTGCTGCAGAAGCAGAGCAGTGCCGCTCCTGCGCCGACGAATCGTACGGAACCCGCGAAAGCAAGGGGCCGAACGAAGGGGAAGAAATGAGCACCTGCCGCGCTCTTGCGACCAGTTTCGTGCTGATGTGCGCCTGCTCGGGCCGGGCTCTCACCGCAAAGATGCCGTCGCCGGAGACCTACCGCGCTTCGGCCATTTCGCCCGCGTTGCTGCCGAATGCGCATGCGGTCATCCGGTTCGAGCGGAGCGAATTTTCTGCCACGGATCTCCGCACGGCGACGTACAAGGTCGTGCGGATCGCGACGATCCTCGATCCAGAAGGACGCGACTTCGGAGAACTGCGCCTCTTCTACGACCGGTTCCGGGAGCTGCGGAGCGTCAAGGGAGCCTTGTATGATGCGGGGGGTGAAAAGATCAGATCGTTGGAAGAGCAGGATCTCAAGGATTACGCAGCGACGCAGGAATTCTCCCTCTATGACGACAATCGCATTCGCATCGCATCGCTCTTCCACAGCGGATATCCCTATACCGTCGAATTTTCATACGAGTACCAGTATGACGGATACATCGCCTGGCCTTCGTGGTATCCGGAAGAGAGGAACGCCTCGGTCGAGTATTCCGCCATCGAACTGACGCTTCCGAAGGACATGTCGCACCGCTCCTGGACCGACATGACCATAGCGCCGGCGGTCACGCACGAAGGCGGCCGGGATCGCTATCTCTGGGAGGCGTTCTCCCTCCTTCCATTCGAACCTGAGCCGTACGGCCCGGCATTGATCGATCAATACCAGTGCGTCAAGCTCGCGCCCGACAAGTTTGAGATCGACAAGCACGCCGGCGATCTCTCCACGTGGAAGTCGTTCGGAAAGTGGTTCTTCGGCCTCCAGACGAACAGGCAGACGCTTCCTCCGCCGGTCGTTCAGGATGCCGCCGCTCTGGCCGCCGGGAAGGCGACGCAGCGCGAGACCGTGCGCGCGCTGTACAATTATCTGCAGTCAAAGACGCGGTACGTGAGCGTTCAGCTCGGCATCGGGGGCTGGCAGCCCTTCGACGCGACGTTCGTGTCGGAGCGCGGCTACGGCGACTGCAAGGCGCTGACGAACTATATGCAGTCGCTTCTTCAGTCGGCGGGCATTCGGTCGTTTCCGGTGCTCATCAGCAACGGCGATCCGGCTCGCGGCCTTGACGCCTCATTCCCTTCGAATGTCTTTAACCATGTGATCCTCTGCGTTCCTGACCGGCCGGATACGATCTGGCTGGAGTGTACAAGTCAGACGGTGCCGTTCGGCCATATCGAAAGCAGCAACGAGAACCGTCTGGCCCTTCTGGTCACGCCTGAAGGAGGGGAGATCGTCCGGACTCCCGCGAGCCGGGCGGGCGAGAACCTCCAGCTTCGGCGGGCGAAGGTGGAACTTGCCCCCGACGGCCGCGGGAGCGCCAGCGTCCGGTCGATCTTCGCGGGGGACCAGCAGGATGAGGCCAGAAGCGGGCTTGTGGGAGTCTCTCCGCAGGACAGGGACGACTGGGTGCGAGAACACATCGAGATCCCGTCCTATACGCTTGACGCCGCAGATTACTCCCGTCTCGCGTCCGACGACGGGATGCTGGAATATTCGTTGCGGCTGCAGCTTCCACGGTATGCCACCATGTCGGGGAACCGGCTGATCTTCCAGCCGAACCTTATGGATAAGCGCGCCACCGTACCGCCGCTGCTCTCGCGCCGATCCCAGCCGATACGCCTGGCCTATCCCTACGTGGACATCGACACGATCGAATATCATCTGCCGCAGGGATATGCCGTCGAGGCGCTCCCGACAGCGGTGTCGCTCGCAACCTCCTTCGCCGCTTACTCCTCCAGTACGACGGCCCCTGATCCTTCGACCATCCTCTACATCCGCCGTTTAGAAGTCTCGTCGACGGAGCTGCCGCCGGAGAAGTACGGCGAGTTCCGCAAGTTCTACCAGGATGTCGCGCAATCGGACAAGGCGAACGCATCCATTGTCAGGGAGTGAGCAGGGAGGGGCGGGATCACGATCGAGCGCGCATGGGTGATCAGCGCCCGGCGTGATCGTCGCGCCGGCCTCCTTGCAAATCCGCCCCGGTCTGCGTATGTTACAGCACCCTTACTGCAGCGTATCCTCCCCGGACGCTGCGGTAGGGGTGGAGTGTTTTCATCCCGTGCAGCGCGCGGGTCACATTCACCTGTCATGGGCCATGCTGAAGAAGCTGAAAGAAGACATCGTCCGGTCGGCGCCGATGCGCGACCTCCAGGAACGGGCAGGTTCGCTCAGGGCCGGCGACCGCCTCGTCCTCACTGGCATGGCCGGCTCCCTTCTGGCCTTTGGCGCGGCCGCACTCTTCGAGCGGACCAGGCGGCAGATCCTCCTCATCGGCGCCGACGAGGAGAGAAGCGAGAAGCTGCGCGATGACTGCGCGCTCCTCGTCGGCGAATCCGGCGTGCGGTTCTTCGGCGCGCGGCCTTCCCATCCTGCGCAATCCCTCGACCTGAGCTCGTCGATCGCGCAGATCGAGACGCTTAAATCCCTCGCCGCAGGGACCGTCACGCTCACGGTCGCGTCGCCCCATTCGGTGGGCGAACGCGTCCCCCTGCCCGCCTCGTTTCGGAAGACCGTCATCGAGATCACGAAGGACGCCGAGGTCCCGTTCCAAGCGCTCCTCGCTCAGCTCGACAGCCTCGGTTTCGAACGGAAGGACTTTGTCGGCGCGTACGGCGAATATGCCGTGCGCGGGGGGATCGTCGACATCTTCCCGTTCGTCGGCGAAAACCCGGTCCGCATCGAGTTCTGGGGCGACACCGTGGAATCCGTGCGCGAGTTCGACGTACTCTCCCAGCGCTCCATCCGGGAACTCCAGACCGCCAGCGTCGTGCCGGACCTCGCCGGCGCGCCCGAAGGTCCCGGCGGCGAAACGGCGGCCGCGCCCGAAGGGACGATCTTTGACTACCTGGCGTCCGACGCGATCGTTCTGATCGATAATTCCGCGAGCGTCGAACGGGAGATCGAGGAGCTTCTGAAGGAGGGAGCGGCGGGGCTCCTGACCTTCGGGGAGGTCCTCGAACGCTCCCGGAAGCATCCGCTCATACTGTCCGAGAGCCGCGCCACGGCTCGGCCTGAGGGCGCCCCCGTGATCGACGCCGCCGCGCTCTCGCAGCCGTCGTTCAACGGCAGCGTCGCACTGCTCCTCCAAAAACTCGAGAGCCTCGGGCATGAGGGGTACCGGTGCATCCTCGCCTGCGACACAAAGGAGGAGGCGGAACGCTTGCGGGAACTCCTCGAGGAGACGATGCGTCTTCCCCCGAAGGAGCCCGGCGCCGCCGCCCCCGCGCAGCTCGACCAAATGCCGGAGTTCCTCACCGAGACCATCCATTCGGGATTCCTCTCTCCGGATGCGCGCATCGCCGTCTTCACCGAGCACGAGATCTTCAACCGCCTGCGGCGCCGGGGGACGGGGAAGCGCCGAAGGTTCAAGGGCCTCTCGTCGAAGGAGCTCCAGCAGCTGCGGCGCGGCGATTACGTCGTGCACGTCGACTACGGCATTGGCACGTTCGCCGGCCTCACGAAGCTTCAGGTCGCCGGGTCGGAGCAGGAAGTACTGAAGCTCGTCTTCCTCGAGAATGACGTCCTCTATGTCAATCTCAACTTCGTCAACAGGGTCCAGAAATACTCCTCGCAGGAGGGCCACGTTCCGAAGCTCACGCGGCTGGGAACGGGCGAGTGGGACCGCATCACCGAGCGGGCGAAGCGCCGCATCAAGGACATCGCCCGAGACATCATCGCGCTCTACGCCCGCCGGAAGCAGGAGCCGGGGTTCGCCTTCGGCCCCGACACCCACTGGCAGAAGGAGCTCGAGGCGTCGTTCATGTACGAAGACACGCCGGACCAAGCCAGGGCGACGCACGAAGTGAAGGCGGACATGGAGCTGCCGACGCCGATGGACCGGCTCGTCTGCGGGGACGTCGGGTTTGGGAAGACGGAGGTCGCCGTCCGGGCAGCGTTCAAGGCCGTCATGGGCGGGAAGCAGGTCGCCGTGCTCGTGCCGACGACGATCCTCGCCATCCAGCACTACAACACGTTCCATGACCGGCTGTCGCGCTACACTACCCGCATTGAGCACCTTACCCGGTTCAAGTCGGCGAAGGAGCAAAAGGCCACCGTCGAGGCCCTCCGGCAGGGGAACGTCGACATCATCATTGGGACGCACCGCATCCTTTCGAAGGACATCGCATTCAAGGATATTGGCCTCCTCATCATCGACGAGGAGCACCGGTTCGGCGTGGCGGCGAAGGAAAAGCTGCGCCAGCTCAAGGCGAACGTCGACACGCTCGCAATGACGGCCACGCCGATCCCGCGGACGCTCCATTTCTCCCTCATCGGCGCGCGCGACCTCTCGATCATCAACACGCCGCCGCGCAACCGTATGCCCATTCTCACGGAGATCATCCCCGCGGATGCCACCGGCCGCCAGACGCACTGGAAGCTCATCCGGGAAGCGGTCATGAAGGAGCTCTACCGCGGGGGGCAGATCTACTTCGTGCACGACCGGGTAAGCAACATCGACGCGATCGCCGAGCAGGTCCGTAAGCACGTGCCTGAAGCGAAGGTCCACGTGGCGCACGGCCAGATGTCAGGGCACGAGCTGGAGAAGGCGATGCTCAACTTCCTGGAAAAGCGGCACGACGTGCTCGTCTGCACGAAGATCATCGAGTCGGGCGTCGACATTCCGAGCGTGAATACGATCATCATCAACCGGGCCGACATGTTCGGACTCGCCGAGCTCTACCAGCTCCGCGGCCGCGTCGGCCGGTCGAACGTGCAGGCGTACAGCTACCTTCTCACGCCTCCCCTGAGCGTCATGCCGAAGCAGTCGCTGCGGCGCCTCCAGGTCATCGAAGAGTTCACCGAGTTGGGATCGGGGTTCAATCTCGCGATGCGTGACCTGGAGATCCGGGGTGCAGGGAACCTCCTCGGCGGAGAGCAGTCGGGATACATCATGGAAATGGGCTTCGAGATGTACGAGCGCATCGTCCGGGAGGCCGTCGAGGAGCTCCGTCAAGATGAGTTCCAGGAGATCTTCCAGAAGCAGGGCGGCGCGTCGGCGGGAGAACCGGCCCGCGTCGAGACCGTCATCGAGTCCGACATCGAATCGCTCATCCCGGATGTCTACATCGAATCCGATGCGGAGCGGCTCGACGTCTACCGAAGGATCTACGGGACGCACTCGGCCGACGAACTCCGGGCGCTCCAGCTGGAACTCCGCGACCGGTTCGGAGAATACCCCGAAGAGGTCGGGAACCTCTTCGGGCTCGTCGACCTGCGGCTGCGCGCCGCGGATCTCCGGCTGCAAAAGCTCGCTTTACGGGCCGGAACATTCAAGGTGACGCTGCCGCCGGGCACCGACACGGCGTTTTATGGCGAAAGCGACGGCTCCTCGGCCCCGTTCCAACGGATCATGAAGCGCATGGCGGCGGAGCGGAAGAAGCGCGTGCAGTTCCGCCAAGAAGGCGAGATGCTCTCATTGACGTTCACGCTTGACGGGGCTGCGAGCGCGGCCGATCGGATGGACGAAGCGCGGAGGTACCTCGATGAAGTGCGCGGGTGGGCGGCGGCGGACGGAGCCTAGTTCCGGCTCCAGTGCGGCAGGAGGATGATCTTTTCGATGGGACTCGTCACGAGCCGATTGACAAACTCAAGACGGAGCCCGCAGGCGGCAGCGACGTCGATCTTTATGGCGCTCCCGCCCCAGGTGCAACCCGCGATGCGCGTCGTCGCCGGTGACAGTCCCTTCCGGTCGAACCAGCCGCCAGTGACGCGGCAAAAGCCGTCGGGGAGGACGCGCATGGAGTAGAGCGAGTTGCTCGTCTTCACCAGGACGATATCCCCCGGATGGAGGCTCGCCTTGGAGACGACGCCGAGATGCTCGACGCTCCGGACGATGGAAGAGAGTGTGATACCGTACGACATGTGCGCACCGGATATGGGACTGAATGCTCCGCAAAAGCTCCTTGAGAATGATACGAAATTTTCTAGATTGAAAGCAAGATTTTATCCGCAGGGAACAATGGAACCAACTTCGATGACCGCAATTCAGGCAATTCAGGCGATCTTGGCGCCCGCCGTCGGTATTTCCGCCGTCGGACTCCTCCTCTTGGGCCTGAGCAACCGCTACTCTGCCATCATCAGCCGCATCCGGCAGCTCAACGACGAGCGACGCCGGTTCAGCCGGCAGCTCGCCGACCAGCAGGAACTCGGCTACACCGACAACGCGCGCTTCATGAACATCCGAAAGCAGACCGAAGAGCTCCTCACCCGGAGCCGCACCGTGCGCAACGCCATCCTCGCGATGCAGGCCGCCATCGCGCTCTTCATCCTGACGTCGGTGGGGATCGGCCTCAGCCTCGTGCTGGGACGGGAGTTCGACGCGGTCGTTCCGCTCGTGATCTTCCTCGTCGGCATGCTCGCCGTCTTCGTCGGCATTACGTATTCCGGCCTGGACGTCTACCGCTCGTTCCGCGTCGTCCTCATGGAGGCGAAGGCGGAGGAGTAGACATACTTCGACATGCCCAGAAATGAACGCGCCCCGCTCTGTTCGAGCGGGGCGCGCGTGTTCTCCGTTTGGCCTGCGCCTCAGTGCCTGTCGGGATACGGGGGCGGAGGCGGTACGATGTGCGGGTTCTTCTTCATCTCCTCCTTGATCACCTCGATCGCCTTGTTCAGCTGGTCGTCGACGCCGGAATATTCCCGTGCGGGATCGTTGTCGACGAAGATATCCGGATCGACGCCGTGACCTTCCATGATCCACTCCTTGCCGTCGGTGTCGTAGCGCGAGAACTCGGGCCGGTTGAGGAACCCGCCGTCAAGGAGCGGCAGAGTTCCGCGGATGCCCACAACCCCGCCCCACGTTCGTTTGCCGATGACGGGACCGAGCTTGTATTTCTTGAAGCGGTAGGTCACGATGTCGCCGTCGGAGGCGGAGAACTCGTCGGCGAGGAGGACCTTCGGTCCAAGCACCATCGCCGCAGGGTCGAACGTGCTCGACGTGTTCCGCGCGATGTCGATCATGGCGAGCTGGCGCTGGAGGCGTTCGATGATGATGGGCGAGACGAACCCTCCGCCGTTTCCGCGGACGTCGACGATGAGGGCTTCCTTCTGGACCTGCGGATAGAAGTACTTCGTGAACTCGATGAGCCCACCGGTTCCCATGTCCGGAATGTGGAGGTAGCCGACCTTGCCGTCGGTGGCCTTCGTGACCTTGTCGATGTTGCCCTGGACCCAGTTATAGTAGTAGAGCGCATGCTCATCCCCGATGGGAATGACGACCGTCGCGCGCCCGCCGCTCTTTGGCTCGATGTTGAGGGTCAGCGTGACCTGCTTCCCGACGGTGTTGACGAGCGCCTCATAGAGGTCGGCCATGGCGCTGGTGGGCTTGCCGTCCACCGCCGTGATGTAATCCCCTTCGCGCGCGTCCACGCCCATTTCGGTGAGCGGGCTGCGCGTGCTCTTGTCCCAGTTCTGGCCCTTGAGGATCTTCTTGATCCGGAAGAACTTCGACGCCGGGTCCCGTTCGATCTTCGCGCCGAGGAGGCCTTGGGGGATGCGGTTCGGCTTCGGGTAGTCCCCGCCGCCCACGTACGCGTGGCCGATGCTCAGCTCGCTGATCATCTCGCCGATGACATAGGTGAGGTCCGCCCGATGCGAGACGTACGGGAGGAGCGCCGCGTATCGGTCGCGCATCTTCGGCCAGTCGACGCTCCGCATGTTCGGTGCGAAGAAGAAGTCGCGCATCTGGCGCCAGCACTCATAGAAAATCTGGTTCCACTCCGCGCGGCGGTCGAGCGTCACCTTCATGTCGCCCAGGTTCAGCGCGTCCTTCACCTCGAGCTTGCCCGACGGCAGGTCGGCGATGTAATAGGCGCCGTCCGACCCCACGATCATCTTCTTGCCGTCCGCGGAGATCTCGAATCCGTTGAACTCGCCGACTGCCGTCTCCTTCGCCTTGTCGAACTCGAAGAAGTAGACCTTCGGCTTGTCCTCCTTCGTGCTCGCGCGGATGTAAAAGAGCTTGTCGCCGGCGGTCTCGAGGTTGCGGTATGCCCCGGCCGCAACCGGAAGCGACGTGATGCGGCTCTGGATACCGTCCACGTCGACTCGGACGGCGGCCTTCGTCTCGTCCTTCTTCTTCTCCTTCTCGTCGTCCGTCTTCGGGCTCGGCTTCTCCGCCTTCACCTTTACCTCGTCGCTCTTCGGAGCGAATGGGGACTTCGTGCCCTTCGCGAGGGCCACGAGGAAGATCCCCGACATGTCATTGAAGCCCGCGTTGAGTTCGACGTTGTTGAACGTCGGGTTGAACGTGCGGTCAGAGACGAAATAGAGGAACTTCCCGTCAGCGCTGAAGACCGGCTGCGTGGAGTCGAACCAGCCGTCGGTGACGCTGTATGTCGCATTCTTCTCCAGGGAGTAGAGCCGGATGGTCGTCATACCCTTGTCCTCGGGCTTCGCGTAGGCGATCCACTTGCTGTCCGGCGACCAGTTGTAGTCCGCGATCTCGAACGCCGTCGCCTCGGCGGCCGTCGTGACGGCCTTCGTGTCGATGTCGACGTACTGGAGCCGGAGCTTCTTGTCCGCCCACATGATCTTCTTGCTGTCGGGGGACCAGAGGATCTGGTACTTGTACGTGTCTGCGTTCTTCGTGAGCTGGATCGCTGTGCCGCTCCCGTCCTGGGGCTCGATCCAGACCTCGGACTCTCCCGACGCGTCGCTGACGTACGCGATATACTTGCCGTCGGGCGACCATTTGGAGTTCCGCTCGTGGACGCCGGGTGTTGCGGTGATGTTCCTCGTGTTGCCGTACTTCGCCGGCACGGTGAACACGTCGCCGCGGGCGCCGAAGAGGGCACGGTTGCCGTCCGGAGAAATGTCGAAGTTCGTGATCTCCTTGCTCACGTCTCGGAGTCCGCCGCGGCCGACCGCGAGGTCCTCCTGGAGGGAGATCGGGACCTTCACCGCCTGTTCCGTCGCAAGGTCGAGCTTGTAGATGTAGCCGCCGTTCTCGAAGACGATCGCAGTGTTCCCGAGCGACGGGAACTTCACGTCGTACTCCGTGAAGTTCGTCAGCTTCTTCGTCTCCTTCGTCGTGAGATCGTACACGTAGAGGTTCATCTTCTTGAGCTCGTCCCGGTCGGACGCGAAGTAGATCTTCGAGCCGCTCCACATCGGGATGATGTCTTGGGCCGGGTTGTCGGTGATGTTCGTGATCGTCTTCGTGGCGAAGTCGTAGATCCAAATGTCGTCGGCCTGGCCGCCGCGGTAGCGCTTCCACGTCCGAAACTCACGGAAGACGCGGTTGTAGGCCATCTGTTTGCCGTCGGGCGAGAAGGAGCAGAAGCCCCCCCGCGGGAGCGGGAGCTGTTCGGGAATCCCGCCGTCCACCGACGCCTGGAAGAGCTGGCCGATGAAGTCGTTGTGCTCGATCATGCGGGAGCGGTAGACGATGTTCTTGTCGCCGCGCCACGTCATCACGATGTTGTTCGGCCCCATGCGGTCGGAGACGTCGTCGCGGCCGAGCGTCGCCGTGTAGGTGAGGCGCTTCGGGACCCCTCCCTCGGCGGGCATGAGGTACACCTCGGTGTTGCCGTCGTACTGACCGGTGAAGGCGATGCTCTTGCCGTCGGGCGAGAACCGGGCGAACAATTCGTAACCGACGTCGTTCGTGAGCTTCCGCGCGACGCCGCCGGCCGCCCCGACGGTGTAGAGGTCGCCGGCGTAGGTGAAGACGATCTGGTTGTCATGGATGGCGGGGAACCGAAGGAGCCGCGCCTCCTGCTGGGCGAACAGGGTCGCCGCGCAGAGGACCGCGGCGAGGAGCGCCCGGCCCAGTGTCCAAAGATGTTTCATGCGTAATTCCTTTCGTGGTTGTTCGGATCTTCTTTCACGTGCGTTTTTTCTGAAACTTTCCCCGGAGAGCGACGGGAGCCGGATCTCCCCTGCGCGTCCGAGCGCAGAGGTCGTTCGTGCGGGTGATCAATAGACCGGTTTCACGCCGAGGTTCTCCATGAGGAACGCGTAGACGTCGGCGGTGAGTTCGATCGACTTGCTCGTGTTGCTTGCGCCGTGGCCCGACTTCGTGTCGATCCGGATGAGGTGCGGGTTGTTCCCGCCGCTTTTCGCCTGGAGCGTCGCGGCGTACTTGAACGAATGCGCCGGCACGACGCGGTCGTCGTGGTCCGCCGTCGTGACAAGGGTCGCCGGATAGTTCGCCCCTTCGCGGATGTTGTGGAGCGGGGAGTAGGCGTAGAGCGCGGGGAACTCCCGCTCGTTGTCGCTCGAGCCGTAGTCCGGGATCCAGTTCCAGCCGATCGTGAACTTATGGAACCGCAGCATGTCCATGACGCCGACCTGCGGTATCGCGGCCTTGAAGAGCTCGGGGCGCTGGTTGAGCACAGCGCCGATGAGGAGGCCGCCGTTCGAACCTCCCTGGATGGCGAGGTGCTCCGCGGAGGTATATTTGTTCGCGATGAGCCATTCGGCCGCCGCGATGAAGTCGTCGAAGACGTTCTGTTTCTTGAGCTTCATCCCCGCTTCGTGCCACTGTTCGCCGTACTCTCCGCCGCCCCTGAGGTTCGCAGAAGCGTAAACAAACCCCTGCTCGAGGAGCGCGAGCCTGGTCGAGCTGAACGACGGCGAGGTCGTGATGTTGAACCCGCCATAACCGTAGAGAAGCGTAGGGTTTTTGCCGTTCGGGGTCATCCCCTTCTTATAGACGAGGAACATCGGTATGCGCGTCCCGTCCTTGCTCGTGTAGAAGACCTCCTCGGTCGTGTAATCGGTCGGCGTATAGCCGGAGATCTCCGGGGCGCGGAAGATCACGCTCGTCTTCGCCGCGATGTCATACCGGTAGACGGTCGGCGGGAACGTGAACGACGTGAACGAATAGAACGCGGACTTGTCGTCCTTCTCCCCTCCGAACCCCGACGCGTTCCCGAGCCCGGGAAGGACGATCTCGTTCTCCTTCGCGCCGACGTACGAGTAGACGAAGCAGCGCGTCGTCACATCCTTGAGGTACGTGACGAAGAGCTTGCCGCCGGCCGTGTTCGCGGACTGGAGCGGCTCGGGCTGCTCCGGGATGACGGTCTTCCATTCGGCCTTCGCCGGATGGCGGAGGTCGCAGCGCATCACCTTCCCGTTCGGCGCGTTCTCGTCCGTCCGGAGAAGGAACGCCTCGCCGTCGTCGTCGATGAGGTTGTAGGAATTGTCGCCGATCTCCCCGACGATCGGCGTGAACGGCCCCGCGGCGTCGTCGGTCTTCCGGTACAAGAAGGAGTTGCCCTTCGTCCCTTTGCCGCGTTCGGAGACGGTGAGAATGACGTACTTCTCGTCGTCGGTGGTCTGCGCGATGTGGAACCGCTGCTGATGCACAGGATCCTCAAACACGAGGCGGTCCTGCGACTGCGGCGTGTGGAGGACATGATAGCAAACCTTGTGGTTCACGTTCCGGGAGGAGAGCTCTTTCCCGGCCTCGGGGGCGTCGTACCGGCTGTAGTAGAAGCCGTTTCCCGCCCAGGCGACGTTCGAGACCTTCACCCACTTCAGCGTGTCGGCGGACGTCGTGCGGGTCGCCATGTCCATCGTGCAGTATTCCTGCCAGTCGGAGCCGCTGCGGGAGATCGCGTATGCGGCGTACGATCCGTCGCGGGAGAGCACGAAGCTCACGAGCCGGGTCGTACCGTCGGCCGAGAACGAGTTCGGATCGAGCAGCACGGAGGGTTCGCCGTCGAGTCCCTTCTGGACGTAGAGGACGCTCTGATTCTGGAGGCCGCTGTTCTTGTAGAAGAAATAATAGTCGCCCTTCCGGAACGGCGCGGAGTACTTCGGGTAGTCATAGAGCGCGTCGAGTCGCTCCTTGAGCCGGGCGCGGTACGAAATTGCCCCCAGATACGCGGAGGTCACCTTGTTTTCCGCTGCGACCCACGAGGCCGTCGCCGCGGAGGTGTCGTCCTCCAGCCAGCGGTACGGGTCGGCGACGGTGACGCCGAAGTAATTGTCCGTCTGGCTTCCCTTGTCGGCGGGAGGATACGCGAGATGCTGGGCGGAGAGCGCCACGCGAAGAAGGAGCGTGATCGCCGCGACCGTTGAGGCGCGGGAGAAGATGCGTGCAACGTTCATGGTGTCTTCCAATCGATTGGTGAAAACGCAGATGCAGAACGGACGGTCCAAGGTAGCAAAATCCCGCATCTTCTTCAACTGCGCAACACGGCCTGCCGGGCATAAAAAACCCCGGCCCTTGCGAGCCGGGGTTCTTCGTATCGCTCCCCTTGGTTCAATCTCGTCGATGCGGTGTTATTTAATGAGGATCATCTTCTTGATGGCGGTAAAGGTCGATGCGGCGGCACCCCCCTGTTCGTCCGGCAGGGCGTCGGCGGTCAGCCGGTAGAAGTAGACGCCGCTTGCCAGGCGTGACGCGTCAAAGGAGGCCTCCTGCGGGCCGTCATCCAAGATCTCGTGGTTCACGAGGGTCGCGACCTCCTGGCCGAGGATGTCGTACACCTTGAGTGTCACGGTGCTTGCGGCGCTCAGGGAAAATTCGATCGTCGTCGTCGGGTTGAACGGGTTCGGATAGTTCTGCGCGAGGGAGAACTGGTCCGGCACCTCCTCCTCCCGAGCGAAGCCGCCCGGGATGATGGCCTCCGGCGGCACGTTCGTCGGCTGCAAGTACGCAACGTCGAAGAGCGGCCGGGTCCCCTTCACGCGCAGCGAGTCGGACCAGCTCACCGTATCCATATCGCCGCTGAACGACGCATTGAGCTTCATGATCGTCGAATCGAGCTTCATGTAAAGCGGCGTGTCGGAAACATGGAACGTCATGAGGGAGTCCGCCTTCTTCGCGATGTCCCGAACGAGCATCGTAGAGTACGGATTGCCGCTCTCGACGAACCGCAGTTCGCCGAGCCCGGGAAGCGTGATGCCTTTCCTGCTGATGCCGATGTTGAACCGCAGCGTCATGAGGTCCGCGAAGAGACGGTTGTTGTGGATGCGCGGCGGGAGCTTGCGCTGTTCGCGGTTGAACGGCCGGCCGGATTCGAACGTCTCAAACCCGCGCGGGGTCCCCGAGTGGAGGACGGTCCTCCAAATGAGGGAGAAGAGCATGCTGCGGGAGCTTCTGAGGCGGACCCAGCCGTAGAACCGCGCCGAGTCCGTCCGCGGGACGCCGACGATGAGCCCCGCCGTGGAGCTGAATGCGCCGCGCCGGAACGCGTCTTCCCGGACGTTCGCGATGTTCGGCATGGGGAATTCCGGGTGCTGGAGGATCGGCTGGATCTTCATCAGGTACGGCGGGTGGCTGTAATTGCCGTACCAGAGCATGTCGATACGCTGCGGCGACGGCTTGACGCTCCGGCCCTTCACCACGAACGAATCGCCCGGGGCGAGGAGGCCGTAGAAGGTCCACCGTTTGCGAGCGCCGATCGCGGCGAGATGGTCGGAGGAGAAGATGCTCAGAACCTCGCGCTGGAAGACGACGTTGACCTGCGTCGTCGGCGCCACATCGACGTTGTGGATGACGAATTCCCAGTAGTAGGTCACGGCCTTCTTCTTGATCGCCTTCGAGGTCGGGAGCTCGTCGTATGTGAACGTCCGGTACTGCGCTGCGTACGATCCCTGAAGCCGAAACGTCACGTTGATCGTGTGGCTCGACGTGATGTTCAAGAACGCGTACGTCGTCGCGCTGCCGGCATAGCTGCCGTCGACGACGATGCTGTCCACCTCGTAGTACTGGTCCGGCGTGAAATTGAACGACTGGTTCTGGCCGTACACATAATGCAGAGTTCCCACGGGGGCGATGAGGCCGTGCGACCCCGCGCTCGCAATGATCGTGTAATCGTTCACGCTGAACCACGCGGAATCCGCAACCGGGCTGTTCATGGTGACCGAGGCCGGGTTGTTCGTGCCCGTATAGGCATCCGCTCCCGCGCCCACCCACCCGCCGAAGGTGTGTCCGGGCGTCGACGTCGCGGAGAGCTGGACGATGGTCCCGTGATTGTACCAACCGTCGCCGGAAGGCGGGTTGGCCGCCGCGGACCCGCCCGCGCCGGAGGCGAGGCTCAGCAGATGTTGTGTCGTGAACGTCGAGGTGAAGAGGGTATCCTGGACCGGGATGATGGAATGGGTGATCGTCCCGCCGTCGCTCCAGTTCGCCCACGCGTACCGCGTTCCCGGGGCGCCCGTCTGAGGCGTCGTGGTCGAGATCGAGTGCACCGAACTATGGTCCCAGATGAACGTCTGAGGCGCGGTGTACGGCACGCCGTCGATCGTCACGGAGAGCGCCGGAGGCGCCGTCTGGATCGTGACGGAGATCGGGACGCTCGTGAAGCTCGCCGTTTCCGTGACGGGGCCGTTCATCGTCACGCTCGAGGGGTTCAAGGGCCCGGTGTAAGCGCCCGCGCCGCTGCCGTTCCATCCGCTGAACGACTTGCCGATGCCGGCGGTGGCGGAGATGGGAACCAACTGCCCCGCGTTATACCAGCCGCTCAGGGGTGCGACGGTCCCGCCGCTCGAGGCGATCATCGTGAGGTAGTACTGCGTCGTAAACGTCGCCGTGAATGTGGAATCGGAGACGGGAGAGACCGAATGCGTCATCAGGCCCGCGTCGCTCCAGTTCGCCCAGACGTACTGCGTACCGGGCGCGCCCGCCTGCGGACTCGATGTGCTGATCGTGTGCGGGGTGCCGTAGTTCCAGGTGAAGACCTGAGTCGTCGCGTACGGCGTGCCGTCGACGACGTACGACAGACCGCTTCCCGGGGCCGTCTGGACCGTGATCTGAAGCGCAATGAGCGCGAAGACGGCCGTTTCGGTGACGGGGCCGTTCATCGTCACGCTTGAGGCGTTCACAGGGCCGGTGTACGACCCGCTGCCGATGCCGGTCCATCCGGTGAACTGGTATCCCGCGGCGGCCGATGCGCTTATGCCGACGGCAGCGCCGCTGTTGAACCAGCCGCTCGGCGGGAGGACCGTGCCGCCGGTCCCCGCCGCCATCGTCAGGAAGTACTGCGTCCCGAACGCGGCGGTGAACGTGGAATCGACGAGCGAGCTGACGTTATGGGTCCTCGTCCCTCCGTCGCTCCAAGACTGCCAGAGGTAACGCGTTCCGGGCGTGCCCGCCTGGATGCTGTCGGTCGAGATCGCATGGACCTCAGCCGCGGTCCAGGAGAACGTGTGGGGAGACGCGTACGGCGTCCCGTCGACGATGATCGATCTGCCGGCGGGGTTCGTTTGGAGCGTCACCTGCACCGTGTTCGGCGCGAAGACGGCACGGATCGTGTGGTCGGCGGCGACGCCCGTAAAATTGTAGGTCGGCGCGACGGCCGTGAGTCCGCCGTCGATGAAGAGGCTGTCGAGGTGGTACCCGAGGTCGGCTGTCATCGTGAATCCCTTGGAACCGCCGCCGGCGACGACCGTCGCACCTGGCGACGAGATGAGGCCGTGGAGGCCCGCGCTCGCGCTGATGACGTAGCTGTTGAGATGGGAACCGCCCGTGCCGTCGGTGACGTCGCGGTAATTATTTGACGCGTCGATCTCACTGACGCCGGTCCGGATGATGTTCGGGAGGTTCACCCATGTGAGGCTGACGAGGGGGTCCGGGATGACAGCGCCCGTCATCTGGTACGTGGAGATCCTCGTGCCGTTCCCCGTCGTGCCGATGTCCGATGCGCCGGCGTAGGAGCCGTTGCCGCCGAGGGAGATCCGAAGTTCGTTGCCGACGATGACCTGATCGAAGAAGATCCCGGTGCCGATTCCCTCCGACGCTGCCAGCCGGGAAGCCGAAGGCGCGGTGAACGCCCCGGCATTGAACGTCAGGATGTATTGGCTGTTGCCCAGCCGGAAGTTCGTCGCGCCGGTTCGTTTGATGAAGAGGTCGAACTGGTAGGTCGTCCCGACGAGGGTCCGGTTCTGTATCGAGAGCTCGTACTGCGGAATCGGCTGTGCGCCCGCCGTTACCGGAAGGAACAGGAGCAGCGTGAGGGCCAGGAGAAGTGTCGTTCCCAATGTTTTCATAGGTCGTTTTTCGGTTGTCAGAATTTCATTCGAGGGATCGTCACGGACGCTGACGAACGATTAGTCTGTTGTTGAGGACGATCGCGTCGTCCGACGTGTCGGTGACGTTATCACCCGTGCAGTCGGTGGCGAGGTAGCCGCTCATAGTCCTGTTGTTCCACGTGAGGTTCCGGTCGAGGAAGTCGACGACGCCGTCTTGGTTGACGTCCCCGCCCCAGGCGACATACACGCTTCCGACGAGTTTCAACGCGTTCGTGCCGTAGGCCTGCGCCGCGCCGGTGCTGAAATCATACGCCGAGAAGGACGTTGTCGTGCGCGTCAGGGCGACGGGCGCCCCGCTCCAGATCTCCACGTGGTTGCGGTGGCGGACCGCGACGTAGTAGCTTCCCGCCTCCCCATTGGGGAAGGCCAGAAGCCCCGTCCCCGCGGACGAGAGGAACGTCTTCGCGGAATCGACGAGAGCGAACGGCGTCGTGCTCGCCGCGAGGTAGGCCGTGACGGTGTCCGGGACCTGGCTCGCGCCGTTCCAGAATCCTTCCAAGAGGCAGGTGAGGTTGATCTTCACGGAACCGACGATCTGGAAGTCGCGCTTCACGCTGTAGCTGAACGAGTACGTCCCGTGCTGCCGCATGTTCGTGTGCGTGCCGGCGGTGATGTCGTAGAGGAAGAGCTGGAGGCGCTGTTCGACCGCGTTCACGGCGGACGAGTCCCACGTCAGCGTCACCGTCCCAGCCGACGATGCTTCGACGCTCATGTTCCACGTCGGATCGGCGGGGTCCTTGTAGTCGGTCGCGTACCGCGTTCCGAGGATCGCGGGATACGCTCCGCCGGAATGCGGAAAATAGACCTCGAGGTAGGAGCCTGAGGGCGAGCGCGGGGGCCGGGGAACATCGTACTGGTTGTCGTAGTCGGCGGTCGCGTCGGTGCGGACGCCCAAGTGCGCGAGAGAATCCGTGAACAGGCCGTTCCGCGCCTTCACGATGAAGTCCCAGCTGGTGTACGGCGTCTGGCCGAACAACGGGAGCGAAGCGAAAATGAGCGGCAGGAGAAGCCGTCGGATTGAAGTGTACATGTTCATGGCGTAGCTCCCAGAGTTGGCATTATTATTTCATGAGAATTAATTTCTTCGCATCGCTGAACGTCCGGCCGGTCTCGAGCCCCGTGCCGGTGAGACGGTACCAATAGCTGCCGCTCGGAAGGTCGAGCTGCCGCGTGTCGAGGACGATCTCCCGGGCGCCGGCCTCCTGCGGCCCGTCGGCGAGTACGGAAACCGTCTGGCCGAGCAGGGTGACGATCGTGAGCCGTATGGCCGACCGTTCCGGGAGGGTGTACCGGATCACCGTCGACGGGTTGAACGGGTTCGGATAGTTCTGTTCGAGCCGGAATGCCGACGGCTGCGCCGCCGCCGCAAATCGTAACCGCACCTGCCCGTTGTGTCGGAGGGTCACCGGGAGCGCCTTCCACGATATCCCGTCCACCGAGGCCTCGAGCTGCGGCGTCGTTCTTCCAGTCGTCAGGAGGATCGGCGTCTGCGCCGCTTGGATGAGAAGGACGCGAGGCCGTCCTTCCGGAGCGGCCGGGTCGTACTCCTCGGCGTAGCGCTGCGAGCTGAACCGCACGTCGAACGCTTCCGACGGGGGTACGGGAGGCAGCTCGTAGGACGCAGCGCCGAAACTCCCGGACGGAACGAGGTAGACCGTCTGCGCCGAGCCATCGGCGCCGGTCACCGTGACCGGGATCGCCGTGCCGGAGACGCCGGAGGCGGTGCGCGGCGCCGCTCCGGGCCCACCGAGCGGTATCGTCCCGGATCCGGTCGCCTTCACCCAATATCCCATCGCCGGGTAGAGCGTGTCCGCCGTGACGTAGTGCCCTGCGTAACCGAAGAACTGCGAGCCGATGACGCCCCCGGCTGGGGCCGGGACGGGATGATCGAGCGCGCCGATAAGGTTCCAGCCCTGCTGGACCGGGATGGCGAGCGCGGGAAGAGAAGCGCCGCTGATCTCGATATCTCCGGCCGCGTCGAACTTGAGCCAGTACCCGGCGCCGTTCTGCAGGAGCGCCTTCGGAAGGTAGGCGCCGTCAAATGCGAACGCGAGAGATACCGCGCCCGGGAAGAGTGCCAGTGCCGACGAGTCCGCCGGGATGCGCGGAACGGATACGATGTTCCACTTCGCCCCGACGGTGAAGCTCGTGACGTCCGCCGCCGTCCGCACGGCGATGGAGAACGCCCGCACGCCGCTGTAGAAAAATGTATACGATCTCCGGAGCCGCATGTTGAGTGTGACATGCGCGGCGGAGTCGCGCATGAGAATGGCATAGGTCGCCGGGAGCGCGCTCATCCCGGTGGTGTCCCAGGAAAGGGCGACCGATCCGGTGTCGAAGGAGGATTCCACGTCCATGTTCCAGGCCGCGCTGTCGGGCTGCATAACATCGACGGCGAACCGGTTCCCCAGAAGCGTCGGCCAGTTTCCTCCCGTGTGCGGAAAGTACGCCTGGACCCAGTTCCCCGGCGGGTGAGGCGGCGAGGGCTGGTCGTAGGCCGGGTCGAAGTCGGATGTCGCGTCCGGCCGCACGCCGAACGTCGCCGACGAATCGAACACGCCCCCGACGGACGCCTCCACCAGGAGGGTCCACGAGTTCGCGCTCACGCTGTCGGCGTTTTCAGCGGGAGTGGAATACGCAACATGTGCGGACCCCACTATCATGAGGCCCGCACAAAGGAAAAACGCATATTTCGTTGGTTCAGACACTGCTCTCACTCGGTCTCGCTCGTCATGTGATACCCATCCGGAGCCCGGCGTACGGTGACGCCGGGCTCCGGAACGTTCTCTGCGATTATTTCGTCAAGAGCATCTTATGTGATTGCGCGAACTGTGTCCCGTCGGTTCCAGCGGCGCGCAGGCGGTAGATATAGATGCCGCTCGAGAGTTGGGCGGCGTTGAAGGTCGCCTGGTGGTATCCCGCCGATTCACTCTGCCCGTCAAGGAGCGTCGCGACCTTCTGTCCAAGGGAATTATACACCTCCAGGAAGACGACCGCATCCGCCGGCAGTCCGAATTGGATCACCGACGTCGGGTTGAACGGATTGGGGTAGTTCTGCGCGAGCGAGAAGACGCTCGGGACCGCCGGGAGGTCCGTGGCGGCGGACTTGTTGATCACAAATCCGTGGCTCGTGCCGTCCTGCGCGTAGCTGTACGTTCCCGTACGCTTCATGTCGATGACGGTGTGGTTCGCCTTGTCGATGAGGTTGACGGCCACGTCCGCCGGCAGCGCGCTGATGGCGCTGTTGTCCCATGCGAGCGTGACGACGCCCTCCTTCGACGTGTTCACCGTGAACTCCCATGCCGCGTTCGCAGCGGTCTTGAACGACCGCGCGAACGACGAACCGAACATCTTCGCCGACGGCTCATCCTTTGCGGGGAAGCTCACTTCGATGTACCCTTGCGCCGGGCTCCGCGGAGGTCGCGGCGCGTCGTAGACCGGGCTGAAGCCCGCTGAGGCGTCCTCCCGCACGCCGAACGACGCGATGCGGTCGCTGAACGATTCACCGTCCGCCGTCAGTGTCGCTTCCAGGTTCACTTCCCAGTGCGCGGCGTTCGCGATGACCGGCTCCTTCGGGGTCGGTACCGCGACCGACGGGCTGTACTGAACGGTGATGCCGCCCAGCAGCATGGGGATCCAGTATCCCTGCCAGACGCCGAGGGTCGTTGATTCGACGAAATAGCTCCCGCCGCTGTATCCGTAGAGGACGTTCGAGAGCCACCCTGCCGACGCCGCCTGGGTCATGTCCTTCGTGAGGACGCCGTTGTAGAACCGGAGGTCGGCCTTCAGGGGCCCCGCGGGGAACGGATCGCCGATGAGGTTGAATCCGTTGCCGAGCGCGAGCGACGCGCTCGTCTGCGCCGTGCCGACCGCGTCGACCACCTGCGCGCTGTTCGATCCGAGCCAGTATCCCTGACCCATGTTGAGGGTTGACGGCACCGAATATCCGCTCGTCGTGCTGAACTGGAACGTATAGTACGGCGTCGCGCCGTAGTCGTCGCCGAACACGGCCGCCGGGGTCATCGTGCCCTGGAGCATCGGCGGGCTGACGAGGTTCCACCCCGACGCCGCGTTGAAGCTCACGGAGCCCGATGCGAGGATCGTGAACGTATGGTTGCTGACGTCGAAATCTTCGTTCATCACGGAGTCGCGCGCAACGACCTTCACGCTCGCGTTCAGTGACGCCAAGGCGGGCGTCCATGGGTACGAGTGGATGCTGCCGTTGACGGTCGCCAGGAGCGTGTACGGAGCGGCTCCCGTCAGCGAGTAGTACACTTCGTGTTCGAGGACGCCGGTCCCGTCGGACGATGTCCACGTGATGTTGTAGGGGGTGCCGACAACGAGGAACTCACCGCCGTTGGGGGCCGTCACGGCCACCGCGGGCTTCGTGCTGTCGCCCATGAGGAGCCGGAAGCTGTAGACCGACTCGGTCGGGGGCGAGGTGTAGGTGAGCGTCGAGTTGTCACGGAGGTTCTGATGCGTGCCCGCCGCGAGATCGTAGATCGTCGGCTTGAAGCCGGTCGGGAGACCCGCATCGGGAAACTCGATCGTCACGAGCGAACTCGTGTGGTCGGTGATCGCCTTGAGGGCCCAGGCCTTCGCCACCGTCGCGACGCTCGCTTGATCCTTCTTGATGTCGATCGAATAGTTCTCGATCGGCTGTCCCGGATCCGTCCGGAAGTAGAGGTACAGGTAATCCGACGGCGGAGGCGGAGGCGCCACGACATCGAGCGGGTCGACGCCGTCAAGCGCCGCGGGGTCGAGTCCTGCGAAGATGACGTTGGAGTTCGGATTGACGTAGCCGCCGGCCCAGATGCCGCCGCTCAGCGCGCCGGCGCTGCCCGGACCATTCCACGGGAAGTAATCGACGTTATTGTCCGTCACCTTGACGCCGAGGCCCGTCGCGGGGACGGCGTTCTTCGTCGCGGTGACCGACGGCGCCGGAACGTGCGGGACCTCGATCGTGCCGCCGAGGTCTGACGGTCCGTGGATCGAACCCCAGTAGTTGTGGCGCGCGTCGACGTACGGGTTGGTGCTGTTGATCCCGTATCCGGAGTTGTTGCCGAACGTATTGTTGGTCGCGACGACGACGCTCGCGTCCGCGCCGTCGTACCCGACGGCGACGCCGTCGGTATTATCGGTGAGCGTGCACCCGGTGATGGTCGCCTGAGTGCCCGGGCCGAAGTACGTCGTGACAAGGATGCCGGCCGACGTGCTGCCGTCGGTCGCCACGCCCTGGCAGTTCGAGACCGTATTGTTGGTGATCGTGAGGTGTGCTCCGCCTTCCGGCAGCGGCGCTCCGCCGGCCTCGATGCCGTAGTCGAGCCAGTTCCCGGGACCCTTCCCGGTGAACGTATTGCCGCTCACGGTGCCCGTCGTGCCGGGTCCGCGGTAATGCAGGCCGATCCGGCCCATGCCGGAGAAGGACGAGTTCGTGACGTTGACGTTCATGTGGGCGGTCTCCCGCACCGACATGCCGATGCCGGCGTATTCCGTGCTCTCGTTGTACTTCATGTTCATGAACGTGCAGCTGTCGATGGTCCCGTTGCCCTTGTTGAGGATGCCCATGTACACCAGGCGTCCCGTGCCGTCGAGCGTTACTCTGCTCAGGTTGAACGTGACGCCGGCGTTGACGAGGAACCATCCTCTCGCGTCACCGCTGTTGCTCGTGTTGCCGGACGGCTTGATGATCGTCGTCGCCCGGTCCACGCCAGCGATGCTGATGTTCTTCGTGACGACGATCTGGGGGCCTTCCGTGATCGTGCCCGCGGCCACCTGGAGCCGGTCTCCGGGGTTCGCGTTGTCGATGCCGTTCTGGATCGTCGGGCTGAAAGTGCTCTGGGTCAGATTATGGACCGGGTCGAATGTGAAGATCTGCCCGAGCGTCCCGTCGTCCGGCTTGTGCATGAGCTTCGTTTCGAGCGAGGAGCGTTCGCCGGCGTTCATCGCCGCCGGCAGCTTGAGGCCGGTGCCGACGTCGAACTTGTTATTCCGGCCATTGAGATCGTTCGCCCACGGCGCCATCGTCGTGAGGGCGCCCGCGCCGGCGCCGATGAGGGACGTGTACGCGGGGAAGGAGGAACCGGAACTCGTCCCGGTCTGGTTGTCGAAGAGGATGAAGTTCCCGGTTCCGGCGTTGAAGTTGTTCTCGTTGCCCGCCGTGCCGATCGTGAACGTGCCGAAGCTCGCCGCGTCGTTGTCATGGTTGTGGAACGACAGGGCTGTGCCGCCCGGCGTGCCGGAGCCGTTGAACGTGTTCTTCGTCAGGATCGCCGCGACGGTCACCTGGACGATCGACGCGGAGTTCGAGCTGATCGCCTTCGTGTCGATCGCGACATGATGGAACGTCGTGGAGCCGGCGAGCGGCGTGAACGTGTTGTTGTCGAGCGTGACCGCGTTGTAGTTCGAGAGATCAACGCCCCACTGGTGGTTCGTGAACGCGTTGCCGTTCACGAGTGTCGTCTTCGCGTAGTAGTTGTTCTGCAGACGGAGAACGGCCGCCCCCGGCGATGCGACGTTCGCGAACGCGCCGTTGAAGTTGTTGCCCGAGACGGTCAGGACGCCGGCGCCGGCGTTCATGTCGTCGAGCTCGAGTCCGCCGCCGTTGAAGTTGTTGCCGGTGATCGTAATGTTCCCGTTGCTGCCGAATCGCGCGATGATGTCGTGGCTGATCGCCTGCAGCGTGTTGGCGGTATAGGTCCCGCCGGACTCGTCCGTCGCGAGGCCCGACCGGAAGTAGCTTGTCGGGAGCGAACCATTGACGGTGTTGTTCTGGAACGTGATGCTGTTGACGCCGCCGGTCGCGACGCGATAGTTCGTCGGACCGCCGTAGTTCACGCTCACGGCGTTTCGGTCGCCGAAGGAGCCCGCCGGCGCGCCGTAGGCGTCGACGACGTTGTTCTTCACGGTGATATTGTCGATGCCAGCCGCGCTCGCGATGACCGCGCTGCGGAGTTTCGACATGTCAACATTGAAGTGGAGATTGTCGATCGTGACCAGGTCCGCGGAGACGTCGAAGAGCGTCGGCTTCCCGGACACCGTGCCCGTGAAATCCACCGTCGGCTGGGAGGCGCCCACGCCCTTGACGGTGACGCTCTTGTTGACGAGCACCTGCTCGCTGAACGTTCCGGGGTGGACCTCCAGCGTGTGGCCGGAGAGCGTCCCGGCGTCGTTGATCGCCGCCTGGATCGAGCAGAACGATGCGGAGCTGTTGATGTTCGTGACGATGCCGGCCGCCACTCCGGGGCCGACGTCGCGGGTGTCGATCGTGTTCGATAGGATGTTTCCTGAGATCGTGATGCCGCACGAGACGGGGGAATTGCCGCGGCCGAAGTAGGTGTCGGCGACGTTGCTCTGATCGCCGTCCCCGGGATACGGCAGGTGGCCGGCCTGGCGCTGGATGCCGACGTCGCAGCCGCTCACCGTGTTGCCTGTGATCGTGTGGTTCATGCCTTCGGCGACGATGCCGAACCCGTCGCTCGTGCTGGGCTGGGTGTAGCCGGTGACGGTGTTGTTCTGTATGACGACGCCGGTCGGAACGTCGACGTTCCCGGCGAGCACGGAGCGGCGGAAGGCCGCGATGCCCACGATGTCGCGCAGATCGGCGATCGCGGTCGTCCGCGAGACGATGTTCTGTTCGACGACGACGCGGCCCGCGCCGGTCGTGGCGCCCGAGCCGCTCGCATTCTTCACCTCAATGCCAAACCGTCCGTTGTTCGTGAGTGTGTTGAGGTTGATGAGGTTCTGGCCCGGGCCCTGGAGGCCGACGAGCCCGATGCCGTTGTCCCCGTTGTCGTGGATGTTGTTGCTGGTCATCGTCACGCCCGAGGCGGTGCCGTCCTGCAGCTCGATGCCGCAGCAGTTGTTGTTGTACACGTCGCAGTTCGTGATCGTGACGTTCTCCTTGAGGCCGTTCCAGATGACGATGCCGCGCGCGGCGCCGAAGACGTTCGTGTGGCCGGAGACGTCGAGGTTGTTGAGCGTGATGCCGTTGACGGGGCCGTTCGCGTAGAACCCGCAGCCGCCGACGTTGTCCTTCAGCGTGACGTTCTGGACGGTCGTCCCGTTGTTCCCGCCGATCGCATAGATGCCGGCATAGGAGTTCGGGGCCGTGCCCGCGTAGTTTTTCACGGTGAGGTCCTGGATGGTGACGTTTTGCACGCCGCTGTTGATGATGATGCCGCTTCCCGCTCCGACGAGGCCTGCGCCGTCGAGGATGGTGCTCGTCTCACCGGCGCCGGCGAGCGAGAGGGACGTGGAGATGATCACCCGTTCGTTGTAGGTTCCGGCTGCCGCGGTGATCGAGTTGCCGGAGGAGGCGTCCGAGGACGCTCCCTGGATGGTCGGATAGTAGACGTCCTTCGTGACGTTGTGGACCGGGGGAGGGTACGCCGCAGCGATCCCCCAGATGGCCTCTCCCGTAAGTTCATTGTTCTCGCCGTACGTATCGCCGACGTAATCATCCCAGCCGCCCGTGCCGAGTTGGACGGACATGAGATACGTGGCCGCGCCCTGGATGGCGGTAAGATAGGTGGCACGGCTGACTTGGTTCAATGCGAGGATCGCATAGCCGGTCTCCTGGTTCGTTTCGTTCCCCGCGGAGACGGCCGTCGAGTTGTACGTGAAACCGCCGCCCGAGATCTGATAGCTGGCAAGGGTCGCCGCCAGGTCACTGACGCTGTTCGCGGCGGCGTATGATCCCGCCGTGGGGTCGAATGTAGCGTTGACGAACGCCAGTCCGTAGACCGCGCCGGCCAGGCCGATCACGTCATAATCGTTGCCGCTGATGAGTTCATTCACCTCGGCTTCCACGCCGGTGATCCAATCGGCGGTGGCGCCGCCGCACATCGATGCTCCGACGAGGCCTATGCCGAGGTCCCACGCCGCAATATTCGCCTGGGAACCAGAGCGGCTCGCGCGGATGAGAGCAACGTACGATGCCGTCGTGTAGAGCGTGCCGAGGCCGTTCTTGTTGTACGTGCCCGCGGCGAGTTGGTCGTAATAATTTGTCTTGACGTAGGTCGTGTAGGTCGTTCCGCCGAGCACCTTGTCAAGCTGGGCGGCGAGATAACCGTCCGAGGGGGAGAAGTTGTTCGTCTTCGCCAGCAGGAATGCGCCCGCGGTCGTGAGGCTCGTCTTCTGCCCGGAGACGCCGCTCTCCTGGTACGCCTGTGCCAGGCCCATCCCGATCGGGCCGATGATGTTGAGCGGGCTTGAGACATCAGCGATGTACCAGCCCCAACCGCCGTCGGTATGCTGCAATGCGACCAATCTGTTCCCTGCGAGGACCGAGGAGCTCGAGGCGGTCGAGATGCCTCGCTGCCCCATGCGGGACGCCATGGTGGCATCCGATTGCGCTTTCGACGGTGGAGCGAATGGGGTGTCGAAGCCTGGTGTCGCGGCGTTTGGTCGCACTTCGGCGGCGGAGACCCAGCCGGCAAACGTCACGACCATAAGAATGGCAAGGATAGTTGCAATGGACTTCATGGTAGTACCTCCTCGAGAGATGGATGAGAGATGTGCTGTGCTTATGAACGTGATAAATCGTCGATGCCGTGCATCGACGGTCGTGGTTCGGTGTATGATGAACATGAGTGTTACAGCAGATACGATGGTCCGAGATTGGTCTTCGAAAGATGCGTTCCGTGGTGTTGTGCTTGATCCCTACGGTCGGAACGCAGCAAATTTTTTTCTGTTGTTGTCTCTCTCGAATATCAGTCTGATGCAGACGACACCGGCATTGCTGGCCCCCGATGTCCTCAGAAGTGACGTTCTCACGTCTTGCCTCCCCTGTTCGCGTGATAGGAGTTCAGCAGCGTCCGGCAGGTGGTGTTCACATCACAATTTTCGTGCCGCAACGGCAAACGCCGCAATGCAGCCTCAACGTCGTCAATTCGGGAATCCCAGAAACTGAGGAAACTAGCGATGTGCAGAAATTCACACCATGCAAACGGGACAATTTGGTCTTTTTCTTGGAGGGGTCTCGAGCGTCGATATAATAAAAAGACCCCGTTATAGAGTACGTAACGGGGCTTCCTCTACTCATCCACTTTCCACGGTAACAACTATTCTACTGACAAATCTCATGCCAGCCTGAAAGAGCGCTTCAGGAGCGAAGAGGTAGCCTGCATTCGGTCCATACGGGGGAATTCAGGGGGGATTCACTCCGTAAAACCCCCCTGCAGCCGTGAAGAATCGTCACGGTCTGAGGAGGTAAATCGTGCAATAGTCGGGCTATCGGGGGCAGAATCTCTGCGAATTCTCCTGCCGTGATCGGGCGGAAACGTCATGGTTCGCTATTGTTCGACTTGATGCCGAGCCGCTTGATCTTCTTCGAGAGCGTCGCGCGGTCGATCCGGAGCTTCTCAGCCGCCCGGGTGATGTTGCCTTCCGTTTCGGTGAGGACCTTCTGGATGAGCGCCTTTTCAAAGGAGAGGGTTGAGTGGTGAAGCGAGCTGCCGGTGTGCTGGGTGTTCAATGGCGCGCTCGTCCCGGAGAGCGATTGAAGCAGCGTCAGGACGGCAAGATGGTCGATCGTCTCGTCATCAGAAAAGATCGCGAGGTTCTCGATGCAGTGCTTCAGTTCGCGGACATTCCCGCGCCATTCCTGCTGCTGGAGCGTCTCGAGGGCGTCCCCGGTGAGCCGCTTCAGCGGGATGCCCCGTTCCCGGCAGAACGTGGAGAGAAAATGCTCGGCGAGAGGCGGGATGTCGCTGCGGCGTTCCCGCAAGGACGGGATGTGGAGCGTGACGCCGCGGAGCCGGTAGTAGAGGTCCTCCCGGAAGCGGCTCTGGCGGATCTCTTCGGGGAGGTTCTTGTTCGTGGCGGCGAGGATCCGGACGTTCACGGTCGTCGAGGTCGTGCCGCCGACCTTCGTGATCTCCTTCCCTTCCAAGGCGCGGAGGATCTTCGCCTGCGTGCCGTGGCTCATGTCCCCGATCTCATCGAGGAAAAGCGTCCCGCCGTCGGCCGCTTCGAATTTTCCCGTCTTTTCCATCACCGCCCCGGTAAACGAGCCCTTATGGTGTCCGAAGAGCTCGCTCTCGATGAGCTCCTGCGGTATCGCCGCGCAGTTGATGCAGACGAGAGTCGGCAAACCGGAAAAATTATGGATCATCCTTGCCATGAGCTCCTTCCCGGTGCCGTTCTCCCCCGTGATGAGGACGGGGATCTCGAGCCGGGCGATCCGGGCGACGCTCGTGCAGAGCTTGCGCATCACGTCGCTCACGCCGACGATCCCGTACCGGGTCATCATGTCCTCGACGAGCATCAGCTGGCTCCGTTCGAGTTTCCCCTTTTCCAGCGCGTTCTTCATGGTCACGAGGACCCTCTTCGGGTCGAGCGGCTTTTCGATGAAGTCGTAGGCCCCGAGCTTCGTCGCCTGGACGGCACGGTCGATCGTCGCGAAGCCGCTGATGATGATGACCGGGATCTGCGGCTTTTGCTGAAGGAACTGCTTCAGGAGGTCGAGGCCGTCGATATCAGGCAGACCGATGTCGAGGAGGACGAGGTCGACGTGGTTCTGAAAGAAGATGTTCGCCGCGTCGTGGCCGTTCATGGCGGTGAGGATCGTAAATCCTTCGTGGCGCAGCACTTCGGCGACGATGGTCTTCATCTTCGCGTCGTCGTCGACCAAGAGGATGGTCTCAGGAAGCACTGGTTCCTCCGCCGATGTGGTCGGAAACAGGGAATTGAACGATAAATTCAGTTCCGAAGCCTTCCCGGGAGGTAAACGTAATGCTTCCTTCATGGTCTTCAACGATCTTCTTCGTGATGAGGAGACCCAATCCTGTACCCCCCTCCGACGTCGAATAGTAGGGCTGGAACACCTTCGGGAGGTCCTTCTCTCTGATACCGCAGCCGGTGTCGGAGAGTGCGAGATACACGGAGTTCTTCATCAAGTTCCGTACCAAATATGTGGACACCTTCAAAACACCCTTCCCTTTCATAGCCGTGACCGCATTGTCGAACAAATTTCTCAGTGCCACCGTGAAAAGGTTCACATCGAGTTGGACCGGCGGCAGCCCCTGCGCGAGATCAAGCGTAATGGCGGTCGTTTCCGGAAGCTTCTCCCGGTACGATTCAAGGACTTCCTCGATCGCAGCGTTCACGTCGATAGCGCCAACGTTCGGCGGGTTGATGTTCGCGAGCTTCATGAACCCTTTGAGATAGTTGTCGACCCTCCGGACCTCCTCCTCGATCGACTCGAGCCGGCCTTCGACCTGCGCGCCGGCCCCGTCGGCGATCTCTTGTCGGATGCGCGCGAGCGTGAACCAGATAGTGGACAGCGGGGTCTTCATTTCGTGGGCCATGTTGTGTGCGACCATCGCCCAGCTCACCATGCGGTCGGACTTGAGCACCTGTGTGATGTCGTGGAGGGCGACGAACGTCCCGAGCCGGACGGGACCGAGATAGACCGGGTGCGACCGAGCGAGCACGCTGCCGCTGAAGCCCGGAGTGAAGAGATCGACCTGCTCTTCCGGCGATTCCTTCATGACCGTCACACGCGCAAGGAGGTCCCGCAAGGGCTTCTGGTACTCCTCCGTCAGACAGGAACTCCAGCGTCTTCCCACGACCGTCTGAGGCGTGGTGGAAAAATTCGAGCAGAATGCCGCGTTCGCCAAAACGATCCTCCCACGCGAGGTGAGGAGAAGGATCGAGACGATCCGCGATTTCGACGTCGCGGTCCGGAACGCATTGACGTAGAGAAGGCCGCGGTATGTCACGACGGCGAGGAGAATGCATCCGAGGCCCGCCCCCGCCCAGAGAAGAAGCCCCTGCGCTAGGCCGGACATGGGCAGAAGGCTCCCGGCGATGACGTTCTTCCCGTTCTCGACGACGATCATCGGTTCCGTACCGGCATTGCACCGGGAGACCGAGATCCGCGTGTTCCCGCTGATGACCGTGACGGGCGCGAGCTGCTGGTCGAGGATAAGCGTCCTATCGTTGCGCAGCGAGACGATGATCTCCTCGTCGTCGTTGCCGGTGATATTTTTCACCTGGAGGCCGAGCACTTCGGCGGGCAGCCGACGCTCGAGCACCGTCTCAAAATCCTTTTTGATGAGAGAGACGGTCCCGGCGTAGGTGCAGACGACGAAAAACTTCTCATGTTTCCTGCTGACGACCGGGAGCTCGTCCGAAAGGATGATGCGCTCGTTGAACTCCTTCGTCGATCCGACCTGCGCCCCGTTGCGGGGGTCGAAGATCTTCATGTAGCTCTTTTCCACCTGGCGGTTGGAGCTGGAAAAGAAGCAGACGAGCTCGCTTTCGCCGTCGCCGTTGACGTCGTAGAGGTACACCTTCGACGTGGCGAAGGCTCCGCCGAGCACCCGTGGCTTCCAGAGCGGTTCGCCGCTCGAGCGCAGACCGACGAGATACGTGTGCGCGTCGTCCATCCCGCTGCCGAGCGCGGCGGTGCCGGACGACGTTGTGCCGAAATAGAGTTCGGAGCCGTCGTGCTGCGCGGCAGGCGAGGCCGAAGC
Source organism: Ignavibacteriota bacterium (assembly GCA_025358305.1). Lineage (GTDB taxonomy): Bacteria > Bacteroidota > Ignavibacteria > UBA10030 > SZUA-254 > JANYJZ01. Next base: position 44,087 of record JANYJZ010000040.1, read on the forward strand.
GAACTCCGGCCTCGGCCCCATGGGGTACTGCCAGAGGAGCTTGCCGGTGAGCGCGTTGATGCCGAAGAGGACGGACGACTGATGCGAAAGTCCGGGCGTATACGAAGCGATGATGACCGGCGATCGTTTGTCGGCGCCGTCGACAAGGTCAACGAGCCGAACGGTCTCGTCGGAATAGAACCGCGTCAGCGTGTCGGCGGAGATGCTGAGGGGGTAGCGCCGGAAGACAGGGGAGGTCACGCCCGAGGCATAGACATTGACGATCGTCAGGAAGAGGGAGTCCTGGTTCCGGGAGACGAGGAAGAGTTCCTTGAAGCCGTCGTTGTTGATATCCCGGGCCAGCTGGTATTCGATGCCGCTCGCAACGGGGAGGCTGATCTGGCTGATCGTCGTTCCGTTGTACCTCGTCGTGACGACGCTGCTCTGGCGGAGGTCCGTGCCGCACGTCATGACGACGCGCGACTCGATCCCAGCCCCGTCGAGATCGACGAAATGCGTGCAGGAATTATTGGTGGTGTAGGACTCCTTCTCGACGAAGCGGTAGGGCGCATCGCTCAGGTCGAGAGGCGCAGTGTCGCGGCCGGGCGAGCTGCATCCTGCAAGGATGCAGAGCACGGAACAGGCGAATATGACGAACGATCTCATCATGTTCGGTTCCGCGTTCCCGCGATGCCCAAGTGGGTACAGTGCGATGCGACCGTGCAGAGAAACTAAGGACACGGTACAGCCCGATCAAATCGTGCCGCCAGCATAGAACCTCCTCATGCGAATGACGCCTTTTCCCCGAGCAACCTCGGCCTCACCCGCGGTAAATAATCGATGACGCTGCGACGATATGGGGCGGAACGCTCGCAGGTCGATGGCAGCCCCCAATAGTAGAATAATGTACGGAAATGACGTACGACTGTCAATGGAAAGGAAGGGACAAAATTATCCCGGATGAGGGAGGAGAGCGTTCCTGAGGTAATTTCTAGGAAAACCGTGCACGCGTGTGCGCACCGGGAGGACAACGCGTTCGGTGGTTCAGTTCTTCCCGGCGATGAGCGCCTGGAACCGGGGGAGAGATCGCAATGGTGCCCAGTGGGGCGAAATCGAGAGGAGGCTGGTCGATATCTCCGTGGGAGCGGCGAGGAGCACGGCGAGGAGGTCGATCGCCTTGTCGTACTCGCCGGTCATGACCTCGATGTGAGCGAGGTCCCTGACCCTGTACGACCCGCGCCACGCTTCCTTGGACATCGGCATAAGGTCGACGCCCTCTTGCCCTTCGTGAATGGCGGCCTCTTTCTCACCGAGGCCGGCAAGGGCAATGCCGAGGGCGCTGTGATACCGGGGATCGTCAGGGTGCTCGCGGACGAGCCGCTCCATGAGGATGTGCGTCGAGTCGTAATAGGCGTGCGCCAGGGAGTTCTTGCCCATGAGGCCGTAGATCTCTGCGAGGAGCTGGTCCTTCGGAACGAACTGAAATTGGTCCTCATCGCTTCCTTCGACCGCCTGGGCGGGAGCAGCGAGGAGTATCGCGAGTGCCTCGTCATAGTTTCCCTTGATGGCCGCGATCCTCGACCGCATGACGAGTGCGGGCCAATTCGTTGCGTATCCGGAGATGGCCGAGGCGTCGTTGAGCGCGGAAGCCGCTTTGTCCGTATTGCCGTCCCAGATGAGGTGGACGGCCGCCTTGTAGACATATCGGTTGATCACCTCCGGCGTGAGGAAGATCGTCCGATCCATGAGACGGATCGCCTCCGGATACTTGCGAAGAAGCGTATAGGTCTGAGCGGCATTGTAGACGACCTCCGATGACCGGGGGTCGATCTGCAGCGCCTTGTCCATGCTCTGGGCCGCGAGTTCCATTTTGCCCTGGCGGCGCTGGACCGAGCCGATGCCGAGGAGGAGCCGGCTGTCGTTGGACCGGAATTTCTCCGCAATGGCGAACTCCTTCAGCGCGCTGTCATAATCGAGGAATCCCCAGTAGTAGTAGAACCCGAGGGACAGGTGGGCGTCGGGAGAATTCGGGTCAAGCTTGAGCGCCTCGTCGATGACCGCTCTCGACCTCGCGAGCCGGTCGGCGGTGTGGTCGTAGTAGAACCAGTACATCGCCGCATGCGTCTCGGCGAGCCGCGCGTAGGCGAGCGTGAACTTCGGATCAAGGTCGATCGCCTTCTGGAACATGTCGATCGCGATGCGGAAATCCTGAACAAGGTAGCTCCGGCGGTAGTAATCGGATCCGCGCAGGTAGTAATCGTACGCCTCGGAGTTCTCCGTCGGCTTCGCCTCGAGGGACTGGCGTTCGGGCTGGAGGAGGGTGACGCCCAGGGCTCCCGCGACCTGCGTCGAGATGTCCGACTGGAGCTTGAAAACGTCGGAGAAGACCGCGTCATACGGCTGCGACCAGACCTGCGTCGCGTCGGCGACCCGGACGAGCGCAGGGTTGATGCGCACGCGGACCTTGCCGTCCTCGGTCGTACCCCAGCGGATGGTGCCCTGGAGAACGTACTCGATGCCGAGTTCCTTCCCGATGTCCTGGAGGGATTTCGTCGTCTTCTTGTACTGCATGACGCTTGTGCGGGCAATGACGCCGAGGCCCGAGAGGCCGGAGAGGCGGCTCGTGATCTCCTCGGTGATGCCGTCGGCGAAATACTCCTGGTCCGGCGTCCCCATGTTCTCGAAAGGAAGGACCGCCATCATCTTCTTTCCCGTGCCGGCAGCCGAGCCCGCCGCGCCGCCACGCAGGAGGAAGAACGCGGCCGCTCCCCCGCCGATGAGGACGATGCCCGCAAGAGCGATGAGCGCGTAGCGCATCGTCGGGCGTGCGCCGGACGATGTCGCATGGGCGCCTTTGCGTTCATGGGCAGGCATCGATGCGAGCGATGCACGGGAGACCTTCGTCGACTCGCGCTTGACCCTCCGGAGGTCGATGAGGAGGTCGTTCATCGCCTGGTACCGGTCCGCCGGGTCCTTCTCGAGGGTGCGGTTGAAGATGTGGAGGATGTCGGCCGGCAGCTCCGGTCGGTACTTCGTCGCCAGTTCGGGGTCCTCGTTGATGATGGAGTACATCATCGACGCCTCGTGCTCGCCGCGGAACGGCATGTGTCCGGTGAGCATCTCGAAGAGGACGACGCCGAACGAGAAGATGTCGCTCCGCTGGTCGACCTCCCCTCCCTGGATCTGCTCCGGCGCCATGTAGCCGAGTGTGCCGACGGTGCTCGAGGTCTTCGTGAGCTTCAGCGAGCCCTTGAGCTTCGCGAGCCCGAAATCCATGACTTTGATCTGATTGCGCGAGTTCACCATGATGTTCTCGCACTTGATGTCCCGGTGGACAATGCCCTTCGAGTGCGCCTCGGCGAGCGCCTCGCCGATCTGTATCGCGTAGGAGACGGCGTCCTCGACCTTCAGGCCGGCGCCCTTGATCTTCGAGCGCATCGTTTCGCCGTCGATGTATTCCATGACGATGAATTGTTCGCCCTGGAACTCCTGGATGTCGATGATGGAGCAGACGTTTGGATGGTTGATCTGGGCCGCGGCCTTCGCCTCCTGGAGGAAGCGGGCCTGTTCCGCGGCGTTCGCCGTGAGGTGGTGCGGAAGGAACTTCAGCGCGACGGTACGGTCGAGCTTGGTATCCTCGGCCTTGTAGACGACGCCCATGCCGCCTTCACCGAGCTTTTCGAGGATCTTGTAGTGCGAGACTGTTTGGCCGATCATGCCTACGTTGGAAAGTGCTGATGGAAAATCGATATCAAACTAACCATTATATCGATGAGTATCAACTGTTCGGGAGTGCTCTCCCGGCATCTCTAGCCCTTCATCGCCTGCACGTCTTCCGGGCTGAACTTCATCAGCTTGACGGCGTGCGCGTTGTTCCGGAGGAGGGGCGGCACGACCATGAGCGCCTGCGGCTTGTTTTCCGCCTCGATGATGACCCATCCCGTGTGCTCCCCGTCCTTGCAGCCCCAGTCGAAATGCGCCAGCATGCCGACCGCATCGATCGCTTTGAGCGCCCGGATGCAGTCTTCCATTGTGTGCGTCACCGAAACCAAGTATCTGTCCACGATATGCTCCTTCTGATGTATGTGTGAAGTGACATGCTCTCTCGATCGATGCGGACCGGCTCTGACATGAGCTCGGCCCAACGGCCAAAGTGCGTCTCCAGCTATTGGGACAACTTCTGCTTCAGTTCGTCAAGCCATCCGATGATGACGTTTACCTGTGTGGCGGCCCCGCCCTTCATGCTCTCGAGTGCGACGAGCGCCTTCGATCCGTTCGGCATGAAGGCGACCGTCTGCTTGTTCCACTCGGCCGGGAGGTCGAGATATTTGCGCGACGACCCAAAATCGAACTGCGCCCCGAGCGTCACGTCGACGCGCATGATGCTCTGGGCTGCAGTGTAGAACAGCGTCTTTCCGTCCGGGGCCCACCGGGGAGCGATGCCGCCGGTCGTGGAGATCTGCCATTTGCCCTCGCCCTTCGGGAACGGGACGACGTAGACATCGTTTTGGCCCGACTCGTCGGAGGTGTATGCGAGATACCTGCCGTCGGGGCTGAACCGCGGCCAGGATTCGGCCGCAGGCGACTGGACGAGGACCTGCGGCTGGCGATCGGCGTCGAGGGAGAGCGTCCAGATGTCCCCCTTCGAGGGGTAGGCGATCGTCCGGCCGTCCGGGGAGAAGCTCGGCGGGGCAAGTGGGTCGACGGTGATGTTGTTGCCCACGCGGCGCTCGGCGCCGCCTCCGTCCCACGGCTTGAGAAGATAGACGAAGTTCGTGCCGACCTCTTTGGCGTACAGGATCTGCTTCCCGTCGGGGGTCCAGACGGGGAGGTCGCTGTTCCCGCCGCCGAACGTGAGTCTGGTGAGTGCCTTCCGGCCCATGTGGTAGATCCAGATGTCGTCGTTCGCCGCGCGAATGTTCATCGCGATCCGCTCGCCGTCGGGCGAGATGGCCACCGAGCCATACGCCCGGAGCGTGTCGAGAACGGGCTCGGTCGATCCGTCCGGCAGAAGCCATTTGAGCCGCTGCTGTCCGTCCTGCGCCGGCCCCGAGGGCGTGTAGACCATGGTCCCGTTGTCGGAGACGTCGAAGTTCGAGAGGCCGGAGAACGGATTGGGCAGGCCGCCTTCGAGGACCGCGAGCGGCGAACCCTTGAGCTGCGGCCCCGAAGCGTCCATGCCGGCGGCAAAGATCGATTGACCGCGCGAGTAGAGCAGGTAGCCCGCCGTCAGATACCGTCCGAAGGACCCTCCGCGCACGAGCGTCGTGCGCTGGTGCGTCTCGATGTTCTCCGCGACGATGAGCGCATCATCGAAGCTCGTGATGTTGTTCTGCTTCACCGTGTAGACGACCGTCTTGTTGTCGGGAAGGACGCAGGGGAACCGGTGGCTGATCTCCCTGTTGGTCGTGTCCATCGTCGTCACCGGCACGGGCACGCCGCCCGAGGCCGCGACGCGGTAGATCGGCTGATTGATCTTCCCGAACCAGATCTGGTCGTCCGAGCTCCACCAACCCCCCCGCGGGTAGCTGTCGTAGGTGCAGACCTGGACGGGCGTGCCGCCGTGAACGGAGACCTTCATGAGCTTGCCGTACGCGAAGAAGCCGATCCACTGGCCGTCCCGGGAGAAGAAGGGATCGGCGGCGCCGTCCGTTCCCGGCAGGAGCGTCGCGTCGAACTTATCGAACGAGCGGAGGAAGAGCTTCCCGACCCCCGAAGCGTTCGCGAGATAGACGATGTGGCTGCCGTCGGGCGAGACTGCGAGCGTCGACGAGCCGTTCACCAGAGGCGTTCCGAGGGGGAGATTGATCGGGATCCTCATGACGGGCGTGCGCGCCGTGCCGAACCCCCGCCAGGCGCCCCACGCCAGGACGACGAGCGCGACGGCGAGGAGAGCGGAAACGGCCGGCCAGAGGAGCCGGATCTTCGACGGAGCCGCAGCCGCGCCCGCAGGAGCAGCGGCGGGGATCTGCCGCGTCGGGATCGACCGGCTCATGCGCTGCTTGCTCGATTCGCGTTTGTAGCGCTTGAGGTCCTTCGAGATATCCTTTACCCCCTGGTAGCGCTCGTCGGGGTCCTTCTGCAGGCACTCGAGGACGATGCGGTCGATCTCCGGGCCGAGTTCCGGCTTCACCGCGCTCGGGGGCGCGGGGTCGACGTTCACGATCTCGTAGAGCAGCGCGGTCTCATGGACGCCCTTGAAGGGGAGTTCGCCGGTGAAGAGCTCATAGAGGAGGACGCCGAGCGAAAAGATGTCGGAGCGGTGGTCGGTCTCCTGGCCCTGGACCTGTTCCGGCGCCATGAACCCGGCCGTCCCGACGGTGCTTCCCTCCTTCGTGAGTCTGCTCGCACGCGACGCACGGAGCTTCGCGAGGCCGAAGTCCATGATCTGGACGATGCCGTCCTTCCGGACCATGATGTTCTCGGGCTTGATGTCGCGGTGGACGATCCCCTTCTCGTGCGCGATGGCGAGGCCGTCCGCGATCTGGATCCCGATCTCGATCGCCTTGGCGATATTTATCGTGCCGCGCTTCTCGCGCAGTGTCTGGCCGTCGACGAACTCCATCGCGATGAACGAGTGGCCGTCGGTCTCCTCGATGCCGTAGATCGTGCAGATGTTCGGATGGTTGAGGGCGGCCGCGGCCTGGGCCTCGAGGAGAAAGCGCGCGCGGTCGGTCTCGCTCGCGCTGACATGCGGCGGAAGGAATTTCAGCGCCACCGTGCGCTTGAGCGTCAGATCTTCGGCCTTGTAGACGACGCCCATGCCGCCTTCGCCGAGCTTCTCGAGGATCTTGTAGTGGGAAATGGTCAGGCCGATCATCGCGGTACGAGGTTTGGGGTCATAGGGTACAAGTCTACCGAAAAGATGGGACTTTCTCAAGGGTAGGGGTGTAAATCGGTCCAAGAAGCCGGAAAAAGCCGGAACGGACTCCGGCCAAGGACCATTCGATCGGAGTTCGGGGACGCTACCGGCTCATGCCATCGAAGGAGCGGTAGCGCTTCGCGCCGATCGCGGCGGCGGCCGCTTCCGCCTCGGGCGAAAGGTCCCCGAGGATCTCGAAGCGGGTGACATGCGCCACCGCGCTGAGCTCCGGGAGGAGTCGCGCGATATTCTTATTATGGAGGAGCATTGCCTCGGAGTCCGCGTAGCACTCAGTGAGCAGGAACGTCCTGCGCTGCTCGTCGCGGTACCAGAGGTAGCGCAGCGCCAGCGGTTCCTCGTCGCGGACCATCTCCGCGGCTCTGCGCGCGAGGCGTTCGAACTCCGCCATGTCGCCCGTGACGGTCCACTCGACGATGAATTCGATCTGCATGTCCTTCCCGGTCATAGTGGGAGGCCCACCTTCCTGATGAGCGCGACGAATCTCGGGTCATTCCGGATCGGGTCGTAGATCGGGTCGATGGCGAGGAACTCCATCTGACCGGAATGCGCGTCGATCGCCTTGTCGAGCCAGAGGAACGCATGATCGGCGTCTCGTACGCTGATATAGGCTTGAGCGACGAGCGAGGGATCGACGTAGCGGCGCTGAGCGCGGCCGAGAAGACTCTGGAGAAGCGTCGTTGCCTCGTCGCGGTGGCCGGCCAGACCGAGAACGTTCGCGAGCCACGCGACATACTCGTCGCCGCTGTCGGAGAGCGCGACGGCCGTCCGCGATTGTGCGATTGCATCCTCCGTCCTGCCTTCGAAGAAGGTGAGCTGGGCGCGGATGGCGATCCCGCGGATGAACGCCGGGTCGAGCTCGAGGATCTTTTCGCTGAGCCGCCGCGCATCGGCGTACCGCTTCTGCGCACAGAGGATCCATGTCGCGGACGAGAAGGCGACGGGAGAGAGCGGGTCGAGTTCTATCGCCCGCTGGAGTTGCGCGTTCGATTCATCCCACCGGCGCTGGCCGCTCAGGAACTCCCCGTACCACTGGTGGCCCGTGGCGTAGTTCGGGTTGAGTTCGATCGTGCGCTTGTATTCGCGCTCTGCGGCCGGCCAGTTCCATTCAAAGTTGTCGTAGAGCGATGCTAGGACGATATGGGCCTCTGCGAGGTGCTCGTCGATCTGGATCGCCTTCTGCGCCATGGCTCGGCCCTTCTCGATCGCCTCTTTCGTGGAGAGAATGAAGTACGCTCCTTGAAGGGCATACACGTTCGCAAGCCCCGCATAGGCGAGGGCGTAACTTGGGTCCTTCGCGATCGCCTGCTGGTAGAATCCGATCGCCTTTTCGAACCCGTCCTTCGTCCTCTTGGTCCAGTAGAATCTTCCCTGGAGATAGAGCTGGTATGCTTCGGTGTTCTCGGTCGGATGGCCGATGAGTGCGCGCTGTTCTTCGCCGGTGAGCGTAATCTTCAGCTGGTTGGAGATCTCCTGCGAGATGTCGCTCTGGACCGCGAGGATGTCGGAGAGCTTGCGTTGATACTGGTTGCCCCAGATGTGGCTGTTGTCGTTCACGTTGATGAGCTCGACGCTCACCGAGAGGGCGTCCCCTCGCCGGGTGAACTTGCCGGTGAGAACCGCGTTGACGCCGAGATCCTTGCCGGCCTTCTGGGGGTCGACGTCCTTTCCTTTGAACCGGAACACCGAGTTGCTCGACATGAGCTTCATCCCGGGAAGCGTCGAGAGCGAGTTGATGAGGCTTTCGGTGAACCCGTCGCTCAGGTATTCGCTCGTGGAATCGGCCGCGGCGCCCGAGAACGGCAGCACGGCGATCGACGAGATCGTCGCCGATGGGCGCGACGAAAAGTAGAACGCGATCCCGGCGATGAGCGCGACGCCGACGGCCACGGCGCCGATGACAGGAAGCCGCAGGCGCGTCCTGGACGAATCCCCCTTTGGCGCTTCCGCCGGCGGTTGCGGGGTCTGCCGCGGTGAGATGCCGCTCCGGTCGAGCTTCTTCCCTTCCGAGTCGCGGCGGTAGCGCCGGAGATCCGCCACGACCTCGCGCATCGACTGATAACGGGTCTCCCGGTCCTTCTCGAGGCACTTCATGACGATCCGGTTCACCTCGTCGTCGAGACTCTGGCGGATCGTCCCGAGGGCGGGCGGTTCGACGTTGATGATCTCGTACATGAGCGCGGCCTCGTGGACCGCCTGGAACGGCAGCGTGCCCGAGAAGAGCTCGAACAGGAGGACGCCGAACGAGAAGATGTCCGTCCGGTTGTCGGTCTCGAGGCCTTCGACCTGCTCGGGGGACATGTACGCCATCGTCCCGATAGTGGAGCCGACCTTCGTGAGCTTCGAGACGCCCTGGAGCTTTGCCAGGCCGAAGTCCATGACCTTCGCGCGCCCGTCGGCGGTGACCATGATGTTCTCCGACTTGACGTCGCGGTGGACGATCTGCTTGTCGTGCGCCGCCTGGAGGCCTTCGGCGATCTGGAGCGCAAGGTCCATCGCCTCGCGGACGGCGAGCTTCCGGTATCCTTCGGCCTCCTGCATCTTGCGCTGGATCCACTCCCGCAGGGTCACCCCCTCGACGAGCTCCCTGACGATGAACGTCTCGTCGTTCACCTCGTCGATCTCATAGATCGTGCAGATGTTCGGGTGGTTGAGGCTCGAGGCGGCCTGCGCCTCCTGGAGAAATCGGTCCCGCTCCTCCCCGTGCGCGGCGAGATGCTTCGGGAGGAACTTCAGCGCGACCGCCCGCCGGAGCTTCGTATCCTCGGCCTTATAGACGATGCCCATGCCGCCCTGGCCGAGCTTCTCGACGATCTTATAGTGCGATATGGTCTGACCGATCATAGGGTGTAAAACTACCAATAAAATGGGAGAATCTCAATTCCGCGGCGGGACCCCGCAAACGCAACAGGCCGGAATGATCCGGCCTGTTGCATGGAACGTTGCGTCGCGGGTTCGCGCCGAGGACTTACTTCGACTTGAGGTCCCGGTCCCATTGGGTGATGAGGGTGACGGGCGCCGCGGTCTGCGCGCCGAGGAGGATGGCCGTCAGAAATTGCTGTCCGTCCGCCGTTGCGTCGAAGACGATGCTGCGGGGGATATCGAAGAGCTTCTTCGCCGCCCCGACGCTGAACGCGGCCCCCGATCCGTCGACCGAAACGGTCATCGTGATCCCGCCGGACTGATGATAGAAGATTTCCTTGCCGTCGCGGCTCCAGACGGGAAACTCTCCGCCGCTCGTCGAGATCTGCCATTTGCCGTTGCCGGTCGGGAACGGCCGGACGTAGATCTCGTTCGATCCCGATTCGTCCGACTGGTAGACGACCCAGCGGCCGTCAGGAGAGAACCTCCCGTTGGTCTCCGAGAACTCCGTCTGGAGGAACACCGCGGGGGTCTTCGTCCCGTTCATGGGGAGCACCCAGATATCCTCCTTGGAGGTCGGGGAAAAGAGATAATAGAGGAGGTACTTGCCGTCCGGGCTGCAGTCCATCGCGGACTTCGGCGGCACGTCCTTGAGAAACACCTCGCTTGCATCCGTGCCGTTGGTGTTCTTGATGAAGAGATCGCCGGATCCCGTCTTGTCCGTCGCGTAGACGATCCGCGCGCCGTCCGAAGACCATACCGGCTGCCACTCCGACGAGGGATCGAACGTGAACCGCGTGCTGAGGCCGCGGACGAGATCGTAGAGCCAGATGTCGGCCAGGCCCTGGTCGGAATCCTGCGAATCGAACGCCACCTTCGTCCCGTCGCTCGAGAGGCGCGTCGACGTGTAGAGCGTGCGGTCTCCGACGTCCCTGATCTTCTCTCCTGCGCGGTTCGTCATCCAGAGCCGGCGCGGGTTGTTGCCGGCGGGCTGGTAGGCGAAGAACCCGTTCTGGGCGATGGAAAAGCTCCCGCGGCTCTTGTCGTTCGAATACTCCACGTGCTCGACGACGGGGCTCGCGTCGCCCGAGAGTTCGAGCGTCGACAGGTCGAACGGCTGCGCCACGACGGAGTTCTGGCGCACGTAGATGAGCCGCCCGTCCGCAAAATCCATGTTCGAGGAGACCTTGATGAGGAGCTTGTTCACCGACGAGTCGAGCGCGGCGACGTAGATCCCGCCGACGTAGTCGACGGTCCGGATCTTTGCCTGCGTCGTGTAGATGAAATGCTTCCCGTCCGGGAGAAAATGAGGCCAGCGGTGGTTCGATTCGTTGCGCGAAGAATCGACGTGCGTCACGGCCGCCGGGATGCCCCCTCCGGCCGAGACCCGGGAGATGCCGACGAGGTCGAAGCTCGGCGCGAAGAGGATGACGCCGTCCATGTTCCAGGTGCCGCCGCGCCCGCTTTGCGCGTCGCAGATGACGACCGCCGGCGTGCCGGAGATGGAGATCTTCTTCATCTTGCCGGGGACGAAGTAGCCGATCGTCATGTTGTCGGGCGCCCAGAACGGGAACGACGCGCCGAACGTCTCCGGGAGCTGACGCGCGGTCGAGGAGCCCAGCGGGCGGACCCAGAGACTCCCCTTCCCTGCGGAATCCACCGCGACGAACGCGAGCATCGTGCCGTTGGGGGAGAGCGCCATGTGGCCGCCGATGGACGCGTCATACGCGTAGCCGGCCGGGGGCGGGAGCACTGCGTTGATCGAGGGCATGACCGGCGGCGTCTCGCGGAAATGGACGACTCCGAGGGCCGCGAACCCGAGCGCAAAGAGCATCGCGACGGCCCACGGGAGCCACGAAAGCCCCTTCGCTCGCGGAGCGCTCGGGGCGGCCGGCGCATTCTGCGCATAGTCCGATGGCTGCTGTATTCCGCTCGTCTGAAGGATCGGCCGCGCGGCGGTGATCCGGCTCATCTTCTGCTTGCTCGATTCCCTCCGGTAGCGCTTCAGGTCGAGGGAGACCTGCGCGATGGACTGGTTCCGTTCGCGCGGGTCCTTCTCGAGGCACTCGAGGACGATGGCGTCGAGGTTCGGGTCGAGATCCGGCTTCACGGCCGACATCGGCGGCGGGTCGACGTTGACGATCTCGTAGGCGAGCGCGGTCTCGTGGACGCCCTTGAACGGCATCTGACCGGCGAGGAGCTCGTAGAGAACGACGCCGTAGGAGAAGATGTCGCTCCGATGGTCGCTGTCCTGGCCCTGGACCTGCTCTGGGGACATATAGCCGGCCGTGCCGACGGTGCTCCCCTCCTTCGTGAGCCGCGTGATCTTGCTGCCGCTCGCACGGAGCTTCGCAAGGCCGAAGTCCATGATCTGGGCGATGCCGTCCTTGCGGAGCATGATGTTCTCGGGCTTGATGTCGCGGTGGACGATCCCTTTCTCGTGGGCCGCGGCGAGGCCGTCGGCGATCATGATGCCGATGTCGATCGCCTGCTTGAAGCTCACCGATCCCTTCTTCTCGCGCAGGGTCTGGCCGTCGACGAACTCCATCGCGATGAACATCTGTCCCTCGTGATCCTCGATCGCGTAGATGGTGCAGACGTTCGGATGGTTGAGCGCGGAGGCCGCCTTCGCTTCCTGGATGAACCGGGCCTTGTCCTGTTCGGACGCCGCGAGGTGCGGCGGGAGGAACTTCAGCGCGACGATGCGGTCAAGCTTCGTGTCCTCGGCCTTGTAGACGACGCCCATGCCGCCTTCGCCGAGCTTCTCGAGGATCTTGTAGTGCGAGAGAACCGTTCCGATCATGCGTTAGGCCTTTTTCTTCAGTCGTGAGAGGCGCTGCCGTGCGTCGCCGATCTCGGGGATCGCGGTGTCGGCGTTCTTGAGGCAGTCGAGGAATGTCTCGTACTGCTGGACTGCCTTGTCGGAGCTGCCGGAGAGTTCGTACGCCGTCCCAAGGTAGTAGTAGAAGATCGGCCCGTACTGCACGAGCCTCCCCTCTTCGAAATAATTGGACTCCATCGCCTCGAGCTCGCGAATGGCGTCGGCGTACCGCTTGGCTTCGAGGTACGCGAGCACAAGGTGCATGTGCCGCGGCGTGAACGTGTTGCCGGCGACCCCCTTCTCGAGGCTCCCGATCGCCGCGCCAAGGTCGCCCTTGGCCTGTTGGATGCATCCAAGGCCGGCCCAGTACGCCTGGAGATAGACGCTGTCGAGGCCGTCGATGTCGTGCTTCAATTCTGCGAGAACTGTCTCGGCCTTGGGCAGTTCATGGTTCTGGACGAGGAGCGCGATGAGCCACATCCGGAGGTAGACCGGACCATTGGACTTTGCCTGCTGCATGGCGCGCACCGACTTGTCGGCTTCCTTCGCCGCGGCCGGGTAATTGTGCATCGCGCAGTGTATATTCGCCCGCAGGCCGTCGAAGAAGGCCAGATCCACGCTCAGCCATTCTCCCGAGGCGTTCTCGTCGAGGCGGTCGAGCCGTGAGAGCGCGCTCTTGAACTTGCCCTGATAGGCGTCGAGAACGACCATGTTGCGCGCCGCGAGCGCGCGCATCGCGTGGTCCTTCGCGGCCGACAGCGCCTGGAAGCAGCTCTCGGCCTGAGCGTACTGCTTCGTGAAGATCATCGCCTGGCCGAGCTTCGCGAGGGATTCGTAAAAGTCGGGCTTGATGGCGAGCGCCTTGCGGTACGAGTCGATCGCCTCGGCGAGCTTGCCGTGCTTCGCATAGAGGTCTCCCCTCGAGTCGAACGGGTTCGCCTCGCTTGGAGCGAGCGAGATGTACTTGTCGATGGCCCAGATCGACCTGTCGAAGTCTCCCGACATGTCGTAGGCGTACGCCAGCGTATTGTAGGCGACCTTATTGTACGGGTCGAGCTCGACCGTCTTGGAGAATGCGGCGATGGCGCCGGTATAATCCGCGGCGGACTGGCAGAGGATGCCAAGGTAGTAGTATCCCTCCTTGTCGTCGGGATAGTTCGCTGCATAGTCGCGCAGCCGGCGGATGCTCTCGCGCAGGTCATTTCTGAGGAACTGCGGCTCGGATGCCCGGATGAGTTCGCGGTCCTTGCGTGTCGCGCGGTCGGAGAACCGCATCGCACGCTGGAAGGAGGCGAGCGAAAGGTCCTGGGAAGGCTGAAGCGCCGCGAGCTGGAAGTGCGCCATCGCGAACGTCGAATCGAGGGCGATGGCGCGCTCGAAGTGCGGCACGGCTTCGCGCTGATAGAGCTTGTCCAGATCGTCCATGCCCTCGAGGTATTCCTTGTAGGCCTCGGAGGAATGCGTCGTCACATCGGCGACCGTGCTGGCGGCGCCGGGATCCGCCGGCTGGGAGGCAAGAAGGTTTCGCTTGATGTTCTCGCTCAATTTGTCGACGATCGCGAAGATCGTCTCCTCCGGCGTCCCGGCGAGCTTCTCCGCGGCGAGGATCTTGCCGCCGTCGACCTCGGAGACTTCTGCCGTCAGGATGATCGTCGGCTTGGACTGGAGGATCTCGCCGGTGACGACGATATTCACCCCCGCCTTTTTCGCGATCTCGGAGGCCACCCCCTTGTCGATCGATTTCTCCCCCTCCTTGCCGAGCTGCTTCAGGATGTCGTAGAGCCGCTGCGTGCTCATGACCGTCAGCGACTTTGATTCCGAAAGGCCGGTCACAAGGAGCGAAGTGATCATCTTCGCCGTCCTGTCCTTGTCCTCGGGGTCGGTGACGTTCTCAAAGTACATCACGGCGAGGGAGTTGTGGGCGCTCCCCGCGCCCTGCGGCGCGGAAGGAGAGCCGAACGGCTTGAAATAGAACGCGAGCGCGGCGAGAACGACGAGGACTGCCCCGGCCCCTCCAATCCAGAGCGCCTTCGACCGCGGTGCGCCGCCTGACGCAGGTGCCGCCGACGCTAGAGGCGCCGGCCACGACGGCGGCGGGGGAGCGCCCGCCGCCGGCACGTGGCCCGAACTTCGCATGACCTTCGATGTCTTCTTCATGGAGCGTCGGAGGTCCGCGGAGATGTCGTCGAAATGCTGGTAGCGGTTCCCCGGGTCCTTCTCGAGGCAGCGCGCAATGAGGTTCGCGACGATCGGAGAGATGTCCGGCAGGAGCGCGGAGATCTCCTGCGGCTCCTCGTTCACGATGGAGTAGACCATCGCCGCCTCGTGCTCTCCGCGGAACGGGAGCTTGCCCGTGAGCATTTCAAAGAGGAGAACGCCGAAGGAGAAGATGTCGCTCCGGTGGTCGACCTCGCCCCCCTGGATCTGTTCGGGGGCCATGTAGCCGAGCGTTCCGACGGTGCTCGAGGTGCGCGTGAGCTTCAGGGATCCCTTGAGCTTCGCCAGTCCGAAATCCATCACCTTTGCCTGGCCCTTCGCGGTGAGCATGACGTTGTCGGCCTTGATGTCGCGGTGGACGATCCCCTTGGAATGGGCCTCCTGAAGCGCGTCGCTGATCTGGATGGCGACCGAGAGCGCTTCCTCGGCGCGCGCGAAGGGGAGCTTCTCCCGCAGTGTGCCTCCTTCGAGGTACTCCATCACCATGAACAGAGCGCCGTTGTTCTCCTCGATGGAATAAACGGTGCAGATGTTCGCGTGGTTCAAGGCGGCGGCAGCCCGGGCTTCCTGGAGGAACCGCGCCTTTTCGGTCTCGTGCTGGTTCACGCGCTCCGGGAGGAACTTCAGCGCGACGACGCGGTCGAGCCGCGTGTCATGGGCCTTGTAGACGACACCCATGCCCCCCTCGCCGAGCTTTGCGAGGATCTTGTAGTGCGAAACGGTCTGTCCGATCATTCCTTCTTCAGGCCTTCCATCCAGTTATTGACAATGGTTACCGGCGTCACCTTCCGCACTTCGAGATAGCGGTTGATGACGATCGTAGCGCCGTCATGCGAGACGTCATAGTCCTCGAGAAACGGGGGCATGCCAAAGAGCGGTTTCACCGACGCGACGGCGACGCCGTCGGGAGAGTAGCGGAGCGTCACCTGCATGAGCTTATTCTCCTTCGAGACGTAGAGAAGGTCCTCGCCGCTCTTTCCCCATCGCGGGAACCCGCCGCCGCTGCTCGAGATCTTCCAGAGTCGGTTGTCGGTCGCGCCGAACCGGCGAAGATAGACCTCGTTCTCGCCGCTCTCGTTCGACATGTAGGCGACCCAGCGGCCGTCCGGGGAGAATCGGGCGTCGCACTCGCCGAACTCGGTCTTGAGGAACGGTGTCGCATCGTGCGCTCCCGACGCTGAGACGGCCATGATGTCGGAGGTACCCACTTCGTACCGTGTGCCGGAAATGAGGATCGTGGAGCCGTCGCGGGACCAGTCCGTCGGTCCGAAGAGCGAGCCGATGACCTGTCCGGCGGGGGCATAGATGAGCTCCTCTCCCCCCGATTCGGCGAGCGTCTTCATGAAGATCCCCGACTGGCGCTGTCCTGCGCTCCTGTGCGCGTAGACGATCCGCGCTCCGTCCGGGGACCAGACGGGAAAATCCTCACCGGCGCCGTTGGTGACGCGGTTGTGCGCCCCGCTCGCGATGTCGTAGGCCCAGATGTTGAGGCGGAACGTCCGGATATCGAAGAAGCTCGAAACGACCTTCTTGTCGTCCGGGGAGAACCGCGGCCGGAACTGCTCCGCGAGTTCGCCGAGCGTGCCGATCTGTTTGCCCGAACGGTCGACGAGCAGCAGCGGCGCGCCGGCCCGGGCGGTTCCTGACTGATAGGTGAGCACGCCGGTCTGCGACGCGGAGAACACGGCGAGATTAAACGAAGGATCGTTCACGACCTGTTCCGCGATCGTCACGGGCGAGCCTGCGAGCTCGAGCGTGCGTTCGTCCATCTCCTGCGCCAGGAGCGTCGTTCCGCGCATGAAAAGGAGCCTCCCCGAGGCATACATCGCCTGAGCATTTGAGTGCACAAGGAGCTTGCTCACCGAGTGGTCGACCGATCCGACGAACACCGCCATGCCTTCCGCGTCGCCCGACGAGCTTGCCACGCGGGCGAAGTAGAGGAACCGGTTCCCGTCGGGAAGGAATGACGGATAGCGGTGGGATGACTCATGGCGGATCGTGTCGAGCGTCGTCACCTGCTCTGGCGTGCCGCCGTCGGAGGAGATCTTGAAAAGGGGCTGCTGGAAGTCGAGCGTGAAGACGATCGTGTTGTTGGCGCCCCAGGTGCCGCCGCGGGGGTTCCGCACCCCGGTGAGTGTGATCGGCTGGCCGCCCGCCGCTTCGACCTTCTTGAGTTTTCCGTCGGACGTGAAGAAGCCGATGTACTTGTCGTCCGGGGACCAGAACGGGGTGTATCCGAGCCGGGTCCCTTCGACCGGTATGCTCTCAAGTCCTTCCACTCTGCGAAGATAGAGCTGCTGCAGCCCGTCGTTCGAAACGCCGGAGAACGCGATGAACTTGCCGTCGTGCGATACCGCAGGCGGGCCCGACCAGAACCCGAAGGTGTGCACATAGAGGCTTTCCGGAACGACGAGCGACGCGCGCATCTGCCGCGAGACCGCAGCCGCAGGCGCTGGACGCGCGGCGAGGTAGATGACCGCCGCAAGGAGAACGGCGGCGAGCGCCCAGGGAAGCCAGCTCTTGATCGGCCGCTGCGCGCTCGCCGCAGCGGAAGCTCCGGCGGCGGTGACAGCGCCGCGCTGCGCGGGCACGGCGGAGTAAGTCTTGCTCATCCTCTGACGGCTTGATTCGCGCTTCACGTGCCGGAGGTCCTTCGCCGCTTCCGCGACCGACTGCGAGCGCTCCGCGGGCTCCTTCATGAGGCATTCCATGACGATTGCGTCGAGGGCCGGGTCGATCTCGCTCTTGACGGAGGACATCGGCGGCGCTTCCACGTTGACTATTTCATACAACAGCGCGGTCTCGTGGACCCCCTTGAACGGCAATTGCCCGGTGAACATCTCGTAGAGGACGACGCCGAACGAGAAGATGTCGCTCCGGTGGTCGACGTCGTGGCCCTGGACCTGCTCCGGGGACATGTAGCCCGCCGTGCCGACGGTGCTCCCCTCTTTCGTGAGGCGGTTGATCTTGCTCGAGGCCGACCGGAGCTTCGCCAGGCCGAAGTCCATGATCTGGGCGATGCCGTCCTTGCGGATCATGATGTTCTCGGGCTTGATGTCGCGGTGGACGATCCCCTTCTCGTGCGCCGCCGCGAGGCCGTCGGCGATCTGGATCCCGACGTCGAGGGCGGTCTTGTAGCTTATGGAGCCCTCTTTTTGGCGGAGGGTCTGGCCGTCGACGAACTCCATGACGATGAAGAGCTGTCCGTGGTGCTCTTCGATGGCGTGGATCGTGCAGACGTTCGGATGGTTGAGCGCCGAGGCGGCCTTCGCCTCCTGGATGAAGCGCGCCTTGTCCTGCTCGGAGGCGTTGAGGTGCGCCGGTAGAAACTTCAGAGCGACGAGTCGGTCGAGCTTGGTGTCCTGAGCCTGATAGACGACGCCCATGCCGCCTTCGCCGAGTTTTTCCTGGATGGTGTAATGCGAAACTACTTTTCCGATCATACTGTGAAAGCTCTTTCTCTAAATTGATGACGGCGATGACGTGCCGGATCGACTCTCCGGCGGCACGGCCGCATGATAACGGTTGGTAAAATCCCCCTTGATTCAACAATTAAGGTAGGGATAAATGCACGTAATGTCAACGGACGAAAGCCCCGTAACTGAAAGAAATACGGAGGTTTAGAGGGCCTGTGTCCGGTGACGGTCTCCCCAGTATGCCAGGGCGATGAAGAGCCAGATGCCGAAGGAGATCCAGGCGATCGCCTCGGGGCTGGGAGGCGGCGCGGGGGAGAAGAGGTTCATGACGTACGTGACGAAGAGGAGGACGAGGAGGATGATCGGAACGACCATTCCCGTCCGGTCGACCGCCTTCGTGCTGCGGAAATAGAGCCATGCCCCGGCGACGAACATGGCGGTCTCGACAAGAAACGTGACGGGGAGGCTTCCCCACATGCCGAGTCCGACAAGCGGCGACGCCCAAGGGGCCAGGGGAAGGTCGGGGCGGTGCGTGACGAGGTCGAGGATCCAGTGGCTCAGGACAACGGCGCCAAGGTAGAGCGCGGTTCGTTTGTCCGACCGGATGAGAGCGTAGCCGCCGGCGAAGAGGAGCGCGTAGGCGCAGGCCATGATGAGACTGTGCGAGTAGGGATAGCTCACGAAGTTCAGCGGCGTCACGGCGGTGTCGCCGGGATGGACCTCCACCCGTTCAAGTCCGAGGAGGAGCAGGACGGGCCAGAGGAGATCGAGGAACTGCGCTGCGACGAAGTACGTCCCGAGCGAGGGCTTTGGCGCGCGCGATTTCGCGGCGAGTCCGATGGCAAAGTGTCCGATGAACATGGTCTCGGTGTTCTCTCCTCCTTCCGGTCCGTAGAAGACGACCCAGGCGACGAGGTCGTGTCTCAATTGTTCGAAGCCGAACACGTCCTTCTTCGAGTGTGAGGCGGCGCTCGTGTGTCGCGGTCATGACAACGATAATGTACAAAAGCAATGACATGAACTCAAGCGCAGCACCGCACACGAGCGTTGATTTTCTGCAGCACAATTGGTACACTTCGAGCATCGTAGCACCGCCGCGAGACGTATGAATTCCTTGAAAATAATGCAATTGAAGCGTTTTTTCACGCCTCCATTACCTATGTGTCAGACCACAGCGCAGAGCGGATCATCCGCGCGTATCGTCGTTTGCAAATGGGCCGGCGTCTCTCTCCACAGTATGTACTACCAGATGATCCGGCGATGAAGTTCCTCGCGCTCACCGACATATCTCCATTGCTTGTCTGTCGATGGTAGCCGCAATGCCTTGTGCTATGATGAGTCTACCGCTTGTTTCGTCCAAGACCAGCTCCTTCTTCTTCACCGGGAATATCCTCTAACCTTTTCCAATTGAGCTCTTGTTTCTTGAGGAAATATGTAGTATATTTCATTTACCAAGTAGGTAAACGAAAATACTTGCATTAGTTATAGCCGCATGCTATCATGAAAATAGATTTCGATAGCCCTACTCACGAACGGCTAGCCAATGATATCGCCGCCTTGAGTAAGCGCTATAATAAGACCAAGGGAGTTGATTCGGCAACCGCAATCGTACTGGCCTTGAACGTGCTTAAGGCTGCCGATTCACTCGCGGATGTCCCTGCGAGCTATCGCCCCCATCCGCTCAAGGGAAAATACAAGGGCTGCTTTGCGGCCGATGTTGACAAAGTACATCGGATTATGTTCCGGCCCAATCACCACGGGGACCCCGCGTACAGAATCGACGCACATAAGACGATAAAGAATATTCTCATACTTGAACTTTTTAAGGACTATCACAAATCATGAGCTACACACCAAACAAAGCAATACACCCTGGCCAAGTTATCGCTGAAATGCTCACCCGTGAGGGCATGACCCAAAAGAACCTCAGTGAGCGCATGGGGATCAGCGAGAAGCACCTTAGCCAGATAATTAACGGTGAGGCATCGATCAGCGTAGACACATCGCTCTTGCTGGAAAATGCCTTAGGCGGTACGTCTTCGTTTTGGAACAACCTGGAAAAGGACTACCAGGAAACACAAGCCCGCTTGGAGCGGTTAGAGTTGCTCTCACTTGAGGTCGCGCATCTCAACAAATTCCCATACTTGGAGCTTGCTCGAAGACACTATGTCGAGCAAACGAGCAATAAAGAAAAGCGAGTCGAAAATCTCTGGAAATTCTTTGGGGTTAATTCGTTGTCGTACGTTTCGACCACCGAAGCCGTTGCGTTTCGAAAAAAAGCTTCCGCACAGGTTAAGAGCGAAGCAATTGCTGCGTGGCTGCGGTGCGGAGAACTCGAGTCAAAAAAACTTATCATTCCTGAGTATTCTGAATCCGGACTCCGGCATATTTTGGGGCAGATAAAACAGTTATCCACAGAGAAGCCTGAAGACTTTTCTGTGGAGATTGTTCGTCTTCTCAGGGAGATTGGAGTCGCCTTGGTCTTCATCTCCCACTTCCCCAAGACGGGAGTAAGTGGAGCAGTTCGATGGATTAACAATACGCCCGTGATTCAGTTGAGTTTGTACTATTCATGGGCTGACATTTTTTGGTTCAACCTCTTCCACGAAATAGGCCACTTGCTTCTTCATGGCAAAAAAGAGCAATTCATTGAATTTGACAAGAAAGAGCTCTCAGCACTTCGATCAAAGGAAGAAGAAGCAGATGAATTTGCAAGCGAGGAATTGATACCGTCCAAGCCTTACTCACAATTCGTAGAGAATAATCCTAGGCTATTACGGGATGGTATCATAGAGTTCGCGAAGACTCTCGGAGTTCACCCTGGTATTGTTGCGGGAAGGCTCTGTCATGACAAATTAACCACTTGGAATCTCGTCTCACCCTTGAGGCCAAGGCTGCAACTGGTGGCGGAATAGCTTTCATGTGGTAAACCCGTGCATCCCAATTCGCATATGAACATCACGAATTACTAATCCAAAGGAGACAACATTATGGAATCCTGCGGGCACATTCACGAGGCCCGCGGCGAAGACGTCATCGGCACGACGAAGATCGTGAACTGCGCTCCGGCGAGACATGGGCCCTACGTTGTCGTCGACATCAGCGACGACATCATCGTCGAGCTCCACCGCTACCCACTTTGACAGCCCCGCGTCCGCAATCCCCCAGGAAACCCCATTCCGGCAAGTAATTCGACCAATTCTACCCCTCTATAATCTTCTGTATTCCCCCATTTTCCAGCCCACTTTCCCCACCAGGCACAAGAGTGCCAAATACAGCGGAATTTAGCCTATTTCCAAAGCGCACATCCTCGGCAGGACTTGCCCGGAATCACCTAAAATGTCAGAAATTTGGCAAATTACTTGACATTAAACCAAATAAGTGTAAATTGGAAAGTCACGGTGGGTAAAAGTGGGGAAAATTGGTGTGGAATTCTTTTCGTTTCAGCCGATTGCCTTTCATTCTTTTTTCTGAACTGAGATCATATGTCTTCCTTCAAAGGCTCATACTCGTACGCTGTGGACGAGAAGGGACGCGTCAACCTTCCGGCCAAGCTCCGAAAATATCTCTCTCCGGAGAGCAACGACACGTTCGTCGTGACCCGGGGTTTCGAGAAGTGTCTCTTCGTCTATCCGGTGGATGAATGGAACCGGCTGGAGCAGAACTTGCGCAACCTCTCGTCATACGACCCGGAGCACCGCCGGTTCATCCGGACGCTCCTTGAGCTCGCGTCGGAATGCCAGCTCGACGCCCAGGCGCGGCTCTCCATTCCCCAGGAACTCCGCGAGTACGCGAGCATCGGGGACGAAGTGCGGATCATCGGCACGCTCGACAAGATCGAGCTGTGGGATCCCAAGGTCTACAACGATTACAAGAGTTCGCAACCGGAATCGTATGAGGATATCGCCTCCAGGGTCATGAAATAATTTCGGCGCGATGACGACGACTCATGTCCCCTGATGGTGAATGAATATCACACCCCCGTTCTTGTCGAAGAAACGCTTACCTTCCTGCAACCCAAGCCGCAGGAGATCTACGTCGACGGAACGCTCGGAGGCGGCGGGCACGCCGAGCAGATCTTGATGCACTGCGGCCCGGACGGCAGACTCATCGGATTCGATCAGGACGATGACGCGCTCGCAACCGCGCGGGAGCGCCTGACGCCCTTCGGCGGCCGCGTGATCTACCGTAAGGGGAATTTTTCCACGCTTGGCGCCGCGCTGGAGGAGCTCGGCATCGCGAAGATCAACGGGCTGTTCCTTGATCTCGGCGTCTCGTCGCATCACCTGGACGACGCGGAGCGCGGATTCAGCTTCCAAGGCGACGCCCGGCTCGACATGCGGATGGACCGGGGGCAGCCCTTGGACGCTTGGCGCGTTGTCAATACGTACTCCCCGGAGGCGCTTGCGGGGATCTTCTGGACGTTCGGTGAAGAACGATATGCGAAGCACATCATCCGGGAACTCCTCAGGGTCCGGGAGGTGCGGACGATCGATACGACCTCCGACCTCGCGGCAATCGTGGAATCTGCGGTCGGCGCACAGTTTGTGAAGAAGACGCTCGCGCGCATCTTCCAGGCGATCCGGATCGAAGTAAACCGCGAGCTGGAGCACCTCTCTTCGGTCCTCCGGCAGGGGATCGATTCCCTGGAGACGGGCGGGCGCATCGTGGTGATCTCCTACCACTCGCTCGAGGACAGGATCGTCAAGGATTTCTTCCGGGACGAGGCTCGCACGGCGATCCCGTCCGGTCATAAGCTCATCCCGGACACGCCGGTGCAGCCCCGGGCGCGGCTCCTCACCCGGAAGCCGGTCGAAGCTTCACCCGCGGAATGCGGGCGCAACCCGCGAGCACGGAGCGCAAAGCTCCGCGCCGCAGAACGGATCTGAACGATGGCAAAGACAGAAGCACCGCCGGTCATGACCGCACCGTCGCCAGAGCTGACGGAACGCCGGTACGTGTACAACGGTCAGGCAGGCGGAGAGCGCCACAACCTTGCAGCCCGGGGCAACCGTCCGGTGAAACGCCGGAAGCAGTCGCCCTTCAACATCATCGCGCTGGTGGTGACGGTCTCGCTGCTCATCGTGTTCTACGTCTGGAACAAGATCACCGTGAACCAGCTCGTCTGGGAGGTGAACGACCTCCAGACCCAGCATCAGAAGATCCTCGCAGCGAACGAGATCCTCCGGGCAGAGATCAACAAGAAATCGACCCTTGAACGGATCGTCAAAGTTGCGACGGAACAGTTGTCGATGATCGCCCCGAAGGAACAGCCCCACCTCTTCGAGGTGGACCAGGAGTTGCTCGACCGCGTCGTGGAGGAGTAGGCGCTATGTTCGCCCATATTCCGAAGATCAATGCCGGCCTGGGATGTTTCGTTCTTCTCTGCTTCTTTCTGCCCTGGGTGAGTTTCAGCTGCGGCACCGTGACCTTCTTGAAGCTTTCGGGGTACCACCTCACCGCCGGTAAGGTCCCCGTCGATGAGGCCGCCGTCCGGAACTACGAAGATCGCGCGGGAAGTCTGGCCAACGACGACCGGATCCCCGATGACGTCAAGACGTCGACGCCGAAGTTCATCTATCTCGTCGTCGTCATCTGCGCGGTGAACATCATAGGGTTCAGCCTGAGGATGCTCGAGGGCGGAGCAGACAGGTTCAAGTCGATCGCGGTGCTGGTGTTTGCGGGCATAGGAAGCGCGTTCATGATCGCGGCCGCGGCGCTCGATTTCGGTATCACGATACCGTCGGGTCCGGAGATGCTCATTGAATCGTCGCTCGAGCCCGGGTTCTTCGGTACGCTCGTGGCATTTGCGGCATCTGCTGGTCTGTCGCTCTTCTCCCTGACGGCACTCGGGAAGGCTCAGGTTCGGACGGCGCCGGTGGAGCTCCAGATCGCGGAGGAAGCGTTCTCCGGTTCGGAAGCGATCGGCGGGAAGACAGTGTTCTCGGAGGTCGAGGCCGAGCACTTTGGCATCACGCCGACGAAGAAGCCGGAAGCCGAGGCTCCAGCCCCGGTTCCTCCCGGTGTAAAGACCTGTCCGGCATGCAACGCGGTCGTCGGGCAGTACCAGGTGAAATGCCTGAAGTGTGGATCGGCGCTCAAGCCGGGAAAGTAGTTTCTGCGTCTCATGAAGACCGAAGAACACATACCGAACCAGCAGTCGATCTCCGCGGGGAGCGTGCTGCGCCGCCGTCTGAAGATCCTTCAGATCGGCCTCTCGCTGTTCTTCGCGCTCGTGTGCTGCCGGCTCCTGCAGATCCAGGTCGTGGAGTCGCACAAGTACCGCGACATCGCCCAGCGCCAGTACCAGACGACCATCGACCTGCCTGCAGCGCGCGGCACGCTCTACGACCGCGACAACAACATCCTCGCGTCGAACGCGACGTTCGTGTCGTTCGCGGCGGACCCGACGCTGGCGTCCGATGACGCCCGTGCGATCGCGGCGAGGTTCTCTCAGCTCTTTGGCAAGCCAAAGCAGTACTACGCCGAGAAGCTCCGTTCGGATTCGCGCTTCGTCTGGCTCGAACGCCAGGTGAACAGTGCGTTCGCGAAGAAGATCGACCGGAAGAAGCTCGAAGGAATCGTTCTGCGGGAAGAGCCGAAGCGGCTCTATTTTCAGGACCATCTCGCGGGTCAGCTCATCGGCAGCACGGACATCGACAATAAGGGGATGGCGGGACTCGAGCTCATGTTCGAAAAGGAACTCCGCGGCACCGACGGATACGTCATCCTCCAGCGGGACGGCAAAGGCAAGGCCCGGCCGACGGTCGACTATCCGCGCGTCGAACCGGTGAACGGCCACAACATCACGCTCACGATCGATCTCTGGCTCCAGTCGATCGCGGAGAAGGAACTGAAGAAAGGCGTTGACCAGAACAAAGCGGAAGCCGGTCTCGTCGTGATGATGCAGCCCCGGACCGGCGAGGTCCTCGCCCTGGCGCAGTATCCGAGCGTCGACCCGAACCATTTCGGCGGTTCGCGGCAGGAGGACCAGAAGCTCCGGGCGGTCACCGACATGTTCGAGCCGGGGTCCGTGTTCAAGATCGTCACCGCCTCTGCGGCATTCGAGAACAAGCTCATTGCGCCCGACCGGAAATTCTTCGCCGAGAACGGCTCGTACGTCGTCCCGGTCCCCGGCGGCAAGCCGAGGACGATCGCCGACACGCACAAGGAGGGATGGATCACGTTCCGGCAGGCGATGGAGCTCTCGAGCAACATCGTCATGGCGAAGGTGAGCGACATCATCGGCAGCGAACGGCTCTACACGATGGCGCGCAATTACGGGTTCGGCATCTCGACGAGCGTCGGGTATCCCGGCGAAGTGAAGGGGTTACTCAAGAAGCCCGTCGAGTGGTCGGGCACCTCGCTCAACAGCATCGCGTACGGCTACGAGATCGGCGTGACGCCGATACAGATAGCGGCCGCGTACAGCGCGGTTGCCAACGGCGGCGTCCTCATGAAGCCGTACCTGTTGAAGAAGGAAACGGATGCGAACGACGAGATCGTGACCGAGACGCAGCCGCAGCCGATCCGTCGCGTGGTCTCGGCGGAGACCGCAAAAATGATGGTCGATCTCTTCGAAGGGGTCGTTCTGCGCGGCACGGGAAAGGTGGCGCAGATCGCCGGCATCCGGATCGCGGGCAAGACCGGCACGTCCCGGAAGATGGTGAACGGCGTCTACAGCGCCAATAGCCACACCGCATCGTTCGTTGGGTTCTTTCCGGTCGAAGACCCGAAGTATCTCTGCCTGGTGATGATGGATGTCCCGGGCGCCAACATGTACACGGGCGGACTTGCAAGCGCCCCGGTCTTCCGCGCGATCGCGCAGCAGATCGTCACGTCAATGCAATACGCGCCGTCGCATCCCGGGACCGACTCGCTTGGCGGGAAGACGATCATCGCCGAGAACGCTGCCGTACCTGCGGTACGAGCGCAGATGCCGCGCGTCCTGCCGGTGCTCTCCGGCGGCCCGGTCGTCCCCGACGTCAGGGGATGCAGCGTCCGGAGAGCCGTCGGCATTCTCACGGCGGAGAAGTATCAGCCGGTCGTCAACGGCTCGGGGATCGTCATGAACCAAACGCCCCAGTCGGGACAGCCGGCGAAGGCCGGCATGAAGGTGGTGCTCACCTGTCAGCCGAAAGTGACGCCAACACTTGGCGTGAATTGATCCGCTCCAGAACGGGCGGAATGAGTCAGAACATGGAACACGAATGATCTTATCCAGGCTGTTGGAAGGCATCGTCGTCACGAAGATGTTTCAGACGATGTTCGGCAAGATGGTGGTGACGCACGAAGTGGATGTCCGCTCCGTGCAGTACGATTCCCGCAAGGTCGAGCGCGGAGATCTCTTCGTCGCGATCCACGGGACGCAGTCGGACGGCCATACGTTCATCTCTTCGGCGATCGCCAACGGCGCCAAGGTGGTCGTCATGGAAAACGACCACGCGATGCCTGATTCGTATTTCATGCACGCGGGCGTCATCAAGATCGTCGTCTCAGACGCGCGGATCGTCCTCGCGCAGCTCTCGGCGACATATTACGGCCATCCGTCCGGCCAGCTTTCGGTGGTCGGCGTGACGGGCACGAATGGCAAGACCACGACGACGCATCTCATCACGTCGGTCATGGAACATCAGGGCACAAAGGCCGGACTCATCGGCACAATCGAATACCGCATCGGGAATGACGTGATACCATCCACGCACACAACGCCGGAATCGCTGGAACTCAACGCCCTGCTCTCGCGCATGGTCGCCGCCGGCTGCTCCTCGGCGGTCATGGAAGTGTCGTCGCATTCGCTCCACCAGCATAGGGTGTACGGGATCGCGTTCTCCGTCGGCGTGTTCACGAACCTCACGCAGGACCACCTCGATTACCACAGCTCGATGGACGCGTACTTCGAGGCGAAGAGCGTCCTGTTCCGTTCGCTCGGCGAGCGCTCATGGGCGGTGATCAATACGGATGACCCGTGGGGAAAGAAGCTCCGCACGATGACGCGCGCGCGCGTCCTCTCGTTCGGCATGTCCGACCCGGCCGATCTTACCGCCGACGAGGTCTCCCTGTCGATGCGCGGGACGACGTGCCGGATCCGCTATGGCGGCGAGTCGGTGACGCTCGAGACGCCGCTCGTGGGAAAGTTCAACGTGAGCAACATTCTCGCCGCCTTCGGCGCCGGGATCGCGCTCGGCGTTCCGCAGAAGGCGATCGCGCAGGCCATCCGGGTAGCGAAACCGGTACCCGGACGATTCGAACCGGTCGTGTCGCCCGCGGGATGGACCGCCATCATCGACTACGCGCACACGCCCGACGCCCTCGAAAAGGCTCTCCAGGCCGTGCACGACGTCTTCGCGGCGAGCACGCGCGGCAGGATCATCACGGTCTTCGGCTGCGGCGGGAACCGCGACACGTCCAAACGTCCGAAGATGGCCGCCGTTGCCACGACGCAGAGCGATCTCACCATCGTGACCTCGGACAATCCGCGGCGCGAGGATCCCGAAGAGATCATCCGCCAGGTGGTCGAAGGCGCGGCCAAGGGAAAACAGCTGGAATCGATCACGGACCGTCGCGCCGCGATCCACCGTGCGCTCGGTCTGGCACGTCCGAACGACGTCGTGCTCATCGCCGGAAAAGGCCACGAAGACTACCAGGTCGTCGGCGACGAGAAGATCCACTTCAGCGACAAGGAAATCGTGCAGGACTATCTCAACGTGCGCCCATGAGCATCCCGGTGAGCGATCTGCACTCTGCAGGATATCTCAGGGCGGCGAACCTCGACCGGCTCGGCGCGCGGACGTTCCCCGGCATTTCCACCGATACGCGAACCCTCGCCAAAGGCGAGCTCTTCGTCGCACTGCGGGGTGAACAATATGACGGGAACAAGTTCGTCGCGCAGGCGTTCAAGCAGGGCGCCCGTTGCGCGGTGGTCGACGACCGGGCGGACACGGCCTCATTCGCCGGAGAGCCGTACGTCGTCGTGAAAGATACGACGGCCGCGTTCGGCCGCCTCGCGAACATCTACCGGCGCAGGTTCTCGATCCCGGTCCTCGCGGTCGCCGGCAGCAACGGGAAAACGACGTCGAAGGAAATGATCGCGTCCGTGCTCGCAACGACATACGACGTCCTCAGCACGTCCGGAAATCTCAACAACCAGATCGGCGTTCCGCAGACGATCTTCCGGCTCCGCAAGAGTCACGAAGTAGCGGTGGTCGAGGTCGGGACGAACCACTTCGGCGAGCTGAAGTATCTCTGCGGGGTCCTGGAACCGACGCACGGCCTCATCACGAACATCGGCCACGAGCACCTGGAGTTCTTCAAGACCCTCGGCGGTGTCGCAAAGGCCGAAGGGGAGCTCTTCGCCGGCCTGAAGACCTCCGGCATGGCATTCGTGAACATCGATGATGCGTACGTCGCCAGATTTGCCACGCTGGCGCGGAAGAAAGTGACATACGGGTTCTCCGGGAAGAAGGCGTCCGTCGTCGGTTCCCGCGCCGACGTCGACGCGCGCGGATGCGCGCGATTCACCGTGAAGGCGAAGAACGCGAAGGAGTTCCGTGTGGAGCTCACCACTCCCGGAAAGCACGGGATGATGAACGCGCTCGCCGCCGCCGCCGTCGGCGTCACGTTCGGCGTTCCCGCACCGAAGATCCGGAAGGCGCTTGCGGGGTTCACGGCGGTCGGCAAGCGGATGGAGGTCGTGCGGTCGGGCGGCGTGACGATCCTCAACGATACGTACAACGCGAACCCCGACTCCGTCTTCGCCGCCCTCGACACACTCGCTGCGATGGAATGCCGCGGGAAGAAGATCGTCATTCTCGGTGACATGCTCGAGCTCGGTACGACCGCGCGGCGGGAGCATGAACGCGTCGGCGACCGGATCAGCTTCCTGGGACTCGAGTACGTGCTGACGTTCGGACCGGAATCGCGGTCGATCAACCGCCGGGTCCGGAGCGACGTCAATTTTCATTATGACCAGAAGAACATGCTGTCGGAGTACGCCGCGGAGCTCATTGCGCGCGGCGATGTCGTCCTCGTCAAAGGCTCGCGGGGGATGAAGATGGAAGATGTGGTGACGTTTCTCCGGGCACGGTTGAAACGGCGCGCGGCGTAACAGAAACGTCCACGAACAGGATCGTATGCTCTACTACTTACTCGAATACATACGCAGGACGCTCCACCCGCCGGGATTCGGCATGTTCCGGTTCCTGACGTTCCGCGCAGGCGCGGCGGCCGTCACCGCGCTCATCATCGCGTTCTGGCTCGGACCGAAGTTCATCCGCATGCTGAAGAAGCACCAGATCGGCGAAGCGGCGAAGCTCGAGGCCCCGAAGACGCACTTGAGCAAGGCGGGCACGCCGACGATGGGCGGACTCATCGTCCTGTCGGCGACGCTCATTCCGGCGCTCCTCTGGGCGGACATCAAGAACGGCTACATCCAGCTTATTCTCTTCGTGACCGCGTGGCTCGGCCTCGTGGGGTTCGTCGACGACTATCTCAAGGTCGTCGCGAAGAAGCCGAAGGGACTCATCGGCAAATACAAGATCGTCGGGCAGGTCATCGCCGGCCTCGTCGTGGGCGGCGCGATCTATTTCTTTCCGGGACACATCGATCCGTCGCTCGTGAAGTACGCGTCGAGCACGACGATTCCGTTCTTCAAGCACATGGAATTCGACTTCGGGATCATGTACATCCCGATGGTCATCTTCGTCATCACGGCGACGAGTAACGCCGTGAACCTCACCGACGGCCTCGACGGCCTCGCCGCCGGCACGGTGGGGATCGTGGTGCTCACGCTTGCGGCGATCAGCTACATGTCGGGCAACGCGGAGATCAGCCAGTATCTCACGATCCCTTTCTTGCGGGGCAACGGCGAGCTGAGCGTTTACTGCGCGGCCCTTGTCGGCGGGGCGCTCGGATTCCTTTGGTTCAATGCCTATCCGGCGCAGATCTTCATGGGGGACACCGGTTCCCTCGCGCTCGGGGGCGCCATCGGCGCTCTCTGCGTGTTGATCAAGAAGGAATTCCTGCTCCCGACGCTCGGCGGCGTGTTCCTCGTGGAGACCCTCTCGGTCATCATTCAGCGGGTCTGGTTCAAATACACGAAACGGAAGTACGGGGCTGGCCGCAGGGTGTTCAAGATGGCCCCGCTCCATCATCATTTCGAGATGCAGGGATGGCCGGAGCCGAAGATCGTGACGCGGTTCTACATCGTCGCCATTCTCCTTATGATCCTGAGCCTTGCCACCTTCAAGGTTCGCTGAAGGCGGCCCCGAAGAATGAACAACGTGCTCATTGCGGAAGAAACGGACAAGGAAGAACGCATGACAGGGTTTGATGTCGCAGGAAAGAAGATCTCCGTCATCGGCGCGGCCCGGAGCGGCATCTCCATCGCCGGGCTCCTGCAGGCGCACGGCGCGCGCGTCTTCGTGAGCGACGCCGGCCCGAACGAGCAGCTTGCGCGCTCCGCCGAGGCCCTTGCCGCGCTCGGCGTGGCATACGAGACGGGCGGACACACCGACCGTCTTTACGACGCGGACATGATCGTCCTGAGTCCGGGCGTGCCGTCCGACGCGCCTTCTGTGCGGGAATCCCTGCGCCGGAACATCGATGTCGTGAGCGAGATCGAAGCGGCAAGCTGGTTCTGCCCCGCGCCGATCATCGCGATCACGGGAACGAACGGCAAGACGACGACGACGACCCTCGTCGGCCGCATGCTCCACGACGGAAAGGTCAAGCATGCCGTGGCGGGAAATATCGGCACGGCGTTCTCCTCCGTCGTCCAGGAACTCGACTCGGAGTCGGTCGCCGTCCTGGAAGTGAGCAGTTTTCAGCTTGACCATGTGCGGACGTTTCGTCCGCACATCTCGGTCATCCTCAATATCACGCCTGATCACCTCGACCGGTATCAGGGATCGTTCGAACGGTACGCGGAGTCGAAGATGCGCGTCGCACAGGGCCAGACAGCCCAGGACATCCTGCTCTACAATGCGGACGACGAGATGCTTCGCCGCATGATGGAGCGCTCGCGGAGCCTGATAGTGAAGGCGGTGCCGTTCGGCCTGGCACGGCCCTCCGGGGACGGCGCGTGGATCGAGAACGGCGTCCTCGTGACGTCCCTCGGCGGACGCCGGGAAGAGATCGTCCGGACGGAAGAAATGACGCTTCGCGGGATCCATAATCTCTACAACGCCATGGCGGCGACGCTTGCCGCGCAGCTCTCCGGCGTCCGTCCGGCCTCGCTCCGGGCAACCTTGCGGAACTTCAAAGGCGTCGAACACCGGCTGGAGTTCGTCCGCGAGCTCGAAGGCGTGAAGTACGTGAACGATTCGAAGGCGACGAACATCGATTCCGTCTGGTACGCCCTCCAGGCGTATACGGAACCGCTCGTGCTCCTCCTCGGCGGCCGGGACAAGGGGAACGACTACGCGCGGATCGCGGACCTCGTCCGGAAGCACGTCACGACGGTCATCGCGATCGGCGAGTCCGCCGGGAAGGTCGCAACGAGCTTTTCCGGGATCGTGCCGGTGCAGGTAGCCGCGTCGATGAAGGAAGCGGTCGAACGTGCCCGCCGGTCCGCGAAGCGGGGGGATATCGTTCTCCTTTCCCCGGCGTGCGCGTCGTTCGACTGGTTCGACAATTACGAGCACCGGGGCCGCGTGTTCAAAGAACTTGTGCAATCGCTCTGAACGGATGAAACATCACCGCAACCATATCGATTTTCTGACGCTCTTCGCCGTGCTCACGCTCATGATGCTGAGCCTCGGCGTCGTCTACAGCGCGTCGTCGACGTTCGCCGCCGCGAAGTTCGGCGAGAGCGAGCACATGCTCGAGAGCCACGCCATCAAGGTGGCCATCGGGCTCCTCGGCATGTTCCTGGCGATGCGGTTCGACTACCACAAGCTCCAGCGGATCACGAAGCCGATGCTCGTCGGCGCCGTGGCGATCCTCTTTGTCACCCTCGCCGTGGGCGTCGTCTCGAAGGGGGCGTCGCGGTGGATCCAGGTCGGCGGTTTCGGGTTCCAGCCGTCGGAGTTCGCGAAGTACGCGCTCCTGTTCCACCTCTGCACGCTCATCGCCACGAAGGGCGAGCTTATCCGCGACCTGAAAAAGGGATTCATCCCGATGATGGTCTGGGTCGGGGTCGTGACCGTGTGCGTCATGCTCCAGCCGAACTTCAGCATGGGGTCGATGATCATCCTCTTGAGCGTCGTCCTCCTGTTCGTCGGGAGGGCGCGCATATCGCACATCGCGCTCACGTTCGCCGCGGCCCTGCCGGTCATCCTTGCCTATATGATGTGGGCGCCCTACCGGCGCGCGCGCGTCATGGCGTTCATCGGCGGCGGGGACAGCACGACGACAACGAAAAATTACCAGCTCCTCCAGGGGATCATCGGCTTCGGCAACGGCGGGATCTTCGGCGTCGGCCCCGGAGAGAGCAAACAGAGGGACTTTTTCCTCCCGGAATCGTACGGCGACTTCGTCTTCTCCATCGTCGGCGAAGAGTACGGATTTCTCGGGACGATCTTTTGCATGGTGCTCTTCATGGTCATCATGTACCGGGGCCTGAAGATCGCCCGGTTCGCCAACGATGTGTTCGGCAGGAACCTCGCCATCGCGATCACGTGCGCGGTGACGTTCTACGCCTTGATCAACGCCGGCGTGACGCTCGGGATCTTCCCGACGACCGGATTGCCGATGCCATTCGTGAGCTACGGCGGCTCGTCGATGATCTTTTCCGCCACCGCGATCGGCGTTCTCCTGAACATATCCTCGCAGACGGATATGCATCCGAGGGCGCGGCAGGTTCCGGTCGTCGGATCGGTGAACGCCGGAGAGACAGCGCTTGGCAAAGTCTATTAGGACCGCCGCCGCCCCTCGCGTGCTGTTCGCGGGCGGAGGGACAGGCGGACATCTCTTCCCGGCACTGGCGATTGCCGGAGAGGTGAAGGCAATACGGCCCGACGCGGAAGTGCTCTTCGTCGGCACGAAACAGAAGATCGAGGCCCGCGTCGTTCCGGAACAGGGCTTCGGATTCCGGACCATCTGGATCAGCGGGTTTCACCGGAGCCTGCGGTTCAGCAATCTTCTCTTCCCGGTAAAGGTGGTCGTTGCGATGATGCAGGCGTTTTCCATACTGAAGGACTTCCGCCCCGACGTCGCCGTCGGGACCGGCGGCTACGTCTCGGGCCCGATGATCTTCGCCTCGACGCTCAAGGGGATTCCGACGCTCATACAGGAACAGAACAGCTACCCCGGAGAGACGACACGATTTCTTGCGAAACGGGTGAACGAAGTGCATATCACATTCGAACAGTCCCGGCGGTATCTGCCGGACGACGGGCGCGTCTTTCTCAGCGGCAATCCGACGAGGGGATCGCTCGGCCGCGCCGATGCTGCAGAAGCGCTCCGCTACTTCGGGTTTGCGCCGGATGAGACGAAGAAGACCCTGCTGGTGTTCGGCGGGAGCCTCGGCGCAGCGGCGATCAACCGGGGTCTCGAACGCAATCTTGAGGAGCTCCTCCGCCACGGCGTGCGCGTCATCTGGCAGACGGGCGCGGCAGACGCGCCTGCCGCCGCGGAGCTGCGGCGCACGGTCGGAGCCGACCGGCTCTGGGCCGGAGCCTTCATCGACAGGATGGATCTTGCCTACGCCGCGAGCATGCTCGTCGTGTGCCGGGCGGGAGCGACGACCATCGCAGAACTGACAAGGCTCGGCAAGCCCGCGATCCTTGTCCCGTATCCCCGCGCCGCAGCGAACCATCAGGCGGAGAACGCTCGGACGCTCGTCGAAGCGGGGGCGGCGCTCGTACTGGACGACGGTGCGCTCGCGAACCGTCTCGCTGGAATGGTCATCGGGCTGTTGGATGGACGCGATCTGCCGGTGATGTCGGCGAAATGCCTCGCGCTCGGCAAGCCGGACGCCGCGCGGGTGCTCGCACGGCATGTCCTCCGGCTCGCAGGAATGGAGGGATAACCGGTGGACTCTTACGCACTGCCTCCCGGCGCAAAGGTGTTTCGATACAAGCTCGACTTCTGTTACCAGCAGTCGCTCCTGTACCTCGTGACGCTCATCTGTTATGCGGGAGTACGGGGGACGTTCGATTTTGAGCGGCTGCCGACGCTTGGCGAGGACCCGATCCTCTATATTATCATGGTGTTTGTGATCATCTCGTTCGTCGTGCTCCTCCTGAACCGGGCGAGGGACCGCAAGCTCATCGTCACGGAAGAGATGATCATCTTCCACCATAAGTTCCACGAACGGCAGATCCCGTTCACGGACATCGAATGGTTTCATATCGGCCGTGAACGCGCGGTGCAGACCGCCGGCCGGTCCCAAGTCATCGTGTTCAAGATCAAGGACCGCCGCCGGCTCTTCCGCGTCCGGGTCGGCCGGTACGAACACGAAATGGAGCTCATGGCGGAAATTCAGCGTATCGCGTCCCGGGTGCCGAA
The DNA here is from genome assembly GCA_025358305.1 of Ignavibacteriota bacterium. GTDB lineage: Bacteria > Bacteroidota > Ignavibacteria > UBA10030 > SZUA-254 > JANYJZ01. Next base: position 78,711 of record JANYJZ010000040.1, read on the forward strand.
GGGCAAACGGTTCGCGTTCGGCATGCGATAGAAAGGGTCAGTACCATGAATGCAGTGAGCTTCATCGTTCTCGGGCTTGCCGTCGGCGCGTTGAGCGGCCTCATGGGCATCGGAGGTGCGATCGTCATCGTGCCGGTGCTCGTCTACGTGTACGGCTGGGAACAGCATCTTGCGCAGGGCACAACACTTGCCATGCTCGTGCCGCCGATCGGGATCCTTGCGGCGTGGAAATACTACCAGGCGGGGCACACCGACTTGCGGGTCGCGGCGCTCCTGTGTGCGGGGTTCTTTGTTGGCAGTTACTTCGGCGGGACATATGCGAACCAGCTTCCCGGTGACACGCTCCGGAAGATCTTCGGCTGTGCGCTGCTCCTGATCTCGTTGAAGATGATCATCGGAAAATAGTCAACCTTCCGGCCCTTTGCCGCGGTTCGGCGGAAGGTCCGGATATGTCAGTATAACAGAAGAGATCATGTTTTCATCCATTAAAAAGATCCATTTCGTCGGCATCGGCGGCATCGGCATGAGCGGCATCGCGGAGATCCTCCTTGACCAGGGGTTCAAGGTGAGCGGTTCCGACCGCGCCTTGAGCGAAGTGACCGAACGGCTCCAATCCCTGGGCGCCGTCGTCCGCGAGGGGCACGCCGCTGGCAATATCGACGCCGACATCGACGCACTGGTCTATTCCTCCGCCGTCGCGCAGGAGAACCCCGAGGTCATCGAGGCCCAGCGCCGCAAGATCCCGATCATCCGCCGGGCTGAAATGCTCGCGGAAGTCATGCGCTTGAAGTACGGCATCGGCATCGCCGGCACGCACGGCAAGACGACGACGACGTCCATGGTGAGCCTCGTCCTCATGGAGGGGGCGCTCGATCCGACCGTCATCGTCGGCGGCAAGCTCAGCGGCCTCGGCGGCACGAACGCCAGGCTGGGACACGGCGAGTTCATCGTCGTGGAGGCGGATGAGTTCGACCGGTCGTTCCTCTCCATCACGCCGACGATCGCCGTCCTTACGACGCTCGAGACGGACCACCTGGACTGCTACCGGGACCTCGAGGACATCAAGGGGGCCTTCATCCAGTTCGCGAGCAAGGTGCCGTTCTACGGGTTCATCGTGCTCTGCCTCGACGAGCCGGCGCTCCAGGACATCATGCCGCAGCTCAGCAAGAAGAAGATCATCACGTACGGCCTGAACCCCCAGTCCGACGTGCAGGCGGTGGAGATCCACCATAAAGACAACACCTCGACGTTCATGGTCGTCCGCGGCGGCGAAGAGCTCGGGACAGTCACGCTCCAGATCCCGGGCAACCACAACGTACAGAACGCCCTCGCCGCGATCACCGTGGGCCTCGAACTCGGCGTTCCGTTCGCGAAGGTGAAATCGGGCATCGAGCGCTTCACCGGCGTCTACCGGCGCTGGGAGAAGAAGGGGGAGGCGCACGGCGTCGCCCTCTACGACGACTACGCGCACCATCCCACGGAATGCCGGGCGACGCTCTCGGGCGTGAAGGCAGGCTGGCCCCGTCACCGGGTGGTCTGCGTGTTCCAGCCGCACCTCTATTCCCGGACGCGGGACTTTTACGAGGAGTTCGGCAAGGCGTTCCTCCTCGCGGACGTCCTCATCGTGACCGACGTCTACCCGGCCCGGGAAGAGCCGATCCAGGGGATCACCGGCGAACTCATCACGAACGCGGCGAAGCAGTACGGCCACAAAGATGCGCATTTTTTGAAGGAGAAGAAGGCGGTACCGGCGTTCCTCCTGGCGATGGTGAAGCCGAACGACATCGTCATCACGATGGGGGCCGGAGACATCTGGAAGTTCGGCGAAGAATTCCTGAAACTGCTCACAATGAAGAAGGGCTCATGACCGACCGCACTGGTGGCGAGAGCCATCGTCGCGGGCGTGAATGAAATTACCTGTGGTCCATATCGACGACATACGAACATTCTTCCGGGGCCATATCGCCCTCGGCGAGCCGTTGAATAAGTACACGTCCTTCCGCATCGGCGGACCGGCCGACTATTATCTCGAGCCGGCCGACAAGCAGGATGTCGCGGCGATCATCACCTATCTCCAACGGAACGCCATCCCCTTCACGGTGATCGGCCGCGGAAGCAACCTCCTCGTGAGCGACGACGGCATACGCGGTGCGGTGATCAACTTCGAGACGGGCCTCAACGCCGTCCGCATGGAGGACGATCTTGTCGTCGTCGACGCCGGGATGACGCTCGCCCGGTTCGTCGATTTCTGCATCCAGCGCGGCCTGAGAGGGGTCGAGATGCTTCCCGGGATCCCGGGCACCATCGGAGGGGCCGTCATGATGAATGCCGGCGCCTACGGCGGCGAGATCTCGAACTTCCTCGTGGAAGTGGAGGTCCTGCGCGAGGGCAAGATCATCCGGGTACGGAAGGAAGACGCGGGATTCTCCTACCGGAAGTCGGGGTTCGCGCTCGACATCATCCTCGGCGCGAGCTTCCGCCTCCCGGCCGGCGACAAGGCGGAGACCCTGAAGGTCCGCCGTGAGCTCCTCCTGAAGCGAAACCAGGCGCAGCCCGTGAACCTCCCGAACTCCGGGAGCATGTTCAAGAACCCCCAGGGGACGCATGCGGCGAAGCTCATCGAAGACTCGGGGTTGAAGGGGAAGAGGATCGGCAACGCCCAGATCTCGGAGAAGCATGCCAATTTCATCGTGAATCTCGGCGGCGCGAAGGCGCTCGACGTCCTCGCGCTCATAGAGCTGGCCAGAACGAGCGTGTTCGACCGGACCGGATTGCGGCTGGAGCTTGAAGTGAAACTCCTCGGGTTCTCCGAGGCAGCGCGAAAGGAGAAGGCGTCATGACAACGGACACCCCGGCGAACGTCCCGCTCGTCCGCGAAAGCGACCGCAAGCGGTGGGGACTCTGGCTCTTTATCCCGCTGGCGGCGGCATTCATCATGCTCGTCGTTGTTTCGTACAAGTGGAAAGAGTCGCTGAAGATGGAGCGGATCACGGTGGCCGGGGCTAACATCCTGCCCGTGAAGGACGTCGTCGCGCTCGCCCGGATCCAGCCGCGAACCGCCATGAGCGGCATCGACCTCTATGAGGTCCGCAAAAGGCTCCTCCAGCAGCCGTTCGTCAAGTCTGCGAGTGTCAACCGGGTGTACCCCGGAACGATCTCCATCCGGATCGCCGAGCGACAGCCGATCGGATTGCTAAGCGGCGGACAGCTGCGGTACGTCGACGCCGACGGCATCGTTCTGCCGTACGTGAACTCGTCGGTGACGGTGGATCTCCCGGCGATCAGCGGGATCGCGGGCATCCAGGACGCGGAGGTCGGCAAGGTGTGCCAGCAAGGGGACCTCGCGGAGGCGATCCGGATCCTCCAGACCGCGCAGGCCGTGGACTCCACGGTGTATCATTTTATCTCCGAGGTCGACATGCAGGATGGACGCGACGTCATCCTCTATTCGACCGATGTGGTGATCCAGATCTATCTCGGCAGAGGCGACGTCGCGAAGAAACTCGTCGCCCTGCAGTCGTTTTGGAAGACGTTCGCGAAGACCGCGGATCTCGATAAAGTAAAGTCGATCGACCTCCGGTATGAGGATCAGGTCGTTGTGAAATGGAATCAGATGCCTGCCACCGGCGCGCCTCGGGCGGCGCTGTAACAGGAAAGGACAATCATGACCGAACACGAAATCATTGTCGGCTTGGATATCGGTACCACGAAGGTCTGCGCGGTCGTCGCGTCGGTCGACGAGGGCGGGCGGTTCAACGTGCTTGGCGTCGGCCGCAGCCCCTCCGACGGGCTCACGCGGGGCATGGTCACGAATATTGACAAGACCGTGCGCTCGATCCAGAGCGCCGTCGCCGAAGCGGAATCCCGTTCCGGCATCAAGATCCAGACGGTCATCGTCGGGATCGCGGGCGAGCACATCCAGAGCTTCCAGAGCCGAGGCGTCATCGCGATCAGCGGCGCGGAGAACGAGATCACGCAGGCAGACGTTACCCGGCTCATCGAGGACACGAAGCGGGTCGCGCTTCCGTCGGACCGGCGCATCATCCACGTCATCCCGCAGGAGTTCATCATCGACGGCCAGGACGGTGTCTGCGATCCTGTCGGCATGTCCGGCGTGCGTCTCGAGGCGAACGTCCATATCATCACCGGGCTCGTGACGGCGGCGCAGAACATCTACAAGTGCGTCCAGCGCGCCGGCCTTCACATCCGCGACATGGTCCTCGAGCCCCTCGCGTCGAGCTACGCGGTGCTCGAGGAAGAGGAAAAGGAGGTCGGCATCGCCCTCCTCGACGTTGGCGGCGGAACGACGGATCTCGCCGTCTTCGAGGACCGGACGATACGGCACACGGCGGTCATCCCGTTTGCCGGGAACCAGGTGACAAGCGACATCCGTAAAGGCCTCGGCGTTCTGACGGAACAGGCGGAAAAGCTCAAGTGCCTGCACGGATTCGCGTACGTCGCGAGCGTTATGGACGACGATCCGATCACGATCCCCGGGATCGGCGGCCGTCCGCCGCTCGAGATCGACAAAAGGCTCCTCGCACAGATCATCCAGCCGCGGATGGAGGAGATCTTTGAGATTGCGGCGATGGAGATCAAGCGCTCCGGCTACTCGCGGCACCTCGCCGCGGGGGTCGTCCTCACGGGCGGCGGCGCTCTCATCAAGGGGGCCTCGGAGCTCGCGCGCGAAGTTCTCGGCATGCCGGTGAAGATCGGCATCCCGGGAGGGTTCAACGCAGGACTGGTCAGGGAGATCGAGAACCCGATCTACGCGACCTGCGTCGGACTCGTGCTCCACGGCCTCAGGAACAAGGAGACGGTGCCCCTGAACTTTGGGAACGGGAAGAAGAGCGGGTCTTTCTCGAAGGTCTTCCACAAGATGAAGAGCTGGTTCGATGAATTGTAAACATTCTGGCGAAGCACGCCGGCGAAGAAAAGTAAAATAAAAAACTCATTCAAATTAATTCACATTCACCACATCATACAGGAGATACAATAGTGATAGAACTCGATAATTACTTCGACCACGGAGCACGCATCCGTGTGGTAGGGGTAGGCGGCGGCGGCGGAAACGCCATCACCAGCATGATCGACAAGCGCTTGGCCGGCGTTGATTTCTTCGCGATCAACACCGATACGCAGGCGCTTGAGCGGAACAAAGCCCCGAACAAGATCCAGATCGGCAAGAATCTCACGCGCGGGCTCGGCGCCGGCGCGGACCCTTCCATCGGCCAACGCGCCGTGGAAGAGGATCGGGATGAGATCGCCCGGGCGCTCGCCGGGAGCGACATGGTGTTCGTCACCTGCGGCATGGGCGGCGGCACCGGCACGGGCGGCGGTCCGGTCGTCGCGAACGTCGCCAAGAGCATCGGCGCGCTCGTCGTCGGCATCTGCTCCAAACCGTTCACTTGCGAAGGCAAGAAGCGCATGGCGCAGGCGGAAGCCGGCATTGAGGAGATGAAGAAGCAGGTGGACACGCTCATCATGATCCCGAACCAGAAGCTGCTCTCGATCGTGGAGCGCAACACCCCGCTGCAGGAAGCGTTCGACAAGGCAAATGAGGTCCTGTACAACGCGACCCGCGGCATTTCGGAACTCATCACGGTTCCGGGACTCATCAATGTGGACTTCGCGGACGTTCGCACGATCATGCGCGAAATGGGCGACGCCATCATGGGCTCCGGCCTCGCGAGCGGCGAGAACCGCGCGATCGAGGCGGCGCACGCGGCGATTTCCAGCCCGCTTCTCGAAGGCGTTTCGATCTCCGGCGCGCTCGGCGTCCTCGTCAATGTGACGGGCGGTCCGACGATGTCCCTCGTCGAGGTGGATGAGGCGGTCAGCGTCATTCACGAAGCGGCGGGCGAAGAGGCGAACGTCATCATGGGCGCGGTCATCGACGAGAATCTCGGCGACGAGATGATGGTCACCGTGATCGCGACAGGCTTCAACAAGCGCGGCGTCGGCGCCGTGCGCGTTGTGAAGCCGATGGGAAAGGTCATCGACCGGATCCCGGGGGGTTTCCACGACCTCCAGAAGCTGGACGAGCCGGCCTTCATGCGGAAAGGGATCGACATCTCCCTGAACCCGTTCCGACACGAAGAAAAGGAATCGCCCAAGAACTCGGATACTATTGACACCGAGAAGCCGGCGTTCCTCCGGAAGATCATGGACTAAGCGGACCTCCGGAAGATCCTTCCGGCACCGCAGACGTCCGTTGTTGTAACTATTGTACACTCCTTGGGATAGCGCAAGGGCCTGGTGAGTCGAGTCACCAGGCACCGCGCTATCCCCTTGATTGTGCCGCTTCCGACCAAGGTATGCCCCCCCGATTTTGCGAAAAGGGGGCGCATGCGCGCCTTCCATCTTGCCTTTTAGCCGTTTTTTATATAGTTTACATCAGTATCCTCCCCCTTCAGATACTGCTTTCTTCACGACTTCACCTACATCGACACTCAGGTCCACACCATGACTCTGTGCAAGACGACAGTTTGCGTCATTCTTTTACTTGTTTGCTCTCTGCCTCTCCACGCCCGGCGTCAGGCGGCGGGCCCGGCTCCGCTTGCGCGGTTTCTCCGCGCGGACGGATCGATCGACCTCTCCACCGGTTACACCGGCACTCTCGACGCGAAGGGGTTCTCCCTCGCCGCGGGTCCGGACGGCGCTCCAAAATTCATCTCAACGCCGGCCGTCGCCGAGGATTCACTCTGGGATCCCCGGTTCGGTTCGGGCGGCACGGACGGAAAGGTCCTCGCCGTCGCGGCGAACGGCACGGACCTCTACGTCAGCGGCGTCTTCGCGAAGGCAGCGGGCGTCAGCGCGAAGAACATCGCGAAGTGGAACGGCTCGTCGTGGAGCGCGCTCGGAACCGGTACGAACGGCAGCGTCAATGCGATCGCATTCCTCGGCTCTGATCTCTACGCGGGGGGATCGTTCGGACAGGCAGGCGGCGGAAGCGCAGTGAATATCGCAAAATGGAACGGCTCCGTCTGGAGCCCCCTCCTGACCGGCGTCAACGGCGTCGTCTCCGCGCTCGCCTCGATCGGTTCGACGCTGTACGTCGGCGGCACGTTCGGCACCGTCGGCGTAGTGAACGCGAACAACATCGCCCGGTGGAACGGCTCGTCGTGGAGCGCGCTCGGAACGGGCGTGAACGGCAGCGTCAACGCGCTCGCCGTCGTGGGGACAACTCTGTATGTCGGCGGCTCTTTTGGCACCGCGGGCTCGAACAGCGCGAACAATATCGCACTTTGGAGCGGATCAATCTGGAGCGCGGTCGGAACCGGTACCGACGGCGATATATTTGCCCTCGCGGCCGCTCCCAGCGGCGGCGTGTATGCCGGCGGTCTCTTTACCACGGCGGGCGCCTCGAACGCCGCGAACATCGCCCGATGGAACGGCGCCTCCTGGTCCGCAGTCGGCGGCGGTGTCGACAGCACGGTCTATGCCCTCGCGATCGTCGGAACACAGCTCTTTGCCGGCGGCGCATTTCATAACGCTGGCGGGTCGGGTGCGCAGCATATTGCTGTCTGGAATGACACGAGCTGGTCGGCGGCCGGGACCGGCATGAGCGACAACGTACGCGCGCTTGCAGCCGGAGCCTCGGGCATCGGATTCGCCGGTGGAGAATTTCTTTCGGCGGGTTCGGTGACGGTCTCCTACGTGAGTCAGTGGTCCGGTTCGGCGTGGGGCGCGATCGGAGATGCGGTCGGCAGCATCGTCTCGGCCGTCGCGGTACACGGCCAAGATGTCTATGTCGGCGGTTTCTTCACCGTCGCGGGAACGACCCCCGCGCTGCATATCGCGAAATGGGACGGCAGTGCGTGGAGCGCCCTTGGCAGCGGGCTGGACGGTTCCGTCCAGACGATCACCGTGTCACCCGACGGTCAGTCGGTCTACGCAGGCGGTCTGTTGACCCTCGCCGGAGGCATCACGGTAAGCAATATCGCCCGATGGGACGGTGCGGTCTGGTCCGATATCGGGGGCGGGGTGAATTCGAGCGTTTCGGCGATCGCGGTGGACGGCGCCAACGTCTACGTCGGTGGCAACTTCTCGGGAGCGGGAGCGGGCGTCGTCGTCTCGAGGATCGCTAAATGGGATGGTGCGATCTGGACCCCCCTCGGCAGCGGGACGAGCGGACGTGTGTTCGCCCTCGCAATATCGGGGTCCGATCTCTACGCGGGTGGCTCGTTTGTGACCGCGGGCGGGACGATCGTCAATAATATCGCCAAGTGGAGCGGCTCGGCGTGGAGCGCGCTCGGTTCAGGCGTCGTCGGAAGCGTCTACACGATCCGGGTACGAGGGAGCTCGGTCTACGCCGGCGGCGATTTCACTGATGCCGGCGGGAACAGCGCGCAGTCGATCGCCGTTTGGGACGGAGCCGCATGGAGTCCGCTCGGAACGGGTATCGCCGGTTCGATCGCAGACATCGGGATCAGCGCCAATCCAGCCGGCGGATTCGATCTCTACGCGGCCGGCTCGTTCGCAACCGCCGGGGGGATTTCGGCGGCGAACATCGCAGCGTGGAACGGCACCACGTGGCGGCCTGTCGGCAGCGGGACGAACGGGGACGTGATCTCGATGGCGGTGCTCGCCGGGAACGTCTACGTAGGCGGGTTCTTCGGCCAAGCTGGCGGGAAGCCGTCGCTCTTCTTCGGCCATTGGGGCAATGGCGCATCGGCGACGGTCGACGTCGCGGACCAGTGGAACCTCGTCTCCGTACCGATCACGGCGGACGACTACGACAAGAACTTCCTCTTCCCGACGGCGACGTCGAACGCCTTCTCGTTCCAGACCGGCGTGGGGTATACCACTGAACCGATCTTGAAGAACGGCCGCGGGTACTGGCTGAAGTTCAGCGGTCCGCAGACATTGACGCTCTACGGCTACAGCCGCCTGCTCGACACTCTCGACGTTGCAAAGGGCTGGAATCTCATCGGCTCGGTCACCACGGCGTCGGCTGTATCGTCCATCGTATCGATCCCCGCCGCGATCGTGACATCGAACTTCTTTCAGTACTCCGGCGGCTACACCATCGCGGACAGCCTCCGGCCGGGAGAAGGATACTGGGTCAACGTCTCCCAGGCCGGCAAACTCATCATTCACGCCGGCACGCTTCTCGCATCGGCGAACCATATCGTCATCGTTCCCGGGACGGAGATGCCTCCGCCCCCGCCGTCAGAGCGCTCGTCGGCATCGCTGCTTCCGTCGGTGTTCGCGCTCGCGCAGAACTACCCGAACCCGTTCAACCCCGCCACGCGGATCGAGTTTTCCATCGGCGCGGGGAGCTTCGTCACCCTGCGCGTGTACGACCTTCTCGGCAGACAGGTCTCGACGCTTGTCAATGAACCGCTCCCGGCGGGATCCTACGCCCGGACCTGGGATGCGGGGAAATTTCCGAGCGGCGTCTACTTCTGTACGCTGACGGCCGGGACCCGGTCCGAGACGACGAAGATGCTTCTTCTGCGCTGAGAGCGCAGAGACTGCCCCGCATCAGCGTGAATCTTGCTTCTTCCTGGGGCTTTTCCTACTATTATAGTATGAAGCGGCCAGTGCTGATAGCGTTGTTGATCGGGATCTTCCTCCAGGTACCTCTTGCGGCCCAATCCAAAGGGATTTCCAGTGCTTTTAAGATCGCCCGACTGAAATACAGCGGCGGCGGCGACTGGTACAACGACCCCCAGGGCGAGGCGAACCTCCTGACGTTCATCCGGGAACAGACGCTTATCCAGGTCGAGCCCGGGTATGAGTTCGTCGACATGACCTCCGAGAAGCTCTTCACCTACCCTTTTCTTTTCCTCACCGGGCACGGCAACATGACCTTCAGCGAGGAAGAGGTCCGTCGGCTCCGGACCTACCTGGAGAACGGCGGCTTTCTCTACGCCGACGACGATTACGGCATGGACAAGTCGTTCCGCCGAGAGATCGGAAAGGTCTTCCCCGGCGATGAACTGCGCGAGCTTCCCTTCTCCTACGGGATGTACCACTGCCAGTTCGAATTTCCGAACGGCCCCCCGAAAACGCACGAGCACGACGGCAAGCCGCCGCAGGGGTTCGGCTTCTTCCACAACGGCCGGCTCGTTGTCTACTATACGTACGAATCCAACCCGAGCGACGCATGGAATGATGCATCGGTGCATGGCGACTCGCCCGAAAAACGGGAAGAGGCGCTGCGCTTCGGAACGAACATCGTCGTCTGGGCTTTGACGCATTAGCGACCGAATGACACAGGCCCCCTCACGATACCGCGTCATCCTTGAACGCCTCAACGCTGTCCGCCGGCGCCGCGACATGTTCGCGCTCGCCGCCGGAGTCCTCGCCTGGGCCCTCCTGAGCCTCGTGTTCTTGACCGTCGGCATCGTCCTGGAGCAGATCTTCGCGTTCGGCACGGCCGCGCGAACGGCGCTCACTTTTGCCGTCCTGTTCGGTTCGGGAGGCGCATTCCTCTGGTTCGCGGCGCGGCCGCTCCTCGTCGCCGCCCGCGTCCTCCCGTCGGATTCCGACGAGGCGATCGCCCGTATCGTCGGCCAGCACTTCCCTGCGGTCCGCGACCGGCTCCTCGACGCGATGCAGCTCCACGAGCGCCGTGCCGATCTGGAGAAGAACTATTCCCTCCCGCTCATCGAAGCGTCGTTCGAGGACGTCTACCGGGCGGTCGAATCCCTCGATTTCACCCAAGCCGTCGACGGCGCTCGCGTCAGGGCCTTCCGGAAGTACGCCCTGGCCGCCGCCGGCGTCGCCGTGCTCCTCTTTGTCGTATCGCCCTCGAACTACCTCGTCTCGCTCGACAAGCTTATCCACTACGGCCAGTCGTACGCCGCGGTACAGCCCGTCCGGTTCACCATCACGCCCGGGGACGCTGAGGTCGTCCGGGGAGAGGACGTCCTCATCGCCGTCACGACCGAAGGAGCTCCTGTCCGGACGCTCTTCCTCCATACGCGGCAGCAGGGAGAACTTGAATTCGAACACCAGAGCCTCGCGCCTTCGGGCGATCGCACGTTCGCCGCAACCATCCCGCAGTTGAAGCTCACAACGGAGTATTACGTATCCGCGGAGGATGCCGCGAGCGACAAGTTCCACATCACGGTCGTCGACCGCCCGCTCGTCCGGTCCCTCACCGTCCGCGTCGCCCCGCCGGCGTACACGCGCATCCCCGAGTCGGCGCTCCCGGAGAACACCGGCGACGTCACGGCCTACCCCGGTTCGTCGGTGCGGCTCTCGGCCCTTCCGAACAAGCCGCTCCAGTCGGCCGCGCTCGTCTTCAGCGACAGTTCGCGTGTTGCCGCCCGGATCGGCGCCGATGGCGTCACCGCCTCATTCATCGTGCGCCGTCCGACATCATACCACATTGTCCTGAAGGACACCGGCGGCCTCTCAAGCGTCGATCCCATCGAATATGTGGTGAAGGTCCTCACGGACGCTCCGCCGACCGTCGAGATCGTCTCCCCGGGGAAGAACGTTGACGTCGCCGAAAACCTCCTGCTCTCTCTCCTCATCCGCGCGAAGGACGATTTCGGATTCACGAAGATGCGCCTCGGGTACCGCCTGACGCAATCGAAGTACGAGCAGCCCGGGACGGACGACACGTTCCTCGACCTTCCGCTCGAGGCGAAGAGCCGGACGGATGTCGAAGTGTCGCACGTATGGGACCTCTCCCCCCTCCACCTTGTGCCGGAGGATGCGGTCGCCTACTTTGTCGAGGTCTTCGACAACGACAACGTGAACGGACCGAAGTCCGCCAGGAGTCAAACGTACATCGTTCGCCTTCCTTCCCTCGAGGAGGTCTTCGCGGAGGTCGCCAAGACCCATGACCAGTCCGCGGAATCGATGCAAAGCGTCGCCCAGGAGTCCCAGGAGCTCAAGAAGGACATCGAGGAGCTCCAGAAGGATATGAAGAAGGGCAAGGACAAGATGGACTGGCAGCAGCAGAAGAAGGTCGAGGAGATGGCCCAGCGATATGACGCGATGAAGAAGAAGCTCGAGGAGACCGCGTCGCAGATGGACGAGATGATGAAGAAGATGGAGGAGAACAAGGTCCTCTCCGACAAGACGATGGAGAAGTACCAGGAACTCCAGAAGCTCATGGAGCAGCTCAATTCGCCGGAACTCCAGGAGGCGTTGAAGAAACTGCAGGCGTCGATGAAGCAGCTCACGCCGGAGCAGATGAAGCAGTCCCTCGAGCAGGTGAAGAACGCCGAGGAGCAGTTCCGCGAGAGCCTCGAGCGTACGATCGAGCTCCTGAAGCGGATCCACATCGAGCAGAAGCTCGATGAGCTCGTGAAGCGCGCCGAGAGTCTCAAGGAGCAGCAGTCTGCGCTCAAGGAACAGACCGGGAAGACCGATCCGAAGGATCAGCAGAAGCGCGACGAGCTCGCCCAAAAGCAGAGCGACCTCCAGAAGCAGGCCGACGCCATGGAAAAGGAGGCGGCCGACCTCGCGAAGAAGATGGAGGAGTTCTCGAAAGAAATGCCCCTTGAAGAGATGGCGAAGGCGCAGTCGCAGCTGAGCAAGAGCCAGGTCCAGAAGAAGATGCAGCAGTCGGCCCAGCAGATGCAGTCGGGCAGCATGCAATCCGCGCAGCAGAGCGAGAAGGAGAGCGAGCAGGACCTGAGCGAGTTCCAGCAGAAGATGGAGGAGGTGCAGAAGTCCCTCCAGGAGAAGCAGACGAAGCAGATCGTCAACGAGATGCGCAAACAGCTGCAGAACGCCGTGGAGCTCTCAAAGCGGCAGGAGGCCCTCAAGGACGAGACCGGCGCCCTCGATCCCAACTCCCAGCGGTTCCGGGAGAACGCCCAACGCCAGAACGAGGTGATGAACGATCTCTCCAATGTCGCCCAGGCCCTCTCGGAGCTCGCGAAGAAGACGTTCGCCGTCGGCCCCGAGATGGGAAAAGAGATCGGCAACGCGCTCCAGCAGATGGGCGCGGCCACTGAGCAGATGGAAGGACGAAACCCGGGCGGAGCGTCCGGCCAGCAGCTTCAGGCCATGGGCTCGCTCAACCGCGCGGCGATGATGATGGAGGGAGCCCTCTCCGGGATGATGCAAGGAGGCAAGGGCGGGTCGGGCATGGCCGGGATGATGGCGCGCCTCGGGCAGATGGCCGGAGCCCAGGGGGGCGTGAACAGCGGCACGCAGCAGGCGATGGGTTCGGGCGGGCCGGGCGGAGCGGGAGAGATGACCGCACAGCAGCAGGCGGAGTACCAGCGTCTCGGCGGCCAGCAGAGCGCGCTCCAGAAATCGCTCGAACAGCTATCCGCGGAAGCGAAGAACAGCGGAGAGTTCAGCAAGCTCCTAGGCGACCTCGACCAGGTCGCGAAAGAGATGCAGGAAGTGCAGACGGACCTCACCCAAGGGAACGTCAATCCTGAAACGGTCAAAAAGCAGGAACGCATCCTCTCCCGGCTCCTCGAATCGACGCGATCCATGCGCGAACGGGACTATGAGAAGAAGCGTACGGCGAGCGCCGGAACGGCCACGCCGCACGCGAGCCCGGCCGACCTGGACCTCTCGACCCAGGAAGGGAAGAACAAGCTGCGTGACGAACTGCGGAAAGTGCTTGAGGGGACCTACTCGAAGGACTACGAGGATCTTATCAGGAAGTATTACGAACAGCTCGAACAGGAGAAGGTGGACCAGCGCCCGTAAACTCAGCGGCGCAGCGATTCCCGGATCCTGTTCATCTCCTCCCGCATCGCCAACGCTGCCGAGCGCGCTGCTTCTGCGAAATCGGCGCCGCCCGAAGCATACAGAATAGACCTCCCCACGTTGATCACCGCAAGCTCCCCCTTCGCGTCGCACCCGTACCGAATCGTCGCCCGAAGGTCTCCCTTTTGAGCGCCAATGCCAGGAATGAGGAGCGGCATATCGGGCACGAGTGAGCGGATCCGCTTGAGTTCCGCGGGACGCGTCGCCCCCACGACCAACCCGATGTTCTTCTTCGTGTTCCACTCCTTTGCCTTCAGGACGACGTGCTCGTAGAGCGGCTTGCCGCCGGAGCGCAAGTGCTGGAAGTCCGCCGACCCTTCGTTCGACGTGACGGCAAGGAGGAACGCCCCCTGTTCCGCCCGCCGGATGAACGGTTCGACGGAATCCTTTCCCATGTAGGGCGACACGGTGGATGCGTCGAATTTCCAGTCGGCACACAGAAGCATGGCCTGGTGTTCCGCCGTGCTGCCGATGTCGCCGCGCTTCCCGTCGCCGATCGACACGACGGCGCGGGGGATGAGTGTGAGCGTGTCATGGACCGTGCGGTAGCCCCGTTCTCCCGTCGACTCGTAGAAGGCGATGTTGAGCTTGTAGGCGCAGACGAGGTCGCTCGTCGCCTCGATGATCCGGCGGTTGAAGGCAAGCTGGGGGTTCTTCTCCCCTCGAAGCGAGCGGGGGAGCTTCCGGACGTCGGGGTCGAGCCCGATGCAAAGGAGGGAATCGTTCGTGCGCTGGATGCGCCGGAGTTTCTCGATGAAGAGCATGATTGAAAATGCCTGGCGTTTTGTTGGTTGAAGTATGCGGTGTCTGACTTAATACCAAGTAGTATGAGCGGCGATGATGAGGAGGGCGGCCAGCACGCCGGCCGCGAGGAGGGCGGCGATACCGACATAGCCGAGGAGATTGACCTCTTCGACAGAGACCAATTCGATGTCATCAAGCGCAATGGTTCCCTCCCAATGTGCTGTCGCATTGCTGACGCTATTTGTTGTGATCCGCCTTGTTCCTGTGACGGAGCCGTGGACCCCTCCGGTCACGGCATATGTGCCCTGTTCAAATAGGATCCGCCGCCCGTCGTTCGTGTGGACGGTGATCAACCTCCCGTCGTCATGAGCGAGGTGTTCCGGCTCGTAGACCGACGTCGTCGTGCAGCCGAGAACCTGGATCGACATCACAAGTGCCATGATCCACGCAATGTGGCGCATCATTGTCACAGCTCACCCCGATGAGTAGGTCGAAATTGTGTCCTGCAATGACGAGGACAGAGGGCCACGTCCTCTAGTTCCACCCGTATGGGGTGAGGTGCGTGATCGTATACACTACCACGACGACAGCTCCAAGCCATGCGGCATCCCCGATGAAGTTGAGCTGCTTCACGGTGACCGATGCAACGTCGTGAAGCGGGATTGTACCCTCCCATCTCTCGGTCGCATTGCTGACGGTGTTTGTCACGCGCTGCCCCACACCTCTGATGGAGTCCTGTGCCTCGCCGATGATCGCATAGTCCCCGGCCTCAAACCGGATGCTTGCCCCGTCCTTCGTATGCACGGTGACGGCCCGGTCCTCGTCTTCGGAAAGGTGTTCGGGCGTGTAGACCGACGTCGTCGTGCATCCGGTCAGTCCGAATAGGAAACCTGCGATCGACGACCACACCAGTCGCCGCATCACGGCACCTGGTCCGGATGGAGATACTCCTTCAGCCAGCTGAAGACCGTTTTGTGCCACAGCTCGCTGTTTTGGGGCTTCAATACCCAGTGCCCCTCATCGGGGAAATAGAGGAACTTCGAGGGGACGCCCCGGCGCTGGAGGGTCGTGAAGAGCTGTTGCGCTTCGGCGAGCGGGATCCTGTAGTCGAGTTCGCTGTGGATGATGAGGTTCGGCGTCTTGAAGTTCTGCGCATACTTGTGCGGAGAATACTCTTCCTGATCGGGGCTCTCCCACGGCTTGCCGTGCTCCCACTCGTCAAACCAGACTTCCTCGGTCGAGCCGTACATGCTCGCGAAGTTATAGACGCCGTCGTGCGTGATGAGGGTCTTGAACTTGTCGGTGTGGCCCTGGAACCAGTTCATCATGTAACCGCCATAGGAGGCGCCCGCGGCGGCCATCCGTGTCGTGTCGATGTACGGGAGGGCCTCCAGGTACCCGAGACAGTTCATGAGATCGACGTAGACCTTGCCGGCCCAGTCTCGGCTGATCTCATCTGTGAACTTCTGTCCGAACCCCGTGCTGCCGCGGGGGTTCGGGAGGGCCAACACGTATCCCTGCGCCGCCCAGATCTGGGGGTTCCACCGCGTGGACCAGGAGTTCATCCAGGCGCCTTGGGGGCCTCCGTGGACCCAGAAGACGAGCGGGTACTTCTTTGTCGCGTCGAACGCCGGCGGCTTGATGATCCACATCTGGACCGGCGTTCCGCCCGCGCCGGGGACGGTGACGCTTTCCGGTTCGTTCAGCGCGAGCCCGGAGAAAAGCTTGTCATTCGTCTTTGTGAGCCGCCGGGCAGTCTTGCCGTCGGCGGAGGACGTGTAGACCTCGGCCGAACGGGTCGAGTACGAACGGGAGAAGACGAGCATCGATCCGTCCGTGGAGATGTTCACGTCGCCGTTCACGCCGCCTTCGACGAGCTTCCGGACGTCGCCGCCCTTGAGCGTCACCGACCAGAGCGGCTTTGTGGCCTTTTCTTCGGCGTCGAAATAGAGTGTCTTACTGTTGGCGGACCAGACCATGGCCTCGACGTTCGAGTCGAAGTTGTCCGTGAGACTCCGCGTCGCGCCGGTCGTGCGGTCGTAGAGCATAAGCTGCCAGCGGTCCGCTTCAAAGCCTGCCCGGGACTGGGCGCGGTAGGCGATGTACTTGCCGTCGGGGGAGTAGCGCGGGTAGACGTCCGCCGCGAGGTTCGCCGTGATCTGCTTGCGCTCGCCCGTCGTCAGGTTGACCGTGTAAATGTCGTGGTTCGTGCTCCAGGCGCCCTCGCGCGTCGGGAACGGCGTGGCGGTATAGGCGATCTCCTTTGCGTCGGGGGAGAATGCAAAATCGTCGCCTGTGGAGAACGTCGAAGCGGTGGGCACCGCGTCGCGGTCCCCGGGAGTGACGTCGCGCGGATCGCCGCCGGCGGCGTCGATGACGAAGATGTGCTGGCGCTTGTCGTCCACCCAGCTGTCCCAATGCCGGTAGAGGAGCTGCGTGAAGATGCGGGCCTTCACCTTGCTCGTGTCGCGGCCGTCCTGCTTCTGCTTGTTGAGGGCGTCGCTCTGCGAATACGGCTTGTCGGAGAATTCCGGGAAGACCGCTGAGACGAACGCCAGCGTGGACCCGTCGGGGGACCAGACCGCGCTCGAGGCTTCGCTCGAGATGGACGTCAGCTGTTTCGCCTCGCCGCCCGCGGCGCTCTGGAGGTAGATCTGGAATGATCCATTGCGGTTCGACTCGAATGCGATCGTCTTCCCGTCGGGGGACCACACCGGATGGCGGTCATGGCGCGGCGAGCTGGTGAACTTGCGTGGTTCTCCGCCGGAGGATGGGATGATCCAGATGTCGCTGTTCGTCCGGTTCTCCGCCTTCAGGACGTCGGCGACGACGAAGGCGACGCTCTTCCCGTCGGGGGAGAGCTGCGGGTCGGAGAGGCGCTTGGACCGGAACATATCTTCGAGCTCCATCGGACGCTTCGTCTGCGCGGCGAGACCGAGGGTGAAGAGAAAGAGGATGAGAAATGCGAAGCGCGTCGTTCGGGAGGTCAAGGGGAGTGCTCCTTCTGTAGTTGTGAGGCCGGATCGACCTAGAGGAAGTTCTTCCACATCATCGATTCGACCGGTTTTCCGGTCTTCTTATTGTACTTTGCCGACTTCTTCTTGTTGTAGGGAGTCGCCACCTCGCCGTTCACCTCGAAATAGATGAGCTGTCCGATCGGCATGCCGGCGTAGATACGGACCGGCTGCCGGACGGAGATCTCGAGCGTCCAGCTGTTGCAGAACCCAATGTCGCCCTTGCCGGCCGTCGCGTGAATGTCGATGCCGAGCCTCCCGATGCTGCTCTTTCCCTCGAGGAACGGCACGTGGCGGTGCGTCTCGGTATATTCCTCCGTGACGCCGAGATAGAGCTTGCTCGGGACGAGGATGAGCCCCTCCTTCGGGATGCGGAAGTAGTGCACCTTGTTGTGGACGCGTGCGTCGAGGATCTCGTCCTTGTAGAGTGCGAGCCACTCGCCGAGATGGACGTCGTAGCTGTTGGAACCGAGGTACTTCCGGTTGAAGGGAGTGATGACGATGTGGCCCAGCTTGCGTTCGGCGAGGATCTGTGTGTCGGTGAGGATCATGAAGCCTGCATTGCGATTGTGAGGTTGCCGGCGCTCTCTCTGCCCGGGTGAGGGCGCGTCAGCGCATGAGTACCATCTTGCCCGTTTGGGTGTGCGATCCGCTCCGCAAGACGTAGAGGTAGATCCCGCTCGCCTGGCCGCTCGCATCCCACGAGATGTCGTGCGTGCCCGGCGTGAGGGTTCCGTTGAAAAGCACGGCGACCTCGTGTCCGAGAACGTCGTACACCGAGAATCGTGCCCATGCGATCTCCGAGTTCTCCACGACGAAGCGCGTTGTCGGATTGAACGGGTTCGGGTAATTCTGTTTGAGCCTCACCGAGGACGGCATCGCGGCGAGCGCGTCGTGGACGTCCGAACTCAGGCCGGCGTTCACCCACGCCGTATACCAAAGGCTCGCGACGGCGACCGAGGCCGACTGGAACTGGTCTTTGGTGAACCCGCCCAAGCGCGCCCACATGGCGTCGTAGTACGCGGTACTGGAGGTGCTCCCCGTGAGCGTCTGAGCGTAGAGGTCGGTGTGATTGATCGAATCGACGAAGGAGTTCGAGACGTAGAGGTAGTCGAAGGCGAACCCCAGGGGATCGGCGATGTAGCGCGCCGAATCGGGCGCGATGACGATCTCCGCCTGGTGGGCGTTCACCATCGAGCTCTCATAGCGCGAATGCACCCCGTTGACGTTATAGAATTTCGTCGCGTGGAGGGGCTGGTGGCCGTCCCCGATGTAGTGCCCAAGGTCGGCCATCGTCTGCATCGCATTGGGGAGGTCGTTGTTGCGCAGTTGGTTCGTGAGGGTGTCGACGAGCCAGGCCGTCGCCCACGGATTGATCGAGTTCCGCTTTACCCGGTCCCAGCCGTAGAGCGCGATGACGGTATTGAGGTCGTGCGGCAGATTGTGAAAATCAGGGTAATCGTCGATGTCGATGAAATGCCGTTCCCACTCGGCGTAGAACGACGTATCGCTGTTGTTGCGGCGGATATCCGCATCGCTCGCGTGCGCCTCGAAGAACGCGCTGTCGGCGGCCAAGGACGCCATCTCGGCCGGGAGATGCCGGACGGCGGTCCGGTTGATGATCTTGTGCCCGGTCGCGCCCCATGCGTAGGCGATCGCGATGGCGATGACGACCAAACCGATGAACGTGACGAGCGGGCGGGCGGTGCGGCGGAACGAGGGGAGGTTCATGCGTTGAGTTCTTTCCAGTGTCGCGCGAAGCGCGTAAGGGTGTCGTTGACAAGGTGGTGGAGCGTTCCCTGTTCGAACGTCCCGTCCTTGCGCCGCCGCCCCGGGTTCATCCCGGTGAGGATCTCAAGGCCCTCGTCGATGGTCTTGACGGCATAGATATGGAATTTTCCTTTGGCCACGGCGTCGACGACGCTGTGCCGAAGCATAAGATCTTGTCTGTTCTGGTGGGGGATGATGACCCCCTGCTTTCCCGTGAGGCCGCGTGCGCGGCAGAGCTCGAAGAACCCTTCGATCTTCTGGTTGACGCCGCCGATCGGCTGGATCTCGCCGTTCTGGTTCACCGAGCCGGTGACCGCGATGTCCTGGCGCACAGCGACGCCCGCGAGGCTCGAGAGGATCGCATAGATCTCGGTCGAGGAGGCGCTGTCACCGTCCACGCCGCCGTACGTCTGCTCGAAGGTGATGCTCGCGTTCATCGTCAAGGGCTTCGTCTGCGCGTACAGGGAGTGGAGGTACCCGCTGATGATGAGGACGCCCTTCGTGTGGCTCGGGCCGCTCATGTCCACTTCGCGCTCGATATTGATGATCCCCTGCCGGCCGAGAGAGGTCTTTGCGGTGATGCGCGCCGGGAGGCCGAACGCGTATTCTTTCATGTCGTAGACCGTCAGCCCGTTGATCTGGCCGACGGCGGCGCCTTCGGTGTCGATCATGATCGTACCGTCGCGGAGCATCTCGCGGATCTTCTCCTCCGCAAGGTTCATGCGCTCGACCTTTTCATCGATCGCCCGGATCACATGGGCGGCGCGGATCGTCTTGGTCTTTTCCTGCTTCGCCCAGTAATTTGATTCCCGCGCGATGTCGGCGATGACGTTGAACCGCGTGGAGAGCTTGTTCTGACGACCAGCGAGCCGCACGCCGTGTTCGACGATCGCTCCGAGGGCCGTCCGGTCGAAGGGTCGGAGGCGTTCCTCGTCGCAGACCATCTTGATGAACGACATGTACTTCCGGACGGTGACCGTCTCCTTCGCCATCTCTGTGTCGAAGTCGGCCCGCACCTTGAAGATCTTCTTGAACTCGTCGTCCTGCTGGTAGAGGAGGAAGTACATCTCGGCGTCGCCGAGCATGATGATCTTCAGGTCGAGGTTGATCGGTTCAGGTTTGAGGGCGGAGCTTGCGCCGAATACCCCGGTCTCGATCGGCTGGATCTCGAGGAGGGCGTGCCGGAGCGTGCGTTTGAGGTTCTGCCAGACGCCCTGCTCCACCAGGACGTCGAGGGAGTTGAGGACGAGGTATCCGCCGTCCGCCTTCAGGAGCGAACCGGGCTTGATGAGCGTGAAATCCGTCCGCCAGACGCCGTTGCGGTCGACTTCGCGGTCGATCGTGCCGAAGATGTTCTTATAGCGGGGATTGGTCTCGATGACGATCGGCACGCCTTTCGTCTCGGAGTTGTCCACGATGACGTTCACCCGGAACTCGATGAAGTCCACCTCCTCTGGCTGCGGCACCCCGGGGATGAGCGTCTGGGCTTGTTCGTCCGCCGGCCGGAACCGCGGAAGATCGGCGAGAATGTTCTCTTGGACGTCGTCAAGGTAGCGCCGGAGCTTGTCGTTCTCGTACTTCTGCCGCACCTCGTCGATGCTCTCCTTGACGATCGGGAGAATGTAGCGCGACTCGAGATCGGTGAGGGAATCCTTCGCCTTGCGTTCGATGTTCCGGAGCTCCCGGAACACGAGCTCCATCTGCCCTTCGAGGGAGAGCCGGTCCTTCATGAACTGCTCGATCTGCTCGCGGGTGACCTTCCCCTCCTTCAGCATGGCGTCGAGCTGATCGAAGCTCACGGGCTGGGCGTTGATGACGGGGGTGATGTCGGGGCGCATGCCGGTCCCGATCTGGATCTGGACGACCTCGAACCCCTTCCCCTTCACCTTGTGCTCGAAATCCTTCAGGACGCTCTGCTGTCGTTCCTGGAAATGCTCCATCATCCTCTTCCGTTCGTCCTTGAACCGCTTGCGGTCGAACGCCGCGGGGACGTTCTTCTGGAGGTCCTGGACGAGCGCCTCCATGTCGTCGCGGAAGGCGTTGCCCTTGCCGGCCGGGAGCGTCAGGAGGATCGGCTGGTCGTTGTTCCGGAAGTTGTGGACGTAGCAGCGGTCCTGGAGCGTCACGGGGGACTTGTCGAACTCCGCGAGGAGGCGCTTGATCGTCGTGAGCCGCCCTGTCCCGGAAAATCCCGTCACGAAGACGTTGTACCCCGGGTGCTTCATCTCGAGGCCGAGCCGCAGCGCGCCAAGGGCGCGGTCCTGGCCGATGATCTCCTTCGTCGGCTTGACGTCGTTCGTCGAGGCGACGCCGAGCGTCTTCGGATCGCAGATCCAGCGGAGTTGTGGTGCGGGAATTTCGGTTTTCGACTTGATCGATCGTGCCATATGGTGCAGTTTGGGGTAAAAAAGGCGTGGTCGTTCGGATCGCGCCACCAAAGATAAGAACAGTTCGAGCAAACGGCAAGTTTTGACAGCGCCGACGGAGGGCCGGCCTCCCCCTAGTACTCTTTGCGGTTCGCGTACATGTTCATGAGGAGCCCCGCCATGACCATGTTCGACAGGAGGTTCGAACCGCCGTAGCTCATGAAGGGGAGCGGCACGCCGATGACGGGCATCATCCCCATCGCCATGCCGATATTGATGATCATGTGGACGGTGTACGTCGAGACGACGCCGATCGCGACGACGCCGGCATAGCGGCTCTTCACGATCGAGGCGGTCTGAACGCCGCGCAGGAGAAGGAGCGTCAACAGGAAGAGGATGAGGAACGCGCCGATGAACCCGAACTCCTCGCTCGGGACGCAGTAGATGAAGTCGGTCCACTGCGCGGGGATGAAGTTGAGCTGCGTTTGCGTCCCCTGGAGGAACCCCTTGCCGAAGAGCCCCCCGGAGCCGATCGCGATCTTCGACTGGATGACGTTGTAGCCCGCACCGAGCGGATCGGCGTCGGGGTTGAGGAACGTCAGGATCCTGTGCTGCTGATACGCTTTGAGTTTGCCGAACATGAACTGGACGGAGACGCCGACGAGCACGGTGAGGGAGAACACGACGGCCGAACCGAGCCGGTTCTCCCGGAGCGCCAGAAGGGTCACGAACGTCACGACGACGACGATGGCAAAGGCCGTCGTGCCGAAGAGCGTGGCGATCGCCGCGGCGGCCGGTGCGAGGAGCGCCAGAAGAAGGAAGTCCGACGCGCCGGCCCAGAGGAGGATGAACAGGAGCATGCCCATGTAAATGATGGCGGTTCCCACGTCGGGCTGGAGGAGGATGAGCGCCACCGGCAACAGGACGATGCCGAACGTCGTCGCGAGGTGCTTGAACCGGTGGAGGTTGATGCTCCGGTTGGACAGATATGATGCGAGTGCGAGGATCGTCGTGACCTTCACCATCTCTGACGGCTGTAGACCGAACCCGCCGACCCCGAACCAGCTCTTCGTGCCCGCGACCGTCTTCCCCGCGACGAGAACGGCGAGGAGGAACAGGATGGAGACGGCATAGAGCGGCATGGACAGGAGCTGGAGCGTCCGGAACTGCATGAGGGCGATCGAGATCATGAGAACAATGCCGATCCCGCCCCAGATGAGCTGCCGGTGGAAGTACGCCGACGCGCCCGCGTCGTAAGTCGCGCTGTAGACCGACGTCACGCCGATCCCCGTCACGGCGAGGACGAGGAGAAGCGTCACGTAATCGACATGTTCTTTGAACCAGGTATCCATCACTCGATGTCGTTCTTGGTGGTGTCCACGACCTCAATGTGCTGCGGGAGCTTCTTCGTCACCATGCCGGTGAGGTACTGTTCGATGCAGGCCCCTGCGATCGGGGCGGCGAAGACGCCGCCGAAGCCTGCGTTCTCCACGAGCACGCAGATCGCGATCTTCGGGTTCTGCATCGGCGCGAACCCGATGAACCAGGCATGGTCCTTGCCGTGGGGGTTCTGCGCGGTGCCGGTCTTTCCTGCGACGTCGATCCCCGGGAGCCGTGCGAGTCCCGCGGTGCCGCCGGGGGAATTCACGCAGCGGTACATGCCTTCCCGGACGATGTTCCAGTAGTTGTCATTGATCTGGATCGTGCGCGACTCGATCGGGACCGGCTGGAGTTCCTTCGTATCCTTCATGCGGATCTTGTCCACGACGTGGGGGCGGAAATAGTGCCCCTTGTTCGCCAGCGCCATGGCGTAGCACGCCATTTGGAGCGGGGAGACGCCGAGCTCGCCCTGGCCGATGCCGAGGCTCACGAGATAGCCCGCCGTCCAGCGCCCTTTGCCGTAGACGCGGTCATAGTACTCCTCGGACGGGAGGAGGCCGGAGTTCTCCTCTCCGATGTCGATGCCGGTCGGGGCGCCGAACCCGAACTCCCGGCCGTACTGCGTCCACCGCTCGAACCCGGTCTTGAGCATGAGCTGGTAGTAGTAGACGTTGCACGAGCGCTGGATGGATTCCACCATGCCGGTGTAGCCGTGGACGTGGAGGTCCTTGAAGATGTGGTTGCCGAACTTGAACCCGCCCGTGCAGTTCACTGCCCAGGAGGTCGGGATGACCCCTTCCTGGAGGGCGGCGAGGGCGAGAAGCATCTTGTACGTCGAGCCGGGCTGGTACCGCGTCATCGTGGCGCGGTTGAACATCGGCTTCATGGGATCGGTGTTGAGGGCGTTCCAGACCTCGGGCGGCGTCACGCCGCCGAACGACGTGAGGTCGTAGTCGGGCTTGCTCGCGATCGCGATGACCCCCCCGGTGGTCGGGTCGATGGCGACGACGGCGCCGCGCTTGTCCGTGAGGAGCGACTCGGCGAGCGCCTGGACACCGGCGTCGATGGCGAGGTAGAGGTCGTCCCCCTCCTTGATGGCGATGTTGCTCTTTCCTTCATTATAGGCGCCGAGGTTCTCGCCGCGGGCGTTCACCGTGATGAACTCGAACCCCTTCTGTCCGCGCAAGTAGGGCTCGTACTTCGCCTCGAGGCCCGTGGCGCCGATGAGGTCGCCGGGGCGGTACTGGTCGGGGTCCTCCTGGACGAGCTTGTCGGAAACCTCCTTCGTGTAGCCGAAGATGTGCGAGGCCTTCGCCTTCGTGGGATAGTACCGCTTCGATTCGATCTGGTAATCGACGCCCGGAAGCTTGCCGCGGTTCTCCTCGAGGAGCGAGAGCGTCTTGAAGTCGATGTCGCGCTTCACCTTCGTCGGCGCGAACCGGTTGTAGATCTTCCCCTTGATGAGCCGCTCCCGAATGAACGCCGTGTCGAGCTGGAGGATCTCCGCGAGCGCGGCGATCTCCGACTCGTGGAACTCCGAGGGGGTGACGCTCACCGTGTAGGAGGGCCGGTTGTCGACGATGAGGGTGCCGTTCCGGTCGAACATGTAGCCGCGGATGGGGTCGTGCGCGATCGGGCGGATGCTGTTCTCCTCCGACTTCTTGCCGTACTCGTCCTGGTAGAGCACCTGGAGCTGGATCAGCCTGCCGAAAAACATGCAGAACACCGCCCCGATGATCCAGAAGAAGATGGCCCTTCGGCCGGTATATTCGCTGGGGTCGGCCATATCAGGTGATGTACTTTCGCGCGAACGCGAGCATCGGCAGCAGCGTCAGGGTTGCGGTGTAGAACGTCGTTGCGAGTCCCACCTGGAAGATGGCGCGCAGAGTGCCGATCTCGCTGCCCTGGGTGAAGATGAGGAAGTAGAGCGTGTTGTGGATGAGGGAGACGGTCAGGACGATGACGAGGAACCGGTAGCTGCCGAGGATGAGCGGGGTCTTGTTCTCGTTGTAGAAGTACCCGGCCGTGAACGCCGCGACAGTCTTCGTGAGGGCCGAGAGCCCGATGAAATTGCCCGTGAGGAGGTCGAACGCGAGCCCAAGGGCGAACCCCCACGGCATGGCGATGAGCTGGCCCTCTTTGAGCGCGAGGTAGACGACCCAGATCGTCAGGAGGTCGGGCGTGATGCCCTCGAGGGTGAGGAGGGTCATCATCTTGCTCTGGACGAGGAGGAGAAAGATCGAGAAGAAGACGTACTTGACGTGCCTGGACACTATTTCGTCCTCGTCATGTTCTTCTCCATTGCCACGCGCTCCGAGTCGGCGACCGCCCGAATGACGAACACCTGCTCGAGCCCGATGAGGTCGGCGCTCGGGGTCACTTCGATGTCCTTGAAGAGCGTTCCGGCGCCCTGGGAGATCTTCGAGATGTAGCCGATCTTGATGTTCCTCGGGAAGATGTTGCTGTACTCGGACGTCGTGACGACGTCCCCCTCGCGCACGTCCTGCATCTTCGCGACGTTCTTCATCCGGAGGACGTCCCCGCCTTCCCAGGAGACGATGCCGTCGACGCGGCTCCGCTGCACCTTCGCGCTTGCCCGGAAATCCTTGTTGAGCATGAGCTGGCCGATGGAGTACCGCGATCCGGCCGCGATGATCTTCCCGACGAGGCCCGACTCCGAGATGATCGGCATGTCGATCTTGACGCTGTCGCGCAGGCCCACGTTGAGCGTGATCGTGTTCCTCAGGAGGTGGTAGCTCTTGCCGACGACATCGGCGGCGACGAGCGTGAAGGGGTTCTGCTCCTTGAAGCCGACGAGGCCGCGCAACCGGAGGTTCTCGAGGCGCGCGTCCCGAAGCCTGCTCACCTCATCGGAGAGGTTGACGTTGAGCTGCCGGAGGACCGCATTCTCCCGATTCAGCTCGAAAACGTTCGGCACGGTCACAAGGTAATCCTGGGCGAGGCCGATGAACCCGACGGTGTACGACCGGACCGCTCGCATCTGCGCGTTGTCGTTGAGGGAGAGGAGGACCGTGGAGAGCATAATGAGGAGAGCAAGGACGAAGTACTCTTTGAAGATGAGCAGTATGTTGATCAGTCGTTGCATGACTCAAGGGGGGTGGCGGCGAGCTTGGAGACGCGGCCCTGGCGCAAGCGCGAGAGCGTCACTCGTCCCCCTGTGCTCCCGCGGTCTCCGCTAGTATCTCCTGCTCTTGATGAGCACTTTGGAATAATGGTTGAGGTGCTCGAGGATCTTGCCCGTCCCGCGGACCACCGCGGTCAAGGGGTCGTCAGCGACATGCACGGGAAGGCTCGTCTCGAGGCGCAGACGCTCGTCGAGTTGCTTCAGGAGCGCCCCGCCGCCGGAAAGCATGATGCCGCGGTCGAGGATGTCGGCGGAGAGCTCGGGCGGAGTCCGCTCGAGGGTGAGCTTCACGGCGTCGACGATCTGCTGGACCGGCTCGTTGAGCGACTCGCGGATCTCGACGGAACTCGCTTCGGTCGTTTTCGGGATGCCGTTGACGAGGTCGCGGCCCTTCACCTGGATCGTGATCTCTTCCTTGAGGGGCATGGCGGACCCGACCTCGCACTTGATCTGCTCGGCCGTGCGCTCGCCGATGAGGATGTTGTGGTTCTTCTTGAAGAACTGGACGATCGCGTTGTTCATCTCGTCGCCGGCGATGCGCACCGACTCTTCGTTGACGATGCCGGAGAGCGCGATGACGGCGATTTCAGTCGTGCCGCCGCCGATGTCCACGATCATGTTGCCCGCCGGTGCGTCGACGTCGAGTCCGACGCCGATCGCAGCGGCCATCGGTTCTGCGACGAGGTGCACTTCCTTCGCGCCGGCGTGTTCCGCGGCATCGCGGACAGCGCGCTTCTCCACCTCGGTCACGCCGCTCGGGACGCAGACGACGATCCGGCGGCTCGGGAGCCAATTGGAGTGGACCTTCTTGATGAACTCGCGCAGCATCCCTTCGGCGATCTCGAAGTCGGCGATGACGCCGTCCCGCATGGGGCGGATCGTGCGGATGTCGCGGTGGGTCCGTCCGAGCATCTCCCGGGCCTCATGGCCGATCGCGACGATGCGCTTCGTGTTCCGGTCGAACGCGACGATCGAAGGCTCGTTCAGGACGATGCCCTTCCCCTTCATGTGGATGAGGGTGTTGGCGGTGCCGAGATCGATGGCAAGATCCGCCGAAAACAGTGAGAGAAAGCTCATGGTCGGTACGTGTGTTCGTTCATGAAATCGTGAGTATTCAGTGCCGAAAATGCCTGATGCCGGTGAAGAGCATGGCGATGTCGTGCGCGTCGGCCGCCGCGATGACCTCCGCGTCCCGGACCGATCCGCCCGGCTGGATGACCGCGGTCGCTCCGGCGTTGACCGCCTCGAGGAGCCCGTCGGCGAACGGGAAGAACGCGTCGGAGGCGACGACCGTGCCGTGGAGGTCGAGCCCGGCTTCCTTGGCCTTGCTCACGGCGATCCTCGACGAGTCGAACCGGGACATCTGTCCCGCGCCGACGCCGATCGTCCGGTCGGAAAGACCATAGACGATCGCATAGGACTTGACGTGCTTCGCGACCTTCCAGGCGAACATCATCGCGGATTGTTCCGCGGGACTCGGCGCTCGCTTCGTCACGACGCGCAGGGCATTCTCGTCCAACGTGAGGGCGTCCGGGGATTGCACGAGGACGCCGCCGGCGACGGTCTTGATCTGAAGCGCACGTCCGGTCGGAAGCGGGGCATCCTGACGGATGAGACGCCGGTCCTTCTTCTTCTTTAAGAATTCGAGGACGTCGGGAGCGTACGACGGGGCGATGATGACCTCGGTGAACACCTTGTCCATGAGCAGGGCCGCTTCCATGTCGAGCGGGCGGTTCACGGCGGTGATGCCGCCGAAGGCCGACTTCGTGTCGGTCGCGAACGCCTTCGCGTAGGCTTCGGCAAGCGTTGCGCCCGACCCCACGCCGCAGGGGTTCGTGTGCTTGATGATGACGACGGTCGGCACGGTGAATTCCGCGGAGAGTTCGACGGCGGCCTGGATGTCGACGATGTTGTTGTACGAGAGCTCCTTGCCGTGAAGGGTCGCGAAGACGGTGTGGAAGCTGCCGTAGAGCGCCGCCTGCTGGTGCGGGTTCTCGCCGTACCGGAGCTGTTCGGCCTTCGGGAGCGTCAGGGTGAAGACCTCGGGGAGAGCGCGGGTGCTGTCGACGTCGACGGCCGAGAGATAGTTGGAGATGACGCCGTCGTATCGGGAGGTGTGGAGAAAGACCTCCTTCGCGAGGCTGAACCGGGTCGATTCCGCGACGCAACCCTTCAATCGGCCCATTTCTTCGAGGACGGCGCCGTACCGGGCCGGGTTGACGATGACGGTCTTGAATCGGAAGTTCTTCGCCGCCGCCCGGAGCATGGTCGGGCCGCCGACGTCGATCTGTTCGATCGCGTCGTCCAAGGAGACGCCGGATCCGGCGATCGTCCGCTCGAAGGGGTAGAGGTTCACGACGACCATGTCGATCTCGGTGATGTCGAGGTCCTTGAGCTGCTGGACGTGGGAGGGGTCGTCGGCGATCGCAAGAAGGCCGCCATGGATCTTCGGGTGGAGCGTCTTCACGCGCCCGTCGAGGATCTCAGGGAACCCGGTCACCTCGGAGATGGACCGCGCCTCGACGCCCGCATCGTGCAGCGTCTTGAGTGTGCCGCCGGTCGAGATGATATCGACGCCGTACTCCTGGAGCTTCCGGGCGAACTCGGCGATGCCGTGTTTGTCAGAAACGCTGATGAGTGCCCTTCGGATGGAGATCTCGTTCATGCTTCTTGTTCTATCCTGACGTGACGTTCGTGAATGATGATCTTCCCTTCGGCGAAGAGCCTGATCGCTCTGGGATACAATTCGTGTTCGACCTGTAAGACCTTGGCCGCGAGCGTCTCCGGCGTATCGTCGTCCGCGACCGCGACCTGCTGCTGAAGGACGATCGGCCCCCGGTCATACTCTTCGTCGACGAGATGTACGGTCGCTCCCGATATCTTCTTGCCGCTCTTGATGACGGCCTCATGGACATGCATGCCGTACATTCCCGGGCCGCCGAAGTCGGGAAGAAGGGCCGGATGGATGTTCACGATCCTGTTCCGGAAAGCGCGGACGATCTCCGCGTCGACCTTCTTCATGTACCCGGCGAGAACGATGAAGTTCGCGCCTGACGCGTTCAGGATTTCGATGAGGGCCCGGCAGAAATCACTGTCCGAACCGTATCCCTTCCGGCTCGCATGGATCGCCGGGATGCCGTGCTCCCTCGCCAGGGTGAGGACGCCGGCATCGGAGTTATTGCTGATGACAGAGACGATCGCAGCATTTCGGATCGTTCCGGCCTCGATCGCCTCGAGTATCGCCCGGACGTTCGATCCCTTCCCCGATGCGAAAACGGCGATCTTGAGCGAGTCTGCCAACGTGATCCCCGGTAATTTTTGCTTAAAATTTAAGCAATATTTGACGAATAGTCAATTAAAACGGGTAAATCATCACGAATTACGTGACGGCGCTCTCAAGAATGACGAGTTTACGGCCATTTTGGATGCGGGCGTGGGCACCGATCGGGATCGTCAGAGACTGGCGGACGTGCCCGTGGTGGAGATCGGCGAGTATCGGCTGGGGAACATCGTGGTATGTATCGTCAATGACCTCGTTGAGCGAGAGCGACGGCTTGCCCGGTTCCGGGTCGCAGTCGACGAAGGTCCCGAGGAGAACGCCCTCGGACGCCTTCCAGACGCCCGCGAGCGAGAGCTGGCGGAGCATCCTGTCGATGCGGTATGGCCGCTCGCCGATCTCTTCGAGGAGGACGAGACTGTTCGCGAACGACGGGAAATAAGGCGTACCTGCCGTGGCGGCGACGAGAGAAAGATTGCCTCCGAGGATCCGGCCCTCGGCACTTCCTTTGCGCAAGGCTCCGCACGGACCCGGAAAGAGCCCGAGCGGCTTTGTCGACGTGAGGCAGCGCCAGAAATATTCTTCGGCGAGACCGGTGAGTCCGCGCGCCATTTCGGCGGCGACCATCGGACCGGCGAACGTCAGGAGGTTAGCCCTCGCATAGAGCGCGAGCGAGAGTGCGGTGAGATCGCTGTAGCCGACGACGATCTTCGGGTTCTTCCGTATCTTCTGAAAATCCAGGAGCGGGAGGATCCTCTGCGTGCCGTATCCCCCGCGTAGGGCGATGATGGCGCTGACCCGCGTGTCGGTGAAGAGATGCATGAGATCCGAAGCGCGCTCGCGGTCGGTACCGGCAAGGTAGCCACGCTTCCGGAGGAGGTGCGGCGTCAGGAGAACGCGGTACCCGAGTTGCTGCAAATAGCGGACCCCTTTGTGGAGATCCTCCTCGGCGAGCGCGGGACCGGCGGGAGCGCAGATCCCGATGAGATCCCCGCGCTGGAGTGCTTTGGGTTTAACGATCGTCTTCATGGTGCGCTCAAGATAGAGAGAAATCGCCTGAATATCAATTGATTTCGCCCTACGCGGCGCTTGACAACCCCGGTCGGAAACGCTACATTGAACGTCAATTGATCTCGCAGAGATTTCATGGGAAGGACAGGGAGACATGTCGGACATCGAAACCCAATCGGAAGACCAGCAGTCGATCTCGCCCTATCTCCTCCCTTCAGAACGTGTCATCTGGACCGGACGTCCGCCCACGGGCATCCTCTTTCGGAAATCTGACGCGCTCCTCGTTCCGTTGAGCCTCCTTTGGTGCGGCTTCGCCGTGTTCTGGGAATATATGGCCTCCCAACAGGGCGCCCCGGTGTTCTTTCTGCTGTTCGGAGGAGTATTCACTCTGGTCGGTCTCTACATGGTCGCCGGGAGGTTCGTCTACGACATGTGGGTGCGGGGGAACACCGTCTACGCGGTCACGGAAGACCGAGCGATGATCCTCGGCGGCCTCTTCACACAAACGCTCAAAGCGTTTTCCTTGAAGAACCAGCAGCAGATCTCTCTGGAACGCCGCGCGGATGGTCGCGGGACGATCCTCTTCGGCGCACCAGCGGGAATCGGGATCGTCGTGAACAATCCGAGCTGGCCCGGGATGGCCCGGATGGCGCCTCCGATGTTCGAGCAGATACGGAACGTCGACGAGGTGTATCAACTGATCCAGTCGCGGGTCAAGCAGTAGTCCTGCTGTTTGCGGAGCGTTCTTCAGGCGGGGTGAAGCGCCGTGACCCACGATTGCAATTTCCCCTCATTGTTCCTACCTTTGCTGTGCATAATCCACTCACCGCACACTTTCTCCAGGAGCACACCATGATTTTCATCTTTCTTTGCCTCGTCGTTTTGGCGGCGTTTGTCGCCTTCAACTCCGCCCGCAAAAAGGTCGACCAGCACAATACCATCTTTCGCTCGGGCATGCTCGCGAGCGGCGTCATCATGACATTCGCCCTCATTCTCCTCGTTGCACAGTCCTTCACGATCATCCCGGCCGGCCACGTCGGCGTCATCGACTTCTTCGGCACGGTTTCGGACAACACGCTTGGGGCCGGCATCAACATCGTCAACCCTATGGCAAAGATCGTCAAGTACTCCATTCAAACGAAGGAGATGAAGGAGCAGATGTCGGTCCTCTCCCGAGAGGGCCTGACGATCGGCCTCGAGATCAGCGTGCTCTACCGCCTCAACCCCGACTCCGCGGCGAGCGTCTACAAGAAGATCAGCGGCGGGGACTATGAGACGATCGTCCTGGTGCCCCAGTTCCGCTCCATCAGCCGCTCGGTCACCGCGAACTTCCAGGCAAGCGCCCTCTATTCCACGGAACGGGAGAAACTCGGCGTACAGATACAGACGGAGCTTTCCAGCATCATCGGCCCGCGCGGCATCATCGTTGAAACGACGCCGCTGCGGAACGTCTCGCTGCCCTCCCAGCTCACCGAGGCGATCGAGCAGAAGCAGCGCGCGGACCAGGAAAGCCAGCGCATGGAGTTCATTCTTACGAAGGAAAAGCAGGAAGCGGACAGGAAACGCATCGAAGCGCAGGGTATAGCGGACTTTCAGAAGATCGTAGCGTCGGGGATCAGTGACCAGTTGCTGCGGTGGAAGGGGATCGAAGCGACAATGAAGATCGCCGAGTCGCCGAACGCGAAAGTGGTGATCGTCGGCAGCGGCAAGGACGGGCTGCCGGTCATCCTCGATACGAAGTAGGACCCGGCCGCGCGTGCGAGACTAGGAGTTGAACTCTTCGTCGTCGATGAAGTCGTCGATGCCGTAGCGGTGATCGGCGTCCTGGGCGATGACCGGGAGCTTCTCGATCACTTTGCGCACGACGACGGTGGCGGCCACGAGCCCGGTCACAAATGCCGCGAATTTCCACATATTCATGGGATTCTCCATTTCTACTGTGTGCTGATGCATCCTTCGGATTTCCAGAGTTCCAGGTAGACGACGGCGTACCATGCCTGGCGGTCGACCCCCTCAAGGAGGACAAATTCCGCAAGGACGCGCTGTTCACGCGAAAGCGGCTGAAGCTGGTAGCGGATCTTTTTTAACGACACGTCCTGTCTCCTGAAAGTTTCTTGAATCAATGAAGCAAGAAACAGAAGAGAGCAGTGTGCGTTTTGTCACGAGGGGTGGGGCAAATCACCCGTTTGGCAGGCTTCGGGGAGTGTTAGTGGAAGGATTCTGAGTAATTCGAGGAAAAACGCTAACCTTCGTATTCTACGTCAATCGTGACCGCGCGATCGGCGGCGATCCGGACCCGGAGCGCGTTGGGCCTGCAGCAGACGGTGCAGTCCTCCGTATAGGCCTGTTCCGAGCCCCCGGAGGGGTCGACCAGCGCCTCATTGAGTTCTCCGCAATATCCGCACAGGTACGAGGACTCGAGCATTTCGGTCATGGGTCACGCCTGCATATGAGCAATGCGGGGAAGATAACGAATTCCCTTTGACGATGTCAAGTGAGAACTTTCTATGAACGCAGGCGTGAAAAAGAGAGTACCCAACGAACCGGGGAAACTGTCGTACTTCCTCCTCCATAAGCCGTACGGCGTGATCTGTCAGTTCTCCGGCGGTGACGGCAAGAAGACTCTTGCCGCGTTCGGGCCGTTCCCAAAGGATGTCTATGCCGCCGGAAGGCTCGATACCGACAGCGAGGGGCTGCTTCTCCTGACGAACGACGGAGCGCTCCAGCACCTCCTGCTCGAACCGAAGTACCGCCACCCGCGCACCTATATCGTCCAGGTTGAACGTATCCCCGCGCCCGAAGCGCTCGAGCAGCTACGCACGGGCGTCGTCATCGAAGGGAAGCGTACGCTCGCGGCGGAGGCTGTGCTCCTTGCCGAAGAACCGGAGGTCGGCCCGCGGCCGGTGCCGGTCCGGTTTCGGAAGAACGTCCCGACCTCATGGCTCCGGCTGACGCTGAGGGAAGGGCGCAACCGGCAGGTGCGCAAGATGACGGCGGCTGTCGGCCATCCGGCGCTGCGGCTCATCCGTACGCACATCGGCCCCCTCTCGATCGACGGGCTTGCGCTCGGGGAATCGCGCGTGCTCACGGCTGCAGAGATCGGCGCACTGAAAAGAGCGCTGCGGCGGTAACGACGCTCAGAGTTTGAAGAACTTCAGGTCGGTCGTGTTGCGGAGCTTCGTGATAAAGATGATCTGGCCCATGTGCTGCGCCACATGTTCGACGACATGGGAGATGGCGTGGAGGCAGCTGTGGTCCCACTTCTGGAAATGACGCACTTCCGTGAGACGCTGGACGTCGAAGGACAAGAGGATGCGGTCCACCTCGTTCACCGTGGCCGTGAAGAGTTCCAGGACCTCGCCCTTGGTACGTCCGCCCCGGGCGTCGAACTCCTCCTGACGCACCCGGGTGTCGGGGGCACCGCCGATGCCGGTGATGATCCACTGCCGGAGGTTTCCCGTGAGGTGGAGGAGGAGGTTGCCGACGCTGTTCTCGCTCTCCGACGCCCTCCACCAAAAGTCCTCTTCGCTCAGCTGGGCGACGCACGCCGTGATCTTCGGCAGGTATTCCACGACGAGATGGTGCCGCGCCGAGGCGATGAATTCCTTCCCTGTATCGGTCGCGCCGGTCATGCGACCTCCCGGACGGCCGCGATGAACGCGTCGACCTCGCGCGGGTTATTGTACAGATGGGTCGAGACCCGTATGGAATTGAGGTGGCTCTCGCCGACGAGACGGATCCGGAACCCCTTCTTCGCCGCATGCTCCCCGAACTTGTCGTACGCGATCTTCTTCAGCCGAAACCCCACGACCATGCCGCGCGAACGCTCCTCGGTCGGCGTCAGCATCTCCACCCCGTCGCCCAGACCGAGGAGTCCCTTCTGGAGCTGCGCGGCAAGCGCGTTCCCCCGGCGGACGATGTTCTCCATGCCGAT
This sequence comes from Ignavibacteriota bacterium, assembly GCA_025358305.1. Classification (GTDB taxonomy): domain Bacteria; phylum Bacteroidota; class Ignavibacteria; order UBA10030; family SZUA-254; genus JANYJZ01. Next base: position 113,053 of record JANYJZ010000040.1, read on the forward strand.
ATGCGTGAGAAAATCGACCGCGGCTGCGACGCCGACATAGATCGCCGCGTTCTGCGTCGCGAAGTCGTATCGGTGCGCGGTCGGTACGTACCCCTTGAACTCCGGCGGATTCACCGTCACGTCCCAACCCGTATCGGAGTACCCACCGACCCACCGGGCCTGGACGACGTCGAGCATCTCCTTCTTCACGTAGAGGAACCCCGTCCCCTTCGGACCGCACATCCACTTGTGGCAGCAAGTGGCGTAAAAGTCGCAGTCGATGTCCTTGAGGTCGAGCATCGTCATGCCGGGTCCGTGCGCGCCGTCGAAGAAGACCCAGAGGCCCTTGTCGTGCCCCAAGCGTGCGATCTGCTTCACCGGAAAGACCTGCCCGATCGTGCAGGTGACGTGGGGGATGGCGATGACGCGCGTCCGGGGAGTGATGAGATCGCTGATGCGGTTGAGGTTCTCGTCGGCCGTCGCGGCCGGCGAGAGCGTCTTAATGACGATGCCGTCGAGCCGCATGCGGTTGAGCCAGGGAAGCGCGTTGCCGACATGTTCGTGCGTCGTGAGGATGACCTCGTCGCCCCGTTTGAGCGGAAGCCCGCCGGCGACGACATTGATCCCCTCCGTCACGTTGTGCGTGAGGGAGATCTCCGCTTCGTCGACGTTGACGAACTTCGCGAGCTTCGGCCGGGCATCTTCCCATCCGCCGTACTCGCCGCTCGCGTCCAAGGTGTCGAGCGTCCTTTTCACCGCCTCGGCGACCGCGTAGGGCGATGGCCCCACCGTTCCGTTGTTGAAGTAGACCCTGTCGTGCGAGAGCGGGAACTGGTCCCGGACCATCGCCCAGAACTGTTCGTCGTCCGGACGGACCGGGTCCATTCCCGCGCTGATGGTCCGAGCACGCGACTCCGCGGGAAGCGAAGCGAGCGCCCAGGTTCCGGCGGCGGCGCCGGAGATCTGCCGGATGAATCGTCTGCGTGAGGTTGCCATGGGAAGGTCTCCTTCGTGTCGATGCCGGCGCGACGGCCGGCGTTCTCTTCAGGCCTTGGTCCGAAAGTGGTCCCAACCGCGGAAGGGCAGGAGACTGTGGTCCCCCTGCTCCCCGACGAGTTCCACGCCCTGTTCCCGGGACTGCACCCGGCCGATGATGGTGACGTCGGGCGTGAGGTCTTCCAGTTTCTTGTACTCTGCTTCCGAAAGCGCGAAGAGGAGCTCGTATTCCTCGCCTCCGAAGAGCGCGTAGTCGATGACGCGTTCTGAGAGCTCCTCGGCGATCCGCGCCGTCGAATGCTCCACGGGGAGGTTGTGCTCATAGACGAGCGCGCCGGTGCCGCTCGCGTTGCAGATGTGATGGACCTCGGATGCGAGCCCGTCGCTGATGTCGATCATCGCGTGGACGGACACCGACTGCGTGAGGAGGGGAACAAGGTCGAGTCTCGGCTTCGGCATGAGGTGCTTCTCGAGCGCCTCCTTATACGGTTCGAGGTTCGGGACGAACGGGGCGTCCACCGTGTGATTCTGGTACCGTTCCTTCTCGCGCTGAAGGATCTTCAGTCCGGCGGCGGACGCCCCGAGATGGCCGGAGACGCAGAGATAATCGCCCGGCTGGGCGCCTGAGCGCGGGATGACTCTGGTCTCGTCCGCTTCGCCCGTCATCGTGACGGCAAGCGTCATGTTCGCGTGCGTCGTCGTCGTGTCCCCGCCGATGATGAGACAGCCGTATTTCTTCGCGGCGTAGACGGCGCCCTCGTACAGTTCTTCGACCATTTCCACGGAGATCTTTTTCGGCAGCGTGAGGGAGACCAGTGCGTAGCGCGGCGTTCCGCCCATGGCGGCGATGTCGCTCAGACTCGCGGCGACGATCTTCCAGCCGAGATGGTGGAGTGAGGTGAAGGTGAGGTCGAAATGGATCCCCTCGACGAAGGCGTCGGTCGTCAGGAGCTGGACCTTGCCCGGCGTCGGCCGGTAGACCGCCGCGTCGTCGGAGATCCCCCGCAGGAGGTTCGCGTGGAGGTTCTCGTCGCCGGTCCGGACGTCGGTGATCGCCCGAATCCTTTCGATGAGGCCGAATTCCCCCACTTCCGCTATTTCAGTGCGCTCTGCCACGATGGGTCGAGATACCCGATGAAGGATGCCGGGCTCATTTCATCGCGGCGGTGATGGCGTCGACGAACGATTGCTTCGTCTGGATCCCGACGAGCTCCTTGGCGATCGCGCCGTTCGCATCGACGACGAATGACGTGGGCATCAGCCGGACGTTGCCGAACGCCGATTCGAGGTCGTCGTTGCTGATGAGAATCTGGTACGGGATCCCCTTCTCCTTCACGAATGCGCTGACGTCGTCGACGACGCTCATGCCTCTGTCGGTCGAGATGCCGATGACCGTGACGTTCTTGGCGGCGAGTTCCTTGCTGATGGCGATGAGGTCGGGAAGCTCCTTTTTGCACGGGCCGCACCAGGTGGCCCAGAAGTTCACGAGCGTCACGTGTCCTCTGAACGCGTCGATGGAGACGGATGTGCCGGAGGCGTCCTTCCAGGTGAACTCGGGAACGTGTCCGGGGCGCGCCTGGACGCTCGTGATTTCCGCGACGTTGTCCGCGACGCCCGCGCTTCGGGCGGAACCGGCCTGCCCCTCCTTCTTGGAACAGCCTGCGAGGGATAGGAGGGCAAAAGCGATGATTAGTACTGCAGTCGTGCGCATGGTGAACGATCCTTGAAGTGCGATAGTCAATGAAGCTCAGAACGGCCAGTCATATCATACGAAAAGGGGCGCAGATGCGCAACCCGGACCGGCGGTTCTACGGCGACTTGTAGAGATACGCGCTGTCGAGCGTCTTCACGGCGGTACCGTCGTGGATGACGTACTTTGCCCCGCTCCAGATCGACGCCCCGCCGTATTCACCGCGGCGGTTGATCGCGTAGAACTTGACGTTGTATTTGAACCGGCCCTGCGCGCGACGCGCGAAGGGTTCTTGATGTTCCGGATCGATGCCACCGCACCCGCGCGGTACGTCGGGCCGTGCATGACCGCGGCGTCGAGTTCCACGACGCCGTCCTCATTCGGCAGTCCTCCGTAACCGACGGAGTTGTCGTTTGGGTCGTCCTCGACGATGTTCACCCCCGCGATCACGGCGTCAAGGGCGTCGCTCCCTTGCTGGATGAGTTCCATCGCCTTGCCGGCGGCCTGCACGCCGTTGGCGCTCGTGATGACGATCGGCGGTCCTGCGTTCCCCGAGGGGCGCGCGTCCATGACGCCGGAGGCGAAGGCGTCTCCGGTCAGCGCGGCGGCGCCGAGCAGGGCGCCGGATTTCAGAAAATCTCTGCGTGCAAGTCTGTTCATCGGGGGGTTCCTTTCACCAAGGGGAATATGTGCGAAAGGTAGGGAGAAATGAGATGATTATCAATACGCAAAAGCCAGCCCTTGCGCACG
>JANYJZ010000020.1 GCA_025358305.1 Ignavibacteriota bacterium
GGTGTCGGAGCCTGAAAAGCCGTGTGTCGCCAGTTCGATTCTGGCCCTGTCCACTATTTAGAATTATCTATCTGAACTCTTAGGTGTTAGCAGCTGGGAACAGCGCTGCTAACACCTTTATGTTATTGGAAGCCATTAGTTGGATGCTCTTGTCGAAAAATCCAACGGATTGAGATGCTGTGGCTTCGGCGGATCGCAGAGGATAAACTGGTGCGCCAGCGTGACCAATGCGTACGAAAGCGCGATCCTTGTATTTACTGGATGAAACAACCACCCGCGAATTGTCGTCACTGCATGATGACAATACGACCCCTACTCCCAAAGGGGGAATCAACAACGGCCCGGCTTACTCTTTCTTCTTGTCTTCCACCATCACCCATGCGCCGTGGCGCGGAGCGGGAAGGGGAGCATCGGCGCCCTTGATCGAGCGCCAGAGAATATCATTCAATACCGCCTCGTTGATCTCGTCTGGCCTGGAGAAGTCCATTTCTTCGCTCTCCTTCGCGCCGTACGCGGATGCGAGGTTTTGTTCCTTGAGATCGATGATTGCAGGGATGTAATTGTACTGTGCGAAGTCGCCATCGGCAGTGAACGAGTTCACCATTGGCGTTGCCGATGCGTCGTACTGCGTCATCGGCGGCAGGCCGAGTATGCGCTCGATGGTGCCGACGAGGCCGCTCGTGGAGTACATCGTGTGATCGACATACCGGTGTTTCGTGTACGGACTGATAACGAAGGCGGTTGTGCGGTGCGCGTCCACGTGGTCTGAGCCGCTCTGCGCATCGTCTTCGACGATGAACACGGCGGATTCCTTCCAGTACTTGCTCTTCGAAAGCCTGTCGATAAATTTGCCCACCGCCAGATCGTTCTGTGCGGCGAACGAGCGCGGCGTTCCCTTACCTTTTGCAGTGCCGTTCGTATGGTCGTTTGGGAAATAAACAATATTGAACTGCGGCAGCCCGCCGTCACGCTCGAAGGCGTCGAATTCCTTCTCCCACACCGCCTCGCGGTCAAAATCGGAGTAATCCATGTCAAACCCGCGGTAGTCCGGGCAGACGTGGCCTTCAAGGCCGGCAGTCGAGGCGGTGTTCGGGTCGCCAACCTTTTCCGGCTCATTCACCGCCTCGCCATAATCGCGGTAAGTGACATTGTGTGCCTTGCAGTTATCCCAGATGTACCCGCTCGATGGCGAGGAAATCTTGTTACCCGGTCCGAAGTCAAAATCGCCGCCGCGATTGCCGTACATCGTAGGCCAGGTCTTTTCTACATAGTCTGTGGCGTATGCGGCCATCGACCAGTTGTGGCCGTCGGCGCTGACCTCGGCATCGACGTAGAAGTTATCGAGCAGGACGAACTGGCGCGCGAGAGCGTGAAGGTTGGGCGTCACCTTTTCGCCGAAGAGCGTCAGGCTGGAATCGCCGTTGCCCTCCGGCATGTCGCCGAGTATCTGGTCGTATGTGCGGTTTTCTTTTAATACATAGAATACATGCTTGATCGGCGAAAGAAGTCTGCCGATCTCCTGTTGATTTGCAACGGTATCACGCCGGTACGGCGAGTTGCCATATATTTGCGCAGAGTACGCGCGGAGCTCTTCGGGTGACGGGTGCTTCACGAGCTCCAACGTCCCTTTCATCAGCGAGCCAATGTACTGCATATGCTCGACCTTATGCCCCGGTATCGGACCATGAGGATTGGGAAACGACGAGTTGCCCTTTGCGTTTGCAATAATAATATCGCCGTTCGCGTGGTTGATCCGTACGCATGAAGGATACCATCCGGAAGGGATAAACCCAAGCGTTCTGCTTCCGCCTTGTGATGACACATCCATCACCGCGATATAGTTATTATCCGCGTTTGCAATATAGAGCGTATTGCCGTCAGAACTCAGAGCAACAGAGTTCGGCGTCGATCCCGGCAGCGCATCAGGAAAGAGCGATGAGACGATGGTCTCTGTGACTTTCATGGAACCAATATCGATAACCGAAACGGAGTTCTCATTCGCATTCGCCACATAGAGCCGCTTGCCATCGGGAGACTCCGCCATGTCGTTGGGATGCGGACCGACGGCGATGGTGCCGAGCGTGGTATTCAACCCGCCATCGAACACCAGCACCGATGAACTGCTCCAGAGCGAGAGATAGACCTGCGGATGCTTCTTTGAAACGAGACATGTGTAGGGCATGCCGGGCAGCTGGACTTTCTTGCGAAGTTCTTTCGTAGCGAGATCGAAGCAATAAAACGTACTGTCGTATTTTCCCGTGACGTAGAGAAGATGCGCGGCTTCATCGATATCGATGCCGCCCATCCAGATTCCCTCATTGGGCCACGGTTTGCCGACAACGATACTATCAGCCAATGCCGCCTTTCCCTGATCGAAAGAATAGAGGAATATGCGGTTATCGTTACCTCCGGAGAGCGCGAAGTTCTTTCCGCCATTATAGAATTTAATGCCGAGCCATGATCTCCCAACGGGAATGGATTGCGTCGCCACGCCGTTTTTCACATCGACGATGCATACTGTTTGATCGCCTTCGCCGTTGTTTGTGACAATCGCGTAATTGCCGTCCGGGTCGATATCGAAGTTCAGCGGCGCATCGCCCACTTCGATCTGTTTTCCCGCAGGAGAAATATACCACCCATTGGGTAAGCGCATTCGCCCTTCGGCAGTTTTACCCGGGAGAACGAGATGCGCTCCTGAGCAGGACAAACCCAACATGGCTAGAATAAGTTGTGAAATAATTACAAGGTTGCGAATGTCAGGCTTCATTGCGGTCTTTCGATAATTCGAGGAGCTTACGGTGATATCCGAACGGCATTAATATAGCGATAATATTTTGTCCACAGCGTATCCCCCAACGCCGAACAATCCAAACAGTAATAAAAAATAATTCTCATGAATACCAATTATTACCAATGTCTGAATCTACGAGATTGTTATCATTTAGTTACAAACTAGGCCGATAAAAATAAATAGTCCCTCTTTAAATTTCGTGTGTCACCAGTCCGATCTCGAACCTGTTCATCCTGTAAGCGCCCGCTCTATCCTCGACTGTAGCTGCGAACAGTACCACGGCAGAGGGAGCTTCTACAATTGGAGCAACAAAATACCCCGGAACGTTTACCGGGATTTTGTTGTTCTCTGGAGTACAGGACCCATCGCACTCGTTCGCTGAGATCCGGAAGATGGTGCTTGTAATGTGAGCGCCAACTTAAGCTGATCCTGATCTTGTTGGGTGAGGAATGAAGCTGCTCCACTCCAATCGCAACAGAGCGAGATCAAGAAGATGCTCCTCCTCCAGTAGGAAAACGAGAAGAGCGCTGGTTCAACATCAACCTGCGCTCTTCCGTGCCCAGCCTGTGCAACTGGGCGACCTGCTCTCATCCCTACCACTCTCGACCGCTTCTGAGCGGGAAGTTACTTCATCAGCATGAGTTTCCGCGTGGAGGAAAAGCCCTGCGCCGCCGACGCATCGAGCGGGGTGGCGGTCATGCGGTAAATGTACACGCCGCTGGCAACGCTTTCACCTGCCGCGTTTCTGCTGTCCCACACCGTAGCATGATTCCCCGCGTCCATCACGCCGTCCACGAGGGATACGATCTCGCGGCCCAGCATGTCGTAGATCTTGATCGTGACGCTCGCGGAGACGGGCAGCTGGTACGTGATCGTCGTCGTCGGATTGAACGGGTTCGGGAAGTTCGGGTTGAGACCGAATGTCGCCGGGACGCCGGTTGCGGAGTGCGGATCTCCGACAGGAGCTTCCTGAGTCGATCCGGACGATTGCGCCGCTGCCGGCACGCTCGCCAGTGCTCCTACGGCTCTCTTGACCGCCTGGAGGAGCGGATCCCTGCCGCCGGCAGGGTTCGACGCAAGCCAGCCGCTCCAGAGCTCGTAGATCATGATCCCGCCGATCCCGTCATCCTTCGTCCGTTGAACCTTGTACTTCACGGAGTTCGAGTCGTCGTACGTGATGAGGTAATTCACGCCGCCGCTCGTATAGGTGACATACGGCGCCTTCGCGGAGTCGTCCCAATGGTAGGCTCCCCCGGCCTTCAACGCATTGACCGCGTCGGAGTAGGTGGCATACGTGTAGCCTGAAAGGGGCTGTCCGAGAGCCGTCGCATTGGAGAACTTCCATGAGTAGAACGGGATCCCGTTCGACAAGATGCTCTTCGGAACGCCTTTCGCCGCCCAGGAGAGCGCACTCGAGACTCTCCAGGTGCGCCACGCCGATGGAGAACCCGCCGCCTTTCCGAGCGGTGAATTCAGCCACACCGTGTTCTGGTTGTTCCACATGTCGTACGTCATGATATTGACCTGGTCGAGATAGTACTTCAGGTTCGGATAGTCGTACGCGGAGCTGTTCGCATCGCCGTACACCGCCGCCACAAAGATGCCCCGTGACGGCATCGCGTCGAACTTCCTCCTGACGATCCGGAGCATCCGCATGTAGTCGCCCTGGACCCTGGGGAATTCCCAATCGAGATCGATCCCGTCAAAGCCCTTCCGGATGAGATACGCGGCCATCGAATTGGCCCAGACCTGGGTCTTCGTCGAGTCCGATGCAACGAGGGCCATACGGTCAGCTCCGGCGCCATAGATGCCGCCTACGCAGAGAAGGACCTTCACCCCTGCGGCGTGCGCCCGGCGGATGAGCTCGGCCTGGTAGGATTCCCCGCTGGAACGGGCGCATCCCTGGTTCGAGTTGCTCCACTCGATCCTCGTCGATTCCGCAGCGCTCACGACCGGCAAGAAGTACGGGGCGACATTTGGATCGACATCCGTATGGAAGTAGATGATGTGCGTCAGGGCAGTATAATCCAGCACGGACGGAGGGATGGAGCAGACCCCGAAGTCGGGGTAGTATGCCGTGACGAACAGGCTCCCGGCCGCCGGCGGCGGCGGCGGTGCTCCGGTCGTAAAGCTGCTCGTTGCCGACCAGTTCCCCGTGCCCGCGGTATTCGTGGCATTGACACGCCAGTAGTAGGCGGTGGCCGCAACGAGACCTCCGGCCGTCAGTGATGGGCTGGTGAGCCCGGCCTGGTCGACCGTCGTCGCCGCGAACGTCGCGCCGGTGGAAACCTGTACGCGGTACGATCCCGCGCCGCTCACCGCATTCCAGTTCAGCACCGGTGCGGTGCTGACGCCGGTCGCGCCGTTGGCCGGTACGGCCGTGAGGGGTGCGAGTGGTGGCTGAAGAGCGGCCGCCGTTGTGAACGAGGCGACGGACGACCATGCACTCGTTCCGGAGGCGTTGGTCGCGTTGACGCGCCAGTAGTAGACCGCATTATTGAGCGCGCCACCCGCGGTGAAGCTCTGCGATGTCAATCCGGCCTGGTCCGCAAGTGTCGTCGCGAACGCCGCCGCATTGGATACCTGCGCCCGGTAGGACGCCGCGCCGGCCGATGCACTCCATTGCAAGACGGGCGGGATGCCCACGTTCGTCGCGCCGTTCGAGGGGGAAATCGCCGTCGGCGGCGCAGGGATCGCGGGCGGGAGCCCCGAGCCCTTGAATCGGATGTCATCGACGAAGTATGTTCTGACGGCTCCGCTCATCTCAAGGATGTTCAGGCGGTCGATCGGCTGGTTGTTCGGATCGAGCTGGCTCATCGGAATGTCGACGAGAACCCACTGGTTCGCCGGGATCGTGCCATACTTCACGAGCGGGAACGAAGCGGCAACGTCGTTCTCGAGACTGACGTAGATCAAAAGGCCGGTCGTCCCGCCGAAGACGGCGAACTCTACGGTGGGATACGCCGTCGGATCGACATTGACGGCTGCGCCCCACGCCCCGATGTGGAGGCTCAATCCACCCCAGGCATTCTGGACGACCTTGATGGCGTTGGCGCCCGAGTATGCCCGCTCGATGCTCGCGTAGGTCACGGCCGCGTTCCACGAGTTATCACGCCACGGCGACTGGATGCCGTCAAGATAGACCGGAAGATCGGTCGTCGCTATGGCAGCAGCGACGGTCGTGAAGCTCGAGACCGTCGACCAGGGACCCTCTCCACCTGCATTTGTCGCGCTCATGCGCAAATAGTACAGCGTACTATTTGCAAGCCCGGAAACACTCGATGAGAGCCCTGCAATGCCGCTCTGGTCGGACACCGCCGAGGTGAATCCGGGATTCGAGGAGATCTGCAGCCGGTACGAGACGGCACCGGCGACGGCATTCCAGCTGATCGTCGGAGTGAGGCTCACTCCGAGGGCGCCGTTTGCGGGCGCACTCTGCACGGGCGCCGAGGGAGGCAAAAGGAGCGTCGCGGTCGTAAAGCCGGCGACAGCGGACCATGTGCTCGTCCCAACGGCATTCGTAGCGTTGACGCGCCAGACGTACACCGTGCCATTTACCAGACCGCCTGTTGCGAGCGACGTGCCCGTCAGCCCCGACTGGTCCGTCACAAGCGTCGCAAATGTCGCGCTCGTCGAGAGCTGAACGCGGTACGACGACGCGCCCGAGGCAGCGTTCCATCCAAGAACGGGCGTAAGGGAGACGCCGGTCGCGCCGTTTGACGGCGAGAGAGTGGTCGGGGGCGCCGGCACGGAGATCTGCGTCGAGCCGACGAAGCGGATATTGTCGACGAAGTAGGTCTTCACTGCACCGCTCGTCTCCATGATATTAATGCGATCAATGGGCTGGTTCGTTGGATCGAGCTGGCTCATCGCCAAGGCCACGATGACCCACTGGTTCGCCGGGATGCTGCCGTAGTTCAAGGTCGGAAACGTCGCGGCGAGATCGTTCTCCATTTTCACAGAGATCGAAAGGCCGGTGGTTCCGCCATAGATAGCGAACTCGAACCGGGGATACGCCGCGGGATCGACGTACGGCGCGGAGCCCCAAGTTCCGATGTGCATGCTCAGGCCGCCCCAGGCGTTCTGAACGACCTTCACGGCGTTCACTCCGGCATAGGCTTGCTCCGTGCTCGCGTAGGTGACCGCCGCAGACCACGAGTTGTCCCGCCACGGGGTCTGGATCCCGTCGAGATAGACAGCGAGATCCCCCGCGGCGGCGATCACGTCCGACACGACGGGCTGGGCGGAGGCGACGGCGTTCGTGTCGGTTGCCGTTGTTTGTGCGACCGCAATCCCGCTGACATTCAGCAGGCAGATGATCAGCGCGGCGGTCGCGAGGATAGATAGGAAGAATGATATTGTGCGCATGGTTACTCCTTCTCCTGTAGTGGTGACTGATGTATGTGTGAAACGATGTTGGAAGCGTGCGCGCCCTAGGGCTTGATGAGCCCGTTCAGTATGAGGGGGATCCGTTCAAGGCCGAGCGAGATATCGACCAGGAAATCCGTCCCGATCGGCGGGCGGCGTTGCATGGCTTGGGAAACAGATACCTGCTCATTGAGGAGCAGGAGAACCCGTATCTTCGGCTGGGACGCCCGGATCAACTCGATCAGGTCGATGTTGCATCCCGCATAGAGCTCGAATGCGAGGAGAAGGACGTCCGGGCGTAACCGCGAAATACCATTGAGCGCTTCGGACACATTGCGGGCGGTACCCGCGATCTCGACACCGCGTTCCCCCGTCAGGAGGTTGATGATGCGTGCACGAAGTATCTGTGAAGGTTCGGCGATGAATAGAGTCATGATGAAAGTTCCTCAGGATTGATGGTCAAGCGATCTTGCATCCCGTACATGAGTACTACTACATCTTAGCGAAACCAAAACGCGCCGGGTATAGAACAAAGAGTGAAACTGTCGTAGGAAGGTGGAGCCGTGAGTGTCGGTAAAACGACTACAGAGCTGTTCGTGGGATCACCGGCGGCGTGACCGGGGCAAGAATGTTCCGGAGCGACGGAGTGCAGCAGCGTGCGGACGGGAATCGGTCGCGGTGCGCCCTCCGAGTGCTCTGCTGACCGACGAGCGTCATGCGACCAATCCGTATTCAATGGAATACCGCACCATTTCAGCATTGCTCTTCAATTGCATCTTTTCCATGATCCGCGCTCGGTACGTGTTCACTGTTCTGACGCTGAGCATGAGCTCATCGGCTATTTGCCTGGCCTTCCTGCCGACGGCGATCAAGCGTATGACCTGGAATTCACGGTCCGTGAGAGCCTCGTGAAGAGGCTTGTGATCATCACTCGTCATGTCACAGGCAATTCTCTCGACCATGCGGGGACTGAGATACTTTCTGCCGCTGGAGAGCGTGCGTATCGCTTTGATCAGCTCATCGCTCGCACTGGACTTTTCGAGAAAGCCGGAGGCGCCGGCCTTTATCGCGCGGACGGCAAACTGCTCCTCCGGGTGCATGCTCAGGACGAGGACCGCAAGAGATGGAAACTCGCGCTTGACGTCGTTCAGAGCGTCGAGTCCGCTGCGGCCCGGCATGGAGATGTCGAGGAGCAGCACGTCGACGTGCGACTGTGGGATGCGTTCCAACAATTCGGCCGTGGTCCCCGCTTCCCCCGACATTGTCATGTCGGAGGTATCGCGCAGTATCTCCTGGATACCTCTGCGGACAATGGCGTGATCATCGGCAATAAAAACGTGTGTCATGGCATCTCCCCGTTTTGAACAACGGATTCTGCGATCGGCGAAAGAGGGCGCGTCGGTGCATCTCCTCACATCGATGACCATCATCGATGGTGTCGATTAACGCGCCGTCATGCGTGAATTAGTCTGGATTGGGAACGACACCGATGACGTTATGGGCTTCTCTGACTGGCGTATTCGGTATCGCTGCGGGATAGCTTGCGGGCTCAGTCAATAGGTAAACAACGCCAACAACGGATTAGTTCCTGTGGAGTGGTCCTTTTCTTGTGCCTCGTTTGGTCGATAGGGGGCACTTCAGCCTCTCGACGTGCGAAATACGATCGTAAGGAGGACCATTCATGATGAATCGCCTCTTCTCGCTGTCCTATATTCACATTCTTGAGAAAGACCATACACGCCAAGGGGCGAGCTTCGATTCGCGCAGCTCTTGACATTGTAGACCGTAAAGGATACATTTCCGTTGAAAATCCCCGGGTCGTGCCATCCTGAGGGGGGAGGCAGGAGAGCCCGTGATAGTGACCTGCAGTTCAAACCTCGTCTCGCACCATTCGATCGATCATTCTTGGAGTCCTACGCATGGCTGTCCCATCCGCAGTTGGCCGAGTAGCGGTGAAACACACGAAGCAGAACATCACGAACGCCGGCCCCGCGGTGCGCCGGTGGCTCGTTGCGGCGTTGTTCGCCGGGCTCCTCTGTCACTCTTGCTCGGCACAGCGGAACTACTTTTACCGCAACTACGATTACGGGAGCATGGCGGTCTTCAATCCTCTGTCGTTCATCTTCAACGGGGGGTACGACGTCTGCCAGCTCCAGGCGGAGCCGAACGACATCGGCGCGCTGCCCTACGGCAAGATGGCCCACGTCGTTTTCAAGAATCTCACGAGCCCGTTCAAGAGCATCTCCGTCTACGGCTGGGGCAAATTCATCCGGGGAGAGGTCATCCCTCTGGAGTGGCATAGAGGGGAGATGCAGTGGATACCGAACTACCAGAACCATCTGATCGGAGGGGGGATGTTCTATACCGAGATGAAGGAGTGGTATCAGGATCACGGCTATCCGTCCCCCTGGCTCCTTTCCACCATCACGGTGATGACGCAGCACCTCCTGAACGAGATCCTGGAATCGGGCCCGAACGAGGGGTGGAGCGTCGATGAGGTCTCGGACATCTACATCTTCGACATCGGAGGCATCCTCCTGTTCAGTTTCGACTCCGTCAACGAGTTCTTCAGCGACAAGCTCCACCTGTCGGACTGGTCCCTCCAGGCGACGGTCACGCTCCCCTACGGAAGGGTGAACGCGGGCCAATACTTCGCGGTGAAATGGCAGCTGCCGTTCTCCACCGATTATTCCCTCTTTTACCGCTACGGCATGGGTGCCCTTCTTGGCCTGTCGAAGCATGTGAACGAGGAGGACGCTGTTTCCTTCGGCGTCGGCTTCAAGACAAAGCATCTCGTCGACCAGAGCTTGATCGTCCGAGACCGGACGATCGAGACGAGCTGGCATACCGGTGTGTTCTATGATAGGAACAATTCCCTCCTCGCCTCGCTCGTCCTGAGCGGCGTGCGGGAGTATTTTTGCATGGCGGACATATACCCCGGCATCCTGCGCGTTGGGGACCTTTCCCCGGGCATCTGGACCGTCATCGGCAGGGACGGAAATGTCATGTTCGGCCTGACGACGCGCTACCTCGTCAGCATCGGCGTCGAGCATCGGGTGGGACCGCCCGCGCACTTCTAAGCGTACGCCGCCCCTTCGACGCAACCCCTTGCGTTCACCCTCGATCGAGTCCTGCACGATCTGATGTCACCCCCCGCATCCGACCCGCCGGTCAGCCCTGCTGCCGCACAATTGCAACCGTTCATCGCAAACGCCTTGGTATTGATTCCCTGAATGGCGTTCATAGAAAGGTAACATGCGGGGATGGACCGGGACGGAGTGGTGCACGTGGATTGGTGGATTCCTCGTCCATTCCCCGTATTATTTGGCGGCATTGATAGTCGCGCAAAAAAACCTTACGTTTGAGGGATCTCAACCGATTCGAATGCATCCTCAGCCAACGCCGGCCGCCGGCAGACATATCGTCCAAACCCCCTGGATCCGTTGGGCGCTCCTCGTGGCGTCATGGACCCTCTTCGGCCTTTTCATGGCGTCGGAATCGTATTTCCAGGCAGAACGGGCCGGCAACCCCGTCGCATGGGCCCTGGCCTTGCGTTCGGAGATGATCTATGCGGCTGTCTGGCTTTTGTTGACGCCGGCCATACTTTGGCTCGCGTGGCGGTTCCCTTTTACCAGCTCAAGATGGCTTTCGGCTGGGGCCGTCCATCTCGGCGGGACGATCGCCGTTTCCTTCTCCCATAGATTCATATTCAGCGTCGCAGCTGAACTTGTTGCACAGTCGCCGGTTCATCCGTTCCTTTGGAGTACGATCTTCGCGGGGCTCTTCCGGTACTTCGACTACGGCATCATGATCTACTGGATCGTTCTCCTGTTCCGCCAGTCGATCGGTTACTATCGACAGGTCCAGCAGGAGGCCCTCCGTCGTTCGCAGCTCGAATCCGAGCTGAACCTGGCCCAGCTCCGCGCCCTCAAGATGCAGCTCCAGCCTCATTTCCTGTTCAACACCCTCAACGGGATCTCCGTTCTGGTCCGGAAGGACCCCGACGCGGCGTGCGCCATGATCTCACGGCTCGCGGATCTCCTTCGGATGACCCTGGCGAACACGGGCACGCAGGAGGTGCCGCTCCACCAGGAACTCAAGACGCTCGGCTGCTACCTCGACATCGAACAGATGCGCTTCGCCGACAGGCTGAGCGTTTCGATGGAGATCGACGAGGAGACGAAGAACGCGTTCGTTCCGAACCTCATATTGCAGTCGCTGGTGGAGAACGCGATTCTCCACGGCGTCGCCAAGCAGAGGGGCCCCGCTACGATCGCCATCCGGTCGAGCCGCTCGAACGGCTCCTTGACGCTCCAGGTGGAGGACAGCGGGCCCGGCATCCCTCGGGGGAGTGCGATACAGGAAGGGATCGGCATGAGCAACACGCGCGCGCGCCTGGAACGGCTCTACGGACGGGATTTCTCCTTCGGCATCGAGCGCACGGCAGGTCCCGGGGCCATTGCGCAGATCACCATGCCATACCATACGGCTTCCCAGATATGACCGCCCTACGCACGATCCGGGCCCTCATCGTCGATGATGAGCCGCTCGGCAGGGAGGGGATCCGGTCGCTTCTCACCGGCGACACCGATATCGAGGTCATCAGCGAGTGCCAGGACGGACTGCAGGCGATCGCCGAGATCCAGGCGCTCCGGCCGGATCTCGTCTTTCTGGACATCCAGATGCCGGAATGCGACGGGTTCGGCGTCCTCGAGGCGCTCGCGCCCTCCGAGATCCCCGCGGTCATCTTCGTGACGGCGTACGACAAGTACGCACTCGACGCCTTCGCCGTCCATGCCCTCGATTACCTCCTGAAGCCGCTCGACGCCTCCCGGTTCCGGTTCGCGGTGGACCGTGTGAAGGACCACCTCCGCAGGGCGGACCCCGGAGTCCTCCATGAGAAACTCGCCCGGTTCGTCGCCGAACTTCACGACCGGCAGCAGTACCGCACCCGCATCGTCGTGAAGGCTCACGGAAAGCTCCTCCTGTTCCGGGTCGAAGAGATCGACTGGATGGAGTCCGCAGGGGACTACGTCAACCTTCACGTCCGCGGGGAGCAGCACCTCCTGCGCGAGACGATGGCTCAGATCGAATCGAAGCTCGACCCCGCGTTGTTCCTCAGGATCCACCGTTCCACGATCGTCAACGTCGACCGCGTGAAGGAGCTTGAGCCGCTCTTCCGGGGACAGTACATCGTCAAGCTTCGCGACGGCACGCGCCTCACAGCAAGCCGATCCTACAAGAAGCAGATCGACCGGCTCCTCGAGCGCTCCCTCTAGCCCCGGCCGCCGGCGGGGGAGAGCCCCTCATCGTGGAAAAGAGGCGCTTCGTCGCTTTTCCCTTCATCCAAAGCCCCGATCGCCGTATCTTCTTCCAATACGCAGCCGATTTCATCTGAAAGGAACTCCCATGCACCGTTTTGGATCCATTGCCGGCGCCGTCATGCTCCTCTCGACGCTCCTCTACCCGAACATCCGCCATGTTCCCGGTTCCTATGCGACGGTCCAGGGGGCGATCGACGCGGCCGGAACGGGGGACACCGTGCTCGTCGATCCGGGGACCTACTTCGAGAACATCCGCTTTCACGGGCAGAGGGTCCTTGTGGCGAGCCATTACCTGTTCACCCGGAACCAGGCGGACGTGGTGCAGACGATCATCAACGGATCGCAGCCCGTGAACCCGGACACTGCGAGCTGCGTCCTGTTCATCTCGGGTGAGGACTCGAACAGCGTCCTGGAAGGCTTCACGCTCACCGGCGGCACCGGCACGCTCTGGCGGGACATCCACAACCACAACCTCTACCGCGAGGGGGGCGGCATCCTTCTGGAGTTCACTTCTCCGATCATCCGGTACAACATCATTCGGAACAACGATGCGAGCAACCGGACGGGCGGCGCAAGCGCCGGCGGCGGCGGCATCCGGATCGGCGACGCGAACCCCCAGGTCATCGGCAACATCATCGCGTTCAATAACGGCCGTTACGGCGGTGGGATCGTCCTGAACTACACGGCCGCGACGATTCGGAACAATGTCATCTACCGCAATATCGGCGGCGGGGACTTCGGCGGCACGGGCATATGGGCCTTCAGCAGCGGCACCGGGCCGAAGATCATCGAAAATAATACGATCGTCGAGAACAGCTGCGACGGCGACGGGGGCGGCATCCAGCTGGGCGCGACCTCCGCCACGATCCGGAACAACATCATCTGGGGAAACACCGCCTCGTCCAATCCGCAGCTCTCCTTGAGCGGCGGGTCATTCGGCGTGACGTTCAACGATATCCAGGGGGGGTATCCCGGTACCGGGAACATCGACCTCAACCCCGTCTTCATGGATACGACGCATTATCTGCAGCTGGCCTCGCCCTGCGTCGACGCCGGGGACCCGGGCGTGCAGTACAACGACCCGGAAGACACCACGACTCCCGGCTCCGCGCTCTTCCCCTCGCGCGGGACCTTGCGGAACGACATGGGCGCCTACGGCGGCAGGTCCCGGTCGTCGCTCTACATCCGCACGCATCTCAATGCACCGCAGCCTCCGACGAACGTCAAGGTGTACAGCGATTTTTTGACGCCGTCGTCGATCGCGCTCTCGTGGGTCGATCCGACGCAGCTCTTCAGCGGCTCGCCGCTCACGGCGTTCAAGATCCACATCTACCGCGACGCCGTGCTGATTGCGAGCGTCGATTCGGGGGTCGGTTCGTTCACCGATACCGGCCTGGCGCTCCACCAGCCGTACTCGTACCTGTTCTTCGCCGTGACCGTCAATGATTCGAGTCCGCCGGTGCCCGCAAGCGCTATTGCGGGAGGCAGCGCATTCCCCCGGCCTCCGGCCGGGTTTGTCGCATTGGACGGTCTCAGCGGCGTCGTCCTGCAATGGTTCAACCCCTCGCGGCAGGCCGACGGTACCCCGCTGAACGATCTCGCGAAGATCCTCATCTACCGGGACGGGTTGATTCTCGACAGCATCGCGCTCTCGACCGGGGATACCGCCCAGGCGAGGTCCTTCAACGATACGGCCCTCGGGTACCACGTGTACGCGCTCAAGGCGGTCGACAACGAGTCCCCCGCGCACCCGAGCGCGTCGACGGCATCGCTCTTCGGGTTCGGCGGGGTCACGACCTCCTATACGGAGTCGTTCGAGAACGGCCGCGGAGGCATCTACGCGACGGGGACCTGGGACACGACGTCGGCACGCTCCTACGACGGATCGCATTCTCTCACCGACAGCCCCGGAGGGAACTACGCGACCGGTCAGAACACGTCGGTCCTCTTGCCGCCCGTCATCATCGGTTCACGCTACGTTCTCCAGTTCGAGAACATCGCGATCGTCCGGGGCGGTCACTTCGCTTATGTCGAGATCAGTACCGATCACCGCGCGACGTTCACGACCCTCAAGACGTTCAACTGGTTCCAGTTCCCCCAATGGGCGGACGGCGTGGCGGACCCGTCGGACTGGGTGAAATTCACGCTCGATCTTGCGCCGTACGCGGGCGACACGGCGACGATCCGGTTCCGGCTCAATACCGGCGCGGGCCTCCCGGCTGACGGCTGGTACATCGACAGCGTCACGATCGGCGCGGGGGCGACCGCCGCGACGAACAGCTTCCCGGTGACACCTTCCTGGAACATGGTCTCCGTTCCGCGAGAGCTCGCCGCGACGCACCCCGATTCGATCTACCCGGGAGCGGGAGGGAGGACATTCGGATACAACGGAGGGTATTACCGGACCGATTCGATCCGTCACGGCTCCGGTTACTGGTCGAAGTTCGATTCGGCGCGTACGTTCATGCTCAACGGCACCGTGCTCCTCAAGGACACGTTCAAGGTGAACGCGAAGTGGAACATGATCGGCTCGATCGGCTACCCGGTCGACTCCTCATCCCTCAAGACGGTCCCCTCCGGGATCCTCCAATCAAGCTTCTATGCCTACAGCGCCGACAGCGGGTATGTCTCCTCACGGACACTTCTGCCGGGGAAGGCGTATTGGGTGAAGGTGTCTCAGTCGGGAAGGATCATCGCCTCGGTCTTCTATCCTGCAGCGCTTCCCGTTGCGCTGCCGAAGGACCCGCCAGGGGAAGAGATCGGACGACTGCTCTTCACCGATGCAATCGGCCGCTTGTCGGAACTCCCGCTCTTGCGTCGGGCCGGGACCGGCGGAGGCGGGGAGCTTCCCCCAGCGCCCCCGGCGGGAGCGTACGACATACGGTTCGCATCGAACGACGTTGCGGCGGTCGCGGATACTTCCGGCGAGAGCGAGTTTCCCATTCTTTTTCAGACGGTCCGTTATCCCGTGCGTGTCGAATGGAAAAGCACTCCGCTTCCAGGTGAACGAGCATCGCTCGTTCTGGGTGCCGAGGTCCGGACGCTCGGCACCGGGAGCACGGTCGTCATCGAAACGCCGCCGCCACGGCTCTTGCTCCGTTTCTCCGCTTCGCCCGACGGTCTGATGCCAGGGGAATATGCACTTCTTCAAAATTACCCGAACCCGTTCAACCCGTCGACGACGATCCGGTACCATCTCCCTGTAGGATCGCGCGTGACGCTCAGGATCTACAACGTCCTCGGCGAAGCGGTTGAGGTCCTCGTTGACCGCATCGATACAGCCGGGGACAAATCGGCCGTCTGGGATGCATCCGGCATGCCGAGCGGGGTCTATTACTGCCTGCTCGAGGCTGGCTCGGTCCGCAAGAGTATGCCGATGCTCCTTCTGCGGTAGATCCCCCCCCCGTCTTCCTCCATCTTGTGCCCGGCGCCTCGTGCCGAAAGGAACGTCTTTCTGCGGAGGTCCGGGCGCGAGGCCGCCGGCGAGCCGGTCCAATACAGTGCCCGCCCAAGACCTTCGTTGCACTCATTCCCATCCCTTTTTCCTCTCCTGACCCGTCGCTCTTCCCGGACGACCCCCACCCTCGATCAAGAGGAGGAGATTCGGGTGCACGGCGACACGCCAGATGCGCTTCTCGAACTCATTTGAGGATTGAGGGGATTTTGTTTACCTTTACGAGCGTTTTTTGGCTCAACTACTCGGTAGAGAACGGCGTGATCGGACAGACGATTTCCCAGTACAAGATCCTTGAGAAGCTCGGCGAAGGCGGCATGGGAGTGGTATACAAGGCCCAGGACATGAAGCTCGACCGCGTCGTCGCGCTGAAGTTCCTCCCGCACCACCTCGTTGCCACGGAGGCGGAACAGGCGCGCTTTCTCCAGGAGGCGCGGGCCGCCTCCGCGCTCAACCATCCGAACGTCTGCACGATCTACGACATCAAGGAGGAAGACGGTCGGCAGTTCATCGTCATGGAGTACGTCGACGGCGCGACGATCAAACGGAAGCTTCCGCTCTCCGGATTGCAGGAGGCTCTCGCGTACGCGCTCCAGATTGGTGAAGCGCTTCACGAAGCGCACGAGAAGGGGATCGTCCACCGCGATATCAAGTGCGACAATATAATGGTGAATTCGAAGAACCAGGTGAAGGTGATGGACTTCGGGCTCGCAAAGCTCAAGGGCTCGATGAAGCTCACCAAGACCTCCAGCACCGTCGGGACGCTCGCGTACATGGCGCCCGAACAGCTCCAGGGCGGCGAAGTGAACGCCCGATCGGATATCTTTTCCTACGGCGTCGTCCTGTTCGAGATGCTTACCGGGCACATCCCGTTCCGCGGCGAACACGAGGCTGCGCTCATGTATTCCATCGTGAACGAAGAGCCGGAGTCCGCCCTGAAGTACCGCCAAGATCTCTCACCGGAACTCGACCGGATCATCCGCCGAGCTCTCGAGAAGGACCCCGCTGACAGGTACCAGCATGTGGACGATATGGTGAGTGAGCTCCGGAGGCTCCGGAAAGAGACGACGCGCGTCCTGAAGCCGGAGGAGATGCACCGGTCCGAGAGCCGGCATGTCTCGGACGCTCTGCCGGCGGGCCGCCCGGGTCCGTTGCTTTTGCGCTGGATCCTCGTCGGCGCGATCATCGTCCTCGCGGCTTCGGCGGCCTGGTTCCTCTTCTACCGGACGCCCGACCAACGGATCATCTCCGTTGCCGTCTTGCCGTTCCAGAACAAGAGTTCGGACGCGGACACGGAGTACCTCTCCGACGGCCTTACCGAATCGCTCATCTATCGGCTGTCGCAACTCCCCGGACTCAAGGTGAGCCCGACAAGCTCCGTCATGCGGTACAAGAGCAAGGAGACCGACCCGATCCAGGCGGGCAAGGACCTCGGCGTGAGCGCGGTGATGTCGGGACGCATCGTTCAGCGCGGCGACATGCTCGCGATCAGCGTCGAACTCGTCGACGTACGCAACAACAATCTCCTCTGGGGCGAGCAATACGAGCGCAAACTCGCGGAGCTCCTCTCGACGCAGCGCGAGATCGCGACGGAGATCGCCCAGAAGCTCCAGGTGCGGCTCTCCGGCGAGGGGGCGACCGGCCTGACGAAGCACTACACGGAGAATAATGATGCGTATCAGCTCTACCTGAAAGGCCGCTACCACTTCGCGAAGCGGACCGAGGCCGAGATCCTGCGCGCGATCGAATGCTATCGGCAGGCGATAGCGCTCGACCCGAAGTTCGCGCTCGCCTACGCGAGGATCGCCGAAGCGTACAACCAGATGCCGTCCTATCCCTACTGCTCGCCGAAGGAAGCGTTCCCTCAGGCGAAGGCGGCGGCGATGAAGGCGCTCGAGATCGATCCGACGCTCCCGGAAGCCCACACGGCGCTCGCGAACTTGCTTGTCGCCTACGACTGGGACTGGGCGGGGGCGGAGCGGGAATTCAAGAAGGCGATCGAACTCGATTCGAACAGCTCCGCGCCGCATTTCCGGTACGGGCAGATGTACCTTTCCCCGCTGGGACGCTCCACTGAAGCGATCGCCGAGCTCAAGCGGGCGTTGGCGGGAGAGCCGCTCGACCTGACGATGGGCGCGATCCTTTCTTCGACGTACTACGCCGCACGGCAGTATGACCTGGCCCTGGACCAGGCCAAGAAGACGCATGATCTCGAGCCAAACTTCGTCCTTGGAATTTGGATCCTCTGCGAAGCCTACCTCGGGAACGGCATGTACGCAGAAGCCATCGCGCTCTCCGAAGGGCAGCTGAAGGTTGATTCCACGAACCAGTCAAGCCTTCAGAATGCCGGTTATGCCTATGCGAAGACGGGCCGAAAGCGCGACGCCGAGGAGATGATCCGGCGGCTGAAGGAACTCGCCAAAACGCGGTATGTCATGTCCTATACACTGGCCACGATGTACGCCGCTCTGGGAGAGAAAGATCTGGCGTTTTCCGAGCTTGAACATGCTTTCAATGAACACGATTGGAACCTTCACAAGCTCAATGTCGACCCGTTTCTGGATCCGCTTCGCTCTGACCCGCGCTTCGCCGCTCTCCAGAAGAGGGTCGGCCTGCAGAACTAGCCCGGTATCCCTTTGACGACGGCAGGCTCGCGGAGGCGCATCAGGGTCGTTCCGTCTTCGCCTTCCCCGAATCATCTTCTCCCTCCATTGGAATTTATCCCGATTGTTGCTACATTTATCACACGATGCACACAGGGGGACTTCCGTGTGGATCCCTACACTGATGAAAGGACCGAGCTCGTGAGCCAACGCCGCTTCGCTTTCCATGTTTTCCTCATTGCCGTTACCGCCGCCGGATGTTTCACGATCGTCCTTCGACAGGCCGGGGAGAGATCGCCATCCGCGGCGAATCTCCGAACGAACGCCGTCTCAGCGCACACCGAAGCGTTTGAATCGGGCGATGCCGGGCTCGACAACGACTGGTTCATGACGCAGCGAAGCTACCCCGACGCTGACATTCCGCGCCAGGCCGCGGAGCGGATGCGCCAGACGATGCGGAGCAGGTTCTCGTCGAAGGAGCGCATCGGCGAAGTGAACTCCGCCTCCGCCTGGTCCCTCTTGGGTCCGAGCAACATTGGCGGGAGGATCATGGCTCTTTTAATTCATCCAACGAACCCCGACATCATCTATGCGGGAGCGGCCTCCGGCGGCCTGTGGAAGTCGACCGATTTCGGGGGCACATGGGCGAACGTCTTCAATGAAAGCTTTTCCATCGGCGCGCTCGCCTTCGAGCCGGGCGATCCGAACACCATCTACGTCGGCACGGGCGAGAATTCCCCCGCGGGGGTCGCCACCTACCCTGGCAACGGCGTCTGGCGCTCCACCGACGCAGGGGCGACCTGGGCCAATATCGGGCTGACGGACATCGGCTACACGGCGAAGATCGCCATCAATCCCCTCAACCCGCAGACGATCTACGTTGCCGCGGTCGGACTCTACCGCGCGAGAACGACCGAGCGCGGGGTATTCAAATCGACGAACCGCGGAGCGACCTGGAACCAGGTCCTCTTTCTCAATGATACCACCTGCGGGATCGACGTCGCGATCGATCCGCTCGATACGGGCCGGGTCTTCGCGGCCATGTGGACGCGCTACCGAACGCCGCACGTGTCGGTCATTACGGGGGCCGCGAGCGGGCTCTACCTCTCGGATGACGGCGGGACGAGCTGGCTCACGATCGCCGGCGCGTTTCCCAACAACGACCCCAACCTCGGGAGGATCTCTTTCACGTTTGCTCCCTCAAATCCGACTGTCATGTACGCCCTGACGCAGTCCGGGGTAGGGTGGGGCGGAATGTATAAGAGCACCAACCGGGGCAATACCTGGGCGCTTGGCTACGACGGGACCGGCGCCGGAGAGGGCCAGGTCTGGTACAATAATGTCGTGACCGTCGATCCGATGGACCCGACCCATGTCTGGGCCGGCATGACGACGCTCTATGCGTCGACGAACGGCGGGACGACGTTCGGGCCTGCCTCCATTTCCGGCTTTGCCCATCCCGACTACCACGTGATTGTGTACGCCCCGTCGGATCCCAACAAGATGGTCATCGGAAACGACGGCGGCATCTTCACGTCGACCGACGGCGGCTCGAGCTGGGAGAAGTCGTACAACCTTCCGATCACGCAGTTCTACGCGGGAGCGGTCTCGGCGCAAAATTCGAATCGGATCCTCGGCGGCGCGCAGGACAACAACTCCATGCAGACGTCGAACGGCGTGGTGAACAACTGGACGTACATGTACTGCTGCGACGGGTTCTACTGCCTCATCGACCCGACGGATTCGAACTACGTCTACGCGGAAGCGCAGAACGGCGGCCTCGGATACTCCATCAATGGCGGCGTCGGCTTCTTCGGCGGGACGAACGGCATGATCGGCGGCGATCGCTGGAACTGGGAGACGCCCATTGCGATGGACCTCGAGCATCCTAAGACGCTCTACACCGGCTCGCAGCGAGTCTACCGCACGACGAATCACATGCAAGTCTGGACCGCCATCAGCGGCGATCTCACCTTCGGCAACGGCGGACGCGTCGGGACGATCTCCACGATCGACGTCTCCCAAACCGATTCGTCGGTCATCTACGTGGGCACGGACGACGGCAGGGTGTGGGTCACAACGAACGGGGGAGGAGCCTGGACCGACATCTCCTCGACGCTCCCGCTCCACTGGGTCACTCGCGTCACCGTCGACCCGGATTCCTCCCGCATCGCCTACGTGACGCTCTCGGGCTTCATTGAGAACGACTACGCGGGCCATATCTACCGCACGACGAACTTTGGGAATACCTGGACGAACATCGGGACCGGGCTTCCCAATATACCCCTCAACGACGTCGTCGTCGATCCCGCGAACCGTTCGACGTTGTTCATCGCGACGGACCTCAACGTCATGCGGAGCACGAACCTCGGCGCGTCGTGGAGCGTCCTGGGGACCGGCCTGCCGGAAGTTCCCGTGCACGACCTCGCGTTCCATACGGGGGACAGAAAGCTCGTGGCCTTCACCCATGGCCGGTCGGCGTTCCGGTACACGCTCCTTCCTGCGGGCATCGTATCGGTCGATGTCGCGTTGAACAAGCTCTGGAACCTCGTTGCGAACCCGGTCACGGCCGAGAACGACTCGGTGCAGGTCCTCTATCCAGGCGCGCAGAGTGCAGCGTTCCGGTACACGCCCGGGGGATCGTACGCCCAAGACGGGAGGCTTGCCAACGGGGCCGGCTACTGGATCAAGTTCTCCGCCGCTTCCGGTCAACACGCCTCGATCGACGGCACTGCGCTGACGGTCGACTCGATCGCGGTGAGCGCTGGCTGGAACATGATCGGCTCGATCACCGATCCGGTCCCGGTCGCAACGATCACGAGCGACCCGCCGGGCCTGGTCACGAGCCAGTTCTTCGCGTACGCAGGCTCGTACCTTACGGCGGACTCCATCCAACCCGGGTCGGGATACTGGGTGAAGGTGGGGGGCGCCGGCACGCTCATCCTTTCCACGACTCCGGCCGCGTTGCCCTCCGCACGCATACGGGTCAT
The DNA here is from genome assembly GCA_025358305.1 of Ignavibacteriota bacterium. GTDB lineage: Bacteria > Bacteroidota > Ignavibacteria > UBA10030 > SZUA-254 > JANYJZ01. The sequence goes on from JANYJZ010000020.1 coordinate 21,531, forward strand.
CCCGACCGACGAAGCACCTCCTGCGCCTCCCGCCGGAGACGAGACCGCGGAGCTCCTTCCGATCCATTATGCGCTACTCCAAGCGTATCCGAATCCGTTCAACCCCTCGACGGTCATCCGGTATGAACTTCCGGCGGCGAGCGCCGTCACACTGACGATCTATGACATGCTGGGCCGGGCCGTCGCAACGCTTGTCAATGGGACAGAATCTGCGGGCATGAAGTCGGCTTCGTGGAACGCGGCAGGAAGTTCGAGCGGAGTCTATCTCTGCAGGCTCGAGGCGAGGGGCCTCGACGGAAGTGGCGCACACTTCGCGTCGACGCAGAAGCTGGTGCTCATCAAATAGTGTGCCAAGGTAAACTGTACTCAATCTTGTCGGGTGAGGGCAACGAGGGCGCTCGTTGTCCAAGTCCCGACCGTGGTAAAACTCTGTGAACCATGTAGCGAGGAGTCGGTGCGCGGCTGGCAACAGCCTCACATTAAGCGACTCGACAATGTAACCTGTAAGGGTGCTACGCAAAAGACCAGGTTGTAGCGAAAGCGAACGCACAAGTAGCTTCGTAAAGATCAACAGAGGTGGACGAGTCCCTATTTGATGGACGAAGTCAGCACTCGCACGGCAAACAAACAGAGAAGGCCGAGCGAGCACCTCCGGAGTGCCAGCGACGACATGGTCATGATAGATTGGGAACGGGACTTGGGAAAGCCTTCGCTGACCTTGTTCGAGCATGATACGCCACACATGAGATGAACAAGCGAAAGAGCCTCTCTATAAGGAAACGAAGTGAGAGGAAGTCAGTTATTTTTTTTAGAAGGCCGCGGATGGGGTTATAGTACTGTTGATGGGTATGCAACATAACGTACCCGGAGGGAAGAACCCCTGCTGAATTACAAGCGACTAAAGAAACGAAAAGGACGTGTGATTGCGAGAGCTACCAAACACAGGAAGTAAGGTCCAGGAGCTTCAGCGGTCGCTACACAACAAAGCGAAAGCGGAGCCGAAGTATCGCTTCTACAGTCTGTACGACAAGACGTTCCGTACGGATATATTGGCCGAAGCCTACACGCGGGCAAAAGCCAATGGTGGAACCTGCGGGGTGGACGAAGAAACCTTCGAAGATGTGGAACGGAAGGGAGTAGCCGGATACTTGGCAGAACTTCAGCTCGAACTGAAAGAGCGGCAGTATACGCCGTTGCCAGTCAAGAGGGTGTATATCCCGAAACCGAATGGAACCGAACGCCCGTTGGGCATCCCGACCGTTCGCGACCGGATCGTGCAGACGGCATTCCTGTTGATACTGGAGCCCGTCTTTGAGGCAGACTTTGCTGACTCAAGCTTCGGGTTCCGTCCCAAACGGAGTGCACACGGGGCGATCAGGGAGATATACAAATACCTCAACTGGGGATGCACCGAAGTGTACGATGTCGATCTTGAGAAGTTCTTTGACACGGTTGAGCATTGGAAGTTGATGCGGCTTGTTGCCCGTCGAGTATCTGATGGGCAGATCTTGCACGTCATCAAACAGTGGCTCAGCTGCGGTTATGTCGAGGACGGACAACATCGGCAAAGTAAACGAGGGACACCCCAAGGAGGAGTTATAAGTCCGATACTGGCGAACATCTATCTGAATCCTGTTGATCAGGCGTTCGAGCGAGGTGGACTTGGAAACATCAGCGATGGTTCCATCCACCTAGTGAGATACGCCGATGACATGTTGATACTTGCACAGAAAGGACTCGAAAAAGGGATCGCCCTGCTTGAACGATACACAAAGAAGCTGGGGTTGACTCTCAACCGGGAAAAGACACGAAGCGTGAGCATGGTTGAAGGGGAGAAAGTGGACTTCCTCGGGTTCCGGTTCCACCATGTCAGAGACAGGAAAAGGAAGAAACGGCTTATACTGGTATATCCAAGTCCAAAGAGCCAACAGAAGTGTCGAGACAGACTACGGACACTCATCAACCACTCAATACCCTTGAAGGTAAAAGCGCAGGTGGGGAATGTCAATCGATATCTGCGAGGGTGGGTTGGTTACTACAGACTTGGCAATGCCGGAGAAGTATTACGGAAGCTCGCGCACTTCGTCAATAAACGCGTGCGTCGTGTTATCCAGCGGCAACGCGGACACGGTGGATATGGTTGGAAAGGTAGAGTCAGCTCCGACTATATCTACGGAGGGCTCGGACTGTATTACAACTACCGCACGCAACGGCTTTAAGCTTTGTTGTGCACGTCATTCAGGAGAGCCGTATGAGGGAAAACCTCACGTACGGAATCGAAGAGGGTCTAATGGAAACAGCGGTGATGGCTTGCTTGAGCGGGACACTCGACCCGAAAGGAGAGAAACGGCTTGGACTCACATAGCCTGCACACTACTGCGCCATTTTACTACTCAACGA